>JAFVHU010000134.1 GCA_017474385.1 Afipia sp. | reverse complement strand
TGTCAGCCCGGTCAGGTTGAACACACGCTTGGGGATGAGTTCGCCATTGCCAATCTCGGCGAGGGCCAGAAGCCTTCCTCCGACGGTGGCATAGACTGTGCCGTTTGAAATTGGCGCATCCCGTCCGCGCAACAAAACCGCTTGGCCCCGATGGAGCCTTGCGGCATCCGCCCGTGTGACGGCCAGTGCCGGGATGTCGTCCAGCGCGGTCTCAACGGGCAAAAGCGCGTCGGCGAGGCTGCCCTCGCCAGACGCGGCTCTATCGCACAAAGCCTCCAAATCTGCCAGCGGAATCATGTCCGCTTCGGTAAAAGGCCCGCAAATCGTGCGCCGAAGCGCGCAAATATGACCAAAACACCCCAGAATCCGGCCCATATCGCGGGCCAGCGCCCGGACATAGGTGCCCTTGCCGCATTCGGCTTCGAACACCGAGCGGTCGCCATCTAGTTGTTCTACAAGAGTTAATTCGTGAATTTCGACCGGTCGGGGCTGCAGCGGGACCACCTCGCCGTCACGGGCCATGTCATAAGCCCGCTCACCCTGGATCTTGATCGCCGAATACTGCGGCGGGATCTGTTCGATGGTGCCGGTGAACTGCGGCAGCAGGGCCCGGATCGCCTCGACGGAAGGCCGGGCAGGGCTGGTCTGGGTGGCGCGGCCCTCGGTGTCGTCGGTGTCGCGCTCCTCGCCCCACTGGACCGTGAAACGATAGCGCTTGCGGCCGTCCATCACGAACGGAACGGTCTTGGTGGCTTCGCCCAGCGCAATCGGCAATCCGCCCGAGGCGAGCGGATCAAGGGTGCCGGCATGGCCCGCGCGCTTGGCATTGAACAGGCGCTTGAGCACGGCGACGGCGTGCGTCGACGTCATGCCGATCGGCTTGTCGAGAATCACCCAGCCGTGCACGTCGCGGCGATCGCGTTTTTGCTGACCGCCCTGCTGGCGCTGTTGCTTGCCGCCTTGCTGCTGGCGCGGATCGTTGTGCCGCGCGCCGCTCGCCGCAGCATCGGAAAATTTATTTTCGGCAGGCGCGTTCGAATCGGCTGTTTGCTGTTCGATCACGCGGTCTGGGCTAGTCACATTCATCAGTCTTGGTCCGAATCTGTCTTGAGGTCTTTTTGAACCGCGGGTGTTCTCAGTAATTTCTCGATCCGTTCTGCTTCGTCGAATCGTTCGTCAACGCGAAAGCGAAGATCAGGAGCGAATTTTAAGTTAACGCGATGTGCGACTTCGCCGCGGAGAAACTTCTTGTTGCGATCGAGCGCTGCGATCACATCCTCGATGCCGCGGCCGCCGAGCGGCATCACATAGATTGTTGCGAGCTTGAGGTCCGGCGACATCCGCACCTCGGGCACCGTGATGATCTGACCCTCGAGCGCCAGGTCGTGCACGCCGCCTTGCGACAGAATATCCGCAACGGCGTGACGCACGAGTTCGCCGACGCGTAACTGGCGCTGCGAGGCGCCGGTCGTGCCGCCGCGAGGGTCGCTGTCCTTTTTGCGAGGTGCCATTGTCGTCCTTGTTCAAATCAAAATTGCCGTGGCCGGCAGAACTGGTCTGCATCTCGGCCATTGCACTCGTAGCGTTGCTGAATCGTTCAAGACGCGGTGCCCGGCACATTCGGCGCGAAGGCATGCTTCGCGCTTTGGGCCGGGCAGAACGTCAGACTTTGCAATATCCCTTCAACGAGCCCGTAAGACTTGGACTTACAGGGAGCGTTGAATGGTCTCCACGCGATAACACTCGATAACGTCGCCGACGCGCATGTCCTGATAGCTCTCGAATGCCATACCGCATTCCTGGCCGGACTGCACTTCCTTCACTTCGTCCTTGAAGCGCTTCAGTGTCGACAGCTTGCCTTCATGCACGACGACGTTGTCGCGGATCAGGCGCACATTGGCGCCGCGTTCCACGCTGCCGTCGGTGACGCGGCAACCGGCGATCTTGCCGACCTTCGAGATGTTGAACACTTCGAGGATCTGCGCATTGCCGAGCATGGTTTCGCGCAGCGTCGGCGCGAGCAGACCGGACATCGCCTTTTTCACGTCATCCACCAGATCGTAGATGATGTTGTAGTAGCGGATTTCGATGCCGTCCCGCTTGGCGAGAGCCGCCGCTTCCTTGTTGGCGCGGACGCTGAAGCCGATGATCGCGGCATTGAAGCCTTCCGCCAGCGTCACGTCGGATTCCGAAATGCCGCCGACACCTGCATGCAGGATGCGCGCGGCGACTTCGTCGGTGCCGAGCTTCTCGAGCGAGCCGAGAATGGCTTCGAGCGAACCCTGCACGTCGGCCTTGATGACCAGCGGGAAGTCCTTGCGGCCCGTGGTCTTGAGCTGCGACATCATCTGCTCGAGCGAACCGCGCATACCGGCGTTGCTGGCTGCGGATTTCTCGCGCTTCTGATGGGCGCGGTAATCGGTGACCTGACGGGCGCGCGCTTCGTTCTCGACGACGGCGAGGCGATCGCCTGCTTCCGGCGGACCGTTGAAGCCGAGCACTTCGACAGGAACCGAAGGTCCGGCTTCCTGAATGGTCTGGCCCTGATCGTTGATCAGCGCGCGGACGCGGCCCATTTCTGCACCGGCCACGATGATGTCGCCGACCCGCAAGGTGCCGCGCTGGACCAGAACGGTCGCCACCGGACCGCGGCCGCGATCGAGCTTGGCTTCGATGACGGTGCCTTCGGCCGGACGATCCGGGTTGGTCTTCAGGTCGAGCAGTTCGGCCTGCAGCGCGATCATTTCCAGCAGCTTGTCGAGATTGGTCTTGTTCTTGGCCGACACTTCGACGTCGACGACTTCGCCGCCGAAGGATTCAACCTGAACCTCATACTGCAACAGCTCGGTGCGCACGCGCTCCGGCTTCGCATCCGGCTTGTCGATCTTGTTGATCGCAACGATCATTGGAACCTTCGCCGCCTTGGCGTGGTTGATCGCTTCGATCGTCTGCGGCATGACGCCGTCATCGGCGGCGACGACCAGAATCACGATGTCGGTGACCTTGGCGCCGCGCGCGCGCATCGCAGTGAACGCGGCGTGGCCCGGCGTGTCGATGAACGTGATCTTCTTGCCGCTCTCCGGCGACGTAACCTGATACGCGCCGATATGCTGGGTGATACCGCCGGCTTCGCCGCTGACAACATTGGCGTGACGCAGCGCGTCGAGCAGCGAGGTCTTGCCGTGATCGACGTGACCCATGACGGTCACGACCGGCGGACGCGGTGTCGTGTCCGAGGCATGATCGTCGGCAACGTCGAACAGGCCTTCTTCCACGTCCGACGCTGCGACGCGCTTGACGGTGTGGCCCATTTCTTCCGCGATCAGCTGCGCGGTGTCGGCATCGATCACGTCGGTGATCTTGTGCATCGCGCCCTGCTTCATCAGCAGGCGGATCACGTCCACCGCACGTTCGGTCATGCGGTTGGCGAGTTCCTGAATCGTGATCGCTTCGGGAATCGTGACTTCGCGGATCAGCTTTTCCTTCGGCTCGTTGGACGCATGGCCCTTGAGGCGCTGCGTGCGGCGGCGGAACGAGGCGATCGAACGCTCGCGCACGTCGTCGGCGTTCAGCGCGGTCGAAAGGGTGAGGCGGCCGCGCTGCTTTGCAGGGCCGGGCTTCGCAGTAGGCTTGGCTGCAACGACGGGACGCGCGGCGCCGCCTGGACGACGCACCATGCGCGGAGCTTCATCATCGTCGGAACCATCGGCGGCGACGGCAGCCGGACGGGCCGGAGGCGTTGCAGCCGTGCGGGCTGTGGTGGCAGGCGTCGCTGCCTTGGCCACGGCTTCGGTGCTGCGCTTGGTGGCTTCACGTTCAGCACGAGCCTTGGCTTCTTCCTCGGCGCGGTGGCGTTCTTCCTCGGCCTTCTTGCGGGCTTCGGCTGCTTCGCGCTCCTGCTGTTCCTTGAATTCCTTGGTGTTGCGGCGCGCAGCTTCGGCTTCCGCCGCGCGGCGCTCTTCTTCCTCGCGCACGCGCGCGTCGGCCAGCGCGCTGGCGCGGGCGCTCTGCTCGTCTTCGGTCAGGGTCTGCAGGACAACGCCCGACTTGCGGGCGGCCGGACGCACAGGCTCAGGCGCACGCGGCGCGACCTTGGCAGCAGGTGCTGCTGCGGCAACCGGCGCGGCCGGAGGCGGCGGCGCTTCGGTCGCAGGCGCGGGGTCACCGGCAAGGCGGCGCTTGGTTTTCTTCTCGACCACCACCTGCTTGGTGCGGCCGTGGCTGAAACTCTGGCGCACGACGCCGGTCTCTGTGCGCGGCTTCAGCGACAGAGTTTTCGAGCCGACGCTCAGCGTCTTATCGCCAGGATTTTTCGTATCAGCCATTCAACAGTCCCAATCTCGTTCGTTGCTCGCATGCCGCATCTGACGGCAATGCCCTAATTGTTCTGGTCGATCCCGCCATCGTGACTGCCACCCGTCCCCCGAAATCGGGTGAGCGTCTGGCAACGTGCGAGGAAGGTCTTGCTTGCCGGGCCCGCGAGCAGGGCAGCATGTACCACATTTGCCCGCCCGAGTGCCAAATCCAATTCATCGGTGGTCAGGACGCTGATAACGGGGAAATCCGCTGATTCCGTGCCGTTTTCCCGCGTTACGGCGGCCAGTTTGGCATTCAGCTTGCGGATTCCGTCCGGAGCGCCGTCCGTGGCGTGGATCAGGGCGACCGCCTGCCGCCCCTCAATGGCGCCTTCAACCTTGGAAAATCCCGAGACCACCTGACCTGCTTTCGCGGCCATGGCGAGGGCTTCGGACACCCCTCGGACCATCATGCGCTCAACGTCGTCAGCCAGGGTCTTCGACACCTGAACGTCGCGCTTGAAGCTGCGCGCAAAGACGTTGCGCCTGGCGGCTTCCGCAACGATGGCACGAGACAGCGACACCCATAGCCCGCGCCCCGGCAGCTTGCGCTTCAGGTCGGGAACAGTTTCGCCGGTGGGAGAGAGGACGAAGCGGATCAGGTCATCAATCGGCGCCACTTGCCGCGTGACCGCGCACATCCGCTCGGTCCCGGATTTTGTCCGGGGTCCGTTGTCAAGATCTGCGTGATCAGCGATGGCAAGCATGCGCGGGTCATTTCCTTCAACTCTTGCGGAGCATGTTGTTGTCCGAAAGTCGCTTCATGGGTTTCGGCCTGTTTACGCCGGGTTTTCTTCGGAGGCCGCAGCCTCGTCGGATGGCTTGGCGAGATCGGCTTCGGTGATCCAGCCGGCAACGACGCGCGCCTGCATGATCAAGGCTTCCGCGTCTTCGCGTGACGTTTCGTTGGCATCGAGAATGCCGGCGTGCTTGGTGGTTTCGCCGTCCTTGCGCTCCACCCAGCCGACCAGATCGTCGGTGGCGCAGCCGGCCAGATCCTCGACGGTCTTGATGTCATTCTCGCCGAATTTCACAAGCATCTTGGCGGTTACGCCCGGCACAGTCGTCAAAGCGTCTTCCACGCCCAGTTCCTTTCGCTTCGCTTCGAGTTCTGCCTCGAGCTGTTCAAGATATTC
>JAFVHU010000133.1 GCA_017474385.1 Afipia sp. | reverse complement strand
TCAGGCTCGCTTGACTATTTTGTATTGCTCGACGGACCGCCGCTGTCGTCGTGGCGCTGCCGTGAAGAATTTGTCCCATAGTGCCTCCTTCCATCCCAAGGATAAGATTGCACCATCAAATGCCGGGACTAAACACCTAGGTGATGAAAGGCAAAAATTGAATCCGATTGCCGCGAGCGAACTCCCCGTCGCGGCGCACGCCGCAACACTGAGCCAACGTCGCCTTTAGTTATGGAAATCTCGAGGCGTGGCAAGGCCGTGCTCGTCGACGACATCATTTCAAGCGGGCGCACGATGATCGAAGCCGTTCGGCTGCTTGCGGCGCAGGGCTGGCCACCGCCGGTTTGCATCGCCGTCCACGGATTGTTCGCGGATCACTCCGATGGACTGCTTGTCGGCGCCGGCGCTCGGGTCGTGACCACGAACAGCGTTGGTTCCGGGAGCAGCAAGATCGATATCGGGCCCCTGCTGGGAGAGGCTATCAAGGCTATCGAGAGCGTTCAGCCTCGCCGGTGATGCGGGACATGGGCCCGCACGGATCGCGAAGACACGATGGCTCAACGCCTGCCTCAGCCCAGGTCATCTTGCCATGTTCTTCATGGAGGTGCTGCCCGGCATCGGCACCATGCCGAGGACCATCTTTCGCTGTTCGGCGGTGAGTACGTTGGCGGCTTCGCCGACTGCGCGTATGAATGCGAGTCTTGCGTCCGATTTGATTTTCTCGATTTCCCGCACCTTTGCTTCGATGGCGGCCGCGTCCGGATGGTCGGCCGCCGTAAGCATCCATAGTGCCTGTTCGGCTTCCTCGGCCTTCCGCTGGGCGGCAGACTGATCGGTGAGCGAGCGCTGCTTGATCGCGTTCAATGCCGTCGATTGTTCGACCGCCAATCCAATTTTGTCGGCATAGTCAACGAAGAAGCCGCTGGCCCCGACGTGGTAGAGGTGCGAGGCGCCGGGAAAACCGGGCAGAGCGGATGGCATGGCCATGGTGCCGTTCGGCCCCGGCGCCTTCCCCATCGAGCCCATGCAGCACATGCCGCCATTCCCGCCGCTCATGGCACCTGTACCGCTCATGGGGCCGGCTGGCTGAGTGGCGGCGGCGCCGCCCATCTTGTTCATGTCATCCATCATCGCCAGCAACACGCCCGTTTCCCGTGCCCCCGCAGCGGCGGGCGACGCTTGCACGGTGTTGGCAAACCCGCCCAATACCAGAACGAGAAACGCGGTCGGGATGGTGAATAGGCGATAGGTCAGCATGTCGGCGGGCCGGTGCATGGCGGGGTCTCCCTTGAGGTCAGGGCATCATGGTGAAGGTGGCATTCCCTGCTTTGATTCAAGTCAAAAAACAAAACGGACTGTCGAACGATAATGCGCAAAACGCTCACCTTGGCCGGTCAATAACATGAATTGCGCGACATGCCCCTCCATCGTCAGGGGGGCCTGGAAGCCGTTCCAGGCCGTTGCCGAGGTTGCTGTGTCCTTCATGGACAAGACCGCAACGATCAAATATGACGACGCTAAAGCCGACGTGAACCAACTAACTTCAGCGACCACCAAGGCGGGCTACCCGTTCCGCACCAAGAGCTGATCCGATGCTGCTAAAATCGACCATCACCTGTCCGCACTGCGCTGTCGCGAAAACAGAGTTGATGCCGACCGATGCCTGTCGGTTTTTTTATTTATGCACCGGTTGCGGCACCAAACTGAAGCCGAAGGCGGGCGATTGCTGCGTGTTCTGTTCCTATGGCTCGGTGCCATGTCCTCCCATACAGGCCCAGCGCGCCGGCGACTCAACCGCATCCTGTTGCGGATAGTGCGTGATGACGATCCGGCGACTGAGCGAACCGGATGTCGTCGGCACAGAAAGCCGCCTTGTGGGGTGACTGGTCAACAGCCTTTTCCCGTATGGAAACTCAAAGATTTGCGCTCCTGGGAGGCTGTCTGCCGACGAGAGCGCTAGGACGCCACGACCTTGTCCTCCTCGGATACTGCATGACGAATCGTGAGCGTCCGTCCGTCCGGAGCGGGGCGCGCAGCGGCTTGGCTTCATCCCACCGAGATGTTCAGTGATGTGCGAGCCGCACCCTTAGAGCTCATTGCCACTTCATTGCCACTTGAAGAAACAGTCAGGTTAGGCCCCACCCATCCTGGTCCTGTGCAGATTCGTCCGCGCCCTCATTATGTCTCTATCGTAGCTAGGCTCCGGACCCATTAAATTCTTGCGGATATGTTGAGTGATTGATTCAATGGCGGTGCTGGGAGGCATCGCCATGAATGATCTGTTTTTGCTTACCGAGGCGCAGATGCGCCGGATCGAGCCCTATTTTCCATTATCGCACGGGGTT
>JAFVHU010000132.1 GCA_017474385.1 Afipia sp. | reverse complement strand
GGCATATCGCTCCTTCGGTGGAGAAGTGGAGGCGTCAAGCACCCCCACGATATGCCGCCTTCCCGATTCCCGCCGTCACCAACTTTCGGCGATAGCTCTCGTCTCCGGAGCCAAATGTGCTTCCACCAGAAGCTCTTCGGTGACGAGATACAGTAGCGCTATCAAACCAAACGAAAAGAATGCTGCGATCCAGAAATTGGGCAGATGACTGACAGGGATGCCGACGGCCGCCCCGATCGGCAACAGCACAGCGAGGCCAGTGATAATCGCGAGAACCTTCATCGGTTGCCGGACGGTTTCCGACAATTCGCCGGTGAGCGACAGCGCCAGAAAAAGCACTTCGATCGTGAGCGCTACCGTAAGGAGGAAACCCTGTTTGGCGCCGGCGGCGAATCCGATGCCGAGGACCAATCCGTCGATGAAGATATCCACCGCCACCATGATCACCACACCAAGGGTGCCTTTGGCTTTTTCGCCCAGACGCTTGATCAGGAGCATGAGGAGGATGCCCGCGGCTCCTCCAAGGATGACCGCCCAGACCGACTGGCGATGTTTGATGTCTGGGAGCAGTTCCCCGGCCGCGGCGGCGAAAACGACCCCCGCCGCGAAATGCTGAATCGCAGCGGCAATCACAGGCGTCGGCTGCCGCCACAGCGCGACGGCAGCGCCCAGAATGACGGCGACGCTTGGGATTAGGGTATAAAACCAACCAGGCATATTGACCCTCGGACGGCTCGGAGCGGTGGCGCGGATCTGCGCGGGGATAGAACGGTTAATCGATTAGGCAACCTTAACCCTCGTGGTGCGTTTCTGATTTCTACACTCATAGGAGAGATTACCCATGCTGGACACTTCGCAAATCAAAGAGCACATGGACGTCATTTCATCCGACAAAAAGACAGTCGGCAAGGTCGATCATCTGGAAGGTGCCGACAAGATCAAGCTGACCAAACAAAGTTCCTCGGATGGCGACCATCACCACTTTATCCCGGTCGCTTGGATCGACCACGTCGACCAGCATGTGCACCTGACAAAATCCGGCGCGGATATCACCGCTCATTGGGAACACGAAGGCCGGAAGTGAATCCAAATCGCGTCTGCACCCCGGCTGGCGCCACGCCGGCCGGGGTCCATCTTCTGGTCCCTCTCCAGACTTTATCGAGCTGAGATATCTGGCGTCGCCATGAGCATGATGCGGCCAATAGCTCTTCTGAGTTATCTTGAGCGACAAGGGATGCGGCAAGCCAATAAAACGCGCTCGCACCGTATGAAGGGCTTGCGGCAAGTTGCCAGTCCCGCACTTGACCCTCCTGTAGCCTTTGACGGCATGTCCCAGCCCTTGGATCGCATCGCATGAACCGCCTTCGCCACATCCGTTAGGAAGTGGAAAGCGGCGCGGTCGTGCCAGAGATATTCTCGCATTCGAAGTGGAGGTGCGGCTCTGTCGGCGCGCAACCGGACGCTCGCCTTTTGTCCGAGCTCAACCAGGGACAGGTCGCACTCGGCGATATCGACCAACACCCAGACGACGTTGTGATCTGCGATTCGGAATAGAACATCGCCGGGGCCAGCGCGCATGCCGTTGACGGCCACGCGTTCCACGATCTCGCCGCCCAGCGGCGCAGGCCAATTCGCGTAGACCGAGCCTCGCGCGTACGCTCTATCTCGGCAATGAACGCCTCAGGTGCGCCGAGGTTTTCGAGGCGCCGACGTGCGCCCTTCAACGCTTGATTGGCAATGCCGGTATCCGGACGGGCATTGAGCGCCGAGAGATATTCGGCAGCTGCACTTAACAGGCTCCGACCGTAGATGCGCATCAGCCGTTGTCCCTTGTTGACATGCGAGCCGGTGGTGACGTTTTCGACGCTGTCGATGAAGGCTTCGAATCGCAACGACACGACCGCTTTGCGGCACTCTTCTTCCTGAACCGTTCCCGGTGCGCGCACAACCGTGTTCAGAGTGCGGCGCTCCGCGTCGGCCTGCACGCCCGCCTTCTGCAGCTTTCCGGCGCTGACTTGCCATGAGGCGAGGCGCTTGGGCCAATATCTCGCCAAAACGCAATCGCAATGATACCGATCAATTTCAGCCCCTCTCTCTACCGCGACCGGATCGAGCGCTTCTTCAACAAGCAACGCCGTCGCGTTGCAATGCGCTATGACAAGCTGGCTGCCAGCTACCTTGCATTCGAACAGCTTGCGTCGATCAGGCTGTGGCAGGCCGCGCGTTATGAGTCCACGCCCTAACACTACTTTGGCAGATTATTGATCTTGCCGCGTTTTATAGGATTCCCGAATCAATTTTTCAATGATTCATGGGTGGTCGGCTCTTGGAGGGCTGACCATGCCGGGATGGGAAGACGAACTCGAACGCTGGCTGATGCCGTTCTTGGACCGGCTGGGTCATAAGACCCGACAGCGGATGTGTCCTCTGTATGTTGCGGGATTGATTGGTCCTGGCGATCGCAAGAGCGTTCAGCCGATGGCGGAACGCCTTGCCACGAGCAACTACGACCAGTTGCACCATTTCATTGCGGACGGTGTGTGGGACGCGACGCCGCTGGAGACAGAGTTGCTCAACCAGGCGGACCGACTTGTCGGCGGCAGCGATGCGGTGCTGGTTATTGATGACACCTCTCTGCCGAAGAAGGGTGAGCGCTCAGTCGGTGTTGCGGCTCAATACGCGTCGGCTCTCGGTAAAACGGCAAATTGCCAAACGCTGGTGTCTTTAACGCTTGCGCGCGGCGAAGTGCCAGTGATGGTCGCGTTACGTCTCTTTCTGCCTGACAGCTGGACAGGCGACGTGTCTCGTTTGAAGCGCGCTCGTGTGCCAGTCGAACACCGAACGCCGCGGTCCAAGCCGGAGATCGCATTGGCCGAGATTGACCGCGCGATGGCAGCCAACATGCGCTTTGGATGTGTGCTGGCGGATGCAGGATACGGCCTCAGCGCACCGTTCCGACAAGGGCTAACAGAACGCGGGCTGACCTGGGCTGTCGGTATCCCTCGGCATCAGAAGGTGTATCCGGTCGATGTGAAGCTCATTTGGCCGATCACCAAAGTCCGTGGCAAACCACGAAAGCACCACGTGCCCGATATCTTATCGATTGCGGCTGAACAGATGCTGGCCAGCGCCAAATGGAAGACCGTGAGTTGGCGCAGCGGGACGAAAGGTCGGCTCAAAGCCCGATTTGCTGCTCTCCGGGTCCGCACCGCCGACGGCCCTCCGCAGCGGATATGGGAAAAAGGTCAGCAGCATCTCCCAGGCGACGAAGCCTGGCTCATTGGTGAGCAACGTGCCTCCGGGGAGAAGAAATACTATCTCGCCAATCTTTCGGCGGCGACGGATCTGCGCACGCTGGCTGCCACCATCAAGGCACGGTGGATTTGTGAGCAGGCGCATCAACAGTTGAAGGGTAAGCGACGTTCGCGTCCCATTCGCAAAGGTTTGGCGTGGGGATTGCAGTCTGTTGATCAACGTGTTTGCAAATCGTTGGCGGCGGGTATGGAGGCGGCAACGACGGAGAATTACGAGGTGCGGCCGAACGACCAGGGGAGGAGTTCGTCGATCCGGGACTGCGGGTGACCGGTTGCGATCGCTTTGAGCGTCGCTTTCATCCAGACGTAGGGCTCCACGCTGTTGATTTTGCAGGTGGCGATGAGCGAAGCTATGCGTGCCCATGAACGACCACCTTCGTCGTGACCAGCAAATAAACTATTTTTACGCGTCAGAGTCAGCGGCCTGATTTGATTTTCGACGGGATTGGTGTCCATCTCAACGCAACCATCGTCGAGAAACAAGGTGAGGCCATCCCAATGGTTCAGGAGATAGGCGATCGCCTTGCCCATCTCGCTGCCCGGCGACAGGCGGGCGGCTTGCTCGCGCAGGAACCTCTCGAGATCAGCGACGAGCGGCCGTGATCGCTCGTTACGGGTCTTTTGCCGAGCCGGGGCGTCGGCGCCACGGATCTCCTTCTCGATCGCATAGAGTGCGGCGATGCGCGCGAGAACGGCTTCGGCGATGGGTGAGCCGGCTTTCGGAGTCGCTGCGATGATCTCGCGCCTTGAGTGGGACCAACATGCGGCCAGCCGCAGCGGCACGCCGCCTTTGCGCTCGGGCCGTGCGAGCCGATGATAGCCCTGGTATCCGTCGACCTGAAGGATGCCGTCGAAGCCCTCGAGGATGCGCTCAGCATGGCCGCCACCGCGTCCTGGCGCGTAGTGGTAGACCACGATTGGTGGATCAGCGCCGCCGTGGCCGCGATCGTCGCGCAGGACAGCCCACAGATAGCCGGTCTTCGTTCGGCCCCGGCCCGGATCGAGCACGGGCGCCCTGGTCTCGTCCATGAACAAGCGGCCCGATTGCTTCATCACGACGCTCATGCGCTCGACCAGCGGCGCGAGGTGGAAGGCGACCGTTCCCATCCAGTCTGCCAGAACGGCGCGATCGATGAAGATGCCATGCCGGGCCAGAACCTGCGACTGACGATAGAGTGGCATGTGCTCGCTGAACTTGGCGACCGCCACCTGCGCCAGCAGCGCCTCGGTGGGGATGCCACCCTCCACGAGATGGGCGGGCGCCGGCGCCTGAGCAACACCGGCGCAGCCCTTTGCGCAGGCGTAGCGCGGTCGCACCGTCTCGATCACACGATACTGGGCGGCCATGACATCGAGACGGCGGGAGCGATCCTCGCCGATCTGGACCATCCGGCCGCAGCCGCAGGGACACTCGAGGTTCTCGGGTTCGATCACCTGCTCGATGCGCGGCAGGTGCGCGGGGAAGGCACGGGCAGCGCGGCTGGTACGGCGGCTGGACGGCGCCGTGCCGGCGCGGCGCGCACGATCGTCCTGGCGCTCCTGGACTTCGGCGATGGCAATCTCGATGTCCTCGAGAACCAGCTGCATCTGATCGGGATTGAACTTCTCCGAGCGTTTACCGAAACGTGCGCGCTCGTACTCCTGCACGAGCAGTTCGAGGCGTTCGACGGTCTCTTTGGACGCAGCCAGTTCGCCCTCGACATGAAGGCGCGCCGAGCATTCATGGTCAGCGCGACGACGCTCGGCTTCAATCATCGCTTCCTGCGCGCGGAAGAGCGCGCGCAAATCGGCGGGCAGCGCTGCAAGACGGGCGGGATCAATCGGGGACGGCGACACATCCGCAAGCTATCATCCCAAAGCCCCGCGCGAAACAGGTTGTCGGGTCTGAGTCAGTTCGCCGCAGCTGGCGTCGCGACAATCCGTTCGCCCACTCGCTTCCAGTTCAGCCCTTCAAACAGCGCTTCGAACTGCACGCGCGTCAGATGCATGACGCCGTCGCTGATCTGCGGCCACTCGAAACGACCATCGCGGCCAAGGCGCTTGTAGACCAAAACGAGGCCCGTGCCGTCCCATAGCAAAATCTTCAGCCGGTCGGCGCGCTTCGAACGAAAAACCACGATCAGGCCCGAATGCGGATCGAGCCCAAGCGTGTTTTGCACCAGGCCGGCCAACGCGTCGTGCCCACACCGGAAGTCAACAGGACGCACAGCAAGCACAATCCGCAGTCCCTGCGCCGGAATGATCATGCGCCGCGCTCGATCGCAGTCACGATCTCCGCGATCCGCACCGCCGACACTTCCGCATCCAGGCGGACCGAAACCTTGCCAATCGTAATCTCGACGGGCCCCTCGCTCTTGCCTGACGCCGCTGGATCGCTCAGCTCGATCGACACGAAATCCGCCGCGTCGTCCGTGACCAATGCGAGCCGGCCGGCACGCGCCAATCTGCGCCACGTCGTCAACTGCTGGGCCTTCACACCATAACGCCGTGCGACATCACATACGCGGGCGTCGGGCTTCATGCTCTCGAAAACAGCGCGCCCCTTGATCTCCGCAGACCATAACCGGCCTCCAGAACGCGTCCGGCGCGTAAGCTTCCCTACAAAGCCATCAGCTTCGGCTTCCTCCCCCGATTGTTCCATCGCCTTCAGTCTCCTCTTGGCTCTCTGACCAGCCAAGAATCGCAGAGCGAAAGCCGAAGCGAAACCAATTAATCAAATGGGAGAAAAGCTCCGCTTACGTTGAAGGAGGAGCTTGGACTTGATCACTTCGAAGGGCGATCATGGCAAGGTCTTCATCGCCACGCCCTTATGACAATGATTGCCTACGCCTTCCTGCAACATCGTCGCCTCGCATACGCGGGGCGGAAAAAAAAGAATCAACGGGCCTCCGCCTCAACCAACCATGCCCGCCGTACGTCACGCCATCGTCGATCTCATCCTTCGGCCGCCGTCTCAGCAGTGCCCATATTGCCGAAAGCAAATCCTTGAAAAACAGTGGCGCAAACCAATTCTGCCAAAGTAGTGCTAACTAGGTCGTTACCCACCTACAAAGCAGTAGCTAGGATCGGCACGATTGCTCGGCTGTGCCTTGGACGCCCTGTGGTGAAGAAACCACTGCACTGTGGACGCTCCACGCATCGATCGCACTGCTCGAGGTAGCCGTTCTTCCAGTCAGAAATCGACTGCGCGGCGTAGGTCCACGTCGATTTTGTTAACACGCAGCGGGGCAGGTTGTAGATCGAGACAGGAACGCCGGCCGCTGCGAGCAAGTCAACGCCCTCTGCCAAGTTTTCCCGGTAGTCCAACGGGTCGATCCAGAGCACGCCGGCATTGGCAAGCGCGAAGCCTGTGTTCTCCAGACCCATCAACGCGACATGGTCCACAAAAGGAAGATTGCGGGCGAGCCAGCGGCAGGTCTCGACGATCCGAGGCGCTGTGATGGCGTGAAGGACGACCCGTATCTCGACGCGCTGGCCACGATCCTTAAGCTTCAGGACCCCAAGCACCGTCTCATCGAATGCGCCGCGAGATTGCACGACGTAGTCGTGCACATGATCCACCGCCGCGTAGATGGGTATTCCCGCCGTGAGGGAGGGGTGGCGAACGTCAGCCCAAGCTGAAACTACTTCGCGCCGCGCGAAACCACGGCCGTTAGTCAGAACGTGAGCCGCCGTGCTTGGCAACACGTCGCGACATGCCTCGAGAACTCCAATGAAACTCTGCCAGTCAAGAAGAGGCTCGCCACCCGTGAACCCGAGGATCTTAGTTGCCGGATCAAGAAGCGGTAGCGCAGCCTTGATCTCGTCCATGATCCAGCCGTCGTCCACATCGCGAGGTGGCTGCGAGCACATTAAACAGAGGTGATTGCAACGCTCAGTAACTAAGAACGAATTGTGCGTCGAGGATCGCCTATAGAGAGTTCGGTAGCGGCGCGATGAGGGGTGGAAACCAAGAACATCCCCGTCCGCAAGGTAGTCGCACCCGCTCGGCAGTAGGATTAGATTGCGCAGGACGTTGGGGCTAACACGGCCCGCGTCCACCGCGCCGCCCACAATCACGCCGCTTGTAAACCCAGACGCAATCGCAGCGTCAACGTCTTCGGATGTTCGAATGAGCGCGGCGTCTGCATCGTGCGCAGGATGACCGCCGTTTGGAGAACGGGTGCGGATCACGTGCCAGCCCGACGAGTCAGAGAAGCCGCGCACGTTTGCGATTGAACCTCGTAGCGGCAGCGGCACGGTCATGCAACACCCCATCGGCGCAAGATCACAGCGTCCTCGGGAGAGCTGTGAAGCAGATCGATGACGGTCTCCATCACCCCCTTCTGACGTGCACAGAAGCCAGATAGCGGTTTGATGCCTACAGCATCATGCTGGGTGGCGTGGTGGTAAACCGGATCGGCCCCGCAGCAGCTCTCGTAGACGCAGCCGTGGCATTCAGGAGCACACTGCGACAGGGAGGCTCCAACCAGCTCAATCAACTTGTCGGATGTGACGAGCGAGCGGTACGTCGCATCGGCGACGTTTCCAAGCACGAACGTGTCGTCGCCCATCTCAGCCAGCATCCGCCCTTCGTCCGATGCGAACACGCGGCCGTCGTAGTTGTAGACTAGCGCCCCCAAACCAATCCCGGCGGGGCTGCGCAGGTCAACGTAGCCCGTCGGCCTATCCGTCAACATCCGCGCCAGAACAAGTGCAGTATAGAACTCGACAAAGGGTGTTCCACTGCGATTGAGATCGAGGATGTAGCGGAGGCCGCGCCTATAGAAGTCAAGCCACTCGTTCGCATCGTACTTCTGAAGTTGCTTCGACTTGACCGCGAAGCCGTAAGGCGAGAGGGGGCGCAGGAAGATGCCACCGAGCCCGAGGGTCAAATACTCATCGATAATCTCTTCGGCACGACCCAAGCTGCGTTCGGTCGTGGTCATTAAGGCACCTACACGGTCTTTCCCAAGAACATCCTGTGCTCTCTTGATGCCCTTTACCGCCAGTTCGTAGCTGTTCCCGCCGGGCCTGGGACGGTTCTTGTTGTGAAGATCGGCAGGACCATCAAGAGATGTCGAGAGGAGTATGCTGTTGGCTTTGCAGAACGCAAGGATGTCATCGTTGAGCAGCGCCAAGTTCGACGCGATGACAAACTGTAATTCCTTTCCCGCCCGAGGCCCTTCGATATTGGCGGCTTCGACGATCTTCGCGATCAGCGGGAAGTTCAGGAGGGGCTCGCCACCTTGAAACTCGATCTTAATCAGCGGAGCTGGGCTTTGAAGGACAAGCGCAAGGGCGCGCTGCGCGATCTCTTCGCTCATATCGAAGCGGGAGCGGTCTGAGCTTTGGCGCGACACTTGACAGTACGGGCATGAATGCTCGCATCGTAAGGTCACGACGAACAAGTGGAGCGCAGAGGGTTCTCGAAGAAACGCCATACGGCTCCGCAGCCGCATGGCCAGTAGTTGCAACTGCGCGGTTTGCCCTGCTCTGGTGATGAGATGCGATGCATACGCTTTGTCGTATAACTCGTCGCCCGGTGCAAGTTGCAGTTGGACAAGCCGCCCAAACTCTTCGCCTGACAACGAAACGAACTCGCCGACAATGTTCGAGACTAGATACCGCCCTACAGCTGTGCGCTCGAACCTGAAAGGCAGTAGCTGGATCGGCGATAAGGCTGACTGAAACTCTTGAGCAGGCGAGAAACGGGCCATTGCTAAGATCGCCTTGGCGGGTCCGCTGCGAGCGCGCCGAACGCCAGCGAGAGAATGAGGTTGCGAACTGTTTCGGTCTTGGCGGCCAGCCGCTCGCGCAAGCACTCGTCAGTGACAAGATCGATGAACCGAAGCCGAAGCGCATCTGGGTCCGACCGAGTATTAGTTGTCGTCAGCCGACAGATGAACTGTGATCCTATCTTCTCGATCTGGCAGCTCCCAGTCCCGATCATGCGGTATGCAGCCGCATTTAAGGCATCCAGTGAATGGACCGCCTCGTCGAACTCAACGCTAATCGTCACCATCAACGACTGGAGTGGTGCGAGTGGTGCGAGTGGTGCGAGTGGTGCTGCTGGGCAATGACCGTGCTGTCTGCATCACGCATGACGGTCAGGCTAAGGAGTTCGGTACCCACATTGAATAAGACGTTGGGGTGGCTCTTAGTGGCCGCGCTTGTCGCATCCGCCTGTGACGACGTCGGCTGCGGAATTCCTGCCGTAGCACCCATAGCCGCAGGTGCGCCGCCCAATGACGCAAGTGCAGCAGCAACCGGCAGGACGACAACAGGCGTCTTTTTCATCCTTTGAACCCCTTCGAGCGAACCTAGACTACACGAGAGGGTTGTACAGTGTCAACCGCACGCGAATGGCCGCACCTTGGTAGAGAAGCTGTTGGTGCTCGGTGCGTCAGAGCTCGAGCATCAAGAGGCCGAGTAGACAATGCGTCGAGAGATGCCGTTTGAACCCGCTAACCACTGCTTGTGCGTTCCCGACGATGCCAACCTATAAATTGCCTAGCGGGTGCTTTGCCCTACTATTGTACCGCTGCGGATAGCGGCCTCGACCCTGAGCCACGCGACCACAACCGCGGCGAGTGCGTCTGCAATGACGCAGACGCGTCTATTAGACTTAGCGCGATTCCTTGAGGGCGGGCCGGTCATTAGAAGCCTCCACGAGCAACCCCGTGGTTTATAGATGGCGAACGCTCGATGCCGGCGTGACGTTTTCGACGTTCTGCAATCAGATTCCAAGTGTCACGGGCGCATCCTAATGATGGTGTGGATGGCGTCCGCTACCGGCATCTGATGTGCCAAAGTGAGTCGTTGTCAGATTCACTCAAAGGGAGCCATCCACGATGCCCACTATGATTGTCGGTCTCGATCTTGCAAAGCACGTTTTTCAAGTCCATGCGGTCGATCCGGCTGGCAAGGTCACGATCCGCAAGAAGCTCCGCCGCTCGGAAGTACTCGAGTTTTTTAAAGGGTTGCCGCCCAGCCTGGTCGGCATAGAAGCCTGCGGCACCGCCCATCATTGGGGTCGCGAGCTGACGGCACTAGGACACGACGTGCGGTTGATGCCGGCGGGGTACGTCAAACCCTATGTTAAGCGCGGCAAGAACGATGCCGTTGATGCCGAGGCAATCTGCGAGGCAGTGACCAGGCCAACGATGCGATTTGTTGAAATCAAAAGTGCTGAGCAGCAGTCGGGCTTGATGCTGCACCGGACACGCGAGCTGCTGGTGCGGCAGCGAACAGCGCTGATCAACTCGCTACGGGGTCAGCTCGCCGAGTTTGGGCTGATCGCGCCCAAGGGAGTTTGGAGCATTCCAGACCTGCATGCGCTTGCCCAAGGCGCAACTCCCGCCGTTCTACCCGATGCGGTCCGCAGCTGCGTCGAGCTGATCATGGGCCAGATCGACGATCTTCAGACACGCGTACAAACGATAGAGAAGGCTATTCGAGTAGCGCACCGGGCCAGCGAGGTCAGTATGCGACTGCAAACGATCCCTGGCATCGGCGTGATCACGGCATCCGCAATTACTGCCACTATTGGAGACATTAAAGTCTTTAGGTCCGGGCGGCATCTGGCAGCTTGGATCGGCCTTGTCCCACGGCAGTCCGGATCCGGCGGCAAGGTTCATATGGGGAAGATTTCAAAGAAAGGCGATGCGTATCTGCGCAAGCTCCTCGTGCTCGGCGCCACCGCCGTGATCCGCTATTGCCGCAACAAGCCCCAGTTCGCAGCCTGGATCAACGCGCTCCTTCAGAGGCGTCCAGCGCGCGTGGTCACGATCGCGGTGGCCAACAAGATGGCGAGGATCGCGTGGGCGGTGATGAGCCGCGGCGAAACATTCCGCCAGGAAGCGTCCGCCATCGCATAAGCGGAAGCAGCCGGAAAGGGAAAGAAAGTTGCTGCCGAGTGGGATGATCGAATTGGTGAGAGCGACGACGACGTAATGGCAACCGGTCGAGACCGAGGATTGGGAAAACCCGTACCTGTGCATGCGCATCAAGCGCGCCATAGTGGCTGGGACCCGATCCGCGGACTACCATTAAGGCCCGCGGACCTGGGATCCGCTTCGATGAGGCCGGACCGATGACCGCACCCCGACCACCAAGTTGTCAGAACGTCGAAAAAGTTCTTGCCATGCGGACGCCATCCACCGATGCACAGGTGTAGACAGAGCAATTCGTTCTTTTCTGTAGCATTAAAGAGCATTATCGAGTTGCTTCAAATTGCTCTCTTCTGTTTCAGCGATAAGAAATTTGGGCTCGTTATTCTGAGCCCATGCCAATCAATCCCAAGTCCTGGGCTGAAGATTTCACAGCAGAGCTGATCGTTGGCGGCGAGCATGTGCCGTTGGACCGGGTCGTCGCTCGGCGCGCCGACGCCTTCGCAGAGCTACGGCACCTGGGCATGACCTGGCGGGGAATAGCGCAACTGCTGGTGCGCGCAGGGGCCCGTCGAGCCGACGGAGGCCTGATATCGTCGGACCAACTTCGGGTGAGCTACGCCCGCGTTAGCCAAAAAGAGACGGCTCCTTCCGACCAGCGACCAAAGCGACCAGCGCAACCGCGGCCCGCGTCGACGGCAGACAATGCCCCTCCGTTGGCGGCGTCTCTTCCGCGCTCGCTGCAAAACATCGAGTCAGTCGATCCAAGAGCGGCCGGCTCCCAGGATGTCTCGGACAATGAGATCGAGGCTGCCTTAGCACGCCTCAGCAAAATCGGACCAACTGGAGTGAAAAAGTGACTTTGAAGGAAGCTGTGCAGCATTTGGAAGAGGCGCGGTGGCAGCGCAACGCATATTTCTCACGCCTTTTCGGGCTCGAGACTGTCGAAGATTTCGAGCACATTGAACAGAGGGACCTCTATCCTTCCAATCCCTACTACACGATCAAGCTCTTTTACGATCCCGCTCGGTTTCGGACAGCTGCCCAACGTCGAACGCTGCGCGGGCACCTCGCCGAAGCCAAGGCAAGATTTGTAGACCGTGATATTGAGCTATGTCCGATCAGCATCGCTTCGTTGGCCTACCGCAGCATGTCGCTCTTTCCTGACACGGAAAGGCGCTTTGTCCAGCTCGGCTATGTGCTCGACGTCGAGGAACGCGCGAAGAAAACAAGCCGGCGTGGCAGTCTCATAGTTGCAAGCCACAACATCGATGTCTTTCGCATTAATGCGCATCACTGGGGCCGTATGCTGCTCGAGGGCGGCACCGCATTGCGGCTTTGGAGTCGCCGTCCTCTCGAAAAGGAAAAAGATCGGCTCTTTGCAGCTATGGCGCCGATCATGGGCAAAGAGGCGTGCCTTGAGGCCGACAAGTCCGAAACCGAGCGAATTATTCCGTTGGTTGAACACGAGCATATGTTGTTTGGTGCAAAGTCCGTGGAAGACCGTGTTGTGCATATTGCTTATGCGACGACACCTGGGACGATCGCTGATCACGGCCGCCGAGTTTATGAGACTCTTTTTTCTGACCGGTCCGATCTGGTCGAACAGCAGATCGCTTTCGAGTTTGCAAATGCCCATCGGATCTTTGAGGGCAACGATCCTCCCTTCGCGGAAGCGGGCTCGGCAACGAGGGCCGCGATCCTCACTTGGTTTAGCCAAGTAGTGGCAGCCCAGCGCAAGGTGTGCTGGGTTCTTCAGACCAAACAAGACTGGAGCTTGGCGCTAAAGCAGCTTGAGGTAGAGAAGAAACTTCACGCTGGTCCTACTGGCGTGACGAAAATGCCTCGGAAGACGGAGGAGGCGCAAAGTTGGCCCGAGCTCTTGGCAAACGAATTGGACGGACATGCCGACAACATTTTAAGCTCGATCGGGCAACGCCCCACGCTCGAGAAAATCAGACACGAAGTCACCTTGCATGACTACATACTCGCGGCTTTGCATGGTTCCACCATCGATCTCGGTGACGATAACGAGCATGAATTCTTCGAATCTGGATCGCACCTGATCGCGCTTGCGCATTGGATCGGAACCCTCAAGCGGACGGGCGAACATACTTTTGACAGAGGGATTGCTCGATGTCTCAGGGTCGGCTGGACTGAAATTGAAACCGGTCAGAACGCTCTGCTTGGTCAATTTCCGATGGAAGTGTGGCGTGTCTTGTTGCGACGCTCAGAGGGATTCTTTCCGCCCGTGATTCGTAGGCCGAACAAGTTGCCATGCTTCGACTATCGTGGCTTCAAAGAACCCAAGCCGGTCAAGATTAAGTATGACTGGATCACGGAGGAAACGCTAGGTGCTCCTCGCTGTCGGGCAACAAGCCGCAGTATTACTGTGCGGGGCCCAATGCTGTGCTTCCCTGTCCATCAGATCGAAGACTGGAAACTCAAGGCCGAGGTCGTCCGCCGTCAGCGTGGATTCATGGTCCGAACCCATGGAATTGAACCTGGCCGGACGAACCGGCGAGGTTGATTTGAGCACTTCAAACGCTCGGCGCCGTCGTTGTGCACAACGGCAGCGCCGGCGCCCGGGACAGTCCGGCTACGGGGCTTTGGTCACCTGTTGCCTCTGGCTCGGACGGGTTGCCTTTCCACGACCGTTCGTGGCCGTCGTATTCGGTCGGGCGGCAAACCGCGTCCACGCTGCCGGCACGAAGCCCTTGCCGCGGATCGTCCAGGTCGTGAGCGGCCAGTCGAAGCGATAGGCGTTGCCGGCATAGTGCACGACGGCGCGCACGATGCGCTCATCTTCGGACTTGCTGAACACGCCCAACTCACCAGCGAACTGGGTGGCGCTGATCACGGGCTTCTTGTCAGTTTGGACGATGAATTCCCGCTTATCGTCCTCTGCAGGATTGTTGTTGGGGGCCAGCCACCGGATGTCACGGTAGCCGACCATCTTCTCCGCCCATTCCGCGCTGGCGCCGGCTGTGAGGCGGCTGTAGATCTTGATCTGGAACAGATCGAGCAGTAGCTCCGCCTCCTCCCCGTACGGCTTCAACTGGCTCATCGACTGAAGAGCGATGATACAGGCAAGGCCCTTCTCGCGCGCAACGGAGAGCGCACGCGCAAAGCCGTCGATCTTGCCGAGCGAGTAGAATTCGTCCAGCACCAAGCTGACCCGGCGGGAGGTGTCGATTTCCACCGACGCGTCCGACAGCTCCTTGCAGGCCCGCCGCAAGATGCCGCCGCAAACCACCGTCGACATCGCCTGGAAATTCGGCGAGGTCTGGACGATGACGATCTTGGGGCCGGTGTAGGTTTTCGACAACCAGGCGGTGACGGAGAAGCGCTTCGCGGGCGGCACGGTCGACCAGGCGTAGGCCATCGGGCGAAGGCTGGTCATGGCAGCGCTCAGGAGCGTCGCCATGATGCTCAGCACGGTCTTGTTCTCGCCGTCTTCGTCTCCACTGCGCAGCAGCGGGCTCGCACTGAGATCAAGCGCTTCGATGCGCTGACGCAGGTCATTGGGATCCGACAACACCGCGTCGAGCAGATCGCGCGCACCCCATTGCCGGCCCTTCTCCTTTGCTACCGTGCAAATGATGTCGGTCAGGAGCAGGCGGGCGGTATCCGACCAAAAGCTCTGCTCGGATCCGGGGACGACATCGCTCGCGAAATCGGCCGCAGCAGCGGCGCCCACGATGTCGGCGGCGATATCCCAGGCCCAACCATCACGGTGAGCGGGCGAGATCAAGACAACCGATCTGAGATCAAAGGACCGCGTGACGTCGCCCTTGTTACAATGCATCATCAAAAGGTCGCCTCGCTCCGCCATCTGCGTCGCGTAGGCGCGGACGAGGTTCGATTTTCCGTGGCCGGAGGCGCCGAAGATCATTGCGTAGCGACTCTCCAGCTCGAACGGCAGGTTGAGGTACGGCGCAAGCCAGATCCCCTTGCGGGCAAAATATCCGGCCTCCGCCCTGAACTGATTGTGAAGCCTTCGGCATGCGTCATGATCGTAATAGATGCGGGGCTGGCCCTTGTCAGGCGTTTGGAACGGCTCGGTCAGCGGCGCTTCGTCCCGCGCTGAAAGACGCCCGAAATGCGCCGCGATCACGCTGATGGCGAACGCCAAGGCGACACGCGGCCAATCCGCTGCCAAAAGCGCGCCCCAGTGACCAGCATGACGGAGACCCGCCAGGTTGGCGCCCCAGTCGCCCCACGCGTACGGCGCGTCGGCCGCCGGCAGCGCCACCAGCAGCGCAACCAGCGGAGCGAACGAGAGCAGGAACACGATGAAGCCGACGTAGACCGCCTCGTCGGACGAGCGATAGAGGTCGAGGCCAGGCCTGAGCTTGGGAAGGGCAGCCATTGTCTTATCTCCAGTTGTAAATTTATTGTAGGATGAGGGGCGCGAGTGCGCCCCAGAGCCGCGTGAACACAGCGGCACCGACGAAGAGCATCACGGCGACGATCAGCCCGTGCATGACGGCGCGGGTTCGCGTCGACCAGCGATTGCGCTGCTGGTCGGTCCAGTCCCGATCTGTGGACACCGGGAGCGCCGCGGGCCCAGCCTTGCTTTCATCCGCGCGCTTGGGCACGCGCTTGGTCTTGGCGTTGGCACCGCTCGCCTTCACAGGTTTCGTCGGCGTGACGGGAGGGGCTGGTGCTGATGTCTTGGACATTTGCTTGGCGATGCCCTTGCGCAGCACTCGAAAGAAAAACTCTGTACCGTCCGGTCCCCACTTTGCTAGTTGGGTAGCGCTTACCGAGCCGCCTTTGGTCAAGACCTTGCGTACAGCTGCGCGGACCTGAGCACCGACCTCGCGCTGACGATCGGCCTCGATCTTGCTCATCGGGGGAATTGGAGCCGGCTTGTCAGCCGGCTCCTTGCGGTCGGAGTGCTTGCTCATTATGCGCCTCCCTTCGGCAGGTCGATGAGCTTGGAGAGACCGCGGTGCATCTCGCGGAAGAAGACCGCGATGGCGCGCCGGGCGATCTTGACATCGCCCACCTCCATGCCGAGCCGCTTGGCGGCTTCCTGCGGATCCATCGCGAGCGCCTTGAGGAAGCGCAGACCCGCATTCTCATACGGCTCCCAGAAGTCGGCGAGGATGGCCGGCATCGCGATGCGCTCGATGCCCGCGAGCAGCGGCTTGAGGTCCTTCTCGAGCTGCTGACGGGCGGGACCGCTGTTGCGCAGGCCCTCCAGCGAACCGCGGTCGAGCAGGTTTTCCACCAGCACGATGCGCGCGCTCGGCAGCGCCTCGCGGAAGCGCCGGATCGTCTCGGCGGCCGAGGCGATCGCGTCCGTTTCGGCCTGTACCAGAACGAACACCAACGCAGGCAGCTTCCACGTCGCCAGGTCCTCGTCGAGGTCAACCTCCTTCAGGAAGTTGGCGGCGTTCTCGACCTCGTCGGCGCCGATGTCGAACAGCACGCTCTGCCCGGTGGAGACGGCCTTGCTGGCGGCGGTGTAGAGGGGGGTGAACGACCGGCGCACCAGCGCGGGATCGTGCATGACGAGGTCGGGGTTGGGACGGAGATCGACGACCTTGGCGCCGATCAGCGTCGACAGCCGCCGCTTGTCGTCGGCCTGGAACGCCGTGAACGGATAGCCGTTCAGAGCCAAGAGGTCGGCGATGGTCGCCATCAGGTGGGTCTTGCCAACGCCACCCTTCTTCGCGGCGGTGACGCCCAGAAATGGCGGCTTCAGCGGAATCGTGTTAGACATGGTCAGCTCCTTCTTGCGCGTTGACGGGATCGCCAACGTCACGTGGAGCTTTCCACGGTTTGGGCGGTTGCACTTTGGACGCCAAAGTGTGGCCGGCGCCGTTAGGCAAGCATCTGTAATCTCGAGCTTTTTGGCTTTCGCCCCGAGCGATTCTGTCCGCTATCGCATCGGCCGAGCTTGTCCGGACCAACGCGGGCGCCAAGCAGAATGCGGGAGGGAGAGAAAAGGGCGCGCTAACGCGCGCCCTCCTCGGCGTCGGCGTCGATTTCACGAACCACGATTTCGGCGCCGTTGAGCGGGACGCAGTCCAACTTATGACTGAAGCCCTTGCCATCCGCATGCGGCCAAAGCGCGCCGATCGCTCGCCAGATCTTCTTGTTGCCGTTCTTGGTGACGGCATAGATGCGGTGCGTCGGGCGGGATGAAGTGGCTTGGTTGGTCATGGAAGCTCCTTATCGTTTTTCGAGTCCGCCCCTATGGCGACCTCGATGGCCGCTCTCGATCGAGGCGTTCAAGCGGAGCTGTCAAAGCGGGCCGTAAGGTCCCCCGGAGGGCGCGAGTTGCACACGCAAAGCACGGAAGGGAACGGCTTTGACGGCGCCGCGCGCCTCGACAGAAACGGCCCATTGAGAGGTTCGCTCTAGCGGTGGACTTCGGTTGATGTCGATAAGGGATCTGGCCAACCAACCCGCAGCGCTGCTGACCGGCGCTTTGAGCCTCGAACCGTAACGGAGATACGGCAAGCAGTCGCCTCTCGCGCTTTGCAGCATCGACTGCACGTTCTGTCATACTCGGACCGGTCGCCGGGCAGATGCTGATTCCGGTGTCGTCGCTCAGATCGAGAGCTCGTTACGATCGCGCCCGCGATGTCGCTGCTCGCGGATAATTTCGGCTTCCCCCGTGAGGGCCAACGTCGAGGTCTTCAGATTGGCGCGCGACAATTTTGCGGCGAGGTATGTCATCTCAGCAGCATCGGCCAGCTCATTCTGCTGCGCGCGGAGCTCTTGCTCGCCTTTTGCCTGGGCCGAGAGCAACGATTTGTCATAAAAAATCTGCGTCTCGCCCCGCGCACGCGAGACTGCGACATAGCTTTCGTGGCGATCATATTCCGACCCCAGCACCACCGTCGCGGTCTCGGCGGTCAGGCCTTGGGCGCTATAGGCCGTCACAGCGAGGTCGTGGCTCAGTCGGACCCGGCCACTCCCGTCCTTGAGCGCCTCGGTGGAGAATTCGACCGCCTTGCCGTCCACCGTCGCTTGGACGAGCAGATGCTCCCCATCGAGGTCTTCGATCTTCTCCACCCGGCCGACGGTGCCATTGATGACGCCGGTGCCGATCTTGTCCTGGCGAATCCCAAACCGGATCTTGTCTCCCACGGCAAGGTGCAGCCGGAAGCTGCACCCCGAAGCATCGCCTGCCACGATGACGTGGTCCGGACCGGTGAGACGACCCGCATCTCGCAGGCGCGAGCGGATCTCGGCGTTAAGCGCCCGGACCGTCTTGTTGGATTTGGCGATCAGCAGATGCTTTTGCCCGGGCAAGCGAGCTTGCGCATCCATATAGCGGTCCACGGCCGACCGGATGGTGGCTTGCGCACCCGCGCAACCCTGCAGCAAGCCTCTCGCCGCATAGGCTTCAAGGCCGGCGGCTGCATTCCCCTTCGCGAACGCGCGCGCGGCATCTTGAGCCCATGCCTCGCGTTGACGTACGATCTTGTCGACCCGCGTCGGCTGCACGACGGCTGAAAGAATCTTGAGCGCGGGGCCCGCACTTATGGGTTGTAATTGATCGCGATCACCAACCAAAACGAGCTTCGCTCCGGCGCGCGC
This sequence comes from Afipia sp., assembly GCA_017474385.1. Classification (GTDB taxonomy): domain Bacteria; phylum Pseudomonadota; class Alphaproteobacteria; order Rhizobiales; family Xanthobacteraceae; genus Afipia. Next base: position 6,570 of record JAFVHU010000132.1, on the reverse strand, counting down.
GACTGCGGTCACAAGCTCATTCATCGTCTTGGACCCAACCTGGCCACACTCGTCAATCAAGAGCACCGTGTTGCGATCCAGGATGTGCTGCCCCGACTTGATCTGGGCCAGGAGACGCTCGATTGCGGTGGCATCAATGCCTAGCTCGGAACGCAGCATCGCCGCCGTCCGATGCGCGATGGCGCCGCCCCGCACAGTCTTGCCGGCCGCCAAATACGCGTCGACCACGACCTTCAGCGTGGTGGTCTTACCCGATCCGGCGGCCCCCTCCACGATGGCCAGGGCTCGCTGATCGGTCGCGGCAAGCGCGGCCTGACGCTGCTCATCCGACAAGCCGCGCCGACGACATTCGTCGTTGATCATCTGCTCGTCGATTGCGGCCCAATGACGCTGCGCCAGCGATTGCGCGGTCTTCAGCAGGCTCTTCTCGATCGCAATCATCTCTGGTGTCGAATACAGACCGTGGCCGTGCAGGTCCTGCCCAAGCTGAACAATGCGACCGGAATTGATCAGACGCTCGACCTCAATATCGACGCGTTCGGCGCCAGCTCCCGTTCCGACCAGGCCGCTGGCGACAGCGGCCATGAGATGGCGCCGCTCGAACACCGATTCCTGCTCGGTCAGGCCGGAAGGAATGTCAGCCAGGCGCTGCGCGATCAGGATCTCCCGGTTACGGTCAGAGAGAGCCTGAACGGTGCGAGCCCGATCGATGAAGTGCTCGACGTCGACACCCTGTTCCATGGCCTGCTCACGCCAGATCTCGAAGCGATCACGGTCATCAGACGACTTCGACAGACGCGTTGCCTTGACAACGGCAGAAGCGAGTTGTTGCGCTTCCCCGGTGACCAGGTCGTACTCCGCGAGGCGCTCCTCCAATTTGCTTCTACGGGCCGAGAAATAACGCTTGGTATCATCGCTGATAAGCGGTCCCGTGGGCGTGACCAGCTCAAAAATGCCGTTCCGGCCCGTGACCTCCACCTGAAAGCCGAGATTCTGTAAACCCGAAGACAGGGCCAGGTGATACACGCTGCCTGCCAGCATTTTCGCGTTAAAAAGCGGCCGTGCGTCTAACGCTCCAAAGGTCGGCCCGCGTTCGCCCTCTCGGACCGGCTTCTCGCCCAAGTTAACAAGGCATAAATGGGTATGCAGATCCATATCCGCTGTGACGCGCCCGTCGATATGGGGTGCGGGTCGCGCCTCGCCGTGCTGGAATGCAGCGACGATGAGTGACGTCTTCTCGATGACCACGCCGTTTCTGCCGCGTCGCGTGAAGGCGGCCTCACGATTCAACATGGCGATGACGGCTTTGCAGGCGTCCAGCTGAACACGCTCGATAGCAGCCCGCATGTCGGGGTCTGCGAGGGCGAACGCGATGCTGACCGACTTCGGTGCGCTGAGCGTCAGATCGAAGCCCGGCATCCGCTCCTTGCCGCCGTCATTGGTGATGAGCAAGCGTCCGTCGGGTCCGACGCCAGCGTGGAGCTTCTCAAACAGATCCGCGTCGACGATCTGGCCGACCTTGATGCCGAGCGCAGCCGAATTGCTCAGCCACACGCCGGCCGGCTCCTTGCCGTTGAGGTAGTATTCCGTTCGCCTCAAATAATATTGGGCGACAGTCCCTTTGCCGATGCTCGCAACCATCGTGGCCTCCATGAGCGGAGGCCGATTTTCCCTGCGGAACGACAGAGCAACTTTGGAAGCCAAAGTGACGGCATTAGCTCGTCACTTTGGCTTCCAAAGGGGACATCGGATTTCTGCGGTTCAATGCTGCGTAGAAGGAAAGATCGGTTGGTCAGATGTCGCGTCTGAACTCCGGCCTGGCTCCTTCCGTAACCAACGTCACCAGCAGCTCGAAGAGCAGAAAGGAAAGCACATCGTGTGCGACCATGTGACCAACGTCATCCGCAAGGCCTGCGCCGAGCCGTTTTTCGGCACCAACCTGATCAACCTGATCAGCGGGAGGATCAGCAAACGCCTGGAAATGGATCCGCAGCCGACGATCACGTTCAATCTGTGGTGCGGCGAAGTTGCCGGGCCAACCGAACGGGTCAATGTCCGCGTGGAGTTCTTCCGCAAGGACTGGGAGCACCTCCGAGGTGCCCTCGAAGCTGGCGACGGCGGCAGCTGGAATGAGGAAACCCTGCTCTACAGCGGTGACCTCTTCGAGGTTTCCGCCAACGCCGCGGACCAGGAGGTGCTCGTCGTCTTCTGGTAACGCAAGCGGCCAGCGCGGTTCACCCGCGCTGGCCGCATTCAATGAGTTGGCGCCGATCGAACGAGAAAAGCTGAGAGCCTCGCGCCAACGGGTTCAAACGGTGCTCAACCGCGCCAGTCTCGCCATCGGTTGACTGGGACTTGCAGGCAAACAGATGCACCTGACCGATCACGCATGCTGCGGTCCGCTAGAGCAGGTGCGATGGTGGCCGACTTCGGCGCGCTTGGCGTCAGATCGAGCCGCGACGCCTGCTCCTTTCCGCCATCGTTGGCAATGACCGACAGCCCGTCCGGCCAACGGCCGCATGGAATTTTCATTGTTTCTGCTCCGACGGTTTGGTGGACCTTAATGCTGAGGGCCGGCTCGCTAAGCTATCGCCGGTCGGCTCTTTGCCGGTCAGAAAATGTTCGGCTCTGCGCAAATAGTATTGCCGGGCCGCTCTTCTTCCGCGCTCGCAACCATGGCCTGTGGGCGACGGTCTATTTTTTCAGAGGACAGATAGCTCCCCTTTGGAAGCCAAAGTTGCGGTGTCAACGCGTCACTTTGGCTTCCAAAGGGGACGAGTGCTTCCTGCGGTCCAATGGCGCCTCATCAAAGGAGGCAGCCATGTCAAAACGAAGAAGCGCCACTCGCAGTCGACCTGAACAATCGGAGCAAGCGAACCGTACCACGCGCAGCGTGACAAGCGCTGAAGATTACAGCGTTTCGTTAATCTCGTTCGACCCGGTCCAAGTAAGCGATCGCGAGCTTGAAGCCATCGAACTCTACCTCGGCCGCGAAATCGATCGCCTGCTCGGACCAGTGCGGCGGCCGAAAGCAAGAGGGCCGCCTGATTAGGCGCCCCTCTCTCCATCACAATCCAACACGATCCAACACACTAAGGAGCTTCTAGTGAACCCTTACACCCTGATCGAAAAGCTTGCCGCGGACCATATGCTGGCGTGGCGTTTCACGCTGACGATGCTGAATCAGATGCTGGCGGAAGTGCTACCTGAGCATCGGCTTTCCGGCATCGCCAATCTCAGCGTTGGCGACAACGACGAGATCGACGTCTACATCGATCCCGTCGCGGCAAGCACTTTGCACGCCTTGCACCAGGAGCTGAGCGCCGAGCGCGTTAAGTTCTGCGCCATCGACGTCGATGAGCGCCCGGCCAGTCTGGTGGGGCGTGTCGATGGCGCCGACCGGCTGAAGATCTTCGTCGACGGCAGGAGCACCTTGCGCTTCGCCGTCCTGGACATCTAGCAGCAAGGGTGCCGGCGCAGACCTCGCGCCGGCACCCACTCTATATGTCTACCATCACTGGCGTTGAATTACACGTGAAGCCCGAAGGCGTCGTTGATGCATTGATAGGGCTGCCCGTTGGTCCGCAGTGGCCGCGTGATCCGTCCTGCCGCATTGTCCGCATTCCATGGCTGCAACCACGGCCTGCACACCCCGCCAAGCTCGGCCACGATGCGGCTTGTGATACGCTCATTGACATTTGCTTTCATCGATCCCTCCTGTTCTTAACAGCGGTTGCTCTTGCAACCGGACTAGGCGCGCGCCAATGAGCGGGGCAATTGCCGTCAAGGCCAGAATGCGGCGGGTTTGGTGCGGGCTGGAGCACAGCGACGACACGGCCGTCGTTTTCCGCCCGTGGGCTTGGCCTCGACGGCATGGGGGCGCAGGCCCCCAACCAAACAAACAACAGGCGAGCTGGGATTGAGCGTTTGACAGTCGAAGTCAGAGCAATGTGCAGCGTACTGTGATCTTGGTAAGGAGGCTTGAGCATCGTCGCGCAACCAACAGGCTTGACTGCGTCGTCTAGGATCTTTTCCGAGCCACACTCGTGTGATCAGCCGCGCTTCAAAATGGGCTGCACTTCGTCCGTGGGCAGAGAGTTCGATTTCTTGAGATGATTTGGCCCTGCCACTTTTGGAAGCCAAAGTGATGACCTCAGTTCATCACTTTGGCTTCCAAAGGGATGGGCTTCTTTATAGCGCAGAATTTGCGCATGCCGTTGCCGCGTGTGAGATGAGGACGCGACGTTTTCAGCGCGCGGCGCAAAATGATCGGCACCAAAGGAGGCCCGCTATGAAGCGTTTTCTTGAACTGATGTCGCACGATCCTGCCGTCGAAGCCTGTTTCATCAGCCAGATGATTTCGCTGGTGATCGATACCATGATCGATTTTTCGCGGCCGCTCGACTTGATGTTGTGGCCGAGAACCGACGCGCTGCCCGTCAGGGTCTTGGTGATCGGCGCTAACCGGGACCGCGCCGCGGCTTTGCGGCGCGGCGGCATCGACGGTTGCTGGACCGAAGATCGTGGTGCGATGACGTACACCGGGTACCTGGAAGGACAACCCCACATCACGGTCGCCCTGCATCGCGAGCAGGACATGTTGGAGGTCACCTTCCTCTAGCCGCACGACTTGCCGGCGCTCACCTGAGAGCGCCGGCAGGTCTCTTCAACAAATTATTCGCGTCAAATCCCAGCTATTAAGGGCCACGTCAGCCGCGCTTACCAAGGGGCTTTTCTTCGGTTCAAACAGCTGCGAAAATCCCCTCTAGAGACAGGTGCAAGATGAAAAAGTCCCGCGTACGTCAAGTGAAGAACACCCCCGCAGATGCGGGCAGCGAACACGCGGGCCTGCGTGCCTGCGCATATTATAGAGCCTCGACTCCCAGACAGATGGAAGCTGAATTAACCATTCCATCGCAAATGCGAGCAGTCCAGGCTTTTTGCGAACGGAAGAACTGGGACTTGGCCGCGGAATTCGTCGAGCAGGGCGCAACGGCAACCGATGACAATCGGCCTGAATTTCAGAAGATGATTGAGCGCGCATGCGACGATGACCATCCCTATGACGTGATCGTTGTTTTTGCGTTCAGCCGCTTTTTTCGCGATGGCTTCACGATGGAGATGTACATCCGCAAGCTGGCCAAGGCGGGCGTGCGGCTGGTTTCCATCACCCAGGAATTGGGCGATGATCCCGCGCAAGTCATGATGCGGCAGATCATCGGCCTGTTCGACGAATACCAATCCCGCGAGAACGGCAAGCACGTCAGGAAGGCCATGGTCGAGAATGCTCGTCAGGGCTTCTATAATGGCTCGCCCGTTCCCCTCGGATACAAAACCGTCGAGGTCGACAAACGTGGTGCCCGCATCAAGAAGAAGCTGGCCGTCGATCCGGTGGAAGCCGAGACGGTCAAGCTGATCTTCCGCTTGTATCGCCAGGGCGACGGCACATCGGGACCGTTGGGTGTGAAAAACCTGACCTCCTGGCTCAACGAACGCGGCTACCGCACCCGCCGTGGTGCCCGCTTCGGCGTAGCAACCGTCCACGGGATTCTGACCAACACCGTCTATATTGGCGAGTGGGTATTCAATAGGCGGGATTCCAGGTCCCAGCAGCCGAAACCAGTCAATGAGCATGTCACCGTTGAGGTGCCTGTCATCATTCCCAGGACCGAGTTTGAGGCTGTCGTGGCGACTCTCAAGACGCGTGACCCCAGAGTGACGGCGCCCCGGGTCGTGACCGGACCGATCCTGCTGACCGGGATTGCCAGCTGCGCCGGCTGCGGCGCCGCGATGACGCTGCGCACCGGCACGTCGTCCACCGGCAAGGTGCACAAATATTACACCTGCTCGACCTGCGCACGTCAGGGAAAGACCGGCTGTAAGGGCCGTTCTGTTCCCATGGCCAAGCTCGATGCCATCGTGGTGGAGAACCTTGCCGAGCGGCTCTTCCAGCCGGAAAGACTGAAGCTTATTCTAGGGAAGCTCGCGGAACGGCGGTCCGAGCAAGCGGCCGAAGTCGATCAGCGGGTGTCCAATTTGCGGTCGGAATTGACCGCGGCGGAGGACAAGCTGAAGCGACTTTACACCATGGTAGAAAATGGTCTCACCGAATTGGACGACATCCTGAAGGACCGCCTCGCGGCTCTCAAGACCGACCGAGACCAAGCCAAGGAGGCCCTGGAACGCATTAAGGTTCGGCCGAAGTCTCACAATTTCGACGATCAAGCCATCGAGCGATTTGGCAGGCTCATGCGGGAAAACATCGCATCGGGCCCAATTCCGTTCCGGAAGGCTTATATCAAATCCGTGGTGGATCGGGTGGAGGTCGATGACCACGCCATCCGTATCGTGGGCGACAGGGCAACCCTGGAGCAGGCCATGGCCGGCGATCAAAACGCGAACCCAAACGTTCGCAGTTTTGTACGCAAATGGCGCGCCCGAAGAGATTCGAACTCCTGACCCCCAGATTCGTAGTCTGGTGCTCTATCCAGCTGAGCTACGGGCGCGCATTTCGCGGACTTAAGAGAGGCCGGAGGCCGGGCCGCGAAAGAGCGCCATAGCTACCGGCTC
>JAFVHU010000131.1 GCA_017474385.1 Afipia sp. | reverse complement strand
GGCAATCGTCATCAGCATCTCGATCGAGAACGGCGTTCCTGCAATCGCTGCGGAAATTGCGCGTTTGCCGATCGGGACCAGGCCGACCATCATCGCCAGAAGGAATGCCCATTGTTCGGTGGCCGGAATGGCTTTTCCCAACACGAAGGCGACTGCGAGCGCGGTTCCGGACGCGATCGTCAAATCCGCCTTGCTGGTCTGCCACCAGCTCTTGTTCGTGGGGCCGTGATTGTGGACGTGGAAACGGCCGGTGTCTTCCTCGAGAGCGGACACTTCATCACCAGCCTGTTTGTCTCCGATCTCTTCCGACCCGGTAACGGCATATCCAAGAGCCGCGATCTGGGTGCTCATCGTCCTGGTATCCGCCAGATCATGTCTGACAGTGACCGCGGCCCCAGCGACGGATACGTTCACCTCGGTAACACCGGGTATCCGCCGTAGCGCGTTTTCGATCTTGATCGCGCACGCGGCGCAATCCATCCCTTCAACCCGCAACCGGGTGATAACTGAAGTCGCGGACGCCATCGGTTTGGCTCCATGAGGGTCAAACATCATACCGCCCTGAATCTGTCGGCCGTCGATGCCGGTCGGAGATTCTTGATCCACGTTCGATAGTAGGCGACGGCTGTCATCAAAGCGATGCCAGATAGGCTGACTAACAACTGAAAGGCGATTGCATTGGAAACCAATTCGATGAGGAAGCACCCAACGAACGACAGGAATATTCCGACGCAAAATACTTCGAGGGAACGCTCGCCGCAGATGATCGCGGGACGCAGGACGGAAAGCTTTAACGCCCTCGCGCTACGCGGTACCAATCTCGCGACGATCAGCGCGAGCGCCAGGAAATGCAAGATCCGATACGGTGCCAGGTTCGTCTTGTCGTTCGGGAGAAACAGATCGGCGATCGGTGCCGGCATCGCGGATGAGAAGCCGAGGCGTGCAGCGAGCGTGACGGCAAGACCGAGCAGCAGGACGAGTCCGGCCGACCACAGGGCCAGGCGCGATGCGATCAACCGCCTCACCAAGCCCGTTCCATCGAGCGAGATCCAGGCGCCGATCACGAATAGGAACTGCCAGGCGAAGGGATTAAAATACCATGCGCCATCGGGGTAGCTCGCCAGATTCCAATCAAAGGTCCGGGCCGCGGCATAGATCGCGAAGGAGACTGCGAGCGCCAGGCCAGGCGTCCGCACCAATAACCAGAGGAACGGCGGGAACGTGGCCATCAGCGCGATGTAGAGAGGCAGGACGTCCAGATTGAGCGGCTTGAATTCCAGCAGCAGCCCGTGCTTCAGGAATTCGATCGGGTCTGCGATCAGGCGCCGGATGTTAAATTCGTCAAGCAGATAGGCGTGACCGTGATTCTGGGCTACATACCCGATCGCGGCGACATAGACGACGAACAACAGGATATGCGCGACGTATAGCTTCCAAGCCCGAGCCAGAATGCCGACCGCGGCCACCACAAAGCCATTGACGGCCATCGTCCGCGAATAGACGAGCGCGACCGTGTAGCCGGAGATGAAGACGAACAGGTCGGCCGCGTCGCTGAACCCGTAGTTCTTCATCGTGACCCAGGCGACCACGTTATTGGGAATGTGGTCGAGAAAGATCGCCCAATTTGCCAGCCCGCGGAAAAGGTCCAACCTCAAGTCTCGACCCAAGCCGCTTTTGGCTACCGCTGTGTTCATGTCATCCGTACCCGAGCGTTGCGACCGCAATGCTCCCATCCAAAGGTTCAATGCTGACGCGCATCCTGACAGCTTGTGAGTTGTCGCTCATGATCGACTCCTTGACCACAGCTGGCGAGGCTTGGCGCACGGTTTCAATTTCACGTCTTCCCCTCCTGACGAAGCCGCTTGTAAAGGGCTGCTACGGCGTCCGAGAAATCCAGCGAGACGTTCCGCGCGCAGTAATCTTCCAGAAAATGCAGTTGTTTGATCAAGTCGAAGGACACCGGAGCGAGGTCGAGGCCCTCATCGATGCCCGGTGGCCTGCTCGATAAAATACCGCTCATGAAGCCTTGCGCCCACGCCAGATAGTCTCGTCGAACCGCAGGATTGGCTTTGACGTCATCGGAGAACCGCTGGCACGTCGTGGCGCCCAGACCGACGATTTTGGCCGTTTGTGCCTGCGCCCGGAGGGAGCCAGGTGCGCTGACCGCGAAAACGGCAACCAAGAACAGCGCTCTGATCAGGAGCAGGCGCGCGGCGCCGCTAACGGAGGTCAGTACGATCACATCGTGACCATCCATCATTCGACGTTCTGTGAAGATCGACCCGTATTGCTCCAATCTCTGTCCTATTTCTTGAACTTGGCCTGACCGGATTGTCCTTCTGCCGTTTTGATGGTGAGGGTGATCGTCGCGCCTGCTGCCACGGGGCTCTTCGCGTCGCCTTGCAGGGAGTTGTCGCCTTGGGGAGCGAGAGTGACCGTTTCACGCGTACTGCCGCTCGCAATCATGACCGCTGCGGTAAAGTTTTTGGTTGCAACGGGTTTTGTCGTCTTGGGATCGAAGACGTTGATTGTGATTTTATTGCCGGATGTCATGAGTTCGGCATCAATGCCAGCAACATCCTCCATTGGGCCGCCGTTGGGGCCCTTTTCGCCGCCATGCGCGTGTTGGGCGTAGGAGGGTGCGGACCACATAAAGACAACACAAACGATTGCGATCAGGTATTTCATGACACTGCTCCTTCTGTAGTCGGTGATTTGGGTTCTGTAGCCTGTGATTTAGATTCGCCATTTTCCAGATCTTCCCGCCTGAACAAGACGTAGAGAGCCGGTAGTACCAACAAGGTCAGTATGGTCGACGAGATGATTCCGCCGATGACGACCGTCGCCAACGGCCGCTGCACCTCTGCCCCGGCGCCGGTC
>JAFVHU010000130.1 GCA_017474385.1 Afipia sp. | reverse complement strand
TGCGATCATCTTCGGCCAGATGGGCGTCATCAACATGGCGCACGGCGAGTTCATGATCCTCGGCGCCTACGTCACCTGGATGACGTCGAATTTCTTTCAGGCCTATCTGCCGTCGCTGTTCAGCGGCTACTTCTTCCTCGCAATGATACTTGCGTTCATCGCATCCGGTTCGCTCGGCATGCTGGTGGAATGGGCGCTGATACGGCATCTCTACAAGCGCCCGCTCGATACGCTGCTGGCGACCTGGGGCCTGAGCCTGATCCTGCAACAGGCCTATCGCTCGATCTTCGGCGCGCGTGAAGTCGGCGTCGAGCTGCCGCAGTGGATGCTGGGTTCGCTCAAAGTCACCGACACCATCGAAGTGCCCATCAACGGCATCTTCGTGATGTGTTTGACGGTTCTGATCACCGTCGCCGTCGCCTACATCATGTACAAGTCGCGCTGGGGCCGTCAGGTGCGCGCCGTGGTGCAGAACCGTGTGATGGCGGGCGCCGTCGGCATCAACACCGAGAAGGTCGATCGCTACACCTTCGGCCTTGGGTGCGGCATCGCCGGCGTCGCAGGTTCGGCCTTTACGATGATCGGCTCAACGGGCCCGACCTCCGGCCAGCTCTACATCGTCGATACATTCCTTGTGGTCGTGTTCGGCGGCGCGGCGAGCCTGCTCGGCACCATCGCCTCGGCTTTCACCATCTCCCAGGCGCAGTCCACCATGGAATTTTTCATGTCGGGCTCGATGGCCAAGGTTCTCACGCTGCTCGCGATTGTCGGCATCCTCATGCTGCGGCCGCAGGGTCTGTTCGCCCTCAAGGTCCGGAAGTGAAAAGGCCAGGAAAATGTCCAAGAAAAGCTTAGAGAAAAGCTCCGAGCAAACTGTTGTCGCCAAGACCGTCCACGACAACCCGCGCTTCGCAAATCGTTCCGAGCTCGTCGGCGTCCTGGCGCTTGCCGTATTGCTGGTCGTCATCCTGCCGCTGACGCTGGACATCTTCCGCCTCAACCTGGTCGCGAAGTATCTGACTTACGCGTTCGTCGCGATCGGGCTTGTCATCTGCTGGGGATACGGCGGAATTCTCAGCCTGGGGCAGGGCGTGTTCTTCGGCCTCGGCGGCTACTGCATGGCGATGTTTCTTAAACTGGAAGCATCGAGCGTTGCCAACACCAAGATCCAGTCGACACCCGGAATTCCTGATTTCATGGACTGGAACCAGATCACGCAACTTCCTCTTTTCTGGAAGCCGTTTCACAGCCTGACCTTCACGATCATCGCAATTATCGCGGTGCCTGCGATCTTCTCCTTCATCATCGGCGCTGCGATGTTCAAGCGCCGCGTCGGCGGCACGTACTTCGCCATCATCACCCAGGCGATCGCCGCGATCCTGACCATTCTGATCATCGGCCAGCAGGGCTACACCGGCGGCGTCAACGGCATCACCGACCTGCGCACGCTGAAAGGCTGGGATATCCGTACCGACAACGCCAAGTTCATTCTCTACTTCGTGGAAGTGGCCTTGCTGTTCGGCTGCGTCGGCGTCGCTCTTTTCATCCGGCATTCCAAGCTTGGACGAATTCTGGTCGCGATGCGCGAAAAGGAAGATCGTGTCCGGTTCTCCGGTTACAGCGTCGCCAACTTCAAGATCTTCGCTTTCTGCGCGGCGGCGGTGTTCGCCTCCATCGGCGGCGCATTGTTCGCCCTCGAAATCGGCTTCATGTCACCGTCCTTCGTCGGCATCGTGCCGTCGATCGAGATGGTAATCTATGCCGCGGTCGGCGGGCGTCTTTCCATCCTCGGCGCGGTCTACGGAACCCTTCTCGTCAATTTCGCCAAGACCAGCCTGTCGGAATCGTTTCCTGAGCTTTGGTTGTTTGGCCTCGGCGGGCTGTTCATCGCGGTGGTGCTGGCCTTCCCGAATGGCCTCGCTGGAATCTGGCGCGATCACATCCAGAGCCGCATCGAGCGTCTGATCTCATCGCGCAAGCCGAAGGCCGACGGCAAGAACGGCTGGACCGGCGGCTCGGTCGCCGACAGCGCACCGGCGGAATAGGAGCACATCATGCTGATCGGTCATCAACCCAAGGATTTCCTGCTCGCGGTCGAGGCGCTCACGGTCTCGTTCGACGGCTTCAAGGCAGTCAACGATCTGTCGTTCTATGTCGATGAAAACGAGATCCGCGTCATCATCGGCCCGAACGGTGCCGGCAAGACCACGGTGCTCGACCTGATCTGCGGGAAGACCAAGGCGACATCCGGTTCGATCCAGTTCCGCAATCAGGAACTGACCAGGATGAAAGAGAACCAGATCGTCCAGGCCGGTGTCGGCCGCAAATTCCAGACGCCGTCGATCTACGACGACCTCACGGTGTTCGAGAATCTCGAAATCTCCTATCCGCGCGGCCGCACGGTGTTCGGCGCGCTGACATTCCAGCGTGACGCGACGGTGCGTGACCGGGTGGAAGAGGTCGCGGAGATGATCTTCCTGAAGGATCGCCTCGGCATGAGCGCCGAACTGCTCAGCCACGGCCAGAAGCAGTGGCTCGAGATCGGCATGCTGCTGATCCAGGATCCGGACCTGTTGATGCTCGACGAGCCGGTGGCCGGCATGAGCGTCAGCGAGCGGATCAAGACCGCCGAGCTGCTCAACCGGATCATCAAGGACCGCTCGGTGCTGGTGATCGAGCACGACATGAAATTCGTCGAGGACATCGCGCACAAGGTGACCGTGCTGCATCAGGGAAAAATCCTCTCGGAAGGTTCGATGGAGGCGGTCCAGAACGATCCGAAGGTCATCGAAGTCTATCTCGGCCACTGACGTCACGATTTAAGGAATACGCAATGCTCGCGATCTCGGATCTTCACGTCGCATACGGACAAAGCGAAGTCCTGCACGGTCTCAACGTCTCCGTCGCGCCCAACGAGATCGTTGCGATCATGGGCCGCAACGGCATGGGCAAGACCACGCTGATGAAGTCGCTGATGGGGATCGTCCCAACCAAGAGCGGTTCGGTCACCATGGAGGGCACCGAGCTTCGCACGCTCAGGAGCTATGAGCGTGTTGCCAAGGGCCTCGCCTACGTGCCGCAGGGCCGCATGATCTTCTCGACCATGACGGTGAAGGAAAACATCGAGACCGGGCTGGTCACCTCGGGCGAGAAGGAAGTGCCCGGCGACATCTATGAACTGTTTCCGGTGCTGCTCGAAATGAAAGGCCGGCGCGGGGGAAATCTCTCGGGCGGTCAGCAGCAGCAGCTTGCGATCGCGCGAGCGCTTGCGACCAAGCCGAAGGTGCTTCTGCTGGATGAGCCCACCGAGGGCATCCAGCCCTCGATCATCCGCGAGATGGCGCGCACGCTGAAGCGCATCCGCGACGAGCGCGGGCTGTCGATCATCGTTTCCGAGCAGGTTCTTAGCTTTGCGCTGGATGTGGCCGACCGCGTTCTTGTGATCGAGAATGGCGAGATCGTCCGCGACGAGAAACGCGACGGCATCGATGCCGCGCAGGTCGCCAAATATCTTTCTGTTTAACGAAGCCGTTTCTAACCAGGGGAGCATCCTAATGCCAGATACACTGATCAAGGTCGATCTCAACCGGTCGGCCTACGACAACGACAAGGTTCACAATCGCTGGCATCCGGAGATCCCGATGGTGGAATGGGTCAGTCCGGGTGACGATTTCATCATCGAAACCTATGATTGGACCGGCGGCTTCATCAAGAATAACGACTCGGCCGATGACGTGCGCGATATCGACCTGTCGATCGTGCACTTCCTCTCGGGTCCGATCGGCGTCAAGGGCGCGGAGCCTGGCGATCTTCTGGTGGTCGATCTGCTTGATGTCGGCCCGATGAAGGAGAGCCTGTGGGGCTTCAACGGGTTCTTCTCCAAGCAGAATGGCGGCGGCTTTCTGACCGACCATTTTCCGCTGGCGCAGAAGTCGATCTGGGACTTCAAGGGCATGTACACGTCGTCGCGGCACATTCCCGGCGTCAACTTCGCGGGCCTGATTCATCCCGGCCTGATCGGCTGTCTGCCCGATCCGAAGATGCTGTCGATGTGGAACGAGCGCGAGACGGCGCTGATTGCGACCAACCCGACCCGCGTGCCGGGTCTGGCCAATCCGCCGTTCGGTCCCACCGCGCATATGGGCCGCCTGAAGGGTGATGCCAAGGCGAAAGCGGCTGCGGAGGGCGCGCGCACTGTTCCGCCGCGCGAGCATGGCGGCAACTGCGACATTAAGGATTTGTCGCGCGGTTCGAAGATCTACTTCCCGGTCTATGTTTCGGGCGCGGGTCTTTCGATGGGCGATCTTCACTTCAGTCAGGGTGACGGCGAAATCACCTTCTGCGGCGCCATCGAGATGGCCGGCTGGCTGCACATCAAGGTCGATGTCATCAAGGACGGCATGGCGAAGTACGGCATCAAGAATCCGGTGTTCAAGCCATCGCCGATGACGCCGAACTACAAGGACTTCCTGATCTTCGAAGGCATCTCGGTCGACGAGGCCGGCAAGCAGCACTATCTCGATGTGACGATTGCCTATCGTCAGGCGTGTCTGAACGCCATCGAGTATCTGAAGAAGTTCGGATATTCCGGTGCGCAGGCCTATTCCATTCTCGGAACCGCGCCGGTGCAGGGGCATATTTCAGGCGTGGTCGACGTGCCGAATGCCTGCGCCACGCTGTGGCTGCCGACGGAAATCTTCGACTTCGACATCATGCCGTCGTCGGCAGGTCCGATCAAACACATCAAGGGCGGCATCGACATGCCGCTGTCGCAAGACAAGTAGCTCCCGCGCGACGTGGAGGCGGTGCGTATCTTGCCGCCTCCGGGTCGGCCGGGATCGAGACAACAGGACAAACCGAGGGAGACGGGCTGTGCCGGTTTACGAGTATCTTTGCAACGACTGCGGACCATTCACCGATATGCGGCCGATGGCCGAGTTCGACGCACCGCAGAACTGCCCGCAGTGCGCCGTCCAGGCGCCGCGCGTCATTCTCACCGCGCCGCATTTCGCCTGCATGCCGGCGGACAAGCGCAAGTCTCACGCGATCAATGAGCGCAGCGCCAATGCGCCGAAAACGCTCGGCGAGTACAAGGCTTCGCACAAGCCGGGCTGTGGCTGCTGTTCGACCAAGCCGTCACGGCTGATGACCAAGAACCGCAGCGGTGCGAAGGGCTTTCCCACCGCGCGGCCATGGATGATCAGTCACTAGAGCATGATGACTTTAGATCGAGTTGGCCGTCACCCTGAGGTGCCGAAGCGAAGCGGAGGCCTCGAAGGGCGGCGGCCTTCATGATCCGTCATCCTTCGAGGCTCGCAAGAGCTCGCACCTCAGGATGACGGACATACTCTAAAGTCACTCCGCTGCCTCCGAAACCTCGTCCGGCATGCGTGCGGGCGGGGTTTCCTGTTTCGAGCGCCCGACCTGCGAGAACAGGTTGGAGAGCTTGTCGAGATAGAGGTAGACGACGGGCGTCGTGAACAGCGTCAGTGCCTGGCTGACCACAAGTCCGCCCACCATGGCGTAACCCAGCGGCTGCCTGATTTCGGAGCCGGTGCCCGTTCCCAGCATCAGCGGCACGCCGCCGAGCAGCGCTGCCATCGTGGTCATCATGATCGGGCGGAAGCGGATCAGCGCAGCCTTTCGTATCGCTTCTTCCGGCGACAGCTTTTCATCGCGTTCAGCGACAATGGCGAAGTCCACCAGCATGATGCCGTTCTTCTTCACGATGCCGATCAGCAGCACGATTCCGATGAGGCCGATCAGGCTGAAATCGAACCCGAACAGCATCAGCATCGCCAGCGCGCCGACGCCCGCCGAGGGCAGGGTGGAGATGATCGTGAGAGGGTGGATGTAACTCTCATACAGGATGCCGAGGATCAGATAGACCACGATAAGCGCCGCAAGGATCAGCAGCGGAACGGTGCCAAGCGATTGCTGGAACGCCTGGGCGGTGCCCTGAAAGCTGCCGTTCACGGTCGGCGGCACGCCGAGGTCCGCCACTGCACGCTGGATCGCGTCCGTGGCCTGACCCAGCGCTGCGCCTTGCGCCAGGTTGAAGCTGATCGTGGTCGCGGGGAATTGCCCCTGATGGCTGATCGAGAGGGGACGCACGGGCACGGTCGTCCATTTCACGAATGCCGACAGCGGCACCTGATCGCCGGTGGTGGGCGACTTGATGTAGATGTTGTCCAGCGATTTCGTGTCGCCCTGCAGTTCAGGCAGGATTTCCAGGATGACGTGGTAGCTGTTCACCTGCGTGAAGTATTGCGCGACCTGCCGCTGTCCGAAGGCATCGTTCAATGTGTCGTCGATCAGTTGCGGCTGGATGCCGTAGCGCGAGGCGGTGTCGCGGTCGATCGTCAGGGTCAGCGTCGTACCTTGGGTCTGCTGGTCGGTGGCGACGTCGCGCAGTTCCGGCAGCGTCTTGAGTTTCTCAAGGATCTTCGGCGCCCAGGTGTTCAGTTCGTCAAGATTGGCATCCTGCAACGTGTACTCGAACTGGGTGCGCGTGGCGCGCCCGCCGAGGCGGACGTCCTGCGCGGCTTGCAGGAAGACACGCGCGCCTTCGAGCTTGTCGAATTGCGGCCGCAGCCGCGCGATGATCTGTTGCGCGCTCACGTCACGCTCGTTGCGCGGCTTGAGCGTGATGAACATGCGTCCGTTGTTAAGGGCGTTGCCGCCGCCGCCGACCGCCATGGCGATGGAGGCCACCGCCGGATCCTTCTGAACGATCCCGCCGATCTGGGCCTGAAGGCGCGACATTTCCTTGAACGAGATGTCCTGTCCGCCTTCGGTGATGCCGGTGATCAGGCCGACGTCCTGCTGTGGAAAGAAACCCTTCGGGATGATGACGAACAGATAGACGGACAGCGCGACGGTCGCGAAGAACACGCACAGCGTGGTGAAGCGCCAGCGCATCACGAGATCGAGGCCCCACTCATATCCCCGGAGCATCGTATCGAAGAAACGCTCGCTGAGCTGGTAGAGCTTGCCGTGCTGGGTGTCCCCGGTATGCGGCTTCAGGAAGCGCGACGCCATCATCGGGGTCAGGGTCAGGGACACGATCAATGAGACGAAGATGGTCATGGCGAGGACGACCGCGAATTCGCGGAACAGGCGGCCGATGATGCCGCCCATCAGCAGCAGCGGGATTAGAACAGCGATCAGGGAAATACTGATTGAAACAATGGTGAAGCCGATTTCACCGGCACCCTTGAGCGCGGCAGAGTAAGGGTCTTCGCCTTCTTCGATGTAGCGGCTGATGTTCTCGAGCATGACGATCGCGTCATCGACCACGAATCCGACCGAAATCGTCAGCGCCATCAGCGACAGGTTGTCGAGCGAATACCCGACCATCCACATCAGCGCGCAGGCGCCCAGCAAGGCAAGGGGCACCGTGACGCTCGGGATGACCGTGGCCCACAGGCTTCGCAGGAACACGAAGATAACCATGACCACGAGGGCGATAGTCAGCAGCAATGTGAACTGCACATCCTCGACCGCGGCGCGGATGGTCTGGGTGCGGTCGCTGATGACATCGACCTTGACGGACGGCGGGATCGCCGCGACGAGGCGCGGCAACTGCGCCTTGATCTTGTCCACGGTGTCGATGACGTTGGCGCCTGGCTGCTTGAAGACAACGAGGAACACGCCGCGTTTGCCATTGGCCCAGGCCGCCTGCTTGGCGTCTTCCGGCCCGGAGACCGCCTGGCCGATATCGCGAATGCGCAGCGGCCCGCCGTTCCGATAAGCGACAATGACGTCGTTCCAGTCCTTGGATTGCGGCAACTGGTCGTTGGCGTAGATCGTGTAGCTGCGGGTCTGACCGTCGATATTGCCCTTCGGATTGTCGACCGTTGTGATCGCGATCTGGCTGCGCATATCCTCAAGCTGCAATCCCTTGGCGACGAGTTTGGCGGGATCGATCTGGATACGGATGGCCGGTTTCTGCTGACCGCCGATGGTGACCTGTGCAACGCCCGAAATCTGGCTCATCTGCTGGGCGAGTTGCGTGTCGGCATAGTCATTGACGTTGATCAGCGGCAATGTGTCGGACGTCACCGACAGAATCATGATCGGAGAATCCGCCGGGTTGACCTTGCGGTAGGTCGGCGGGCTCGGCAGCGTCTTCGGCAACTGGCCGCCCGCGGCATTGATCGCGCCCTGAACGTCGTTGGCTGCGCCGTCGATCGAGCGGTTGAGATCGAACTGGATGGTGATGGACGTTGAACCGAGCGAACTGGTCGACGTCATCTGCGCGACGCCCGGAATCTGCGCGAACTGCCGCTCCAACGGCTGCGCGACCGACGACGCCATGGTCTCCGGGCTGGCGCCGGGCAGGCTGGCCGAAATCTGGATGGTCGGAAAGTCGACCTGCGGCAGCGGCGCGACCGGTAGCAGCGGGTACGCAACCAGGCCGACAAAGAGAATGCCGGCCATCAGCAGCGATGTCGCGATCGGATAGCGGATAAACGGACCGGAGATGCCGTCGCTCATGTCAATCCGCCTTCGCCGAGGTTTGGCCCGAGCTTGCGACGTTCACCGTCAAAGCCGAACCCGGCTGGACGCGATATTGTCCGCTGGTGACCACCTGTTCGCCGGCGGTGACGCCGCTATCGACCAGCGTCCTGCCGTCGGTGGACGGCCCTATCTTGATCTTGCGCAACGCGGCCTTGTTGCCATCTCCCACGACATAGACATAAAGGCCATCGTTGCCATGCTGGACGGCATCGTCCAGCATCACCGTCGCATCCTTCAGCGTGTTGACGAGCAGGCGTGTCGACACCGACAGGCCGGGCCACAACGCATGATCCTTGTTGTCGAAGGTGGCCTTGAGGCGGATGGTGCCGCTGGTGCTGTCCACCTGATTGTTCATCAGCGAAAGCGTGCCCTGTGACAGGACCTTGCGTCCGTCGGAGGTCAGGGCGGTCACTTTTGTTTCGCCCTGGCGAAGCGCATTGGCGATATCGGGAAGCTGTTCTTCGGGCGCGGTGAAGATCACCGAGATCGGCTCGATCTGCGCAATGGTGACGATGCCGGTCTGCGTCGCTGCATTGACGATGTTGCCGACATCGACCTGCCGGATGCCGGTTACGCCCGAGATCGGCGCACGGATGCTGGCGTAATCGAGTTGCGTCTGCGCGTTCGAAATCGCCGCCTCGTCGGCGGCGATCTGCGCGGTCAACTGTTGAACGGCGGAGGTCTGCGTGTCGACGGTCTGTTTCGTCGCAAACTCACCGAGCTTGGTGGAGCGCTGGAGATCTCGCTGGGCGTTGGCAATGCTGGCTTCATCCTGCGCCTTCTTGGCTTTCGCCTGATCCAGCGCAGCCTGAAAGGGGCGGGGATCGATCTGCGCGATCAGATCGCCTTCTTTCACCATCTGGCCTTCCTTGAAGGCAATTCGGTTGATCTCGCCATCGACGCGCGTGCGCACCGTAACGGTGTTGAAGCCCAGCACGGTTCCAAGCCCGGTCAGATAGACGGGGAAGTCCGCTTTCGTGACGCTGGCGACTGTGACCGGAACCGCTGGGGGCGCGGCAGATTTAGCGACATTCGCGTTCTGCTGGCGAGGCCAGCCGAGCCAGGCGCCTCCGATCAGCAGCAATGCTGCGAGAAAATACGCCCACACTGGAATGCGACGCTTTGCCATATTGATCCCGATTGCTTTTCGAAGGCAGCCAACCCTTGCCTTCTATAACCAATCGGCATGCCCTTCGTATGCAGGTGCAGCATTAATTCTTGGAAAGGTCTGCCTGAAACAGACTGCTCCGGCCGAGGGCGCGCGGGTCGTTGAACCCGGAAGATACGAAGCCTCATACAACCTGAATTCGCAAATTCTGGCCGGAACGCGACGATCTGAAATGTGAAAGGCGAAACGGTGTCCGCCGTTTTGGCTCAGGAATCGACCAGCGCGTCGCGCAGGTTTTTCTTCATCACTTTGCCGTTAGCGTTACGGGGCAACGGCTCGGTGCTGATCGCGATAGTCTCGGGGACTTTATAGTCCGACAAACGCTCAGCGCACCACGCGCGCAGGGTCGGCTGGTCGATGTTCGAGCGCACGACAACGACGGCGTGAACGCGCTCGCCCAGCACCGGACACGGCCGCGCGACAATGGCGCTTTCCACCACATCGGGATGACTGGCGAGAACCGACTCGACCTCGGCGGAATAGATCTTGAGGCCGCCGCGGTTGATCATGTCCTTCTGCCGGTCGAAGACGCGAACGAAATTCTGTTCGTCGATCGATCCGAGATCGCCTGAATGCCAGTAGCCGGCGGTGAAGCTCTCCGCCGTTGCGCGCGGATTGTTCCAGTAGCCCTTGATGACCGAGCCGCTGTGAATCCAGATTTCACCGATCTCGCCGCGCGGCAGTTCGCGTCCAATCGCATCGACAACGACAATGTGTGCGCCCGGACAGGGGAGACCGACGCTGTCGCTGTGGCTCGCGGTGAATTCCGGCGGCATGATCGTCGAGGGCGAAGACGTTTCGGTCGAGCCGTAGGCGTTGACGAGATTCAGTCCGGGAAGCTTTTGCGCCAGCTTCTCGATGGTGGCGACCGGCATCGGTGCGCCGCCGTAACCGCCAATGCGCCAGGCGGAAAGATCGTAGCTATCGAAGTCCGCCTGCAACAGGCAGAGATTGTACATCGCAGGCACCATCACGGTCTGCGTGACGCGCTCGCGCGCTGCGATCTTGAGGTATTCCGCCGCTTTGAATTCCGCGACGATGATAAGCGCACCCGCGCAGCGGGCCATGGCCATGATGTTGGCGGCAATGCCGGTGACATGCGCGAGCGGAACGGCGGCAATCGAGCGGTCGGCGGGCGTCAGTTCGAGGCAGGCCTCATAGATCATCGCCGAATGAATCAGATTGCAATGGGCGAGCATCGCGCCCTTGGGTTTGCCCGTCGTGCCCGACGTATAGAGAATCATGGCGGTGTCTTGTTCACCGACAGCCACCGGCACTTGCGACGTCTCGGTTGCGATCAGATCCTGAAACGCCAGCGATCCGCCGGTCACGCCGATCGAGACGCGGTGAAGCAGGGTCGGAATCTCATTGGGATCGGGCAGCCGATCCGCCACTCCATCTTCATGGATAATCAGCGCCGCGCCGCAGTCGGCCAGAACATAGGCGATCTCGGGCTTCTGCTGCCGCGTGCTCAGCATCACGCTGACGAGGCCGAGATGCGCCGCGCCATAGAGCGCGAGCACGAACTCGATGCGGTTGCCCAAGAGTAGCGCGATACGGTCGCCAGGCTTCAGTCCGATCTCCTTGAAGCCGGCCGCGACCTGCGCCGATTTCTGCGCGACCTCGCGCCATGTCATCCGCTCATCGCCGCAGACCAGCGCTTCGCCATCTGGATTGCGCGCGGCGGCCTCAGTGACCACGTCCCAGATGTTCGCTGGGCGGTTCTCGAAAGCGGGGACGATACGGTCGCCGAAGCGTGTTTCCAGCCGCATTGCTGGAATCGGATATTTCGACCAGTCCATGGATTCAGCTACCTATCCCGATCTCTGCGTCAGGTTGAAAAATTAGCCCCGCGCTCGATCACAAATTCTGCATCGAACAAAGTATGCGAGTGATTCAAATCAGATTGCGACATCAACACAGTTAAACCCTTGCCCTTGAGCGAGGCAAGCACGTCGGAGATTCTCTCGGACAGGGCAGGTGCGATTCCTTCGAATGGCTCGTCGAGCAACAGGCATTTTGTGCCAATGCCAAGCGCGCGCCCCAGCGCGACAAGCTTTTGCTGTCCGCCGCTGAGCAGCAGCGCCTTGCGGTCGCGCATGGTGACGAGTTCGCCGATCACCTCGTAGACGAAATCGAGCCGCGCCTTGCGGTCGACATCCTTCGCGACCCACAGCGGCAGAAGAATATTCTCTTCGACCGTCAGTTGCGGCACCAGACCGCGGTCTTCCGGCATGTAGCCGATGCCGAGACCGGCACGGGCATGACGTGGCAGGGCCGCCAGATCCTCGCCGCCGAAACGGATCGTGCCCCGCTTCGGCGTGAGGTGACCCATGATCGAGCGCATCAGGGTGGTCTTGCCGGCGCCGTTGCGGCCCACAAGGCTGACCATGCCGCCTTCGGCCAGATGCATGGTGAAACCGCGCAGCGCGGGCATCGACTGGATTTCCACCGCGAGATTGTCGATCTCGAGCAGGGAGCGGGCGGTCATTTTGCGCCTCCCGTCACATAGCGGCGCACTTCATTGTCTTTCAGCACTGTTGAGGGCTCGCCGTCGGAAAGGATGCGGCCATTGTAGAAGGCCACGACGCGGTCGGCATATTTGCTGACGATGTCCATGTCATGCTCGACGAAGACGATGGTGGCGGCCTCTTCCGAGACGGCGTGAATGACGCGGTCCATGGTGGCGAATTTCTCTTCCGCCGAGACGCCGGAGGTCGGTTCATCCAGCAGCAGCAGTTTCGGACGCCGCGCCAACGCCATGGCGATATCGACCAGCTTGCGCACGCCGCCCGCCAGTTCGGACACCGGCCGATCGGCGTGACCCTTGAGACCAAAGCGATCGAGCAATGCGATGGCCTTGTCGCGGCGGTCGCCGCTGTCCGCCGGTGCAGTCGCTGAAAGCCGTCCGCCTTCCGCACTGGAGACCGCGACGGTCAGGTTCTCGGCGGCGGTGAGTTCGATGAAGAGCTGCGGAATCTGGAACGAACGCGAGATTCCGAGCCTGGCCACATCGCGCGGCGAGCGTCTCCCGATCGGTGAGCCGTCGAGTTCGATCGCGCCGCTGTCGGGCTTCATGTAGCCGGTCACCATGTTGACGAACGTGGTCTTCCCGGCGCCGTTGGCGCCGATCAGACAAAGCTTCTGGCCTGCGGGAATATCGATGCTGACATTGTCGGCGGCGACCACCGCGCCGAAACGCTTCTGAAGACCGCGCACGGAGAGGACGGGCGTCATGATGCCGATCCTTTCTCAGCGATGGCCGGTTCCGGCGATGGCTCAGAGGTCTTGCGTTTTTTCCCGCTCCAGAGCGAGCCGATGCCCCTCGGCAGGAACAGGATGACCGCCAGCAGGAACACGCCAAGCACGAGCTGCCAAGTGTTCGGCATATAGAGATTGGAGAACGAGCACACCAGCTCGAGCACAAGCGCCGAAATGAACACAGCGGCAACGCTTTGCGTGCCCGCAAGGACAGCGATGAAAACGAACTCGCCGGACGTGGTCCAGTAGGCGAATTCCGGATCGATGTGCCGCTGCGCCATCAGCGCGAGCGCGCCGCTGGCACCTGCGAAGGTCGCGGCGATCACGAAGTTGATGGTGACAATGCGGTTCGCGGAGGTGCCGAGATACTCGACGCGAAGATTGTTTTCGCGCACCGCGAGGCTTGTGAGCCCGAACTGCGAGCGGAACAGGATCGTCGCGAAGATACCGGCGAGGCCGGTGGCCACGACGGACACCGCATAGAGCATAAAGTCTGCCTCGCGCGGATCATTGAACACCGCGCCGAAAAGGGTGGGGCGGCCGACATTGAATCCATCCGAGCCGCCGAGAATGGTGGTCTTGACCAGCGCGCCGTAGAGCACCATCGACAGCGCCAACGTCAGCATGCCGAAGAATATGCCGGTGTAGCGGGCAATGAGCGGGCCGATGATCAGGCCGAGCAGGCCGCCGAACACCGCGCCGATCAAAACCTGCGCGACGGCGTCGGTCACGCCGAAGGTGATCGCGATCAGCGCCACGCCATAGCCGCCACCGGCATAGAACAGGCCCTGTCCGAATGAGACGTTGCCGGTCCGCGCCAGCACGACGATGCCCAGCGCGACAAGCGCCTTGGAGGCAGCGACGGTTGCAAGCGATAGCGTCCATGCGGGGATGATGCGGCCGAAAAGAACGGCCAGTATGACGAGGCCGAGAAGAACGAAGGGATTTGTCGCGTACTTCATCATATGCGCCTCGCGACTTCACGGCGGAACAGGCCTTCCGGCCTGAACATCAGCACTGCTGCCATGATAAGATAGATCATGAACAGTTCGGCCTGCGGCAAAAGGTGGACCGATGCTGCGCGCGCCATGCCGACAAGGATGGCGCCGACGGCTGCGCCTTCGATGCTGCCGAGGCCGCCGATCACCACAATGGCGAAACTCAGGATGATGATTTCGGAACTCAATCCCGGCTGCACGGAAATCTTCGGCGCGGTCAGGCCGCCGGCCAATGCCGCGAGCATCACGCCGAAGGCAAAGGCGAGCGCGTAAACGCGATTGATCTTCACGCCCATGCTCGCGCTCATTTCGGCATTATGAATCACCGCAGTCACGATCTTGCCGGTGGTGGTGCGGTTGAGGGCGAACCACACCGCGAAACCGATGGCCGCCGATAGCGGGATCAGCATGAGATCGTAGCCGACATAGAACAGCCCGGCGAACTCGGCATTGCCGAACAGCTCATAGGGCTGATTCGCGTAGATCGGATTGACGCCCCAGATCAGCTTGGTCGCGTCCTCGAAGATCAGGAATACAGCGTAGGTCACGAGCAGCAGCACGACTTCATCGCGGCCGTAGAACAGCTTGATCAGTCCGCGCTCCATGAGGAGGCCGACGACAGCGGCAATCAGCGCCACCGACACCAGCATCAGGATGAACCCGAGTGCGGGAGGAACCTTGTGCGCCGCCGCCATCGTCACCGCGGTTGCGGCGAGATAGCAGCCGAGCGCGTAGAAGCCGCCGTGCGCGATGTTGAGGATCTTGAGCACGCCGAAAACGAGGGTCAGGCCCAGCGCGACGATAAAGAGCCACGATGCCTGGATCAGGCCGTCGAGGATGACCGTAAGAAACGTGTTCATGAAGATACTTCAGGCCGGTTGTCGTGAAGCATAGGGCGGCGCGATTTTTGCTATCGCACCGCCCTATGGCCTCAAGCGCAGGAAATTACTTGCACTTGTCGTTCTTCATTCCGCCCTTGATCCAGTCGATGGATTTCACGCCGGGGGGCGGGTTGACGCATTCGGCTTCAAAATTGACGATGTCGACCAGGTCGACCCGCTTCTTTTCCGAGTTGTACTTGGTGCGGCTGAACGAGATCGGCTGGATGGCTTGGTGGCCGTCGCCGTTCTTCATCTGGATCAGGCCGCCGGGGCTCTGCCACTCGGAGCCGGTCATCGCAGCGACCAGTTCATCGGCGCTCGGCTTCTTGCCGCCGTTCTTGGCCATTGCCTTCTCGACCGCACTCTTCACGCCGAGGATCGACTGCGTGACGCGATAGGCGGCCTGCACGGGATAGGCACCGTGGGCCTTCTCGTAGCCGTTGAAGAACCACTCGTTGAGCGGGGTCTTCGGCGACATCAGACCATAGGAGCCGCGTGCGCCGATGATGACGCCGTCGGGCATCTTATCGCCGAGCGGCGGCAGCACGTGGTCGGACGCGCTGAGCACGAGCTGACTGCGCTTGGCGAGGCCGCGTGGCACGGACTGCAGAACGAAAGCCTGCAAGTCGCCGCCCCAGAGGCTCGAATAGACAACGTCAGATCCGGCCGACACCAGCGCGGAGATCTCGGTGCCGTACTGGCCCGCGCCGAACTTCGGCAGCAGATCAGCGCCGAGCTTTGCATTGGGATAAAGCTGAGCGGCAGCGCCAACAAAGTCAGCGCGGCTGTCCTGGCCCCAGGCGTAATCCTGGTTGATGGCCGAGAACGTATCCATCTTGATGTTCTTCATCTTCATGTAACGGATCAGCCCGACGTTATCCTGGGTCGCGTGGGCGGCCGTGCGGAAGACGTAGTTGTATTTGGCTTCCTCGAAGATGCGCGGCGTTCCGCAGTCGAACAGGAACAGCGGCTTTTTCAGTTCTTCCGCGATGGGCGCGACCGCGAGGCAGTCACCCGAGCTGATGTAGCCGATGACGGCATCGACATTGTCGCGCTGATAGAGGTTGCGCAGTTCCTGCACCTGCTTGGTCGCGCCGCCATTCTCGTCGATGACGACGGGCTCGATCTTCATGCCGCCGAAGCCGACTTTATTATAGGGCGCGGGACCGGCGCCCTTGTTCAATTCGCCGATGACAAATTCCGCGGCCTTACCGGCGGGAACGCCGAAGCTCTCCGCTGCCGGACCCGACAGGAACGTGACAATGCCGACCTTGAAGGTTTCCTGTGCCGATGCCGGGCTGGCGAGCGCCAGAGCAGCGGCGGAGCAGGCCGTCAACAACCCAAATGTTCGCACGAAGCGCTTCATATTGTTCCTCCCGAATTGTCCGGTCTCGCCGGCTCTTTATGTCCGCATCCGTTTGCCGGATGTCAGTGGTTCGATGGCAGCTTAAGCGGGCTTTTGGCGCGCGTCTATGATCCCGGTTCCGTGAGCGTGCGACGAAAGCTTGCACGGGAGTTGGCGCGAACAGGCGTTGCAGAATTTGCACAAAGGATTTGCATCAATGCCGGTCATGCCTGGAGCGTTCCCTCGCAGGCGCGTCGCTCTCGCGCCGGTTCGTGTGGCGAACCGGCGTCATGAGCGCGGGCCTGTGTTCGCGTCATGCGACGCGCTTCTTCCTGAGCTTGCCGTTGACCGTCTGCTTGCGCGGCGAGATTTTCGCGTTGCGTCCATACTTCTTCTTCGTCGACAGCTTGAACTGCGTGTAGCCCAGCACCTGCTGCATCGCGGCACGGGCTTTCTCGGCATTGCCCTCGTCGATGGCGCGCGCTGCGATCGCGTGGTTCGGAAGGTTCTCGTTGAACCAGCCGGGACTGCCGGTGGCGACCATGAACACGGCGCTCAGAATGGTGTCGATGGCGCCGCGGAAACCTTGCAGCACCGGATTGTGCGTGGCGTCGATGATCGCGAGATGAAAAGCTTTGTCCGCGATGATGGCGGTCGGCACGTCGTGCGAGGCTTCCATCGCGGCGAGCGCGGTCATGA
Source organism: Afipia sp. (assembly GCA_017474385.1). Classification (GTDB taxonomy): domain Bacteria; phylum Pseudomonadota; class Alphaproteobacteria; order Rhizobiales; family Xanthobacteraceae; genus Afipia. The sequence goes on along the minus strand of JAFVHU010000130.1, from coordinate 7,412 downwards.
TGCGCCGGCGGTCCTTCGCTGTCGCGCGCTCTGCAGCGAGAGCGGCGGCGGCCGGCTCGATGATCAGACGCACTTCCTGAAGCGCGAGCAGCAGATCGCGATTAGGCTCTTCCTTGCTGATCAGCCAGCTCAGCACATCGCGGTCGAGCAGGCTCCAGTCGCCGCGTGGGCGCACATGGGTGCCGTGGCGGGGGCGGACGCTGACCAGTCCCTTGGCGGCGAGTGTCTTGATCGCCTCGCGCACCACGCCGCGTCCGACGCCGAAGCGGCTTTCAAGATCGTGCTCCGGCGGCAGCGTCGACCCGACCGGAATCAGATCCTGCGCGATCTCGCTGCCGAGCGTGCGCAACACGGCCTGGATGCGGCCGGGCTTGACGAGCTTGCTGGCAGTTTTCGGGCGAGACTTGACCGGCGACTTCATGCACGGAGGCTAGCACACCGGCGTTCATGGCTACAATCATCCGATGTTAAACATCCGATGTTGTGCGTGCTGCAATGCAGGAGGCTGGAGATGAATCTCGAACAGACATAACGGAAGCGGGCCGAAACGGCAATCGGCAGCGCGTGCGGCGCAGTATCCGACGCCTTGAATTCGATGTGCGGAATATGAGACCGCGCATGTGCAGGCCGCCCGCGGCCGTCACAAACGGGCGTTACTGCATGCGCTGAAGCAGCACGTAAGGCTGGCCGTCTTCGGAGCCGATGCTGGTCTCGACATCGAAGACGTCGCTGATCATTTCGTTGGTGATTGTCTCGGCGGGACTGCCGTCTGCGGCGACCGTTCCCTTGCGCAGAACGATAATACGGTCCGCGAAGCGCACCGCGAGATTGAGATCGTGCAGCACGGCGATGACGGCGGTGCCGGTGCGCGCCCGGCGCTTGGCGGTTTCAACGAGATTGATCTGGTGACGCAGATCGAGGCTCGAGGTCGGCTCGTCGAGCAGCAGAACGCCGGGGCCGTGTTCGGCTTCGCCGCAGGCGAGCTGCACCAGCACGCGGGCGAAATGTGCGCGTTGCTGTTCGCCGCCCGACAGCGTCGGCAATTCGCGGTGGCGGAACGGCGTCAGGTCGAGTTCGGCAATGGCTGCGTCGACCAGCGGCGCCGCAACGGTGCGCGGGCGATCACCCGCGCCCATGGCGACGATTTCCTCGACCGTGAACGGGAAGGACACATTGACATGCTGGGACAGCATGACGCGGTGGTTCGCAAGATCGCGCGAAGAAAACGACGCGAGGTCGCGGCCCTTGAGACGGACACCGCCGCCGGTGCAGCGAAGATCGCCGGACAACAGGCGCAGCAGCGTCGACTTGCCGGCGCCGTTCGGCCCAACGATGGCGACAGTCTCGCCGCCATGGACCTGCGCGCTCACACGATCGAGCAGCGTCGCCTGCCGCACTTTCATGCAGACCGCATCGGCTTCGATCAGCGCGGGGCGAGGGGAGGTCACGACGCGATCAGCTTTCGTTGCCGCAGCAAGATAAGGAGGAAGAACGGCGCACCGATCGCCGCGGTGAGAATGCCGATCGGCACCTCGGCCGGTGCGGCCAGCACGCGCGCGATGGTGTCGGCCAGAATAAGAAGAATGGCTCCGAGGAAAACCGAGGCGGGCAGCAGCAGCCGGTGGCCGGGGCCGATCACGATCCGCAACAGATGCGGCACCACAATGCCGACAAAGCCGACCACGCCGCAGATCGACACGGCGACGCCGGTCATCGCGGAAATCAGCACGATCGAGATTTTCTTCAGCCGCTCGACATCGACGCCGGTGTGAAAGGCTTCGGCTTCGCCAAGGACCAGCACATCGAGGCCGCGCGCAATCAGCGGGATCGCCATCACCGCAAGCAATGCGACGGGTGCGACCATCCCGGCTTTCGGCCAGGTCGCGCCGCTGAGCGAGCCGAGCAGCCAGAAGGTAATGTCGCGCAACTGACGGTCGTCGGCGACGAACACCAGAAGCCCGATGCCGGCATTGGCGATGGCCGCGATGGCAAGACCTGCGAGCAGGAAGATCGCAACCGACGTGCGGCCCTCGCGGCTGGCGATCTTGTAGAGAATGGTGGTGGTCAGCAGCGAACCTGCAAATGCCGCGATCGGCAGCAGTTCAAGTTGCATGAACCGGAGGCTCGCGCCCCACGCACTGTCCGAGATCACGATGGCCGATGCAGCGGCAAACGCGCCGCCGCTCGACACGCCGACCAGCGCGGGATCGGCGAGGGGATTGCGGAACAGGCCCTGCATGATGGCGCCCGATAGCGCGAGCAGACCGCCGATCATGCCCGCAATAGCGATGCGCGGAATCCGGATCGACCACAGCACGAGTTCGTCGCGCGCGAGCATGGCGGGATCGGCACCGGCGATGTTCAGTCCGAGCGCAGCGGCAAGACGGGGCAACGGAATGCCGGCCGCGCCGACCGTGGTCGCCAGCAGCGCGACAGCGAGAACACCGGCGGTCAGAACCGCATACACGGCAATTGCGGAGGGGCGCATGGATCCACCAGCCTTGGCGGCAGCCAATGGCGTCGCTTCTGTCACTGTCATTTATGGCAGTCGACGGAAAGCGCCGCCGGCTTCCACGTCGCGGCCTTCTTATTGAGGCCGGGATAAAGCGACAGTGCGAGATCGCGGGCGGCGGCTGCGGTGCGCGGACCGAAGCCCAAGAGATACAGTCCGTCCATCGCGACAAACGATTTCTTCGCGGCGGCAGGCGTCAGCGCAAACGACGGATTGGCGAACACGGCCTCTGCCTCAAGCTGCTCGCGGCCGCGCTGCATGGTGAGGATAACGTCCGGCTTTGCGGCGACGATGGCCTCGTCGTTGACCGGCTTGTAGCCGTCGAAACCCTCGACCGCATTGACGCCGCCGGCGAGTTTGATGATCTCGTTCGCTGCTGTCTTGTTTCCGGCCACCATGGCGCGGCCGTTGAGGAACGACATCACGAACATCACGCGCGCGGGCTGCTTGACGCTGTCGCGCAGTTTCTTCAGTTCCGCGAGGTCGCTGCTGACCGCCGCGGTGAGGCATGCGCCGCGTGCGTCCGCATCCATCGCATGGGCAACCAGTTTGATTTTGTCGAGCAGCCCTTGCTCGGTGTGAGTCTCGGGAAACGACACGAACGGGATCTTCGCGGCCTCGATAACGTCGAGCGTTTCCTTCGGGCCGGAGCCTTCGATTGCAAGAATCAGTTGCGGGTGGAGGCCGAGCACACCCTCTGCGCTGAGTTGTCGCATGTAACCGATGTTCGGCTTTTCGCCGAGCGCCTTCGGCGGATAAAGACTCGTGCTGTCGATGCCGACGATCTTGTCCTGAAGTCCGAGCGCATACAGAATCTCGGTGATCGCGCCGCCGATCGAAACAATGCGTGACGTATTGCCGATGGTCACGTCGCGGCCACGGGCGTCGTGGATGATGATACCTTCGGCGCGCGCCGCCGCGAACGAAACGGCGTTGACGCAAAGGCCCGCAGCGAGAGCGAGCGTGACGCCAAACGTCGCGCCAATCGTTCGGGAAGCGGGCATTTTCAATTTCATTTGGTCAGGATCAGCTTGTTTTGCGCAGTCAGCCGCAGGCGATAGGTGTCCTCACCATGCACGATCAATATCTCACGCGAGGAGAGGAACAGGTCACGGCTGTTGACATGGTTATCCGTCAAAGGGATCGAACGCTCAATTAGAGTCGTTCTAGATTTATCGCCGACGTCTTTGCCCGAGGAGCCGTCGGGGTCGTGAGGAGAGCCAGCATTCATCCGTTTTGCGCGTCCCGTTTTGGAAAGTCTTGTTGTTCTTAAGTTTGTCGGCGCGCGAATTCCAACACTCCAGTTTACAATAGGTTTAAGCTGATCGTTCATCGGCTTGACCCAGCCTGACCTTTTTACGAAAAGTGGCAACACGTTGGCAGTGACCAACGGGATTCTACGACAGCCAGCCAGCCGCCTTCGGGCGATGCCCGCCAGCCGCATCACGCAAAAGCAAATTGAGATTTGGGGCTGTCATGTCGGGGCTGAATGCGCGCGCGTGCGCGCTGCTATTATCTGTGTCTGTTGCTGCGCTGGGAGGAGTGGTCGCGGCCACGCCGGTGCATGCGCAATCTGCTGAAACGTCCAGCCAGGCTGCTCAACCCGCCAAGCCAAAACCGATCAAGCGCAAACGCGCGGGCGCGCCGATGGCGGAAGTGCCGGTGCCGCAGGCGAAACTCATGAACGCCAACGCGCAGATCGGACAGCCGGTCTATCAGTCGCTCGATGAAATTACCGTTGCTGCTTCGAAAACTCAGGAGCGCGCGATCGATGCGCTGGCTCCGGTCAGTGTCGTGACGCTGGAGCAGATTCAGGGACGTCAGGCCACGCGCGTCGGTGATCTCGTCTACGCTATTCCCGGTGTCTGGATACAGGATCGCGGCGACGATCCATCGACATCGATCAACATTCGCGGCTTGCAGGACTTCGGCCGTGTCGCCGTCGTCGTCGATGGCGCGCGCCAGAACTACCAGCGCACCGGCCACAACTCGAACGGCTCGTTCTTCCTTAATCCCGAACTGATCGGCGGCATCGATATCGTGCGCGGTCCGACGGCCAACATCTATGGCTCGGGCGCGATCGGCGGCGTGGCGTCGTTCCGCACCAAGGACATTCAGGATGTGGTGCGTCCCGGCGAGCGCTGGGGCGTCGATACCAATACGGTGTTCGGCACCAACCACGGGCGCGCGCTCGGCTCGATCTTCGGCGGCGTGCATGTCAATCCGAATGTCGATGTGTTCGCGGGCGGTAGTTACTCGACGCAGGACAACTACAAGGATGGCCTTGGTATTCCCGTCGAGAACACCGCGCAGCGGCTCTCGAGCGGTATCGCCAAGCTGACCGTGCGTCCTGCCGACGGCCATGAAATCAAGCTCGGCGGAATCTTCCAGGAAGACATCTACAATGTCGGTCAGCCGCGCCGTCCGATCGGGCAGCCATTCGCGCAGCCGGGAGCGGCGGGCAATGGCACATCGGTCTATGCGACCAACCTGAAAAACTACACAACCACGCTCGGCTGGAAGTACTCCCGGCCTGACGACCAGATTTTCGACTGGGATGCGAAAATCTATTGGAACCGGACAGACAGCCAGCAGGTCAAGACCCTGCACAACTCCGCGCTCGCTACGGGCAATTGCACCGGCGGTCAGCCGGGCAACAGCATCACCGGCTGCGTCGGCGATCAGCGCAGCTATCTGATCGATACCTTCGGCTTCGACGTGCACAACACGTCGCGCTTTGAAACCGGCGACTGGCGCCATGCGGTCACTTACGGCGGCGACGGTTTCCGCGACGACGTCTCAACCTTCGACAAGAGCGGCAACTCCAACAAGACTACCCCCGGCGGCGAACGCACGGTCACCGGCGCGTTTGTCCAGTGGAAGACCAACTACACCTCGCTGCTCGAGATGGTCGGTGCGGTCCGCTACGACAACTATCAATTGAACTCGTCGGCGAGTTCCGCCAGCGGCGACCGCTTCTCGCCGAAAATCACCATCGGGCTGATGCCTGCAGCCGTCATGACGCCCTACATCAGCTACGCTGAGGGATATCGTGCGCCTTCGATCACCGAGACGCTCGTGAACGGTGCTCACGTCGCGACCGGCACCGGGCAGGGCGACTTCTCGATTTGCCCCGATGGCACGCGCGGTTTCTTCTGCTTCCTGCCGAATCCCAATCTGCGTCCTGAGGTCGGCAAGACCAAGGAAGTCGGCGTCAACATCAAGCAGAACGGTATATTCAGGGCCAACGACAGCTTCCGCGGCAAGTTCAACGTGTTCCGCAACGACGTCGACGATTACATCGACAGCGTCCAGTTCACCGGACCTCCGTTCAATTCCTTCCCGCCGATTCCGGGTGTATTCCCGACCACGTACCTTCAGTACCAGAACATCGCGCATGCCCGGATCCAGGGCTTCGAAGCTGAAACGATGTACGACGCCAACGACTTCTTCGTCGGCGTGTCGGTCACATTGCAGGAAGGCAAGAACACCCAGACCAACATCGGCCTGTACAGCGTGCAGCCGCAGAAGATAACGACGACGGCGGGCCTGCGCTTCCTCGACAATCAGGTCATCCTCTCGGCGATGTGGACTTCGGTGAAGAGCAACACCGACATCCCCGTCACGTATCTGCCGGGCACGTCCTACGATCTGGTCAACCTGTATCTGCAGGTGAGACCAACGAAGGATTTCGCGCTGAACTTCTCGGTCGAGAACCTTCTGAACCAGTACTACCGGCCTTACGCCATTCCGCGCGCCGCCGACTTCACGTCGCCGCAGAACGACGTGCTGTGGGCCAGCGCCGGCGCGGGCATCGTCTACAAGGCTGGGCTCAAATACCACTTCGGAGGAAGCTGAACGCAGAACGATCAGTCACTGCTTTCGAAAAGCAAACAGGGTTGCCGCGCAGAGCTTTTCTGCGCGGCTCGCTGCGTTTTCAGCGCAGGCTCTTAGGAACGACACTTTGATAACCGGCCGTTCGGCCTTACAGTGAGACAAACAGGAGAAGACCAATGTTTATTGCGATGAACCGATTCCAGGTGAAGACCGGCTCCGAACAGGCGTTCGAGACGGTGTGGGCGACGCGCGAGTCCTATCTCAGCGAACTCGCCGGATTCATCGAATTCAACCTGTTGCGCGGGCCGAAGGCGGACGATCACACGCTGTATTCGACCCACACCTTATGGGCGGACAAGGCGGCGTTCGAGGCCTGGACCAAGTCCGACCAGTTCCGCAAGGCGCATGCCCGCGCCGATAACCAGACCGGCGAGAGCCTCTATCTCGGCCATCCGAAGTTCGAAGGCTTCGAGATCATCCAGACCGAGCGCAAGTCCAGCGCGGCGGCCTGAGCCATGCTGAGCACCAATCTGGCCGATCTCAAGAAGCATATGGCGGAGAATCCGGGCGGCGTTATTGAGGACGTCGCGCGTGAGAGGAACGTCACGGCGCGCGCCGTGATCGAGGCGCTGCCGGATGAAATGCGCAGCTTCGCACCTAGCTCAGCCTTCGTGCCCGCGATGCAGGACATCGCAACGTGGGGCGAGGTGACGCTGATCATCCACACCGAGGACGGCATCTTCGAGGTTACCGAGCCGGTCGGCGGCGGTGAAATCGGACGCGGCTACTACAACATCATGAAGCCGAAGGGCATGCACGGCCACCTGCGCCATGAGCGCTGCGGCGGCATTGCCTTCGTCGAGCGTCCGTTCATGGGGAAGTCGTCGGCCTTCGCGGCGTTCCTCAATGTCGACGGCGGCGTGATGTTCAAGGTGTTCGTCGGCCGCGACGAGAACCGCGCGCTCAAGACCGATCAGCTCGAGAAGTTTCACGCGCTGGCGAAAACGCTGGGCTGACCTTTTAACCTCTCCCCGTTTACGGGGAGAGGTCGGATCGTGAAACG
>JAFVHU010000129.1 GCA_017474385.1 Afipia sp. | reverse complement strand
GCTGGTTTCGATTTTCCGGATCAGTTCGGAAAGCGGAGCGTTGGAGATGATCGAGGCGGACGTCATGTTACTATTCTCTTTTTGTGTCCCGCAGCATTTTCATGCGGATGTAAACGAAGCGTTAATGAAGCGATTCGGAGCACGCTTCTTTCTCTTATGGTTGCGGATTGGTCGCACTGACCGTCCGCATGGTTCATGCAATGACAACTGGAACCGGCGGCGTTGCGGCGCATCAAAGTCAAATTCGAGGCATCGCGAAAACGTGAGTGCGCGACCCGCAGCAGTCCCTTTCAGCAACCTGCGACAAAACAGCAGGGACTTCTGGAAAGTCGCCGCATGTGAGAAAAATCTTGTCCTTTTCGCCACGCTGTTCCGCACAAGTCTTCTGCGGGTTATATTTTGCAGATAGAATTTTCTCTGTAACTCTAAGGACATGAGGCGGATCGATGACACTTCAGATTGGTGCGGTGGCGCCGGATTTCGAGGCGGATACCACCGAAGGACGCATCCGTTTCCACGACTGGATTGGCGATAGCTGGGCCCTGCTCTTCTCGCATCCGAAGGATTTCACGCCGGTCTGCACGACCGAACTCGGAAGGCTGGCGCAACTGAAACCCGAATTCGACAAACGAGGCGTCAAGCTGCTGGGCCTGAGCGTCGACCCGGTCGACAAGCACACCAAGTGGAGCGACGACATCAAGGAGACGCAGGGATTTGCGCCGAACTACCCCATGGTCGGCGACACCGATCTTTCCGTCGCGAAGCTCTACAACATGCTGCCCGCAAGCACGTCGGGCGACGCCAACAGCCGCACTGCTGCCGACAACGCCACGGTGCGCACGGTGTTCATCATCGGCCCGGACAAGAAGGTGAAACTGGTTCTGGTCTATCCGATGACCACCGGACGCAACTTCGACGAGATCCTTCGCGTGATCGACTCGGTGCAACTGACGGCCAAGCACCGCGTCGCAACCCCTGCCGACTGGAAACAGGGCGAGGACGTCATCATTGCGGGTTCAGTTACCGACGACGAGGCGAAGACGATCTATCCGGGCGGCTGGAAATCGCCGAAGCCCTACATCCGGATCGTTCCGCAGCCGAAGTAATCGCAGCAACACGGAAAGAAAAAGGGACGCATTGCGTCCCTTTTTTATTGCCAGGTGGCTAGACCGTCAGGCCGCTCTGACGCCATCGAGGAAGCGCCCGACCTCCGCCTGAAGGTGCAGGCTTTCGCTGCTCAGCGCCTGTGCCGACTTGAAGATCTCATCGGACGTTTCGCCGGTCCGGTTCGCGCCGCTGGCGACGTCCCCGACATTGGCGGCGACTTCGGTGGTGACGCTTGCGGCGGCCTGAACGCTTTTGGCGATTTCGTGCGTCGCAGCCCCCTGCTGTTCGACCGCGGCGGCAATCGATGTCGCAATGTCGTTGATCTGTTCGATGGTCTGCCCGATGGCCTTGATCGCAGCGACCGATTCACGCGTCGCGGACTGCATATTGACGATGTGGCTGCTGATCTCGTCGGTCGCCTTCGCGGTCTGGCCGGCCAGATTTTTGACTTCCTGCGCCACCACGGCGAAGCCGCGTCCGGCCTCGCCTGCCCGCGCCGCCTCGATGGTCGCGTTGAGCGCCAGAAGGTTGGTCTGCTCCGCAATCGATGTGATCAGTTTCACGACGTCGCCGATGCGATCTCCCGCCTTCGACAAATCGGCCATCCGTGCATCGGTCGCGACCGCCTGTTGAACGGCGTCTGCAGCGATCCCGTTGGACTCCTGAACCCGGCGGCTGATCTCGGCGATCGAGCTTGTCAGTTCCTCGGACGCCGCGGCCGCGTTGCGCACATGCTCCGAGGCCTGTGTCGAGGCATCGGCGGACGCCTTTGACAGATGCGCCGTGCTGCGTGCGGCTTCGGTCAGATTTCGTGCGGCGCTCTCGAACTCACCGGACGAGTGCAGGACCTTGTCGATGATCCCGCCGACACTGGACTGGAATTCATCCACGAAGCTTTGCAGCTCCGCCTTGCGCCGCTGGGCCGATTCCGCTTCGGCGGCTTTTCGCTCCGCTTCGAGTCGGCGGCGCTCGAGCGAGTTGTTCTTGAACACGCCAATGGTCCGGGCGATGGAGCCGATTTCATCATAACGATCGACATGACTGATGGTCACATCGGGCTTGCCTTCCGCGAGCGATGTCAGCGTATCCGTGACGGAGCGGAGCGGCTTGGTCACGCTGCGCACGATCAGCATCGTCAGACCAAGAACCAGCAGCGCTCCTACGATCGCTGCGATCGTCATCATCTGCATGGCATGGAGCAGCATCGCATCGAGCGGCGCCGTCGGAATTCCGACGTAGAGAATTCCAATGATCTTTCCGGCAGCGTCGAACACCGGCTGATAGGCGGTCATGAAACTTTTGCCGAACAGCACGGCCGGGCCCTTGTAGGCCTGCCCGCTTCGGATGACCGGCTGCGCGGGATGGTCCGCTGCGAGCTGGGTCCCGACGGCGCGGTCGCCGTTCTCCTTCTTGACGTTGGTGGTCCGGCGGACGAACTGCTTGGTCGCGTCGTCGTACACGAACAGTGTTGCGTTCCCGCCGACATAGGATGTCGCGCGATCCACCGTCTGGTGATCCTTGAACTCCGGCATCGCAGGAATTTCGGCGCGGCTGACGATGCCGTCCTTGATGGTGACCTTGGCATCGCCATAGGTTTCGGCGAAGGCCAGAGCCAGCGTGCGAAGACTGGTTTCGATATCGGATTTGCCCCTTGCCTCGAACTCCGTGCTCAGCGACCAATAGGCCGCTCCCACCACCATCGAGGTGGTCGCGGCGATCAGCACCGCCGCACAGATCGTGGCCTTGGTCCCGAGTTTGAACTTCAGGAAACCGAAGGAGTTCTTCCCCAAGCCGAGTGCCATCGTGTCGTCCCCAAATGCATTCCGACGAAAAATCGACCGATTTTGACAGTTTATGTTTACCGCCTCATTAACAGTTCGCTAGGCGGCCAGGCCCAGCCGCGAAAGTCAGGATCGCCAGCGCAATGACAGGTTCTTCGGCCCCCATGATCGTCTGGTTCCGTGACGATCTGCGGCTTTCCGATCATCCAGCCCTGCACGCTGCCGCAGAGACCGGCGCACCGCTCGTCTGCCTCTATGTCCTGGACGAAGAAAGCAGCCATCAGCGCCCGCCGCGCGGACGTCCGATCGGCAGCGCGTCGCGCTGGTGGCTCGCCCAATCGCTGCGGAGCCTGCAAGGGAGCCTCGCTGCACACGGCCAATCGCTGATTCTGCGCCGGGGCCCTGCCGCGAAGGTGATCGCAGACCTTGCGCAAGAGGCCCGCGCCTCTGCGGTCCATTGGACCGAGAGCGATGTCCCCGGTCAGGCCGCAGCCGAGCGCGAGGTTGCTGCCGCCCTGTACCACATTGGCGTGGCAGCGCGCAGCTTCCCCAGCGATCTGCTGGTGAGGCCTGCAAGTCTGCGCAACAAGGAAGGCCGCGGCCTGCGCGTGTTCACACCGTTCTGGAAACGCGTCCTGAGCCTCGGCGATCCGCCGCAGCCCCTGCCCGCGCCAAAGACACTGAAAGCCGGACCGAAAGTCGCGACCGACGACCTCGCCTCCTGGAACCTGGAACCGGCGCGGCCCGACTGGGCTGGCGGCCTGCGCGAGACATGGACGCCGGGTGAAGCTGCTGCGCAGGCACGGCTGAAGGATTTCCTCGACAACGACATCGCAGGCTACGCGTCGCTGCGCGACCGCCCGGATCGCGATGGCACCTCGTGGTTATCGCCACATCTGCGTTTCGGCGAAATCAGCCCGCGTCAGGTCTGGCATGCCGCCAGTTTCGCCGCCGCGCGAAAACCCGCAGTGTCCGGCGGCGTCGGCAAATTCCTGAGCGAACTCGGCTGGCGCGAATTCTCGCGCCATCTCCTGTTCGATCATCCGGAGCTTGCCGAACAGAATCTTCAATCATCGTTCGATGCATTCCCCTGGCGCAGCGATCCAAAAGCACTCCGCGCCTGGCAACGCGGCCTCACCGGCTATCCCATTGTCGATGCCGGCATGCGCGAACTCTGGCACACCGGAATCATGCACAACCGCGTGCGCATGGTGGTGGCGTCGTTTCTCGTGAAGCATTTGCTGATCGACTGGCGCGACGGCGAGAAATGGTTCTGGGATACGCTGGTCGATGCCGATCCCGGCAGCAACCCGGCGAGCTGGCAGTGGGTTGCAGGCTCGGGTGCCGACGCGGCGCCCTATTTCCGCGTTTTCAATCCGATCCTGCAGGGCGAGAAGTTCGATCCCGACGGCACATACGTCTCGAGGTGGGTGCCGGAGCTGGCGCGCCTTCCGGCCAAATTGATCCATCAGCCATGGGAAGCAACGCCGATGGAGCTGGCCGCAGCGGGCATTACGCCTGGCAAGACCTATCCGGAGCCGATCGTCGACCACAAGGCTGCCCGCGCACGCGCGCTCGCAGCGTATGCAAAGACGCGCGGCTAGCTTCCCGGCGAGACGTCGACCTTTACCGGGCGATTGACCAGCAGCACGGCGGTCGCGCAGATCACCATGCCTGCGATCGAAATCAGATCGAGCCTTTCGTCGAACAGCAGATACGCCATGATCGCGGTCACACCTGGCACCAGATAGAACAGGCTCGCCACGCTCGTCGCCGCCGAATGACGGATCAGCCAGTACAGCAACCCGATCGAGCCGATCGACAGCACCACGACCAGCCACGCCAGGCCCAAGATGAATTCGCGATTCCAGACGATCACGCGCGTCTCGAACAACCATGCCCCGAGTGCGAACAGCAAACCCGCTGCGATAAACTGAATGAAATTTCCGGTACGCCAGTCGATCTGGCTGCAATAGCGTTTCTGGTAAAGCGTGCCGAGCGTGATGCTGATGAGCGCGACACACGTTCCTAACCAGCCCCAACCCGCCTCCCCCGACAGCGAACGCCCATGCAGAACGATCAGCGTTCCGGCGAGGCCCATCAGCAGACCGGTCCATTGCAGCGGCGTCACCCGCTCACCGAGCCAGCGATTGGCGAGTGTGGATGTCAGGATTGGTTGCAGTCCTGGAATGAGCGCAGACAGCCCCGCAGGCACGGAATGAAAGATCGCGACCGCCGTCCCGCCAAGATAGAAGCCATGGACGAGAAGCCCCGCAATCGCGCTGTGAATGAGACCGGCGCGATCGGGCCACTTCGGCCGCCAGATCGCCGCGATCACGCCCATCAGCAATGCCACGAGAGCCATGCGCACGGTGAGATAGGTCAGCGGTTCGGCGCCGGCCAGCACGTACTTCGTGCCGATGAATCCCGTGCTCCATAGCAGCACAAAGATCGCCGGCGCGGTGCGCGCGGCAATCGATTCAAGTGTGGGCTGGGGCGACGATGGGCTCATTTGCGCAATTGCTTGCCCGATCCTATGGTGCCGGGCAATCGTCAATTGCGCCGGGTCATGCGTTCAAAAAACGCAGACCGAGATAACCGCAGGACACAAAAGGATTCAGTTCATGGATGTTCGCGCCGCCGTCGCCATCGCAGCCGGTAAACCGCTCGAGATCACGACCGTTCAACTCGAAGGCCCGCGCGAGGGCGAAGTGATGGTCGAGGTCAAGGCGACAGGCGTATGTCATACCGATGAATTCACGCTGTCCGGCGCTGACCCGGAAGGCCTTTTCCCCGCTATTCTCGGTCATGAGGGCGCGGGCGTTGTCGTCGACGTCGGCCGCGGCGTCACCAGCGTCAAGAGAGGCGATCACGTCATTCCGCTGTACACGCCGGAATGCCGCCAATGCCCCTCCTGTCTCTCGCGCAAGACCAATCTCTGTACCGCGATCCGCGCCACGCAGGGACAGGGCCTGATGCCGGACGGCACGTCGCGCTTCTCGCTGGGCGGCAAGCCGATCCATCACTACATGGGCACCTCGACCTTCGCGAACTACACGGTGCTGCCGGAAATCGCCGTGGCGAAGATTCGTGAGGACGCGCCGTTCGACAAGGTCTGCTACATCGGCTGCGGCGTCACCACCGGCATCGGCGCGGTCATCAATACCGCCAAGGTCGAGCAAGGCGCGAAGGCCATCGTGTTCGGCCTCGGCGGCATTGGGCTGAATGTGCTGCAAGGCCTGCGACTCGCCGGCGCCGACATGATCATCGGCGTCGACATCAACAACGACCGGAAGGCCTGGGGCGAGCGCTTCGGCATGACGCATTTCGTCAACCCGACAGAGGTCGGCAAGGATCTTGTCCCCTATCTCGTCGACATGACGAAGACGAAAGAAGATCAGATCGGCGGCGCAGATTACACGTTCGACTGCACCGGCAACGTCACCGTGATGCGTCAGGCGCTCGAGGCGAGCCATCGCGGCTGGGGACAATCGATCGTCATCGGCGTTGCGCCGTCGGGAGCGGAAATTGCAACGCGTCCGTTCCAGCTTGTCACCGGACGCGTCTGGAAAGGCACCGCCTTTGGCGGCGCGCGCGGCCGCACCGACGTGCCGAAGATCGTCGACTGGTACATGCAGGGAAAGATTCAAATCGATCCGATGATCACGCATGTGATGCCGCTGAACGACATCAACAAGGCATTCGATCTGATGAAGCGCGGAGAGTCGATCAGAGGCGTCGTGACGTTCTAGCCCCGTCATCGCTTTGATCATCACTGCGCGCGCAACATCGTGCTCTGTCATGGCCGGGCATAGCCGTTCGAAGAACGGCGTTCTTAAAGACCGCCTATGTCCCGGCCATCTCGATTGTCGCAGCACTGCTGTTCAATCCATCGGGATCACCGGGACAAGCCCGGTGATGACAACCTGTGAGTTAAATCGAGTACACGCCACATACTCAGCCGTCGTCCCCGCGAAAGCGGGGACCCATAACCACCGAACGTCGTGGTGATGGCGAGAAGGTTGCTCCAGCATCTCCTTCAAATTGATGACTCAGGGAGTATGGGTCTCCGCTTTCGCGGAGATGACGCGGGAGATTCCAGAGTGACAACGAGCCTGTAGCCCGGATGGAGATTTCTCCACCTGTCATTCCGGGATGCGCCTCTTGGCGCAGGCCCGGAATCCACTGCGGGAATCTCATTTGTGGCTGTGGATTCCGGGTTCGCGCGACGACGCGCGCCCCGGAATGACGGCGGATAATATCGAGCGAACGTCTCCTGCAACATTTCGTGATGGGGACACCAATCCCCGCGCTCTGAGCCTCTCTTAAGTTCATCACGTCCTGTTCGTGAGGGGCGCTTCTCGAGGGCGCTCATGAAGCGGAGCAGGATGCGGCGCCTGCGCGCACGGTTCGCACCCGTTGCGTCCGGGAGGCGCGATAAACGCAGACGGCGCAAGCTTGTCTGCGGGGTCACCGTCCGGGCCAACTACGTGGCTCTGCCGTTCGCGGCTGGACGCGGTG
>JAFVHU010000018.1 GCA_017474385.1 Afipia sp. | reverse complement strand
TCCAACTAGCGCAACCTTGTAACCCATCGTTGACTCTCCGAAGAAAAATGCCTCGCCCTCGCTGTCTGTAGAAAGGGAAGAGGCAGCGCTTCTATGCGAAAAACGGCCCAAATACAACGCAGAAGCAACTGCGGGGGCAGGGTAACGTCAAGTGGTGGCAGGTCAGCGCGGCCATGACCACGGCGGAAGCTCGTTCCCGTTCTCACGACGGAACAGAACGTCCGACGAGTCAGATATGAACCCGATCCTGCTCGACCAGCCCTTGCCGAACACGTCAGGAATTCATCCGGCACTGCGCAGTTTCGCCGACGAATGCAGCGCGGTCGCGGTGCGTATCCTGGCGTATGTCTGCGGCCTGGCGGTGCTGGCGGTCATCACGGTGGACCTGGTGTCCACCGAGCCGGGCGCTGCCGAGGCCGGACTTCCTGCGCTTCCAAGCTGGACGCAGGCCAGCCGCCCGCACCCGGCCTTTGCCATCAGTAAGCTGGATTTATCCGACAAAACAAATGCTTATGAGATCTTGCGGCACCCCGAGGGCGGCCGCAAGGACATCCTGCGCTGGGCCGCCCATGCCGGCGAGGCGCCCACCGCAGAGATCGAAATTTACCGCCCCGGCGGCGAACTGGACGCATTTGCCGCGGCTGACACCGACGTCGCAACCCGGATGGCCGGGGGACGTGCCGCCGAGGTCGAGCCTGCGGGCTTCGTGGACACCAAGTTCGGCCGGGTCACCCTGCTCCGTTTCAGCGGGGCTGCCCTGCCCGCCAGGCAGGACTGCCTGGGCTTTGTGAGGACTTTCTCAAACCCAAGCGTCAGAATGAGCGGATGGTCCTGTCAGGCCGATTCGCTGGCCGCGCAGCGGGCCTTTCTCGGCTGCACACTGAACCGGCTGACCCTGCTGTCGGCGGGCAATGATCCGAGGATGGCCGAACTGTTCGCGCGCGCCGAACTCAAGCGCGACACCTGCAACACGACGACAACCACCGCTTCCGCGAACTGGATCCTCTCCGGCGACGCTCCGCAATTACGCGGCCCGCTCACACAGGATTGAGACGATCAATCCGGAATTTTGAAATGTCCTTCGATCACAGCCATCTCTCAACCGTCGGCAGTTACGCCGGGAAGGCGGTACGGTATTCCTTCTACGCGGTGGGAACCATTGTGCTGGCTCTCATCGGCATCGTCGTGATGCGCGTCACGAGCTTTTTCGATCAGCCCTCCAGCGTAAGCACCAAGGCATCGTTCCAGATCAGCGCGCCCGAACTCACGCGATTGCCACCGACGGCCAACTCGGCGCGGTTCAACGCAGGCTGGCAGGAAATCCTGCAATACGGCCAAGTTTACGATCGCAACACCGACTTCACGCTCGTGGTCAACATGCCGGCCAATCCGGACACGCCGGTGGTCCGCGACTACTCCTACGAGATGACCAGCCTGCGGCCGCTGCTGCGCACGGCCTATATCGGCTCCAGCACCTACTACGATCTCCAGACCCGTTTCGGCCCGGTCCGTGCCGCGAACTTCCAGGTCAATTCCGACGGCCAGATCAAGCTCTGCGTGTCCTATCTCAGCCGCTTCGACACCACGGCGGTGTATCTCAAGGGCTGGTATTGCGAAGCCAGCGGCGCGCGCCCGAGCTTCCATACGCTGGCCTGCATGCTCGACCGCATCACGCTGAAGGGCGTGCTGCCCACGGCGGCCGCGCAGACCTTCTTCGAGGAACGAATGAAGCGTTCTCCGCGTTGCAGTGCCGAGCCGGTCTCGCAAACCACCGACACCCGGCCACCCCGCCGGCTCTGAAGGCTGGAATCGCGCTTTTCCCGCCCTATCTGACAAAGAGAGCGACGATCCTCTGGCGAGTGTGGCCCATTCGTCCTTGTGGGAGAGTGCCGGAAACGGGTATGGTGCGGCGCAGTTGGGAATGTGACGAGGATTCAATGGCTTTGAAGTACCCGGGCGCGAAAACACTGGCGATATTGCTGGCAACGGCCGCGATTGTGACCGCCGGATTCGGCGTGACCGCCGCTGACGCCCAGACCCGGAAGCGCACCATCGAGAACGATCCGACCTATGACGGTCCGCCGCGCAAGGCGGTCAACTCGTCCTACCAGCGCGGCCGGACCCGCGTTTACGTGACGCGCCGCTCATGGCTCGACGCTGGCACCGAAGTGCGGCCCGGCGAACGCAAGTTCACCGACTACGCCTTCCCGCCCGGCTACTCCTACGGCCAGCAGATCGACCGGCTCTACACCAGCCGCCGTCCGCTCGGCGACCAGTGGGACACCGGCACGCCATTCCCGTTCCCGCTTTATTGATTTTCAGCGCACGCCTGAAAAAGAAAATGCCCGGCCGGAGCCGGGCATTTTTATGCGGATTTGCATAAGGCAAACCGGTGACGGACTTCGCCCCAAGGGCGAAATGGTGTCACGCCGAAAGCGCGTCCAGTTCCTTCACAATCGCCTCACCCATCTGCGACGTGGAGACGATCTTCGCGCCGTCAGACTTGATGTCGGCTGTACGAAGACCCTTGGCGAGAGTCGCGGCGATCGCCGCGTCGATCATGTCGGCTTCGTTCTGCAAATCGAACGAGTAGCGCAGCGCCATCACGAACGATGCGATCATCGCGATCGGATTGGCCATGCCCTTGCCGGCGATGTCCGGCGCCGAACCATGCACCGGCTCGTACAGCGCCTTGCGCTTCTTCGTCTTCGGATCGATTTCACCCAATGAGGCCGACGGCAGCATGCCGAGCGAACCGGTCAGCATCGCGGCGATGTCGGACAGCATGTCGCCGAACAGATTGTCGGTGACGATGACGTCGAACTGCTTCGGCCAGCGCACGAGCTGCATGCCGCCGGCGTCGGCGAGCTGATGCTCGAGCTCGACGTCCTTGTATTCGCGCGCATGAACCTGCGTCACGACTTCCTTCCAGAGCACGCCGCTCTTCATGACGTTGTGCTTTTCCATCGACGTCATCTTGTTGCGGCGCTTGCGCGCGAGGTCGAACGCAACACGCGAGATCCGCTCGATTTCATAGGTATCGTAGACCTGGGTATCGACGGCGCGCTTCTGGCCGTTGCCGAGATCGGTGATGGTCTTCGGCTCGCCGAAGTACACGCCGCCTGTCAGCTCGCGCACGATCATGATGTCGAGGCCTTCGACGACCTCTTTCTTGAGGCTGGAGGATTCCGCCAGCGCCGGATAGCAGATCGCCGGACGCAGGTTGGCGAACAGCGCCATGTCCTTGCGCAGCCGCAGCAGGCCGGCTTCAGGGCGCGCTTCATACGGAACATCCGCCCACTTCGGTCCGCCGACCGCGCCGAAGATCACCGCGTCCGCGGCCTGCGCACGCGCCATGGTCGCATCGGTGATCGCAACCTTGTCAGCGTCGTAGCTCGATCCGCCGACCAGACCGGTTTCGGTCTCGAATGAGCAGGTGCCGCGCTTGTTCAGCCAGTCGATGATGCGCTTCACCTCCGCCATCACTTCGGTGCCGATACCGTCGCCGGGGAGAAGGAGAAGATTGTGCGATGCCATGATCGATACCTCGAGAAATTGTTTGTCCGTCATTGCCGGGCTTGACCCGGCAATCCAGCTTTCTTGTGAAGATGATGGATGCCCGGGTCGAGCCCGGGCATGACAAAAGATAGAGAAAGCGCGGACTTGCTAAAACGCCCTTGCAGAATTGGCAAGACACCATTGCCCCGATCTCATTGGCCAAGCCGGGCGGAAACTGCCACATGTACCGCTCCTGCCGGAGCTGAGCTTCCATGAGATCGCCCGACCCAGCACCTTTCGCGCGCCCGATGCGCATGATCCTGATCCTCGCGCTGGCGCCTGCCATCGGGCTCGGCATCGGCCGCTTCGGCTACACGCCGGTGCTGCCGGACATGCGCGACTCGCTCGGCTGGTCGTATTCGACCGCCGGCTTCATGAACACGGTCAACGCCATCGGCTATCTCGCGGGCGCTCTCGGGGCGGCTTCCTTCATCCGCCGCGTCGGTGTGTTCCGCTCGGTCTGGATCGGCGCACTGGCCTGCGTCATATCGCTCGGGATCTGCGCGCTGTCGGGCAACGTCCTGGTGTTCGGTTTCGGACGCCTGCTGTCAGGCCTCGGCGCGGCAACGACCTTTGTCGGCGGCGGCACGCTGGCGGCGACCATCGCGCAATCGCGGCCGATGAAATCGGCGCTGCTGCTCAACCTGTTCTACACCGGCCCCGGCACCGGCCTGATCGTCTCGGGCCTCGCCGCTCCATTTCTGTTGCAGTATTTCGGCCCCGGCTCGTGGTGGATCGTGTGGGTGGCGCTGACCATCATCTCCGCGCTGATGATGATCCCGCTGATGCTCAATCCGATCGACGTTGCCGCAAGCGAGACATCGGCCGCGACAGCGCCGGTTTCGTTGCGTCCGATCGCCTTTTATCTCGCGGGCTACTTTTTGTTCGGTGCGGGCTATATCGCTTACATGACCTTCATGATCGCCTACGTCCGCGACGGCGGCGGAGGCGCGGCGGCCCAGAGCGCGTTCTGGTGCCTGATCGGATTGATGTCGTTCGCGGGCTCGTGGCTGTGGCGCGGAGTGATGGCGCGCGGCAACAGCGGCACCACCATCGCGATCATGATCGCCGTCACCTGTCTCGGCACATTCATCGCACTGCTCGGCACATCGCCGCCGCTGCTGGTGGCGTCGGCCTTCGTGTTCGGCCTGTCGTTCTTTCCGGTGGTGGCGGCCACCACGGTGTTCACGCGGCTGAACTACCCGCCGGAGGCATGGGCCAAGGTGATCGGCATCATGACCATCACCTTCGGCCTCGGCCAGACGCTCGGCCCGTTCGTCACCGGCGCGATCATCGACGTGATGGGCCTGTCCTATGCGCTTCGAATTTCCACCGCCGCGCTGGCGCTCGGCGCGGTGCTGTGCGCATTCCAGCGGCCGCTGAAATCCCCACCGACATAAATTCGGCTCCAGAAATCACCCCACCCGACTGACCTTCGGTCAGCCACCCTCCCCATCGAGGGGAGGGATAAGAGATGCGGCACGCACGATGATGTCTTCTCCCTCCCCCTTGTGGGGAGGGTCGGCGCCATAAGCGCGTTTACGCGCGTCTTCGACGCGCTATGGCGCCGGGGTGGGGGTGCGAAGCCGTCACTACAAAGGGGTGTCGGTCGTGTTTCTTCAGCTCTCGAAGATCAGACACGTTGTCGTGCCGTGGACGAGCAGACGTCCCTTGCTGTCCGTGACGCGTCCATCCGCGATGCCGATCCGGCGGCCGCGATTGATCACGGTGCCTTCAGCCTTGATCGTGCCTGTCTCCGGCGTGATCGGCCGGACGAACGAAATCTTGAACTCAAGGGTGGTGGAGCCGACGCCCCTGTCGAGAGTCGACTGGATCGCGAGGCCCATGCAGCTATCGAGCATGGTGGCTGCGAGACCGCCATGCACCGTACCCGCCGGATTGAGATGAATGTCCTTCGGCTCCGCCGTCACGACGACACGGCCGTTTTCCGCCTCGGTGATGTCGTAGCCCAAAGTCCCGGCCATCGTGTTGAGAGGCAGCGTGCCGTCGGCGAGGCCCTGAACAAACTCCAGACCGCTCATCTCCTTCTGCCTGTCCGCGGCAACGGTCCCATAGCTCTTGGTTGTTGAACGGCCCGTCATCGTTTTCTCCGGTCGAACTGCGCGTGCTCGCGATACCATAGAATTCGCGCTGTGGTTTCGCTCGCCGGATTCGGACGTCATCGTCATCGGACGCTCGTTCGATGCCCGATGAGCTGCTAGACTGAGTATCGATGACGCTTCTATTTGCCGAGTGCGACCGGGCGCGTCTGGCGCGCGATCCGAATTATGACGGGCGGTTCTTCACCGCGGTCCGCACCACGGGAATCTATTGCCGGCCGGTGTGCCCGGCCCAGCCCAGATCCGCCAACGTCTGCTACTTTCCATCCGCGGCCGCAGCCGAGCATGCAGGCTTCCGGCCTTGTCTTCGCTGCCGTCCCGAGACAGCACCTTTCAGTCCGGCGTGGGAAGGCACTCGCGCCACCGTCGGCAGGGCGCTGCGGCTGATCATCGACGAAGGCGCGCTCGATGGGGAGGACGCCTGCGTCGAACATCTGGCAGAAAGAATGGGGATCGGCGCTCGCCAACTGTCGCGGCTGTTCGCGCGCCACCTGAATGCATCGCCGGTTCAGGTTGCCAAGACAGCGCGCATCCAGCGTGCAAAGCGTCTGCTCGATTCCACCGAACTGCCGATGACCGACATCGCCCAGCGATCGGGCTTCCGCAGCCTTCGCCGGTTCAACGCCGTCTTCATTGAGGTCTACCGCAGATCGCCGACCGAAGTCAGGCGATCTGCGCGGACTCGCAAACAGGCGTGACGGATCACGACGCCGACGACTGAGTCCGCCGGAACATCCCGAGCAGCCGCTCCAGCTTCGAACCCTTCTCAGGCGTGGCCTCGCCGTCGCGCTCGTTCTTCGGGAAGAACTTCGACACCGCAACAAAGAACACCGGCACCATCAACAGCGCCAGCACCACGACCGCGATCATGCCGCCCATCACCGTGGTACCGAGCGCCTGCTGGCTCTTGGCGCCGGCGCCGCTCGCGATCACCATCGGCAGCACGCCGCAGACGAACGCCAGACCCGTCATCAGGATCGGCCGGAAGCGCAGGTGACATGCTTCAAGGGTCGCCTGCATCAGCGGCGTGCCTTTCGCGCGCAGATCCTTGGCGAACTCGATGATCAGAATGGCGTCCTTTGCCGCGAGACCGATGATCGTGATCAGCGCCACCGTGAAGTAGACGTCGTTCGACAGGCTGCGCGACATCGCAGCCACCACCGCGCCGAGAATGCCGAGCGGCACGGTCATCAGAACCGCCAGCGGAATGGTCCAGCTTTCATAGAGCGCCGCCAGACACAGGAACACGATCAGCGCCGAGAGCGCGAGCAGGAACGGCGCCTGCGAGCCCGAGAGTTTTTCCTGCAACGACTGACCGGTCCACTCGAAGCCGAAGCCGCGCGGCAGCTTCGCGGTGAGCCGCTCCATCTCCGCAATCGCATCGCCCGAGGTGTAGCCGGCTTTGGCTTCGCCCGAGATACGCACCGACGGATAGTAATTGAAGCCGACGATCTGGGTCGGGCCGACCATCCACTTGATGGTCGCGAACGACGACAGCGGCACCAGATGGCCCTGACTGTTCTTGACGTTGTATTTCAAAATGTCCTGCGCATTCATGCGGCCGATGCTGTCGGCCTGCACGATGACGCGCTGCATGCGCCCGCGATTCGGGAAGTCGTTAACGTAGGCCGAGCCGAGATTGGTCGAGATCGTGCTGTTGATGTCGGCGAAGGTGACGCCCTGCGCGGCAGCCTGTTCGCGGTCGATCACAAGCTGCACCTGCGGCGCTTCCGGCAAGCCTTCGGCATAGACGTTTTGCAGCACAGGGCTCTGCTTCGCGGCGGCGAGCAACTGCTCCTTCGCCTGCATTAGCGCGGCATAGCCCTTCTGCCCGCGATCCTGAAGGCGGAACGAGAAGCCGGACGAGTTGCCGAGGTTGTCGATCGGCGGCGGCTGCAACGCCGAGACCTTGGCGTCCTTGATCGATTTCAGCGAGTTGTTGATGTCGGCAACAATGGCGGCGGCGGAATCCTTCGGCCCGCGCTCCGACCAGTCCTTCAGGGTGACGAACGCCTGCGCGGTGTTCTGGCCTTGTCCTAAGAAGCTGAAGCCGGTGAGGAAGGTCACGTCCTCGATGCCCGAGCGCTTCTGCAAATACTGCTCAACCTTCTCCACCGCGGCCTGGGTGCGGTTGAACGAGGAGTCCGACGGGGTCTGAACGTCCACGGTGATGAAGCCCTGATCGTCCACCGGCAGGAAGCCGCCGGGCAGGCGCGAGAAGCCGAACACGAGGCCGCCGAGCAGCACCGCGTACAGGATCAGCAGCCGTCCGGTGCGCTGGATCGACCAGCCGACCACGCGGCCATAGCCGTCCCTCGCGCCATCAAGGCGCTTGTTGAACCAGCCGAACACACCGGTCCTGGCATGGCCGTGACCCGCCTTCACCGGCTTGAGCAGCGTCGCGCACAATGCCGGGGTCAGCGACAGCGCCATCAGCGCGGAGAACGAGATCGCGGCCACGATGGTCACCGAGAACTGGCGATAGATGATGCCGACCGAGCCCGGAAAGAATGCCATCGGCACAAACACCGCGATCAGCACCAGCGTGATGCCGATAATGGCGCTGGTGATCTGCGACATCGCCTTGCGCGTCGCTTCCTTGGGCGACAGTCCCTCCTCCGACATGATGCGCTCGACGTTCTCGACCACCACGATGGCGTCGTCGACCAGAATGCCGATGGCCAGCACCATGCCGAACATGGTCAGCATGTTGATCGAGTATCCGAACATGTAGAGCGCGGTACAGGTGCCGAGCAGCGCGATCGGAACCACAATGGTCGGGATCAGCGTATAGCGGAAGTTCTGAAGAAACAGGAACATCACGATGAAGACGAGGACGACGGCCTCGATCAGCGTCTGCACGACCTTGGAGATCGACGCCTTCACCACCGGCGTGATGTTGTAGGGAATGTCGTAGGTGATATTGGCCGGGAAGAACTTCGACAGCTCATCCATCTTCGCCTGCACGGCGCTGGCGGTCGCCAGCGCGTTGCCGGTCGGCGCCAGCAGCACCGAGAGACCGGCGATGGCCTTGCCGTCCTGACGTGTGGTGAACTGATAGCCCATGCCGCCGATCTCGATGCGCGCGACATCGCGCAAGCGAACGGACGAGCCGTCCGGATTGGCGCGCAGCACGATGGCGCCGAACTCGTCGGCGGAGGTGAGCTGGCCCTTGACCAGAATGAGCGCGGAGATCGCCTGATCCTTGCGGCTCGGCTCGGCGCCGACGCTGCCGGAGGCGACCTGCGCGTTCTGCGCGGTAATCGCGCGGGTCACATCGTCGGCGGTGAGGGTGTAGCCGACGAGCTTGACCGGATCGACCCAGACGCGCAGCGAACGCTCGGTCGAATACAGCGTAGCGCGGCCAACGCCGGGAATGCGGCGGATTTCGCCGAGCACGTTGCGGATCATGAAGTCGCCGAGGCCGACTTCATCGAGACTGCCGTCGGTGGATTTCAGCGTGATGATCTGGAGCACGGCGCTGGAGGCTTCTTCCACCAGGATACCCTGCTGGATCACTGCACGCGGCAGCCGCGCCTCGACACGCTTGATGCGGTTCTGCACTTCAACCGAGGCGAGATTCGAATCGGTGCCCGGAACGAAGTTGGCGATGATTTCCACCTGGCCCAGCGAGTCACTGGTGGATTCGAAATTGAGAATGCCGGACGCGCCGTTCAATTCTTCCTCGATCAGCCGCGTGGTCGAGTTGTAAAGCTCTTCGGGCGACGCGCCGGGATAGCTGGTCGAGATCGAGATCGAGGGCGGCGCGATGATCGGATACTGCGCGATCGCCAGAAACGGAATCGAGATCAGCCCGATCAGACAAATGAACAACGCAACCACCCAAGCGAAAATCGGGCGGTCGATAAAAAAGGCGGGCATGGATTGTGCTCTCTCGAATCTGGTTTTAGAGGGCGGATTGACGACCGCCGCAAATGTTCAACGTCAGTTGACTTCACCTCATCCAACCGGGAGAGGCCACATGCGTCATGGCAGGAACATCAGTGATGAAGCATTCGCGCTGCTATCTGATGCTCTCAGCCCGGATTGCTTCGCTGCGCCCGCAATGACGCGTGCGGGCGCAGTGCACTATTCGGGCGCGGCCGTTACCGCGCCTGCGACGGGTCGGAGGCGCTTGCCGACTTGTCGAGATGTCGGCCGGTTTCGCCGGAGACGCGCCAGTCGCTGGCCTTGACGGCGTCGCCGGCGACAAACTTCTGGAAGCCTTCGACCACCACGCGATGGCCGGGCTTGAGGCCTTCGGTGATCAGCCACTGGCCGTCCACAAGGCCGCCGGTGCGAACCGGCTGCGCGACGATGCGGTTGTCGTCCTTCACCAGAAACACTTCGCTGGCGCCGGACGAATTGCGCTGGATCGCCTGCGGCGGCACCACGATGGCGTCAGGGTCGCGGCCCTGCTCGATCTGCACGCGGACGAACATGCCGGGCAACAGTTCGCGCTTCGGATTCTTGAATTCGCCGCGCAAGGTCACTTGTCCGGTGCCGGCATCGACCTTGGCGTCGGAGAACAGCAGCTTGCCGTCCAACGGATAGATCGAGCCGTCGTCGAGCACGAGCCGTACCTTGGCGGCGTCCGGCGACACCGCGTCGAGGTCGCCGCGATCGAAATCGCGCCGCAGCTTGTTGAGCTCGTTCACCGACTGGGTGAAGTCGGCATAAACCGAATCGATCTGCTGGATCGTCGCCAGCGCATGCGCCTCGTTCTGCACCACGAGCACGCCTTCGCTGAGCAATGCGGCGCCGATGATGCCGTTGATCGGCGCCTTGATGGTGGCGTAGTCGAGATTGAGGCGCGCGCGCGACAGGTCGGCGTTGCGCGCAGCAAGATCCGCTTTGGCCTGCGCCAGATTGCCGATCGCGGCTTCATTAGAGGCCTGCGAAGCGGCGTTGCTCTTGGTGAGGGTTTCGATGCGGATGGCATGCTGCGAGGCCTGCAGCAGCGCGGCCTCGGCCTTGGCGAGCGCGGCTTCCGCCGCCTGCAATTCGACTTCAAACGGCTTCGGGTCGATCTGGTACAGCGGTTCGCCGGCCTTGACCTCGCGGCCCTGCTCGAAGGTACGGGTCAGGATGATGCCGGACACGCGCGGGCGAACGTCCGCCACCCGCAGCGACGCGATGCGGCCCGGCAATTCGCGGACGATGGCCTGCGGCGCGGCCTTGACGGTGACGGTGCTGACTTCAGGCGGCTCCGGCGGCTGGGCCGACGCGACGCTTTGCTCGTTACAGCCGGACAGGAGAACGGCGGCCCCAAAAAGCAGGGCCATTGAAGTCATCGCGTTGGGACGCGGGGGCATGTCGTATCCTTCTTATTTTCGCATAACCGAAAACCGGCATGACCGGGACCAACCGCTCAAAAGCGACTTGATTCACGATCCTCGCTGGTTGTCATCAGCATGAATCGTGCCGGTGTGCATCGCAACATCCCCGCGGGGTGACCCGATGTCGCGGCTCTATTAAGTCTTTGTTATTTCACAGATTAACGAGCGTTAAGACTGCTCACGATTACGTCAGCAATTTGTGAGAGCCTGACTGCTTTTGAGGCAAAAGTATGCAGGTACGGCAACTGCCCGCTTTGGCGGCAACCGCGATTCAGGCCCGCGCTTTTCGCATAGGTCGGTACGCAATCAGGAAGACCGCGAGAAAATGCATATCGGCGAGGGTTAGGCCCCTCGTCCGCGCGCCGAATTGTTATCCCGCTGCGATCCTGCCTCGCCGGCGCAGCCAGACGATCTGAGCGGTCAAGCCGACGATCAGAATGACGAGAAGGCTGCCCTGAGCTCCAAGGAGCAGCGGCGACTTCAGGTCAGTCACGAGTGGATGGCCGTCCGGAACGCGGCGCAGCACCTCGGTCACCGTCGGCAGCATCAGCAAAAAAGCCGTCAGGCTCAGACAGACTGTTTCGATGTATGTGGCCGCGCGTCCCAGGCCATGAAGATGTCCGACTCCATAACCTGCCAGCAGCAGCACAAGCGTGACGACGCCGATGACGTAGCCAGCCGGCTCATGCGCGACAAGAAAAACGGTGACCGCGCCGATCAGCATCGAGATGAAATAAATCAGGCCTGGAATAGATCGCGGAACGATCCGGCCGTGGCGGGCGAACATGTACACAGCCACTGGAATGGCCGGCAGGCTGCCGAGCGTGTGTATCCAGCCGAGCGGAGAAATTCCAAACATCAGACAATCCTTTTCATCGAGAGCGAAAAGCGCGTTTTCACCGTTCTTCCGTTTCAAGGGACGAGACGCTGCAGCAGCGGACGCGTCACGACGCCGAACATCTTGGGATCGCCATATGCACGAGCCGAAAGCATCGCGCCGTGGACGGCAGCCATGAAGACTTCGGCTTCGGATTTTGCCGGCCCGGCCAGCCGCAGACTGCCCTGCCCTGCACCGCGCTCCAGCACCGAAGTCAGCCATGCCGACACGACGCGAAAATGCGCGCGCACCTCCATGGCAACATCTACGGGCAGAACCGGAATCTGACTCGCAAGAAGAGCACAGACGCAGATGGGCGCCGTCGCATCCATGATGCAGGCTTCCCAATAACCGGTATAGGCACGAAGCTGACCCAGCGGATCAGAGACCTGCCGCTCCAGTTCTGCAACGCCGGCTTCCGCCTCTTGCCGATATTGGGCGACGAGCGCGCGGACAATCAGCGCGCGCGCACAACGCAGAATTTCATCGGACGTCGTCTGGGCATTGGCCATGCCATCTCCTACCTTCTAGTAGGTAGACAACGAGGCCCGAAAGCGTTTCCCCGATCACAGAAGCGCGATGCCGGTTCTGAACGCGCGACAATCTTGCGAGATTCTAGGCAACTATCGCGGCGGCAATCAGCTTCCGCTGAACGAGTTGTAGCCCTGATCTTCCCAGAAGCCGCCCTTGTAGTCGTTGGTGACTTCCATCGAGACCACGTATTTCGGGTTCTTGAACCCGAGCTTGGTCGGCACCCGGATTTTCATCGGGTAGCCGTAGGCGCGCGGCAGAATCTCATTGTCGAACTTGAAGGTCATCTGGGTCTGCGGATGCAGCGCAGTCGCCATGTCCAATGGTGAATTGTAGCCGTCGGAATCCGCGCACTGGAACCAGCAGTACTTCGCTTTGGTGTCGGCGCCGATCAGTTGCAGGAAGTGACTGAGCCGCACACCGGTCCAGCTTCCGATCGCGCTCCAGCCTTCGACGCAGATGTGCCGTGTGATCTGCTTTTCCTGCGGCAATTGATAAAGCTCATCCAGCGTCCAGGATTTCTTGTTCTCGACAAGGCCGCGCACCTCGAGCTTCCAATCCTTGCCATCGATCGTCGGCGCGTCGGCGAGCGCGTAGTACGCATTGAACGGGAACGGCCGCGTAATCGCGCTTTCCGGGAAGGTCGGCGCCAGCGTGTTGGGATTGAACAGCTTCGCCTGCACCGCGTCGTTGAACTTCGACATCTGCGTCAGCATCGATTCAGCGGAGAAGCTGTCGGTGACATCGCAGCCGGTCAGCAGCGTCAGCGCGCCGAGGCTGGCGCCGCCGGCGATGAAGCGGCGGCGTGTGAAGTCGGGCATCAGCTTGGTGGCGTCCCTGACCAGCAGTTGCTTGTCGACGCCGGGGATCAGAAGTTTGCGCATGCGGCCCATTGCTCTGCTCCATTGGGCATGACCTGATCCGAAAACCGGTGCCCACTTTTCGGGGTCATGCCTACTTACCAATAATCATGGCGCGCAGGCTCTTCGGCACCAGCAGCGCCAGCGCGACATGGATCACCAGGAATCCGACGATCGCCGCCATGCAGAAGAAGTGGACATAACGCGCCACGTCGTAGCCGCCGAACAACGCGGTCAGCCATTGCAGTTGCACCGGCTTCCAGATCGCCAATCCTGACAGCACAATCAGAATGCCGACCACGATGATGCCGGCATACAGCAGCTTCTGCACGTAGTTGTAGGTGGTGAGATCAGCGTGGGAGAGCTTGCCGGTCAGTGCGGCTTTGGTGTCGCCGACAACGCCATCGACCGTGATCGGCAGCAGCTTCTTGCGAAAGCGCCCGGTGATCAGGCCCAGCGTCAGATAGACAAGGCCGTTGACCATCAGCAGCCACATCGCCGCGAAATGCCATTGCAGCGCGCCGCCGAGCCAGCCGCCCAGCGTAATCGAGCGCGAGAAGGTGAAACCGAACAGCGGCGAAGCATTGTAGATCTGCCAGCCGGACATGATCATCAGGACCATCGCCACCGCGTTGATCCAGTGCACGATCCGCACCCAGGCGGGCTGGATGACCTTGGCCGCGCTTGCGGCCGGTGCTGCCGATGAATGGTCGGCTGAGATGCTGGACATGAGCGTTCCCGGTTTCACGATGTCACAAACACCATACGGGGCATTCTAGTCCGTGTTACGCGCCGCATCGCAAAATTCGCGATTCAGGGCAGCGATGAACACCACGATGGCCGTTCACAAAGCCGCGAGGCAAGCCCGCACCACCCAACTATTCGACGATGCGGAACCAGGTGGCCGGCGGCTGGCTCTCCGGTCCGTTGTCGGACGGAGCTTTGAGGTCATCCGCCGACAGTCTTTCAATTTGCCGATTCACGTCAGCGATCAGCAACTCGGTTCCGGCGAGCGCATGACGGACGGACTCGTCCGAATGAGCGTCAATCGGATTCTCAAGAAGCTTCTCGAACTTTTCCTTGTCCCGGATCAATCGCGCGAGGATCTCACCGAGAACCTCCAGCTGTTCGCTCATCTGCGGCTTCGCGTCGCCGAATCACGCGCAGGATTCCATCAACCGTCTGACTGCGCGCGCCCAGCGTCTGCGCCCAATGGTTGTGGCCAGAGGGTCAACGCGATGCCGATCGCGCCCGTTCCATAGCTCGAAAGGACTACGTTCCAGATTCGACTGCAACTCCCTCTCCCCGCTTGCGGGGAGAGGGTCGGGGTGAGGGGCAATTGCTCATCCGATGAAAAAACCCCTCACCCGGATCGCTGCGCGATCCGACCTCTCCCCGTGAACGGGGAGAGGTGAAGCCGCCCTTACGACGCCGGCATCAGCACGGTGTCGACAACGTGGATCACGCCGTTGGACTGGTTGACGTCGGCGATGGTGACGGCCGATTTGCCACCCTTGGCATCGATCAGCCAGACCTTCTTGCCGTCGAGCTTCACGGTGAGCGTTTCGCCTTCCACCGTGGTCAGCTTCTTGCCGTCGGTCAGGTCGGCGGCGTTCAGCTTGCCGGGAACCACATGGTAGGTGAGGATCTTGGTCAGCGTCGCCTTGCTTTCAGGCTTCACCAGCGTCTCGACGGTGCCGGCCGGCAGCTTGCCGAATGCGGCGTTGGTCGGCGCGAACACGGTGAACGGGCCCTTGCTGGAGAGCGTATCGACCAGACCCGCGGCCTTCACTGCGGCGACCAGCGTGGTGTGATCCTTGGAGTTGACTGCGTTCTGAACGATGTTCTTCGAGGGGAACATCGCGGCGCCGCCGACCATCACGGTCTTCTCGCCGGACATTTCGCTCTTCATCATCTTGTCCTGCGCCTGAACAGGTGCAGTCACAGCAGTCAGGGTCAGCGCGCCAATTGCGGCGGCGGACAAGAGGGCGATGCGGGTTGAGTTGATCTTGAGCATGTGTCGTCTCCCGATGAATTGGAAAGTTCCTCCGGCCATCCGGCGGAACGAACGACAGAGCTGATCGTCAGGGATTGCAGATCATTGCGCCGTCGTTGGCCGAGCTACGGGGGCTTTCGCGGCGCGTTTCAGGAAATAAATTTTCGGGAATTTGAAACTTTTTCGGATGGGGCACGTGGGGCGACAGGTCTATCTCTGCGTCGTCCCGGCGAAGGCCGGGACCCATCACCCCTGTCGTCGCAATTGAAGCGAGATGGCAGCGAAAATGGAAAGCGAGTTTTAGCTTTCAACTATCAGATGACTGAGATCGGTCCATTCCGGATTGTCTTCTTCAATCAAACTGATTTTCCACTCGCGCTTCCAGTTCTTGAATTGCTTCTCACGTCGGATGGCATCCTCGGGATTCTCGTAGCTTTCCAGATAAACCAACCGATGAACCTTATACTTTGCTACAAATGCCGAGCCGCTACCGGAGCGATGTTGGTCAAGCCTATTGCGCATCGAATTGGTGACGCCCACATAGAGCGTTCCATGGCGATCGCTGGCGAGCATGTAAACGTGGTACATGCGGATAGATTAGGCCGGTGATGGTTCCGCATTCAATCAAGATGACAGGGGTGATGGGTCCCGGCCTTCGCCGGGACGACGCGAGACCCGTCGCCCCGACTTTTTGCCGCACCTCTTACAGCATCGTCGGCGTCACAAAGCTGCGATTGTGCGTCGGCGAGATCAGGATCTCATTGATGCACGCATGCGCAGGCATGCTCGCGACGAACGCGATGGTGCGGCCGAGATCTTCCGGCTGCAGCATCTTCGCCATGTCTTCGGCCGACGGCGGCACCGGACGCAGCTTCAGGATCGGGGTTGCGACTTCACCGGGAGAGAGACAGCAGGCGCGCAGGCCGTTCTTGAATTCGTCCATGTTGAACGAATGGGTCAGCGCCAGCACCGCGTGCTTGGTCGTGGTGTAGGCCGGGCCGGTCATCTTCGAGACGTGACGTCCCGCCCATGACGCGACGTTGATGATCACGCCGTCTTTCTGCGCGCGCATCGCGGGCAACACGGCGCGCATGCAATACATCACGCCGGAGAGATTGATATCGACCAGCTTGTCCCAGCCCTCGGTGGTGCTGTCGTCCCAGCTTCGCTTCGGCACGTTGACGCCGGCGCTGTTGACCAGAAGATCGATGCGGCCATGTTTGGCGACGATCTCCTTCGCCACCTTCTCGGCATCCACAGCGCTGCTGACATCCAGCACGATCGCCTCGATCTTGCCGCCGGACTTCGCGATGCTCGCGACAGCCTCGTCGAGCACATCCTTGCGGCGCCCGGAGATCACAACGGTCCATCCCTCCTTGGCCAGTTCTTGTGCACCCGCGAGACCGATGCCGCTTCCTCCTCCTGTGATCCAGGCCACACGTTTCTTGTTATTGCTCATGCCGGTTGTCTCCGTTGCTGCGAGTTGTGGTTTTGGTGTAGTCAAAACCGGAAAATCCGATCTCGATGGAAATGTTGCATGAACGCCGCCGCGAACGCCAACCTGTTTTCTCGCCTGTTTGACGGGCTTGCAGACACCAGCAGGCTTGCCATCGAAACTGCCGATGGCACGCGTATCAGCTATGCCGATCTGATCGCGCAATCAGGACGCACGGCGAACTTCATCACCTCGCGCGGCGTCAAGCCCGGCGACCGTGTTGCAGCGCAAACCGAAAAGTCGGTTGAGGCGCTGGTGCTATATCTGGCCACCGTGCGCGCCGGTGCAGTGTTCCTGCCGCTGAATACCGCTTACACGCTCAACGAGCTTGAATATTTCATCGGCGATGCCGAGCCGTCGCTGATCGTGTGCGATCCGTCGAAGGCCGACGGTATCGGCAAGCTTGCCGCAAAGTCCGGCGCCAAGGTCGAGACACTCGATGCCGACGGCAAGGGATCGCTGAGCGACGGCGCCGCGAAGGCGGTTTCGGATTTTGCAACCGTGCCGCGCGCGGGCGATGACCTCGCCGCCATTCTCTACACATCAGGCACCACCGGCCGCTCCAAGGGCGCGATGCTGACCCATGACAATCTGGCGTCGAACTCGCACAGCCTCGTCGGCTACTGGCGCTTCACGCAGGACGATGTGCTGATCCATGCACTGCCGATCTATCATACGCATGGATTGTTCGTGGCGAGCAACGTGACGCTGTTTGCGCGCGCATCGATGATCTTCCTGCCGAAGCTCGATCCCGAACTCATTATCAAACTCATGAAGCGCGCCACCGTGCTGATGGGCGTGCCGACTTTTTACACGCGGCTGCTGCAAAGCCCGAATCTGACCAAAGAGTCGACGTCGCATATGCGGCTGTTCATTTCAGGCTCCGCGCCGCTGCTGGCCGAGACTCATCGCGAATGGTCGGCGCGTACCGGACACGCGGTGCTCGAGCGCTACGGCATGACCGAAACCAACATGAACACGTCGAACCCCTACGACGGCGCGCGCGTGCCGGGCGCGGTGGGCTTTCCGCTACCGGGCGTCTCCGTGCGCGTGACCAATCCCGAGACCGGCGAAGAACTCGCGCGGGACGAGATCGGCATGATCGAGGTCAAAGGCCCGAACGTGTTCAAGGGCTACTGGCGCATGCCGGACAAGACCAAAGCCGAA
Organism: Afipia sp.; assembly: GCA_017474385.1. Classification (GTDB taxonomy): domain Bacteria; phylum Pseudomonadota; class Alphaproteobacteria; order Rhizobiales; family Xanthobacteraceae; genus Afipia. Next base: position 5,294 of record JAFVHU010000018.1, on the reverse strand, counting down.
TTCCGCGCCGACGGTTTCTTCATCACCGGCGATCTCGGCAAGATCGATACGCACGGCTATGTCCACATTCTCGGACGCGGCAAGGATCTGGTGATTTCCGGCGGTTTCAATGTGTACCCGAAGGAAGTCGAGAGCGAGATCGACGCCATTCCCGGCGTAACCGAGTCCGCGGTGATCGGCGTGCCGCATGCCGATTTCGGCGAAGGCGTCACGGCGGTTGTGGTCGGCGACAAGAAAACGCCACTCGATGAAGCCAAGGTGCTGCACGCGCTCGACGGACGGCTGGCGAAATTCAAGATGCCCAAGCGGGTGATCTTCGTCGACGACCTGCCGCGCAATACCATGGGCAAGGTGCAGAAGAACGTGCTGCGCGACACCTATGCCGGGATCTACAAGAAATGACGCGGCTGCAAAACATGGTCCGGGCCGCCGCACGACACATCGTAAAGGCTGATGCCGTCATGCCGATCGTCCTTCGTCCGGCCTGCAACGAGGACTTCGCCTTTTGCGTCAAACTTTATCTGTCCGCGATGGCGAACATCATCCGGGACTTGAAGCTGGATGTGACGCGGCAGGAGGAAAACCTGCGTCATCTCTGGGAAGCCGATCAGGTGCAGATCGTCACGCTTGATGGTGCCGACGTCGGCTGGATCCAGATCGCGGTGCAGGAATTCACGCTCCATCTGGAGCAGATTTTCGTCGAAGCTCCGTTCCGGGGACGCGGCATCGGCACCGGACTGATTACCGATCTGATCGATCAGGCCACGCGCAACGGCCAGCCGATGACGCTCGCCGTGGTGAGAAGCAATCGCGCCCTGAAGCTTTATGAGCGGCTTGGCTTCCGCATCGTCGATGAGGATGACCGGAAGTTCTACATGAAGCGCGAGCTTGATACCGCGCGCGGCGCGTAACGTCCCTCTCCGCTCATTCCCGCGAAAGCGGGAACACTCCCTCTCCCCGCCTGCGGGGAGAGGGTTGGGGTGAGGGGCAACTTCAATCGCGGAGAAGGCCCCTCACCCGAATTGCTTCGCAATCCGACCTCTCCCCGTAAACGGGGAGAGGTAAGAAGCTTCAGTACCCGGTCGCGAGGCTGACCACGAAGCGCGAGCTGACCACCAGCAGATAAATTCCAAACGCGATTTCGAGTTTACGCTTGGTCATGAAATGCGCCACGCGCACGCCGAGCGGCGCGACCAAAAGGCTTGTCGGCATCACCAGCAACGCGCCGATCAGCGAGATGTATCCGATCGCAAACGGCAGTTGCAGCGCCGCCACTTCCGGAAAGCGCGCCGCCGCGGGCCAGCCCGCATAGATGTAGCCGAGCGCGCCGGGAATGGAGATCAGCACCGCAAGGCCAGCCGACGTGCCGATCGCCTGATGGATCGGGCGGCCATAGAAAGTCATCAGCAGATTCGAGAACAATCCGCCGCCGATCCCCATCAGCGTCGAGAGCAGGCCGATGAAGAATCCGTAGGCGCGCATGAAGATGCCTTTCGGCATCTCGTCACCCAGCCGCCAGTTCTCCTTGCCGAGCAGCAGCCGCGCCGCCGCGGACCACGCGACGCCGACGAACACATACTTGAACAGCTTCTCCGGCGCATAGCGCGCGATCACGCTGCCGAGAATGACACCGGCCAGCACCGGCAGCGCCCACTTCAGCAGAATGTCCATGTCGACACTGCCGCGCTTGTGGTGGGCCTGCCATGAGCGGATCGAGGTCGGGATGATGATGGCCAGTGACGTGCCGATACAGAGCGGCATCCGCGCATCCAGCGGCACGCCTGCGATCCGGAAGCATTCGTACAGCACCGGCACCAGCACCGCGCCGCCGCCGATGCCGAAAATTCCGGCCAGGAATCCGGCGAGCGCGCCGGTCATTACCAGCAACAGAACAAGTTCAACCAGTTGGGAGGTATTGAGGCCGGCGATCATGCAGCGATCTCGCGTGAGGGATGCTAGGGCGCTTCTATCGGTTTAATGACAGGAGGTGAATCACGCTTCAGATGCGGCAACCTTCATTTGTGGTATACGAAAAACAGGTATACCAGAAGGGCTAAAGCGCAAATCAAGTAATGGTTTTTGATTCAAATCTTGATCGATTCTGCGTTGCGCTCGTTCCGTCGACTCCGTAAATAGAAGCTCTCTAAGAACCCGGTCCCGCATAAAAAGACGGCAACTTCCTTCTGCCGCAAACCATTAAAGTCGCGCATGGCACCCAGGATCGACCGTCCGCTTTCACCCTTCCTGACCTACCGCTGGACGCTGACGATGGCGATGTCCATCGTTCACCGCATCACCGGCATCGGCCTTTATGTCGGAACATTGTTGATGGCGTGGTGGCTGATCGCCACGGCGTCCGGCCCCGGCGCCTACGCCAATATCCAAGGCTTCACCTCAAGCTGGATCGGACGCGTCATCGTGTTCGGATACACGTGGGCGCTGATGCATCACCTGTTCAGCGGCATTCGTCATCTGGTCTGGGATCTCGGCTACGGCTTCTCGCCGACCGAGCGTGAATCGCTGACCTGGGCGGCATTGATCGCGGGCATTGCGGCGACGGTGCTGATCTGGATCATCGCCTATCTCGTGGGAGGCGGACGATGAGCGCACACGGTCACTCGAATTCATCGATCCGCACCGCGCTCAAGCGCGTCCGCGGTCTCGGCTCCGCCCATCACGGCACCACCGACTTCATCCGGCAGCGCGTGAGCGCGATTGCTCTGGTGCTGCTGATCGTGCCGGTGATCGTTGTCATCATGTCGCTGCTGGGCCGCAATCAGGCCGGCGCCGCGCAGATTCTCGGCTCGCCGCTGATCGCAATCATCATGATCCTCTTCATCATCGCCAGCGTCTGGCACATGAAGATCGGCATGCAGGTGGTGCTGGAAGATTACGTCACCGACGAGAAGCTCAAGCTGGCTGCGATCATCGCCAACACGTTCTTCTGCATCGCGGTCGGCCTCGCCTCGATCTACGCTATTTTCAAACTGTCCTCTGGAGTCTAGTGCGGTGGTTCAGACGTTCTCTCGTCCGTGCCGCACGTTCTCAAGAGAACGTCTGAACCGTAACCGCACGGCAGTTTTTAATTTTCTAGTGTCCTTTCGAATCCGAAGTTCGCTCGGAAGGCGCAGCAGGGTTAAGCGAACTTCAGATTCGGGACACTAGATTATGGCCGCGAACGGCAAGAGCGCGCCCGGCGCGAACGGTCAAGCCTATCCGATCGAGGATCACACCTATGACGTGATCGTCGTCGGCGCCGGCGGCGCCGGTCTGCGCGCGGTGGTCGGCTGCTCGGAAGCGGGCCTGCGCACCGCCTGCATCACCAGGGTTTTCCCGACGCGCTCGCACACCGTCGCGGCGCAGGGCGGCATCTCCGCTTCGCTCGGCAATATGCATCCCGACGACTGGCGCTGGCACATGTACGACACCGTGAAGGGGTCGGACTGGTTAGGGGATCAGGACTCCATCGAATACATGGTGCGCAACGCGCCCGACGCCGTTTACGAACTCGAACACTGGGGCGTGCCGTTCTCGCGCACCGAGGACGGCAAGATCTATCAGCGCCCGTTCGGCGGCATGACGCTGGACTACGGCAAGGGCCAGGCGCAGCGCACCTGCGCCGCATCCGACCGCACCGGTCACGCGATGCTGCACACCATGTACGGCCAGGCGCTTCGCCATCAGGCCGAGTTCTTTATCGAATACTTCGCCATCGACCTGATCATGGACGATCAGGGCGTCTGCCGCGGCGTCGTCGCGCTGAAAATGGATGACGGCACGCTGCATCGCTTCCGCGGCCAGACAACCATTCTCGCGACCGGCGGCTATGGCCGCGCCTATCTGTCCTGCACCTCGGCGCACACCTGCACCGGCGACGGCGGCGCGATGGCGCTGCGGGCCGGCCTGCCATTGCAGGACATGGAGTTCGTGCAATTCCATCCGACCGGCATCTTCCCGGCGGGCTGCCTGATCACCGAAGGTGCGCGCGGCGAAGGCGGCTACCTGTCGAATTCGGAAGGCGAGCGCTTCATGGAGCGCTATGCGCCGTCCGCCAAGGACCTTGCCTCGCGCGACGTCGTCTCGCGCGCGATGACCATCGAAATCCGCGAAGGCCGCGGCGTCGGCAAGGGCAAGGACCACCTGTTCCTGCATCTGGATCATCTCGATCCCGCGATCCTGCATGAGCGCCTGCCCGGCATCTCCGAATCCGCGAAGATCTTCGCCGGCGTCGACGTGACGCGCGAACCAATCCCGGTGCTGCCGACCGTGCACTACAACATGGGCGGCATCCCGACCAACTTCCACGCCGAAGTCGTTACCAAGAAGGGCGGCGACGACAACGCGATCGTGCCGGGCCTGATGGCGGTCGGCGAAGCCGCCTGCGTGTCGGTGCACGGCGCCAACCGTCTCGGCTCCAACTCTCTGATCGACCTCGTGGTGTTCGGCCGCGCCGCGGCGCTGCGCTGCGCCGAAAAGCTGACGCCGAACGCACGGCAGCCCGAACTGCCGGCGAATTCCGCCGATCTCGCGCTCAGCCGGCTCGACCATTTCCGCAATGCCTCGGGCGGCACGCCGACCGCGAAACTGCGCGACAGCATGCAGCGCGTGATGCAGAACAACTGCGCGGTGTTCCGCACCGGCGACGTGCTGAAGGAAGGCCAGGAGCTGATCCACAAGGTTTACGGCGGCACCGACGACATCTCCGTCACCGACCGTTCGCTGGTGTGGAATTCGGACCTGATCGAGACCCTCGAATACGACAACCTGATTTCCCAGGCCCTGGTGACGATGGACTCGGCTGCGAACCGCACTGAGAGCCGCGGCGCTCACGCCCGCGAGGACTTCCCGAATCGCGACGACAAGGAATGGATGAAGCACACGCTGTCGTGGAGCAGCGACAAGGGCGCCACAACGCTCGATTATCGCCCGGTGCACGATTACACGATGACCAACGACGTTCAGTACATTCCGCCGAAAGCGCGCGTTTACTGATCGCCGTATAGAGTTAAGCGAACAAGCGAAGGTTCGAGACCATGGTTCAGTTCACACTGCCGAAGAATTCAACGATCAGCGGCGGCAAGGAATGGCCGAAGCCGGCCGGCGCAACCGAGCTGCGCGAGTTCAAGGTCTATCGCTGGAATCCGGACGACGGCAAAAACCCCGGCATCGATACCTACTACGTGAACACCCACGATTGCGGGCCGATGATTCTGGACGCGCTGATCTGGATCAAGAACAACGTCGACCCGACGCTGACCTTCCGCCGCTCCTGCCGCGAAGGCGTCTGCGGCTCC
>JAFVHU010000017.1 GCA_017474385.1 Afipia sp. | reverse complement strand
CTCGAGCATGTGATAGAGGATGTAACAAGCGGTCGCGATGATCGCGATGCTGATCGCGACACCAAGCTTGTGCAGGATTTGCTTCTCGCGCATGTACGCGATGGCCCCGCGCAGTGTCTCCAGCATCCAGACCTCAAAATTCGATCAAGCGCACTATCCCGTGTGTTGTCCTAGCAGACCGGCGCGGCGACCGCGAGGGCCGGCATCGCCAATTTGAGCCCATTTGCGAGCCATAAGTCACGTTAAGAATACCGGGAGACTACCGCCATCCATTGCACCGCAACGGTGTCGCCACCATGTCAGCGCGATGACGCCGATTTGACCTGCTCGCGCTGAAAAAACAGCAGGTCCAGTTCGGTGGCCGGCCGTCCGAGCCCTGTCAAAAGCGCATGAATCTGACCGCGGTGATGGGTCAAGGCTCGATACGCGCCGATAGGAAATCGTTCCCGCAACACGCGCATTCGGTAAAAATACGGCGTCAGGCGCGCTTCAGCCCGCGGCGGTGTGCCGCGCGACCACAAGGCTGCGCAACCACGAGCCTATTGCGCAACCGAGGACATAAGCCGCGAACATGACGAGGCCGAGGTCGAGCCAATACCCCGCCCGGCCCGGCGCCAGATGAAACACCGAAGCCAAGATGAGCACCGCGATCAGCACCGCGACCTTGCGCAGCGTTGTTGTGGACCAGCCGCGCCCGCGATGGACCACCGCGACCCATCCCATGGCGAGACCGACCACGGCTGACGCCAGCACCCAGCCCCAGTTGAACATCGCAAGATAGATCATGCTCATTTCACCACGAAGTCGATGCGCCGGTTCTTGGCCTTGCCGTCGTCGGTATCGTTGGCGGCAACCGGCTGCGAACTGCCATAGCCTACCGCCTTCAACCGGTCCGGCGGCAGTCCAGCCTTGATCAGGTAGTCCGACACTGCCTGCGCGCGCTTTTCGGACAGCGCCATATTGGTGTTGTTGTCGCCGTCGCTGTCGGTGTGGCCGGCAACCTCGATGTTGGCGGTCGGACAGCGCAACGCGGTTTCAATGAGCTTGTCGAGCAGGCCCATGGAATCCTTATCGATGGTGGCGCGGCCGGATTCGAACCTGATCTTCGCCTTGCCCAGCAGTTCGAAAAACAACTGCTGGCAAACAGTCGGATCAACAGCGCTGGCCACCGGCTTGACGGAGACGTCCGCCTTGACCGCCCAACCCTGCGGCAACTCGCCGCCGATGCCGCCGCGAATCTGATCCCCCGCGACCGCGTAGAGCGCATCGCCCGACAGCTTCACCTCACGATCCGAGATCGTCAGCGAGCCGGTCGAAACCCGTGACAGCGCGCCGAGCGCCGCCACCGCCGCGTTCTGGAATCCCTGCGGCGCACCGGCGCTCGCCTTCAGATTGTCCACCAGCTTTTCGGCGAAGAACTTGCGGCCGACCGCCGCAACGATGGCGGCATGAACGTTGTTGTCCGGCACATAACCTTCGAGCGTGACGGTATTGGCGACCGGGTCCTTGTTGGCGCGGAAGATGTAAGGCGGCGCCTTGATGGCGTTGTCCTTCACCGAATAGCCTTCGGGCAGATTCCGCAACGCCGCCAGGATCGCCTCGCGGTTGCCGATTTCACGCGCCATGCCGGTCAGGCTGACGGCGGTGTCGCTGAGCGTGATCTTGCCGTCCTTGAGCTTGCCGATCTGTTCGATCAGCAGCAGCGCCGCCGTGTCGAACCGAGGCGGCGCGCCCCGCGCCAGATCCATCCGGTCCGATACCTCGGTACCTGCGGCCGCGGCGCGCGTGGCATCCGCCAGCCGCGCCTTGCTTGCGGGCAACGGCGCGTTCCCGCCGAGCGTGATCCTGACCACGTCGCGCTCGATCGACCAGTCGAACGGCTTGGCTTCGCGGATCAGGCTGGTGTCGTCGTCGAGCAGCCGCACCCCGGCGACGGCCTCGACCTGCGCGGCAGCGCTGCGCCGGCCCTCTTCCGAGAACGCGTCCGCCGACAGCGAAACATCGCGGCCGGACACGGAAATGCGGGTCTTGTCGAGAATGGTGTCCTTCAGCGCGGCGGTCGCGCGCGCCGCGATATCGGTCTCAAGAGGCGAGGTATTCGTCCAGATCGCGCCGATCCAAAGGAACCCCAAGGGAATCAACCCCGGCCACCATTTTCGCGCCCAACTGGATATTCGGTTCATCCCGGACCTTCACTTGACGGAATGGAGACAAAACAAACCCTTGGCGGGGTGTCAAACGGGAAATGAACGCTGAATTGGACCGGACGCCGGAGGCCGTTCCGGGCCTGTGGGCGGGTGTTTCGAGCACTGGCATAACCGTTTGTTCAACGGTTTCTGCCAAATCTCAGGGTCGGATCCTTGAAATCATCGGCCAGAGCCCGCCGCCATGAAGCAGCTTCGCCACAACGTCATTCGCGCCGGCCTCGATGCGCTGTACTTCACCGGCGCGCACCATGTGCTGCGGCCGATCCTGGCGGGCGTCGGCACCATCTTCATGCTGCATCACGTTCGCCCGGCGCGCGGCGGCCTGTTCCAGCCCAACCGTCATCTCGAAATCACGCCCGATTTCCTGCGCGAGGTGCTGGCGCATGTCCGCGCGCTCGACGTCGATATCGTATCGATGGATGAAGCGCATCGCCGGATGGTTGAGCGCGACTTCGCGCGCCGCTTCGCCTGCTTCACCTTCGACGACGGCTATCGCAACAACCGCGACCACGCACTCCCCGTGATGCGCGAACACAACGCGCCGTTCACGGTCTATGTCGCCAGCGATTTCGCCGAAGGCACCGGCCGGTTGTGGTGGGAGGCGCTGGAGCGCGCCGTCGCCTGCGCCGAGACCATCGAAATCGTTCGCGACGGTGCGACAATGCAGATCGATGCACACGATGCCGCCGCCAAGCAGGACGCCTTCAACCAGACGCACGACTGGCTGCGCTCGCTCGGAAGCGACGCGGACGTACAGCGCGAGGTCAGCGCATTGTGCGCACGGCATGGCGTGGACGATGCTGCAATCGCGCGCGAACTGTGCATGTCGTGGGATGAACTGAAGACATTTTCCACCGACCCGCTGGTGAGTATCGGCGCGCACACCGTCAGCCACTGCAATCTGGCGCGCGAGACTGAAGCCGGCGCAATGCGCCAGATGCGCGACAGCCGCGCACGGATCGAGGACCATCTGCAAAAGCCGGCACTGCATTTCGCTTATCCCTATGGAGACAAAGCCGCGGCAGCCGCGCGCGAGTTCGCGATGGCCAAGGAGCTTGGCTTCGCGACGGCGGTGACGACGCGCCCCGGCATGATCTTCGCCGAGAACGCCGAGCACCTCACGGCATTGCCGCGGATTTCGCTGAACGGCAATTACCAGACCACGCGCTTCCTGTCGGTGCTGACATCGGGCGCCGCCACCGCAATGTGGAACGGCTTCCGCCGGGTAGATGCGGCCTAGTGTGGTGGTTCGCAAGTCCGCATCATTGTTACCGCACGTTCCATTGCGGACTTGCGAACCAAAACCACACTAGAATTATATTTGGCTAGTGTCCTTTCGAATCCGAAGTTCGCTACGAAAGCCGCTGCGGAACGAAGCGAACTTCGGATTCGGGACACTAGCGCGCGTTTCAAACAGAATACGCAATCCGGCCATTCCTTGACTTGGGCTTCGCTGCTGGCGCTATATCGCCGCCAAAGCAACAGGAGGCACCATGTTCAAGGATCTGTTTTCACTGAAGGGCCGTATCGCCGTCGTCACCGGCGGTTCGCGCGGCATCGGCAAGATGATTGCGTCGGGCTTTCTCGCCCAGGGCGCGGCGAAGGTCTACATCACCGCGCGCAAGGCCGGGCCCTGCGAAGAAACCGCCAAGGAACTGACCGCCGCCTATGACGGCGAATGCATCGCGCTGCCGATCGACATGTCGACGGTCGCCGGTTGCGAGAAGCTCGCCGAAGAGTTGATCAAGCGCGAACCGAAGATCGACATCCTTGTCAACAATGCGGGCGCGGCCTGGGGCGCGAACTTCGACGAATTTCCGGAAGCCGGCTGGGACAAGGTGATGAATCTCAACGTCAAGTCGCTGTTCTTCCTCACCAAGGCGCTGGCGAAGCCGCTGCGCGCCGCGGCGACCAAGGACAAGCCCGGCAAGGTCATCAACATCGCGTCCATCGATGGCCTGTCGGTCAACCCGCTCGAAACCTACTCCTATCAGGCGAGCAAGGCTGCGGTGATCCATCTCACCCGGCGCATGGCGGCAAAGCTGATCCACGACAACATCAATGTGACGGCAATCTGCCCCGGCGCATTCGAGTCCGACATGAACACAGCGGCGCGCGATCACGGCGACGCGGTTGCGAAGGCGATCCCGTCAAAGCGTATCGGCAGACCGGAGGACATGGCGGGCATCGCGATCTATCTCGCCTCGCGGGCCGGAGACTATGTGGTCGGCAACGCCATCGCCGTCGATGGCGGCATCGTCTACGCGAACCTCAGCTTGCCTGTCGCCGGTGACGGCTAAGCCGCTTTCGTCATCGGCATCATCTGCCGATAGATCGCGAAATACTGTTCGCGCATATTGGCGATGTCGAACTCGGTCACGAAGTGCTGCGCCGTCGTAGCGATGCGCGCAGCAACTTCGGGATTGGCCGCAAGAGCTGCAATCTTGTCGGCAAGATCCTCCGCCGAGCAGGCCTTGAACTTGATGCCGTTTGAGCCATCGACAAGGAGTTCCGCCGGGCCGTCGACATCGGCGGCGACCACCGGCACGCCGGCCGCCATGGCCTCTAACAGCACAAGCCCGAAGCCTTCATAACGCGACGGCAACACAAAGATGTCAGCGTTCCCGAGCAAAGCCGGAATATCGGTCCGGTCGCAGAGGAAGCGGATGCGATCCAACACGCCTTCCGTGGCGGCGAGGCGCTGCAGGGTCGGCAGCATCTCCTGATCGCCTTCGGGCGGATCGCCAACAAAATCGCAATGGATGTCGAACCCGCGGGCACGAAGGAGGCCCACCGCCTTGATCAAGATATCCTGGCCTTTCTGGCGCGGATAAAGCCGCGCGACATTGATCAGCCGCAGCGGCGCGCCCGGCCGCAGCGGGCGCACCTCTGCGGAAAACGATGCCAGCGGGATGGCGTTATGGACCTTGAAGATTCGTTGCAGCCTGGCGGTTTCGCATTCGCGCGCGACCGCTGCGGAAATGGCGATGTTCCAGTCGACGAAGCGCCGGTGCAGCCGCACCTTGACGTGATCCCATCCAGGAACGAGGCCGGTATTGTGGATCGTGTAGCCGACGCTCATCGGCCGATACAGCTTGCTCAGCATGGCGAAATGTTTCGCCCCGGTGTCGTGCGCGTGAATCATCCGGACATCGTGCCGCCGCATGATGTTGAGCAGCGTCAGAACGATGCGCGGGTTGCGCTGACGGGGCGGGCGCTTCAGGAAATAAACCGGGTGGCCTGTCGCAGCCAGGTTCTCGGCCAGATAGGCATTGATCTTGTCATTGATGACCACAAAGACCTGCGGCAGGCCGGGGCTTTCGGTGCAACTCGCTGCGAAACTGGTGAGCAACCGTTCGGAGCCGCCCATACTCAGCGACGAAATCAGTTGAAGTACAGACGCCATAATGTGCTTCGATCCCCGGCCCGAGCGCCGGGCGTGCCAAACAATTGACCCGGTGCCGCCAGTGGACCATCCCGCGCCTTCACAGCGCGGGTCGTGATCGGCGATCCTGGAACCCCGGGACTGGGCATTCCAAAAACCGGAACGTGGCCAGAGGACACGGCTATTCTAGGGCAGCGTTTTAGGAAAATGCCTTGCGCATTCGTTGGGTGCTTGCTTGCGAGAGCCGCGCAGCGAACGTGCTAATATGTCTCGACGTGGTAACGGCCGCTCTCGCGCATCTTTGGCTTCAGCGCGGACCAGTCGATCGACGCCGAACGGCAGGCATCGGCGAACGCTTCATCGACGCCGCTCTCCATACCCTTCAAGCCGCAGATATAGACATGAGTCTTGTCGTCGCGCAGCAGCGCGGCGATCTGCGCCATCTCGCTGCGGATGCGATCCTGCACATAGACGCGCGGCTGGTTCGGCACGCGCGAGTAGCAGAAGTATTTGCCGAGCAATTTTTCCGGCACCTTCTGCAACGGCCCGAAATACGGCAGTTCCTCCGGACGGCGCGCGCCGAAGAACAGCAGCAATCGTCCCGGTGCGTCCGGCATGGCGCGGCGGCGCCGTTCGGTGAAGCCGCGGAAGGGAGCAGGGCCCGTGCCGGTGCAGATCATAATGATGTTGGCGGCGGGATCGTCCGGCATCAGGAAGGTCGCGCCGAACGGGCCGGTGACTTCGAGCTTCGCACCGCGCGGCAGATCGCAGAGATAATTCGAGCAGACACCCTTGTCCTCGCGCTTCACGGTGAGCGCGAGATTGTTGGTGTTGGGCTTCTCGCCGCCGCGCGGCGACGCCACCGAATAGAGCCGCGCGACATGCGGCTTGCCGTTCTCGTCATTGCCGGGCGTAACGATGCCGATGCTCTGGCCTTCCAGCACCGGAAATGGCTGATCGCCGAAATCGAGAATGATGTGCCGCACGTCGGTATCGGACGTGGCGTCGGTGAGACGGAAATTTCCGGTGACGGTTGCGGTCGCCGACTTGCCGCGATTGTAGAGATTGACCGTCGGCTTGCTGGCGGAATGCGGCGCGACCGGCTTGCCGCCGAGCCCCTTGCGGGCCTCTTCGAGCAGCCTTGAGACTTCATCCTCCAGCGCTTCGACCGTGCCGCCCTCGCCAGATGCCGCCGCGGCGACCTCTTCCTGTTTCGGCAGTTCGTCCCACGAGTACTGCTCTTCGAGGGAATAGGCCTTCGTTACCACGCGCCAGTTGTCGATCGAGCCAGTGGGACACGGCGAAATACAATCCATGCAGTGATTGCAGATGCTCGCATCGACGACATAGTTGTTGCCGTCATGCGTCACCGCATCGACCGGACATGTCTCTTCGCAGGTGTTGCAGCGAATGCATATTTCCGGATCGATGAGATGTTGCTTCAGCAGTTCCTGCGTCGGCGCGTTCATAAGCTTGGTCCGTTATGCCGCGATCTTCACATATTCGAAGTCGCCGGGTTTGTTGTCGATGCCCACCTTGGGCGGCGCGATCCAGTTCGCGAACTTGCCGGGCTCGGAGACCGGCTCCATCAGCGACGAGATGAAATCGCCATCCGCCGCCGAGGGCAGATAATCGTTCCTGATCTTCGCCCATTCGGCGCCGCTGACAATGACGCCCTTCGGCGTGGCCTGCACGTTGGCGAATTCGCCGATCTGGCGATGGAACGCGGTGTGCGGTAGTTCGAGGCGGAAATTGACGCCGGTCTTTTCGATGACCTTGTTCCAGCGCTCGACGCCCTTCTCGCAATCCAGCGTGTAATCGTCGCGCAGGCGCATATTGAGCGCGGTCAGTGCGGGCTCGTCGACCAGCGTGATCTTGCCGTCCACCAGCTTGAGCACCTTGTAGATGTCATTGGTCAGGCGGTGATCGTCGTCGATCTTGGTTTCCTGGAAACGGCCCTTGAGTCCCGAATTGTAGAAATTCGCGGCGTTGGTCGAGACCTCCGAACCGAACAGATCCAGCGACAGCGAATAATGCAGGTTCATCTTCTTCTGCATGGTCGGCAGATCGATGACGCCGAGCGCGCGGACCTTCTCGATCTCGTTGGGGTCGTCGATGCCCGCGGCCTTCATCGCGTCACAGGTACGCTGAAGCACACGGCTGACGCCGGTCTCGCCGACGAACATGTGGTGGGCTTCCTCGGTCAACATGAAGCGGCAGGTGCGCGACAGCGGATCGAAGCCGGACTGCGCCAGGCTCTCGAGCTGCATCTTGCCGTCGCGATCGGTGAAGAAGGTGAACATGAAGAACGACAGCCAGTCGGGCGTCGCTTCATTGAAGGCGCCGAGCATACGTGGCGCGTCCTCGTCGCCCGAACGGCGGCGGAGCAAATCGTCGGCTTCCTCGCGGCCGTCGCGGCCGAAATACTTCTGCAGGAGATAGACCATCGCCCAGAGATGACGGCCTTCCTCGACGTTGACCTGAAACAGATTGCGCATGTCGTAGAGCGACGGAGCCGTTTTACCCAGGTGGCGCTGCTGCTCGACCGAGGCCGGTTCGGTGTCGCCCTGAATCACGACCAGACGGCGCAGCATCGCACGATATTCGCCCGGCACTTCCTGCCACGCCTTCTCGCCCTTGTGCTGACCGAAATTCACCTGACGCTGCTCATCCTGCGGCGCCAGCAAGACACCCCAGCGATATTCCGGCATGCGGACATAATCGAACTTGGCCCAGCCCTTCGGATCGACGCTGATTGCGGTACGCAGATAGACCAGCGACTCCTGGAAACCGTCCGGGCCCATGTCGTTCCACCAATCGAGATAACCCGGATGCCAGCCTTCCAGCGCTTTCAGCACCTGACGGTCCTCGGCGAGATTGACGTTGTTCGGAATCTTGGTGGTGTAGTCGACGTTCATGATGTTCATGGCGTGCTCCTGTTGCGCACTGTCTATCCATTGTCATCACCGGGCTCGTCCCGGTGATCCCGACTGATCGAGCACTGTGCTCAAGTGATCGGGATGGCCGGGACAAGCCCGGCCATGACGCTAAACTCTCGTCATGTCGAACTGCGCGCGCTCGCCGGTGCCGTAGCGTTGCAGCGCGCCGTTCTCGCCCACCGCATTCGGCCGCTGGAAGATCCAGTTCTGCCACGCGGTGAGGCGCGAAAAGATTTTCGACTCCATGGTCTCGGGCCCGGCAAAGCGCAAATTCGCTTCCATGCCGGTGAGGCTGTCGGGCGAAAAGCTGCCGCGCTCCTCGAAAAACACGCGGACCTCGTCGTCCCAATCGATGTCGTCGAGGGCAAACGTCACAAGGCCAAGTTCCTCGGCGGTCTCGGCGTCGAGCGCCTCGCCGATCTTGGCCTTCGCTGCATCGACATCGGACGGATCGGCCTGGAAACGCGATTCCAGCCGCGTCAAACCATGGCTCATCGGGTAAGGGCCGAAGTTCGCTGCACTCAGGATAATCTCGGCGGGTGCGCGGTTGTCGCCCTGCTTCTCGCCGATCAGCATATAGGAGCGGTCGGACGCGAACACGAGTTCGGCCAGCGTGCCGACAAAGCAGGAACCGGGCTCGACCAGCGTCACCAGCGTGCGTGACGTGACGTCGATGCGCTTGAGCACGCGCTTCCAATAATGACGGATCTCATTGACCAGCCAGTTGGCCTTGTTGGCTTCCAGGAATGCGTCATAGGCCAGCACGCGCACGCGTTCGCCATGGGATTTGAACACCAGAATCGCGATTTCAAGCTCGTTGATACGCAGATGCAGGATGGCGTCGTCCAGTTCACGCGCCACCTGGAGCGGCCAGAAATCCGCGCCCTGCGCCGTCATGCCCGCGACATCGGCCGGCGGATCCTTCTCCGGTGTCTTGATGGTGATGGTGGCGATGCGCCCCGCGCGATTGAGATCGACGCTGACAAAACCGTAGCGAATGCCGTCATCGGTGATGACGCGCTTGAGCGGTTTCAGCACAACGCCCTGTCCTTCGCCTGCGCGCTTCGACTGGCCGGCAAATTCCTTGGCGCGGTCGGCGACCTTGGCTTCGAGCTTGGAGTTGGACACAATCTCGTCCACCAGCCGCCACTGCACAGCGCGCTTGCCCTTGATGCCTTCCTCGATGGTGCAGAAGAAGTCCGCGTGATCGCGGCGCACCTTGCGCTTGTCGACAACGCGCGTGAGACCGCCGGTGCCGGGCAGCACTGCCAGCAACGGCACTTCGGGAAGCGCGACAGCAGCCGAACCGTCGTCCGCCATGATGATGTGATCGGCTGCGAGCGCGAGCTCATAGCCGCCGCCGGCAGCCGTGCCATTGACCACGCAAATGAATCGCTGGCCGGAATTTTCCGACGAATCCTCGATGCCGTTGCGGGTCTCGTTGGTGAACTTGCAGAAATTCACCTTGTGCGCATGGGTCGAGCCGGCGAGCATGCGGATGTTGGCGCCGGCGCAGAACACGCGGTTCTTGCCCGAACGCAGCAGCACCACCTTCACCTCAGGATGCTCGAAGCGCAGCCGCTGCACGGCGTCCGCCAGCTCGATGTCGACGCCGAGATCGTAGGAATTCAGCTTGAGCAGATAGCCCTCGAACAGGCCGCCGTTCTCGTCGACATCCATGGTCAGGGTGGCGACATCGCCCGCCACATCGAGCTTCCAGTGCCGGTATTTCGACGGCTCGGTCTGGAAATCGATGAAGGTCGCGCTGTTGGCGAGTTTGCGGTCATCCGCTGCCATGGGTGTCCTCGATCCGGCTGAAATCTGAATTATAATGCACAATATTGCAGGTTAGGAGGCGCGTCCAGCTTTATATTGCATTCAACATGCACTTTTTTGCATGTCAGGCAGCCTGACCCACCGTTCCCTCGCCATGCAGGGACAGCAGCCGATTGGCGAAATCCGCCGCAGCCTTGAGCGCCGGCGCGGGGGTTTCGCGATGTGGCGAATGGCCCGCACCGGGAATGATCGTCGCGTCCACCGGGCAGTAACATTCGGTCTGCGCGATCTCGATGTGACGTTGCGTGCCGTACTGATCGTCGGCGCCCTGAATGATCTCGACCGGCACGCGCACATAGGCGAGCGATTCCGAAATATCCCATTCGCGGAATTTCGGATCGAGCCAGACATCGGCCCAGCCGTTGAACGCGTTGTCGACATCCCTGTGCCAGCGCGCGAGCTTTGGCTTCAGATCGCCGGTGTCGTAATTCTGTTTGGTTTTTGCGATCGAGACGAGACCGAAATCCTCAACCATGAAGTGGGGCGCGATCAGAATGACGCCGCGGACGCGGTGATCCTGAATGCCGCCGGCATAGATCGTCGCGATCGACGCGCCGTCAGAATGACCGAGCAGCAGTCCGCGGCGGAAGCCGATGGCGTCGAGCAGCTTCGGCAACACATCGAGCGCCTCAATCTCCATGAAGTTGAGCGGACGCGGCAGCTTCGCCGGCGACGAGTTGCCGTAACCCGCGCGCGAGTAAACAAACACGCCAGCGCCGGTCGCGGCCTGGAGCTTTTCAGGAAAGTCCCCCCACAGCCCAACCGAGCCGAGGCCTTCATGCAGCATCACAATGGTCGGCGCCTTGTCGGGCGTCGGTCCGATCATGCGATACTCAAGTTCGCTGGAGCCAATGGTGAGCGTGCCGGAAGATTGCAGCGTCATATCGTCATCCTTCTTCTTATTGACCGCGCAGCTTGAAGCGCTGGATTTTTCCGGTCGCGGTTTTCGGCAGGCTTTCCACCACCTCAATCCAGCGCGGATATTTCCACGGGCCGATCTTCTGCTTGACGTGATCCTTCAGCGCACCGTTGAGATCGCTGACCGACGCGCCCTGCTTCAGCACCACAAATGCTTTTGGCTTCAACAGGCCCTCGGAATCCTCGGCGGGCACGACGGCGGCCTCGAGAATCGATGGATGCGTGATCAGCGCGCTCTCCACTTCGAACGGCGAAACCCAGATGCCGGACACCTTGAACATGTCGTCGGAGCGGCCGCAGTAAGTGTAACGGCCCTCCGCGTCGCGCGTATACTTGTCGCCGGTGCGGGTCCAGCCGCCTTCGAACGTCTGCCGGCTTTTGCTGCGCTGATTCCAGTAGCCTTCGCCGGCCGATGGCGCATTGACGATCAGTTCGCCGACCTCGCCGTCCGCAACGTCCGCGCCTGTATCGTTCACAAGCCGCACGGCATAGCCCGGCACCGGCTTGCCCGAGGTGCCGTACTTGATGTCGCCCGGCGCGTTGGAAAGGAAGATGTGCAGCAGTTCGGTGGAGCCGACACCGTCGAGAATGTCGACACCGAAGCGATCCTTCCAGCTCTGGCCCACCAGTTCGGGCAGCGCTTCGCCCGCAGAGGTGCACACGCGCAGACGTTTGGTGCGCGGCTCGTTCTTGAAGGCCTCGTCGTTGAGCATCGCTGCGAACAGCGTCGGCACGCCGAAGAAGATGCTCGGATCGTGCTTGCGGATCAGTTCGAACATCACCTGCGGCGTCGGACGTTCGGGATTGAGGATCGTTGTCGCGCCCACCGACATCGGGAAGGTCAGCGCATTGCCGAGACCGTAGGCGAAGAACAGCTTCGCGGCCGAGAGACCGACATCATCTTCCCGAATGCCGAGCACCTTCTGGGCATAGGTCTCCGCCGTCGCTTCAAGATTCGAATGCAGATGGCGCACACCCTTCGGCATGCCGGTCGAGCCTGACGAGTACAGCCAGAACGCAGGCTCATCCGGATGGGTCGCGGCGGTGGCGAACTGATCGCTTTCCTTTGCGAGTTCATCCTTGAGCAGGAGATGTCCGCTCGCATTGGCGCCGGACACCACGACATGCTGCAAGTCCGGCATGCGGCCGAGCACATCCTTCACCACCGGCAACAGCGCTTCCGAAATAAACAGCACGCGCGCACGGCAATCCGCCAGCACGTAGGCATATTGCTCGGACGTCAGCAGCGTGTTGAGCGGCACCGGCACGATGCCGGCGCGGATCGCACCCAGAAACACGATCGGGAAATCGATGGTGTCGAGCATCATCATCGCGACGCGCTCTTCCCGCCGCACACCGAGACGGCGCAGCAGGTTGGCGAGCCGGCGGGTCTGCGCCTGCAACGCGCCATAGGTGATCTCGGCGACCGGATCCCTGAACACGACCTTGGCGCCGCGTCCTGCGTCGACGTTGCGGTCGAGCAGGTAGGTCACGGCATT
>JAFVHU010000128.1 GCA_017474385.1 Afipia sp. | reverse complement strand
TAGCGCGATCGGCAACAAGCCGCCGATATCGCTGATCAACCGCTCACCGGCGCTTCCGCCGAATGAGCCCTAACCCCGGAAAATTCCAGCGTTGGCTGGCCTAGTTTCGGGGAGCGCTTCAGTCATGGGCCAGAGCGAACTCAGAACTGGATAAAACATGGGGGCAACGTCAGCGCATTTGGTCTGGCCAATTGATCCCACCGATGCAAGTCCGGTCAATCAGCAAAATTTAGGCTCTTTGGTTTGGCTACGGATACTTGAGAAGTCAGCATTGATTCATCTCGCTCGACATTGGTGCACTTGAGTGGTACACACGGCGCGATCGGACATGTGATAAGTCTTTGATTTTACTGCTTTCATTGGCGCTGCGCGGCAATCCCTCCCTCTCCGCCAGCAACCTTGCTCGATGTGCCTTCCGGGCCTTAGCCCGGCCCGTTCGCGATTGACAAAATCGCCCCCTTTGGCTGTACTTGACGCCATGGGGAAAGCGATCTCCCCACAAGGCGACATGCCCAAGAATCGCGTCCAGTTTTTCAACAAGGACGCATCATGTCAGCTATCAACGCAATTTCCCCCGAAAAGCTCGCCCGTCTGATCGGTACGCCCGCGTGCCCCGTTCTCGTCGACGTCAGAACTGACGAGGACGTCAAGGCTGATCCACATCTGATACCTGGCGCCAGGCGGCGCGACTACGCGCAAGCCGCCGAGTGGGCGTCGGCATTTTCCGGCCAGACCGTTGTGGCCATTTGCAAGAGAGGGCAGAAGCTCAGTGAGGGCGTCGCGGCGTGGCTTCGTCACGCTGGCGCTTCCGCCAATATTCTTGAAGGCGGTATCGAAGCCTGGGCAAAGGAAGGCCTCCCGTTGGTCCCCGCTTCAAAGCTCCCTGATCGAGATCCGCAAGGCCGAACGGTCTGGGTGACCCGCGCGCGCCCCAAGATCGATCGGATTGCCTGCCCATGGCTGATACGCCGTTTCATCGATCCGTCGGCGGTGTTTCTGTTCGTGGCCGCCTCCGAGGTCGAAGCCGTCGGGGCGCGCTTCGGAGCTGTTCCATTCGACATTGAGAACGTGTTCTGGAGCCATCGCGGCGAACTGTGCACGTTTGACGTCATGATCGAGGAATTCGGACTCGAGACCGCGCCGCTCAAGCGTCTGGCGACGATGGTTCGAGCCGCGGACACGGCGCGGCTCGACCTCTCGCCCGAAGCTCCCGGTCTGCTTGCGGCGTCGCTGGGCCTGTCGCGAATGTACTCCGACGACCTGAAACAACTTGAAGCCGGCATGGCACTGTACGACGCATTCTATCGCTGGTGCCGGGACGCAACCGACGAGACCCACAACTGGCCATCTCACAAGGCAAAAGTGAAAGCATGACCGACGCTGCCGCAACGTCTTCGATTCCCGTGGGACGAAGCACACCAAGTTTTCCGAGTCTGAGGGAGGCGTTCTGGGTCTGGCTGCGAGTAGCTTTGCTCAGCTTCGGAGGCCCGGCCGGACAAATCGCGGTCATGCACCGCATCCTTGTCGAAGAGAAGCATTGGGTTTCCGAGAGCAGGTTTCTGCATGCACTGAATTACTGCATGCTGCTGCCCGGCCCGGAGGCGCAGCAACTCGCGACCTATATCGGCTGGCTGATGCATCGCACCCGCGGCGGCATCATCGCAGGCGGGTTGTTCATCGTGCCTGGCGTCGTCGCCATCATGGCGCTGAGCTACATCTACGCTGCATTCGGCAACGTGGCATTTGTCGCCGCGCTGTTCTTCGGCCTCAAGGCGGCTGTTCTGGCGATCGTCATTCAGGCCGTATTCCGTGTCGGCAAGCGGGCGCTCAAAAATCGGATTATGCAAGGACTGGCCGCCGCTGCATTCGTCGCGATTTTCTTTTTCAATGTGTCGTTTCCCGTGATCATTCTGGCGGCCGGGCTGGTCGGCTATTTTGGCGGCCGCGCAGGCCTTGCCGCGTTCGCGGCGGGTGGCGGTCACGGTGGCGAGAAGTCGACAGCTCTTGTGGACAGCCTGCTCGGCGATGAGTTGCCGCTGCACGCACGCCCGAGCGTGGCAAGTTCGTTGCGGGTCGCGGCGGTTTGGCTGCTGCTCTGGCTGATCCCGGTGGTGCTGCTCGTCGTGCTGCTGGGTAACGGCAATGTCTTCACGCAGATCGCGGTGTTTTTCAGCAAGATGGCGATGGTCACGTTCGGCGGCGCCTACGCCGTGCTGGCCTACGTCGCCCAACAGGCGGTCGAGAATTATCACTGGCTGAAACCGCATGAAATGCTGGACGGCCTGGGCATGGCGGAAACAACGCCGGGTCCGCTGATCATGGTGCTTCAGTTCGTGGGCTTCATGGCGGCCTTCCGTGATCCGGGCACGCTGTCGCCGATGGTCGCGGGAACGCTTGGCGGCTTGCTGGCGACATGGGTGACGTTTACGCCGTGCTTTCTCTGGATCTTTCTTGGCGCGCCGTTCATCGAAACCATGCGCGGCAACAAGGCGCTTGCGGGCGCACTCTCCGCCATCACGGCCGCGGTGGTCGGCGTGATCCTGAATCTCGCGATCTGGTTCGCGGTCCACACAATCTTCCGCGCAACGTTTCCGGTGCAGCGCTTTGGATTGTCGTTCGATGCGCCCGTGCTCACCAGCGTTGACCCATGGGCGCTTGTGCTCTCCGTCGCCGCAGCGACGGCAATATTCAGGTTCAATGCCGGAATGTTGCAGACGCTTGCCGCTTGCGCGGCAGCGGGCGTGGCGCTCCATCTCGTCGGACTTCTTGGATGAATCCGGCGCGGGAATGTGCGCGACGGAAGAACCGTAAGCTTTACGCGCCTTTGCGGTGCTTCTTTTTCTTTGGCTTCTTGCCGAACGATGGCTTGTCGACATCCGGCCAGCTCTGGCTTTTGCCGGGCTTCGGGGTTTTGCCGCGCGGAGGCGCGCCCTCGAAGCGGCGGGCGTCGTCCCGCTGAGGTTTTCCGCTGTGCTTCGGCTTGTCGTAGCGCGGCTTGTCCTCAAATCGCGGCTTGTCGTCGTAACGCGGTTTCGCGTCGTAACGTGGCTTGTCATCGCGGCGCGGTTTGACGCTGAAATCTTTGTCCTTGTGCGGCGGCTTGCGCGGACGCTTCTCGAACGTGGCGTTGTCGCCCTGCGGTCCGTTCGGCAGCGCTTCGATGCGGATATTGTCTTCCTTGTCGGGGCGCTTGATCTTCGCGGCGAACTCATCGGCGGCGGTCGCTGAAATCTCGAATTCGGTGCTGCCGTCGAAGATGCGGATGGCGCCGATATCCTGTTTGCCGATTCCGCCGCGGCGGCAGATCATCGGCAGCAGCCAGCGCGCTTCGGCGTTCTTGTTGCGGCCAATGGCGGCGCGGAACCACACGCTGCCTTCCGGCATCTCGCCGCGTGATTTCGATTTCGCGCGCGGGGCGCGGTCATCGCCGCGTGGCTCGCGGCTGTCTCTTCTCGGTCCGCGATCGTCACGCGAGCGCCCGCCTTGGCCGGGATCGAGGATGTCTTCGGGCGAAGGCAGGCGCGAGCGATAGAGCCGGGCCAGTGCCGCTGCGATGTCCTCCGCCGAACGCTCGGCGAGCAGCGCGCGGGCCAGCACAAGATCGTCTTCCGTCGCCGCTTCGCCAAACAATGCATCCTGCAACATGCGCTGCTGATCGAGCTTGCGGATATCATCCACGGTGGGCGTTGTGCCCCAAACGGCATCGATGCCGGCGAGATTCAAAAGCAATTCGGCGCGCCGCTTGCGCGCGGGAATCACCAGCATCACGCTGATGCCCTTCTTGCCCGCCCGGCCGGTGCGGCCGGAACGATGCTGAAGCACCTCGGGATCGTTGGGCAGATCGGCGTGAATCACCAGACCGAGATTCGGCAGATCGATGCCGCGCGCTGCGACGTCGGTGGCAACGCAGACCCGTGCGCGCCCGTCGCGAAGGGACTGAAGCGCCTTGGTGCGTTCGTTCTGGGTCAGCTCGCCGGACAGCGCGACCACGGAGAATCCGCGTTCGAGAAGGGCGGCCTGCAGATGGTTGACTGCGTTGCGCGTGTTGCAGAACACGATGGCGGTCGGCGATTCGAAGAATCGCAGCACGTTGACCACGGCATGCTCGACATCGCCCGGCGCGATACGGATCGCCTGGTATTCGATGTCGGCGTGGCCGCCGTCACCGCCGGTCACTTCGATGCGGAAAGCATCCTGCTGGTATTGCTTCGCCATCGAGATGATGGTGCGCGGCAGGGTTGCAGAGAACAGCAGCGTGCGGCGTGTGTCGGGCGTGGTCTTGAGGATGAATTCCATGTCCTCGCGAAAGCCGAGATCGAGCATCTCGTCGGCCTCGTCCAGCACAACGGCTTTCAGCTCGGAGACGTCGAGGCGCTTGCGGCGGATGTGATCGCACAGCCGTCCCGGCGTGCCGACCACGATATGCGCGCCGGCCTCGAGTTCGCGCTTCTCGCGCTGCGGGTCCATGCCGCCGACGCAGGATACGACACGAGTGCCGGCATAGGCATAAAGCCATTCCAGTTCGCGATGGACCTGCAACGCCAGTTCTCGGGTCGGCGCGACGATCAATGCGAGTGGCGCACTTGCTCTCGGCAGGCGCTCAGTATCGCCCATCATGTCGTTGGCGATCGCGAGCCCGTAGGCGACGGTCTTGCCCGAGCCGGTCTGCGCCGACACCAGGAGATCGCGGCCGATGGCATCGCGGGCGAGCACTGCCGTCTGGACGGGTGTCGCATCGTTATAATTGCGCTCGGCCAGGGCGCGGGCGAGCGGGGGACTTGCGGACAGGGATTTCACGTTGAGACCTTGGTTGGCGTTGCCGCCATGAATGAGATTGAAACGGCTCAATGCACGCGCGACGCGCGCATCCGGCAGTTTCAAAGAAATCGATGAATTGGGGGTGCTTTAGGCCAGTTCTGGCCAAAGAGCCATCAATAAGTGCTCTTGTTGCCATCAGAATAAGGCCATTCCGCGATCTCGCCGCCGTGACAGGAACTATCCGGCCGCCAGCTACTTGTGCTCCCCGGGAATTCTTAACCGGGAGTTTTAGATATGAAGAGAACCATGGTTGCTTTGGCGATGATTTCTGCGAGCGCGCTCATTCCGGCCGCCGCCTCGGCTCAGGGCGTTCCGGGTGGCGTCGAGCGCGGGGCTCGCGAGGGCGAACGTGTGGGCGGGCCGGTCGGGGCGATTGTCGGCGGCACCGTTGGTGGTGTGGTTGGCGGCGTGGCCGGCGTTCTCGGCGTAGATCAGGGTCCGCGCTTCCGAAACCATGTGGTCGAGCAGCGACGCCCGTCCTACCGGTATCAGAACGATCTGGCGGTCGGTGTCGTTCTTCCAGAGGAAGGCGTGACCTACTACGACGTTCCTCCGGAGTATGGCGTTCGCGATTATCGCTACACGGTGGTGAACGACCGAACGGTTCTGGTCGATCCGCGGACGCGCCGCGTGGTGCAGATCGTCGAGTAAATTCTCTGTCGCTCTTAAAAACAGAAAGGCCGCCCCGCAGGGCGGCCTTTTTAATTTGCAGACGGACCGTCAGCCCGCTGCGGCGACCGCGCGCTGCGCCATCACCTTGATGAGGTTGGCGCGGTAAGTGGCCGAGCCGTGGATGTCCTCCATCAGCCCGTCGGCTGAAATCGTCACGCTGTCGATCGCGCCGGGGGACCAGTTGGCCTTCAGGGCCGCCTCGATGGCCGGGACGCGCATCACACCGTTCTGCGATGCGCCGGTCGCGGCGACGCGCACGTCTCCCGATTTCGTCTTGGCGACGAAGACGCCGGTGAGTGCGAAGCGCGAGGCCGGATGGCGCATCTTTGCATAAGCCGCCTTTGCCGGAATCGGGAACGAGACCTCGGTGATGATCTCGCCATCCTCCAGCGCGGTGGTGAACAGGCCCTGGAAGAAATCGTCGGCCTTGATGCTGCGCTTGTTGGTTTTCACCGTAGCGTCGAGCGCGACCACGGCAGCGGGATAATCCGCGGCCGGATCGTTGTTGGCTATCGAGCCGCCGATGGTGCCTCGATAGCGAACCGCGGGATCGCCGAGTATCGATGTCAGATGCACGATGGCGGGGATCGCTTTCTTTGCGTCCGCATTGGTGAGGATGTCGTAGTAGGTCGTCGCCGCCTTGATGACGAGCGCATCCGCTGTCGCCGACACGCCGACCAGGGCTGGAATGCGTGCAAGATCGATCACGTCGGACGGCTGGGCGAGGCGCTGCTTCATCACCGGCAGCAGCGTGTGGCCGCCGGCGAGATATTTCGAGTCGGAGCCCTTCTTGAAAAGGGCGACGGCGTCATCGACGCTGGAAGGACGGTGATAGGTTGTCTCGTACATGATGTGTCTCCCTACGGATTTTTGCTGCGCGTGATCTGTTCCGAAAACCGGTGTCCACTTTTCGGGATCACGCGCTACTCCGCGGCCTGTTGCTGATGAATGGCGTGCCACACCCGGTCGGGAGAGGCCGGCATTTCCAGCTTGTTGTTTCCGATGGCATCGGTGATCGCGTTGATCACCGCGGGCGTCGAGCCTATGGCGCCGGCTTCGCCGCATCCCTTGATGCCGAGCGGATTGCTCGGGCACAGCGTCATGGTGTGCGAAACGTTGAACGAAGGCAGATCGTCGGCACGGGGCATGGCGTAGTCCATGAACGAGGCTGTCAGAAGCTGCCCGCTCTTGTCGTAGACCGCGCCTTCGAGCATGGCCTGTCCGATACCTTGGGCGATGCCGCCATGAACCTGACCCTCGACAATCATCGGATTGATCAGGCGTCCGAAGTCATCGGCCGCGACGAAGTTGACGATGTCGGTCTTGCCGGTGCCGGGATCGACATCGACCTCGCAGACATAGGCGCCGGCAGGGAACGTGAAGTTGGTCGGATCGTAGAACGCGGTTTCCTTCAGGCCGGGTTCCATGCCATCCGGCAGGTTGTGCGCAGTGTAGGCGGCGAGAGCGACCATCGGCAATGCGATCGCCTTGTCGGTGCCGGTGACTTTGAACTCACCGTTCTCGATGACGATATCGTTCTCCGAGGCCTCTAACTGATGTGCGACGATCTTCTTCGCCTTGGCCTCGACTTTCTCCATCGCCTTGACGATGGCGGACATGCCGACAGCGCCGGAGCGTGAGCCGTAGGTACCCATGCCGAATTGCACCTTGTCGGTGTCGCCATGAAGGATCGACACCTGACCGATCGGAATCCCGAGACGGTCCGCGACGACCTGGGCAAATGTCGTCTCATGCCCCTGACCATGACTGTGCGAACCGGTGAGGATCTCGATGGTGCCAACGGGGTTGACCCGCACCTCGCAGGATTCCCACAGGCCGACGCCTGCGCCGAGGCTGCCGACGGCCTTCGATGGCGCGATGCCGCACGCTTCGATGTAGCAGGAGAAGCCGATGCCGCGCAGCTTGCCTTCCGCCTTTGCTTTCGCTTTGCGGGCAGGGAAGCCGGCATAGTCGATGGCTTTCAGCGCCGCATCGAGCGAGGCATTAAAGTCGCCCGCGTCATAGGCCATGATCACCGGCGTCTGATGCGGGAAGCTGGTGATGAAGTTCTTGCGGCGCAGTTCGGCCGGATCGACCTTGAGCTGCCGCGCCGCAGTCTCCATCAGCCGCTCCATCACGAAAGAGGCTTCAGGCCGGCCCGCGCCGCGATAGGCATCGACCGGCGTGGTGTTGGTGTAGACGCTGACCACCTCGGCGTAGATGTTCGGGATGTTGTACTGGCCCGACAGCAGCGTGGCGTAGAGATAGGTCGGCACCGACGACGAGAACAGCGACATGTAGGCGCCGAGATTGGCGTGGGTCTTCACCCGCAGGCCGATGATCTTGTTGTCCTTGTCGAACGCCATCTCGGCCTTGGTGATGTGATCGCGGCCGTGAGCGTCGGTGAGGAACGCCTCGGTGCGGTCGGATGTCCATTTTACCGGACGGCCGGTGCGCTTGGACGCCCACAGCGCCACCATTTCTTCCGGGTAGATGAAGATCTTTGAGCCGAAGCCGCCGCCGACGTCCGGCGCGATCACGCGCAGCTTGTTTTCGGCCGCGACGTTATAGAACGCCGACAGCACAAGGCGCGCGACGTGCGGATTCTGCGACGTTGTATAAAGTGTGAAATGCTCTTCGGCGGAATCGTATTCTGCAACCGCCGCCCGCGGCTCCATCGCGTTCGGCACCAGCCGGTTGTTGGTGATGTCCATCGTCACAACATTAACGGCCTTTTTGAAGGCCTCGCCGGTGGCGGCTTCGTCGCCGATGCTCCAGTCATAAATGACGTTGCCGGGCGCTTCAGGATGAAGCTGCGGCGCGCCGGATGCGATGGCGGAGCGAATATCCGCGGCTGCCGGCAGTTCCTCGTACGTCACCTGGACGGCTTCCGCCGCGTCGCGCGCTTGATTGCGGGTTTCCGCGATGACGACCGCGACGGCGTTTCCGACAAAGCGCACCGTTTCCGGCGCCATGGCCGGCCACGCGCCCATTTTCATCGGTGAGCCGTCCTTGGAATGGATCATCCAGCCGCAGATCAGATTGCCGATCTTGTCGTCGACGAGCTGCTGGCCGGTCAACACGTCAACCACACCCGGCATGGCCTTGGCGGCGGTGACGTCGATGCATTTGATTTTTGCGTGGGCATGTGGGCTGCGGACGAACGACGCGTAGGTCATGCCGTGAAGGCGGACGTCGTCGGTGTATTTGCCCTTGCCGGTGATAAAACGCTTGTCTTCCTTGCGCGCAACGCGAGCGCCAATACCTTCAACACTCATAATCTCGACCTTTCCATAAGGGCTGCCTTGATCGCGCGAGCAGCGCGGGCAGTTGCACATCCGATTATTGAGTCGTCGTCGCGGATCATTCCGCGGCGGCGGCAACCTTCATGCGTCCGGCGGCGTCGAGCACCGATTTGACGATGTTGTGGTAGCCGGTGCAGCGGCAGATGTTGCCTTCCAGCTCGTGACGAACGGTTTCCTCGTCGAGACCGGCGGGATGACGCTGCACAATGTCGATGGCGGTCATGATCATGCCCGGCGTGCAGTAGCCGCACTGGAGGCCATGATTGTCACGAAAGGCAGCCTGCATCGGATGCAGGGTATCGCCTTTCGAAATGCCCTCGATGGTGGTGACGTTGGCGCCGTTGGCCTGGCCGACCAGGGTTGTGCAGGATTTCACCGCGCGCCCGTCGATGTGGACGATACAGGCGCCGCACTGGCTGGTATCGCATCCGACATGCGTGCCGGTAAGCCCGAGATGGTCGCGCAGCAGATGGACCAGCAAGGTTCGATCTTCGACATCGGCAGATATTGCTTTGCCGTTGACCGTCAATTTGACTGTAGACACAAGCACCTCCCAAGTGATTTCCAGGAAAACGTTTTTTGTAATTGTTCTAATTAACAACCGGCACGCAAAACTTTGCAACGATGATTTTCGTCGCGGATGTCATCGCACGATCATCTGAGCGTGAAGCTGCGCGCGATGCCGCGAGTCGTGCGCCGATTTTTTCGCAGATGCGAGACGGCACCGGTTTCTGCATTGCCTCAATGCGGAGGCGACGTTTGATCGCAGGTCTGTTTTTGCCTAGGCTCGATCCGGAAAAGGCGAGAAAATAGAACGCTAACAAGGGAGTATCCGGTGATCGACAAGCGCGTGGAGTCGCTGGCGGCTGCCGTCGCCGGTGTGCGGGACGGCGCGACCGTTCTGGTGCCGGGATTCGGCGCGGTCGGTGTCGCCGACAATCTTCTCGAAGCGCTGCACGATCAGGGGGCGAAGGAATTGACGATCGTCGCCAACAATTCAGGCAATGGCGATCATGGATTGGCGCGCCTCATCAACTCGGGCCGCGTTCGCAAGGTCATCTGCTCCTATCCGCGCTCGGGTGACTACAGCGCTTTTCTTAATGCCTATCGCGCCAAGAGCCTCGAACTGGAATTGGTGCCGCAAGGCACGATCAGTGAACGCATGCGTTGCGCCGCCGCCGGCCTCGGCGGATTTTTCTCGCCGGTCTCCGCGGGCACCAAACTCGCCGAAGGCAAGGAACAGCGCGAAATCGACGGACGGCTTCACGTGTTCGAGAAGCCGCTGAAAGGCGACATTGCGCTGGTGAAGGCCGCGAAGGCCGATCGCTGGGGCAATCTCACCTATCGCAAATCCGCGCGTAACTTTAACCCGGTCTGCGCCATGGCGGCCGAGCTGACGGTGGTCGAAGTCGAGACCATGGTCGAGCTTGGCACGCTCGATCCGGAGGCCGTGGTGACGCCCGGAATTTTCGTCGACAGAATTGTCGTTGCCGAACCGCTCAAGATCAGGAGCTGACACGTGACCTATACTCCCTTGACGCGTCATCAAATGGCATGGCGTGCGGCGCAGGATCTGCCGGAAGGCGCTTATGTCAATCTCGGCATCGGGATTCCGACGCTGACCTCGGGCTTCGTACCGAAAACCCGCGAGGTGATTTTTCACAGCGAGAACGGCGTGCTCGGGATGGGCGGTCCGCCCAAGCCCGGCGAAGAAGATGAAGAACTGACCGATGCGGGCAAGAACCTGACCACGCTGGTCACCGGCGGTTGCTACGTCCATCACGCCGATGCATTTCTGATGATCCGCGGCGGTCATCTCGATGTCAGTCTGCTCGGCGCGTTCGAAGTGTCGGAAAAGGGCGATCTCGCCAACTGGACCACGGAAGATACCGAATTCCCGCCCGGCGTTGGCGGCGCGATGGATCTCGCGGTCGGCGCCAAGGAAATTCGCGTCCTGATGGAGCACACTGACAAGAAGGGGCAGCCACGCATCAAGTTCCGCTGCACCTATCCGCTCACAGCGGCGGGTGTGGTGAAACGCATCTACACCAATTACGCCGTGATCGATGTGACGCCGACAGGTCTCCTGGTGGTCGAGATGATTCCCGGCATGACGCTGGAAAAGTTGCAGTCGATGACCGAGCCGAAGCTGCAGCTTGCTTCCGGGTATAAAGAGCTGATGCCGCCCGCACGCGCGGCCTGATTTGGTGCCTGCCTCGCATTGATCCTGCCAGGCGGGTTCCGATTGGAACCTCCACCTCATGTCGGTGTTGTCTTGATGGACCGCGGCGGATGTACCCGCTGTCCGGCGGAAAAAGGCATGGAACGGGCGGTTCCAGGCCTTGCCGCTGAAATTGTTGCCGTTTCGGAGAGGCAGGGTTCCAAGTTCCCGAGCCATTCACCGCTGCGGCGACTGCCTGCCATCCGTTTCGCCGGTTACGGCGTCCAATCGAAAGGCCGAGAGTGAACCCGGTGAAAAGGACGGCGGGATGTCAGCTTTGACAAACATCCAGATGTCCCCGGCACAAATCTCGCAGCAAGGAAGCGCTCCCGTTTCCGTCGCGCTCGCACGCGGTGTCGTCGAGACCGATATTCCCGCACGGCTGGATTCGCTGCCATGGGGCAGCTTTCATACCCGCGTGATCGCGGCGCTTGGCATCACATGGATTCTCGACGGGCTCGAGGTCACTCTCGCCGGGGCATTGTCGGGCGCACTGAAAAGCAGTCCGGTTCTCAATTTCAGCAACACCGACATCGGTATTGCGACCAGCGCCTATCTTGCGGGTGCGGTGCTCGGCGCCATCGGATTCGGCTGGCTGACCGATCGCATCGGACGCAAAAAATTGTTCTTCGTTACGCTGGCGGTCTATCTCTCGGCGACGGCGGCTACAGCGTTCTCGTGGAATCTCGCAAGTTTCGCGCTGTTTCGATTCATCACCGGCGCAGGGATCGGCGGCGAGTACACCGCGATCAATTCGACGATCCAGGAACTCGTGCCCGCGCGCTATCGCGGCCGCACCGATCTGATCGTCAACGGCAGCTTCTGGATCGGCGCTGCCATCGGCGCGGTGAGTGCGATTGTGTTGCTCGATCCTGCTGTGATCGATCCTGAATTGGGCTGGCGGCTGGCGTTTTTGACCGGTGCGGGCCTTGGTCTGGTCGTATTCGTGATGCGGTTATGGATTCCCGAAAGCCCGCGGTGGCTGATGATTCACGGTCAGCCCGAGCGTGCTTTGAAAATCGTCGCGGACATCGAACGTGCGGTACCCGGCGGCAGCAAACCCGATCATCCGTTGCCGAAGATCAGACTGAAGATGCGAACGCATACGCCGCTGCGTGAGGTCGCCAACACCTTGTTCCATACCTACCGCAGCCGTTCACTGGTCGGGCTGTCCCTGATGGTGGCCCAGGCATTCTTCTACAATGCGATTTTCTTCACCTATGCTTTGGTTTTGACAGATTTCTTCGCTATCCCCGCCGCCAATGTCGGCTGGTACATTCTGCCGTTTGCCGCCGGAAACTTTCTCGGGCCGCTGTTGCTTGGATCGCTGTTCGACACGGTGGGACGGCGCACCATGATCGCGCTGACCTACAGCGTGTCGGGTATTCTGCTTGCCGTGTCGGGCTATCTGTTCGCGATCGGCGTGCTCTCTGCGCAAACCCAGACAATCGCCTGGATGGTGATCTTCTTCTTTGCGTCGCCGGCGGCCAGTGCCGCGTATCTCACCGTGAGCGAAACCTTTCCGCTCGAGGTCCGCGCTCTGGCCATTGCGCTGTTCTATGCGATCGGCACCGGCATCGGCGGCATCGCCGGGCCGGCGCTGTTTGGAGTGCTGATTGACACCGGTTCCCGCGACAGCGTGTTCGCCGGTTATCTGCTCGGTTCGATCCTGATGGTCGCCGCTGCGCTCATCGCGTGGTGCTACTGCATTGATGCCGAGTGCAAATCACTGGAGGAGGTTGCGCGGCCGCTCGCTGCGCAGAATAACTGATGGATCATAGCGTGATTGAAAAAACTCCAGCAAAGAGTGCGGGAGATGTGTTGTCTGCTCCGGCGGGAATTGTGCCGGATCTCGACCAGACGGCTCTGTTGCTGGATATCGACGGCACCTTGCTGGAGCTGGCGCCGACGCCGCGCGACGTCGTGGTGCCGCAAAATCTGGGAAGTACGCTCCAGGCCTTGCATGAACGGCTGGACGGCGCGCTTGCGCTGGTCAGCGGCCGCTCGCTGACCGATATCGATGTCATCTTTGCGCCGCTGCAGTTTCCCGCGGTCGGCGGTCACGGTGCGGAGATGCGGCTTTCGGTCGAGAGTGAGGCGGTGGCGTCGCGTGCGCCGCCCATGGACAACGATCTGAAGCGGCGGTTCATCGCGATCTCGCATCTCAGCCCGGGCATCCTGTACGAAGACAAAGGCTATTCGATCGCACTGCATTACCGGCTGGCGCCGCAGTTCGAGCGCACGATCTATGAAGCAGTATCTGCGATCCGGGCCGACCTTCCGCAGGCACCGATCGAGGTTCTGCCTGGAAAGTTCGTGTGCGAGATCAAGCCTGCGGGTTTCACCAAAGCGACCGGCGTTCGCGAATTGATGGGTCATGCGCCGTTCTCCGGCCGCAATCCCATTTTCATTGGGGATGACGTCACCGATGAATCTGTGTTCGCCATTATGCCGGCGTTCCGGGGCGTATCATTCTCGGTAGGCCGCCGCGCTCACGGCGTCGACGGGCAGTTCAGGGCTCCGAAGGACGTCCGCACGTGGCTGACACACTTACTCGATGATGAGGCGATGGCGGCGCAATGAACATTCCCAAGGCAATAACTCAGTCCCAGGTTGAAGCTGGTGCGAAGATCGATCATGGCCTCGATCTGGCAATCATTGGCAACTGCAAGACCGCCGCGCTGGTCGATCCGACGTCGCGGCTGGTGTGGTGGTGTTTCCCGCGCTTTGATGCCGATCCGGTGTTCTCCCGCTTGCTTGCAGGCGACGAGGAAAAGGGTTTCAGCGACGTCGTGCTGGACGGCATGGTGGATTACAAATCCGACTATGTCCGCAATACAGCGCTGGTTGAGACCATTCTGACCGACGATAAGGGCAACGCGATCCGCATCACGGATTTCGCGCCGCGCTTCCGGCAGTATGGCCGCATGTTCCGCCCGCCGCAGTTGTTCCGCATTATTGAGCCGATTGCCGGATTGCCGCGTATCACGATTCGCGTCCGCCCTACCCATTCCTACGGCCAGCCGCTGAAGCGAAGCTCGCTCGGCAGCAACCACATCCGCTATGTCGAGGAAGAATCCACGGTCCGCGTCACTACCGATGCGCCGATCGCCATGATCGAGCATGAAACGCCGTTCGTGCTGACGCGGCCGGTGCATATGGTGTTCGGCCATGATGAGCCGTATCCCGGCGATCTCGCGGCGACCGCGACGTCGTTCGCCGAACAGACCAAGGCTTACTGGCTGCACTGGGTGCGGCGTCTCTATATCTCCTACGACTATCAGGAAGCGATCATTCGCGCCGCGATCACGCTGAAGTTGTCGAATTTCGAGGAGACCGGCGGAATCATCGCCGCGCACACCACATCGATCCCGGAAGCCCCGGGTTCCGGCCGCACCTGGGACTACCGGTTTTGCTGGCTGCGTGACGCCTATTTCGTGGTGAAGGCACTCAACCGCGTCGGCGCGACGCAGACGATGGAGGACTTCATCGGCTTCACATTGTCGATCGCGGCCAATGCCGATGGTCCGCTGAAGCCGGTTTACAGCGTGGTGCCGAACCTGCCGCTCGACGAATGGATTGCGCCCGATCTCAAGGGGTATCGCGGTGACGGCCCTGTGCGCGTCGGCAACGCCGCCGTCGAACAGAGTCAGCACGACACCTACGGCAGCGTGATCCTTGCCGCCTTGCCATTGTTCTTCGACCGCCGTCTGCCGACTCCGGGTGGAGAGAAGCTGTTTCGCCTGCTCGAGGATCTTGGGGAGAAAGCCGCAAGCGTCGCGCTGCAGCCGGACGCCGGCATCTGGGAATACCGCGGACGCCAGCGCGTTCACACACACTCGGCGGCGATGTGTTGGGCGGGCGTCAATCGGCTCGCCTCCATCGCCACGCGGCTCGGTTTGCACGATCGCGCGGCGTACTGGAATTCGGTCGCCGATCCGATTCACAAGGAGCTACTCGACAAGGCGTGGAATCCGAAGCGTGAAGCGTTCACCGCGGCATTCGGCTCCGACGATCTCGACGCCAGCGTATTGCTTTTGCCGGATCTCGGCGTCTGCGAGGTCGATGATCCGCGTTTCGTCAAGACAGTGGCAGCGATGGAACGCGAACTTCTGCGCGAGAAGCATATGATGCGCTACGCAGCAGAAGACGATTTTGGATTGCCTGCGACGGCGTTCCTGATCTGCCGGTTCTGGCTGATCGATGCATGGTGGCAGCAAGGACGACGCGAAGAGGCGCGCGAAGCTTTCGCTGATGCGCTGTCGCATCGCAATCGTTACGGTCTGTTGTCGGAAGACATCGATCCGAAAACCGGCGCACTGTTTGGAAATTTCCCGCAGACCTATTCGATGGCGGGACTGATTCTCACCGGCATGAAATTGTCTCGGAACTGGGAGGATCGTTACTGGCGCAGTTGAGTGGTGCTGTTCAGAAGCCATGCGCGCGGTTGAATCAGATTCATTTTCATCGCGACGAGATCTGAAATGCGAGACGATATCTTGCATGGATACGCGCCGCGCGATTCCGAACGCGTCAAGACTATGCAAATCGTTTTTAATCGGCCACCCTTAACGCAATGGAACTCGGTTCCATCTCTCGTCAGCTAAATTCGACCTCAATCAGTCTGAAGGATGGCGAGGAACCATATTGATGAACAGGCGTTGGTTTTGCGTTCGCGAAACTAGGGAGGGCACCCTGTGGATCTCGTCGTCGTCTCTAATCGGGTCGCACGCGCTAAAGCAAATGAACCGATGACCGGTGGACTGGCAGCAGCGTTGCTGCCTGTGGTGGAACAATCAGGTGCAATCTGGGTCGGCTCGTCCGGCCGCGTTCGTAATAACCTAACCAAAGATTCTTTCGCGGAAATCGAATCGCTGGGCGCGGGCGCGCTGGCGCTGCTCGATCTTCCTGCTGCGCATTACGGCGGCTATTACGAAGGCTTCGCGAATTCCGCGTTATGGCCCGCGCTGCATTCGCGCACCGATCTGATCAAC
This sequence comes from Afipia sp., assembly GCA_017474385.1. Classification (GTDB taxonomy): domain Bacteria; phylum Pseudomonadota; class Alphaproteobacteria; order Rhizobiales; family Xanthobacteraceae; genus Afipia. The sequence goes on along the minus strand of JAFVHU010000128.1, from coordinate 3,357 downwards.
GTGTCGCAGGATAACTATCAGTGCTATCGCGAGGTGAACGCGTTCATGGCGCGCGCGCTGATGCGCTTCAACAAGCCGACTGCCGCGTTCTGGGTTCAGGATTATCACTTCCTCACGCTGGGTGCGGAGATGCGCGAGCTTGGCGTCCGTAATCCGCTTGGCTTCTTTCTCCATACGCCGTGGCCCGCGCGCCGCGTCATCGCCGGCGTTCCGCATCACCGCGAGTTGGTCGAAGCAATGCTCGCCTATGATCTGATCGGTTTCCAGACCGAGGACGATTGCGAAAATTTCACGACCTATCTGCGCGCGGAGATCGGCCTCGACGTCGATGATAGCATCGTCACGTCGCGGTTTGGTACCTCACGCCTCGCGGTATTCCCCATCGGCATCGATGTTGACGGATTCGCAGCGCAAGCCCAGCGCGCGGCGTCGCATCCGGATGTCTCGCGGCTGCGCAAGAGCCTGCACGGTGAGCGCCTCGCGATCGGTGTTGATCGCGTCGACTACTCCAAGGGTCTGGTCAATCGCATCAGCGCATTCGATCGCCTGTTCGAAATCCAGCCCTCGCTGAAGCGGTCGGTTTCGTTGTTGCAGATCGCGACCCCGTCGCGCGGCGGCATCGAGGCTTACAGCAACTTGCAGGACGAGTTGTCGAAGCAGGTGACGGACGTCAACGGCCGCCACGGCGAGGTGGACTGGACGCCGATCCGTTATCTCAACAAGGGTTTCAGCCAGACCGTGCTGGCCGGTTTCTATCGCGCCGCGCAGGTCGGTGTGGTGACGCCGCTGCACGACGGTATGAATCTCGTCGCCAAGGAATATGTCGCGGCCCAGAATCCGATCGACCCCGGCGTTCTCGTGCTGTCGAAATTTGCCGGTGCTGCGAACGAGCTCGACACCGCCCTGCTGGTCAATCCGCATGATATTGACGGCATGGCGCGGACCATTGCCATTGCATTGTCGATGCCGGCGATGGAACGGCGGATGCGGTGGGAGGCGATGATGACCAAACTACGCGCCGGCACCATCCATCGCTGGTTCTCCGACTTTATCGATGCGCTGGAAAACGCGCATATGGGGATAGGGCCGAGCATATTGCCGTCAGTCGTGCGTCCGTTGCGGGTAGCCGGGGCGACCCCTATCGGGGACGGCCGGATGCGGGATTCATCACGTTTCCAGCCCCGTCCGATGGTCAATTAGCGTCAGAACTTCAAATATTTACGGAATATTTCCAGCCAGCGCCCGCGCTCTCTTGCAAAACGGCGCGGGCCCCTTCATGACAGGCGCGTGGAGAGGTGGCCGAGTGGTTGAAGGCGCACGCCTGGAAAGTGTGTATACGGGAAACCGTATCGCGGGTTCGAATCCCGCTCTCTCCGCCAGTAATCCTGCCGCGAAGCATCCCGCTTAGGGTTGCGCGATGCTCTTCAGAAACCGGGCGGCGCAGGCATCGTGCCAATAAGCATGGCGATCGGGCCCCCGAAATCCGCAGTGACCTCCGGATTGCGAAAGCAGCCGAACCAATTTTGGATTCCTGTCCCATCGATACTGATTGTAGGCGTCGCTCGGGACTATCGGATCGTTAGCCGCGTAGATGACGAGCGTAGGGACAGCTATGTGCTCCAGAAATGCAGCGCACGATGAGCGTGTATAATAGTCCTCCGCGCTGCTGAAGCCGTTACGCGGTGCAGTAAAAGTCTGGTCGAAGTCCCAGATGGTGCGAGCGTTGAGTGCCGCATTCCGTTCTTGTTCTGAAAGCTCCGCAGCGGGCTTGACGCTTTCCGTCCTCAACTGGGAAAGGATCGCGAATTGAAACAGCGCATTGTCCCACCGCATGAACCGGCGCGACACGGCCGCCAGATCACGGGGAGACGAGACGGCAATAGCGGCTTTTATGGGCGCAGAAGAACCGCGCTCGCCCAGAAACTTCATCAGCACATTCGCGCCGAGGGAGTAGCCCATCGCTGCGATACCGTTGGATCGTAAATCGGGCGGCACCATCGATATCAGATGAACCAGATCGTCGGTCGTGCCCGCATTATACTGAAGTTTGCAGAGCGGCCGCGACGGACCGGCGCCTCGGAGATTGGCGCGCAGGACGGGATAGCCGAGATTCAGGAAGTAAGCCGCGGACCGCAAAATGTAGCTGCTGTCTTCGCTGCCACTCACGCCATGGATGAGCAAGATCAGGCAGCGGCTGGTGTCTGAGGAGATCGGACGATGAAGCGTTGCAACCATGGTGTCTCCCGTGCCGTCCAGAACGGGAGCGAATAATCGCTCGCTTGGATAATGATCGAGATCACTTGGACGTATGGTGGGGAGTGCGCCAGCAATGGTTTGAAGGTGACCGCCCCACCAAGGGGCGCCCGTTTCAAACTTTGGGAAATCGATATGCGTTGAAGTCTCGCGTGTCACCAAATTGAGCGTCATTCTGATGCTCTCCCGGGTGCGGTGCGTGCTGTCACGGGTTATTCCCCCGTTAGTTATCGCCCGCACTCAAACCATGCGCAACATGGTTCCGATCCGGTCATATGACGTCCTGGAGGCGCCTATTTCGTGAACAAACGTGGACTTCGCACCGTTCATTGCGCCATAAAGAATTCAGTATCGGCCATAGCGAGCACCCGATGAAATTTTTCCAGATCTCAATCACCGTGATTGCGTTGGCCGGAATCTCCCCGAGCTTCGCGAAGGTCGAGCAATGCCGCTTCATCGATTCAAAGCCGGATCGGGAAGCCTGCTATGACCGTCAAGCCAAGGCGCTCGCCGCTAAAAAGGCGGAAGCTGAGGCAAAGCCAAAGCCGGTGGACTCTTTGGAGCGGATGAAAGCGGAAGACGAAATGCTGTCTCGCCGCCTGAGGAGCATCTGCCGGGGATGCTGAAGCAGGCCCCTGGATGGTTGCAGGCCGGACGATCGTCTTGGAGGCCGTCAGACTGGTCGCGCTCCACGTTATGCTTAATCTTTCCCTTCGGAATCAGCCCCCGCCGTGTCTTTTTTGTCACGTCGGAAGAGAAAGCAATGGCGGGTGCCCGAGGCCGGAACCGATCCGGCCCCCTGTACATTTCTCATTAACTGGGGGGCCAATAGGGTTCGCCCAACTCAACATGGGGAGAAGAGAGATGGGTAATCGTTTCGCACTCGCGGCTTTTTCGGCTGCTTTGCTGGCTTCAACTGCGTCATTCGCCGCTGACCTGCCGGCCCGCACCTACACCAAGGCGCCGGTTTATGCCGCGCCGATCTACAACTGGACCGGCATCTACGTCGGTGCGCACATCGGCGCCGCTTTCGGTGGCGACAATAGCTTCACCACCAACGACCCGACCCTCGCCGGCAGCAAACGCGACGCAGCCTTCCTCGGC
>JAFVHU010000127.1 GCA_017474385.1 Afipia sp. | reverse complement strand
TAGCGCGATCGGCAACAAGCCGCCGATATCGCTGATCAACCGCTCACCGGCGCTTCCGCCGAATGAGCCCTAACCCCGGAAAATTCCAGCGTTGGCTGGCCTAGTTTCGGGGAGCGCTTCAGTCATGGGCCAGAGCGAACTTCAAACTGGATTAAGTCCGGGGGGGCAAGGTCACGACCACTGTTCATCGCGGCGCCATACGCACTCCCAGCACCTGTTGGAATGGCAGGCTTCTTCGAGTTGCTATTAAATCGGGAGCAAAGGCCGAGCGAAACTGAGTTCGTGGCCGTCAGGGTCTGTGAGGTGGAAGAAGCGCTCTCCCCATTTGGCATCGCGGGGCGCGGTCGTTGGCTGGCACCCTGCTGCGAGCGCACGGTCGTAAAGTGTATCAACATCGGTGACGTAAAAGATAATGCGTCCCCACCAAGACCAGCGCCGCTCTGCAGGCTGGGCGATGAGGTTAAGATAGCTCGTCCCTGCTCGAAAGCTGGTGAATGACGACTCTTCGCCACCATGCAGGACCTCAAACCCCAACGCGCGGTAGAATCGGACAGTTCGCGACATTTCGTGCGTAGCCAGTGTGATTGCGCTGATCCCCTCGATCATGGACGGAACTCTCCTGTTTCACTTCCCCGCGCCGTTTGTCTTCGATACTGCTCCACCGATCAGAAATTCGCTCCTGATTCTAAGTAATGTGACAAAGCCTCGCTCCGCTCGAATCCTAGTGGCCGGTAGATTGTCGGTTCATCTCTTCCAATAGCTCGCGCATTGCATCGAATTGCGTGCCAAACCCTTTCCAATCGCCGGATTTCAATCGCTCCACTGCCTGATTGTAGCGATCGAGCGCCTGCTGCGCTCGATTCACCGCAGAGCCCGCGCTTGGCAATTTCGCTGCATCGCTCGGCGTTGTTTGCGCGGTGCCAGCCTCTATGAATAGCGCCGACAAGGCCTCGGCAAGCGTCTCCTTCATGACGACGTTTTCGCCATAGGCCGCGATCACGCGCTTGAGTTCCGGCAAGTGTCCTTGCTCCGCCCGCAAATACAATGGGGATACATAGAGGATCGAATTCTCGATTGGGATGACAAGCAAATTTCCACGGATCACCCGCGAACCCATCTGGTTCCATAGCGAAATCTGCTGGGAGATCTCGGTGTTCTGATGAATCCGGGCCTCGATCTGGAACGGTCCGTAGACGAGCTTCTCCTTGGGAAACTCATAGACGATCAGTTTGCCGTAGTCGGGCGCGTCGCAGCGCGCTGCGAGCCATGCGATCATGTTGTCGCGGCGGCTTGGCACCATGGGGATCATGATAAAGAACTCGGCTTGCGTTTCTCCGGGTAGCCGCATGATGATGTAGTAAGGGACCATCAAGGCCACGCCACCATCGCCGTCCGGCTGGCGCGGAAATTGCCAAAGATCCTCGCGGTTATAAAAAACATCGGCCGCTTCCATGTGGTAGGCCTGATAAAGCCGCGCCTGAATCAGGAAGAGGTCTTCCGGATAGCGAATATGTCTTTGCAAATCTGCCGGCATGGCCGCAAGCGGCTTGAACAATCCCGGGAAGATGCGCTGGTAGGTAGCGGCGATCGGATCCGTCGAGTCAGTCAGATAGAAATCGACCGTGCCGTTATAGGCATCGATGACGATCTTCACGGAATTGCGGATGTAGTTGAGATTGAGGTCAGGCGCAGGCTGCGCAGAGGGAAAATAGTCGCTCGTCGTATAGGCATCCTGCATCCAGAATATCCGCCCTTCGCTGATGACCAGATAGGGGTCACGATCAAGGGGCAGGAATGGGGTGATCGCGCGTACCCGCTCCTGAATATTGCGCCGGATCATTATTCGGCTGTCGTCGGTGATGTAGCTTGAGAGAAGCAGGTTCATATCGTTGAAGTGGTGGGCGAAAATGATTCTCCGCACCATCCCCGACAGGGGGACGCCACCGGCGCCGTCATAGGTTGCGTAGACGTTGTCTTTCCCCTTTGGATAATCGAATTCCGGCGTAGTTCCCTTAACGATGACGTAGTCGCTCTTCTCCTGCCCATAATAGATTCGTGGCTCGCGGATTTCAGGGCCTCCATCCGCAACTGGGGGAATATCGCGCAAATACAAGAGTGGGAGCCCCTCACTGCTCTTTTGGGTCACCGGGCTCATCACCGCGCCGTTGCCGTGGGTAAACAGGAGGTGGAGGTTGACCCACGTCTGTGCGTTAGGTGGCAGCAGCGAGGATTTAAGCTCACGCGCCGAAAGCATCACGCTTTGATAGGTGCCGCCAAGCCAGTAGCGATCTACATCCAGATTGTGAAGCTTGTAGTAAGTGCGAATCTCCTGCAGTTGCGCGTACGTATCCGATAACGGCCGCCAGTCCCACAGTCGTATATTGTCGATAGTCGCCTTGTTGGATTCAAGCGCCTTGAAGGTAAGGTTCTGTTCGGCCGGGAATGGCTTTGCCGCGATCTTGTCAAGATTGTAGGCCTCCCGGGTCAGCTTGATGTTGCGTTCGATGTAGGGGCGCTCCAATTCCAGTTCGTTCGGTTTGACGAGCAATCGCTGAAACAATCCGGGGACCACGCCGGACAATAGAAAAACGGCGCTAAAGACGAGAATCATCGCCGCGGTTGGGAGCCGGTAGGTGCGCACTCGCAGGTTGGCCCACGCGGCGAATGCTGCGATGGTCGAAAGCCCGATCAGCAACCACAGGACAGGTAGCTCGACGTGGACGGCAGTGTAGCTTGCACCGACCACGACCCCATTGTCGCCGTAGAGCAGCAGGTATTGGTCGAGACTGTAGGACCATGCCTTCACGGCAAAGAAGAAGCCGAGCAGCACTGAGCCGTGGGCAATCGCTGTTGGCGACATCGATCGTTGCCGGACTTGGTATTCGATATCGCCGTGCGCCCAATAGATCAGTCCAGCAAAAAGCGCGCTTATGAAGAGCGTGAGCAACATCCAATTCTTGACGGCGATATAAGCGGGCAAAGAAAAGAGATAGAATCCAATGTCCTTATCGAAGAGCGGATCGTTCGCGCCATAGGGCACGCCATAGAGGAATTGCAGAAAAACGCTCCAGTTGCTGACCTCTCCCGCCGCGACCAGCAAAGCGACAAGTCCTGCGCCAACAGCGATGGCGAGAGGCCATGGCAGCCGATCGCGCAGAAATTCGAGCAGATCGGATGGCGTCGCAGTGGCCGCGAGCTTCCGTTTGAAGTCAGCGTGATACTGGACTCGCTGCCGGGCAAGGTTAAGCGCGAGCCATGCGTTTGCCCATATGATGAGGGCAGTTGCAGCGAAGACTGTGAAAAAAACGCCAGCTTTCGCACCGATCGTTATCCAAAAGACGTTCAAATAACCGATCGCGGAAAACCACATCCAGTTGACCAGAATGGCACCGGTGAGCCCCAGCAGGATTAGGCTGATCGCTGCAGCGATAGCCGCAGTAAGGAGCGCCACCACCACGTTCCGCCGTGGTGCTTGCCGCTCTGGTCCGGTGATCCCGATCGTCATGGTTTGATTATAGCAGAAGTGCGAAACGCCAGGCGCCTGTTGTAGATATGCGTACCTGTTTTTTTGCGCGGTTCTGCCTACATTAGCGTTGATGCACCCAACCGGAAGAGCGCGCATGAACAGCGATCTCACAATGGTGTCGCGTCTCTATGAGATCTCGGCGGTCGGGCATGTGGCGCCGGCGCGCGTGATGACGCCTGCATAATCCGTCGGGCGATCATTCGAGGTGCGCCGAGCAGTGCTGCGCGATGTGTTTCAGCCCGGATTCGAAGGGAGTGGCACCATGACTGATCTCTCCAGCCTCGAAGCCCGTTTCGGCGCAGGAAATTATGCGCCGTTGCCGGTCACGATCGTTCGCGGCAACGGCATTTTTGTGTGGGACGAGAGCGGGCGACGTTACATCGATATGATGGGGGCGTACTCGGCGGCCAGCTTCGGCCATTGCCATCCGCGTCTCGTTCGGGCACTGACCGAACAGGCCCGGCAGCTCGACACGATATCGCGCGCCTATTTCAGTGATCGATTGGGGCTTTTCCTGGCGCGGGCCTGCACCCTGACCGGCATGGATCTGGCGCTGCCGATGAACAGTGGCGCGGAAGCGGTGGAGACTGCGCTCAAGGCCGCTCGCAAATGGGCCTACAAGGTCAAGGGCGTGCCAGTCGGTCAGGCCGAGATCATTGCAGCAGAGGGCAACTTTCACGGCCGGACGATTTCTATCGTTGGTTTTTCGTCCGTTGCCCAGTATCGCGATGGTTTTGGGCCATTCCCGCCCGGCTTCAGACTCGTTTCATTCGGTGACGCAGCAGCACTAAAGGCCGCAATCACACCGAATACTGCGGCCTTTCTGGTCGAGCCGATACAGGGGGAAGGCGGCATCAACGTGCCGCCGCCGGGTTACCTGGCGGAAGCCGAGCGCATCTGCCGGGCAAACAACGTGCTGCTGCTTTGCGACGAGATTCAGTCTGGCCTGGGACGCACAGGCCGCCTCCTTGCCTGTCAGCATGACGGAGTAAAGCCTGATGGTTTGATGCTCGGCAAGGCGCTCGGCGGCGGGCTCCTGCCGGTGTCGCTGTTTCTTGCGCGTCGCGAGGTCATGAAGGTTTTCACGCCGGGAGATCACGGCAGCACGTTCGGTGGAAATCCAATCGCTGCTGCGGTCGGATTGGCCGCTCTTGAAACGCTGATTGACGAGGGATTGATCGAGCGGGCTGCGACTGTCGGCACCCATCTTCTCAATCGGCTCGCTTCGATCAAGAACCCGATCATCCGCGACGTGCGAGGCCGCGGTCTGTTCGCCGGGGTTGAACTGGATCGCGACTTTGCGAGTGCGGGCGCCGTGGTCATGCGCCTGTTGCGGGCGGGCGTGCTGACCAAGGATACCCACCGCAACACGATACGCTTTGCTCCGCCCTTGATCATCGATGAATCACAAGTCGACTGGGCAGTGGATCGTCTCACCGAAGTTCTGGAGGACGTCGCCAAAACGGATGCTCTTCTCAGGTAATGATACGATCGCACGAGGTCAGTCGATGTCGCATCTGACTGCCTGGGCGTGCGGAAGGTCGTGGCCGGCTGATTGCGTAGTGTTCTGATTTCCCGGTTTTTTAATTCCCTGAGCGCATCATTCTCACAATGGCACCATTGATATCATTCGGATTTTGCACTGAAGTTTGTGCCGCGTAACTGTGATATGCTGAGATTTAAGAGAACCGCTCAAGCCGGGTTGCACAGGGTCCTAACCAGGGAGGATGACCATGGTAACGTATGTCGTGCTTGCCAAGTTCACCGATCAAGGAATCCGCAATGCTAAGGAGTCTCCAAAGCGGGCAGATGCCTTCAAGCAATTAGCGAAGACGTTTGGAGTGTCCGTGAAGGACATCTTCTGGACGCAGGGACGGTATGACGTCGTGACAATCGTCGAAGCGCCAGATGAGGCTTCCGCCATGTCGCTTAGCTTGAGTCTTGGCGCGCTCGGCAACGTCCGCACCGAATCGTTGCGAGCCTTCTCGTCTGCGGACATGACGACGATCGTCGGCAAGATGGTTTGACGACGGGTGCCTTTGACCGGCTCCATGGCTGCACACCGGGTTGTCTGTGTGGAGCTGAAATCGCTCCATACGTCGTAAATTGAACCTCTCCGGAAGCGCGGTTGCCTAAATGACAAAGGCAGTTTCGCGTTTGGCTGAAATTAGCTTGGCCGACGGAAGCGTCTCACACACGCATCGCAGATCTATGATGCCCGCTCAAGATCCGACCTTAGCGCCACCAAAAAGCGAGCGGCCTCGCCGCCCGTCACAACGCGATGATCGAACGTGAGTGATAACGGCAGCATGCGCCGGACCGCCGGCTGGCCATGATGCGCCACCACCAACTGGGCGATCCGTCCGGCGCCGACGATCGCCACTTGCGGTGGTACGACCACGAGACTTGCGAAGCGGCCGCCGATCATACCGAAATTCGACAACGTAATGGTCGCGCCCCGGAGTTCTTCCGGTGGAATTGAGCGCGCGACCGCATCGGTGCGCAGCCTGTCGAGGCCGGCTCGCAGATCCCTTGCGTCGCGCTCGGCGACATTGCGCATAACCGGCACGATGAGGCCGCCCTCGGTATCGATCGCGATGCCAATATCGATGCGCTGGACCAGACGCAGCGCGTCTGCGCCGGAATTGTACCAGGCATTGAGCGCAGGCTCCGCCCTGCAGGCTGCCGCAATCGCGCGCATTAGCCGGACACTCGCATCTTCATCCTTTCGCCATTCGTGGATATCGGCATCGTCGGTGACCGTGGCGGAAGCTACTTCGGCATGTGCTGCAGCCATACGCTGGGCCATCGCGCGCCGCATCCCGCGCAAGGCCTCGGCCGGTCCTGCCTCTGCGAGACTTTTCGAGGCCCGCTCGATATCAGCCCGCGTGATGGTGCCGCCGGGTCCAGTGGCCTGTACAGCGTTGAGATCGACGTCGAGCTTCCGTGCGAGGGCGCGCACTGCCGGAAGCACCTGAACCATTCGGCCTGTCGCGGGCGCGGTCGGGATTTTGGTTGATACACCTCGCTTCTCGCTGGTGTCGAGTTGACCGACCACAGTGCCAGTATCCTGCTCCGCGCCCTCGGCAAACTCGACCAAGGGAGTGCCAACTTTCACAAGGTCACCTTTGGCGCCAAACAGGTGCGCGATGCGACCGCTCTGTGGCGATGGCACCTCGACCACGGCCTTGTCGGTCTCGACGGAAACGAGCGGTTGATCCGTAACCACGTGATCCCCTTCGTTCACATGCCATGTCACGATTTCGGCCTCTTCGAGACCCTCGCCAAGATCCGGCAACAAGAACTGTCGCATGGGACGCGTCCCGCATGTCTTAACTGAACTCGCTAGCCTTGCGCGCGGCGGCTACAATACGGCCGACCGACGGTATATAATGCTGCTCAAGCCGCGGCAGCGGCATGACCGTATCGTAACCCGTGACGCGGGTGACTGGGGCGAGAAGGGACGTCAGCCCACGCTCGGCAATGAGTGCGGCGATTTCGGCGCCGAAGCCGCCGGTGCGTGCAGCCTCGTGCACGATCACGCAGCGTCCGGTTTTTGCCACCGAGCCGAGCAGGGTATCTTCGTCATAGGGCTTGAGAGTGGCAAGGTCGATAACCTCTGCACTGATGCCTTCGGCGTCGAGCGTCTCGGCAGCCGCCAACGTCTCCTTCACCATCGCGCCCCAACTGATCAGGGTCACGTCCCGTCCTTCCCTGAGAACAAAGGCGACATCGAGCGGCAAGGCCTCGCCGTTGTCTTCCACTTCGCCTTTCGCTGCGCGGTAGATGCGTGTCGGCTCCAGGAAGATAACCGGATCGGGATCGCGGATGGCGGCGAGCAGCAGGCCGTAAGCGCGCTCCGGCGAGGATGGTATGACCACGCGCAGGCCCGGAATATGCGTGAGCATGGTCTCGGTGCTCTCTGAGTGATGCTCGGGAGCGCGAATCCCGCCGCCATGCGGGGTGCGCAGGACCATCGGACAACTGAGCCGCCCTTGTGTGCGGTTGCGCAGCCGTGAAGCGTGGTTCACCAGCTGATCGATGCAGGGATAGATGAATCCCATGAACTGGATCTCGCCGACCGGCTTCAAGCCCTGTGCCGCCATGCCGACACAGAGCCCACTGATGAGGAGTTCGGCAAGCGGCGTATCGAACACGCGCTCCGATCCGAAACGCTGCTGCAGTCCGACGGTCGCGCGGAAGACACCGCCGTTGATGCCAACATCTTCGCCGAACACGACGACCGAGGGATCATCCTCCATCGCGCGGGCGAGCGCCAGGTTGACTGCTTCGACCAGGGTTACTTCAGCCATCAGCCGCCCCCTTCGAGTTCGCGACGCTGTGAGGCATAGGCCTTCGGCAGCTTGGCATAGAGATGATCGAACATCGTCTCGGGGGCCCGTGGCTCCACAGCCAAATAGCGTTCGACTGCTGCATCGATGCGCTGCTGGCATTCGGCGGCAAGCTGCTCCTCCTCGGTCTTGCTCCACGCGTTCCGGCCTGCGAGAAATGATCTCAGCCGCGCGATCGGCTCCTCCTTCCAGCGCGCCTGGACCTCTTCGGGCGGACGGTAACGTGCCGCGTCATCCGCGGTCGTATGATCGCCGAGCCGGTAGGTAACCGCCTCGATAAAGCGGGGGCCTTGTCCATTTCGGGCTGCGTCGATCGCGGCTTCGGCTGCTGCGTGCATGGCCACGACGTCGTTGCCATCCACCTGCTCGCCGATAAAACCCGCGGCGATCGCCTTCTGTGCCAGCGTTTCGGATGTAGTCTGCAGCCGCAGCGGCACAGAAATAGCCCACTGATTGTTGGTGACGACGAATACGACCGGCAGCTTGTGCACACCTGCAAAATTCATTGCTTCCCAGACGTCGCCCTTCGAGGTGGCGCCATCGCCAAACAGACATACGGCAACGCGCGGCTCCTTGCGCAGCTTGAAGGCATAGGCAACGCCCGCAGCTTGGGGGGCCTGCGATCCGACGGGAATGCAGAATGCGAAATCCTGGACCGGCCCCGAGAAGTGATTGCCCCGTTCGTCGCCGCCCCAGAACAGCAGGATTTCTTCCAGCTTGACCCCGCGCCAGATCAAGGCGGCGTTGTCGCGATAGGAGGGCAGCAGAACGTCCTCCTCACGCATGGCACTGGCCACGCCCACGGAAACCGCTTCTTGACCAAGCGAGACAGCGTAGGTGCCGAGCCGGCCGGTGCGTTGGAGCGCGACAGCCTTGAGGTCGAAGGCACGGACCAGCACCATTGCCCGATAAAGCGCGACGAGCAGACGGGTATCGGAGGCGAAGGCAGGGAGCTGCCGGTTGATCGAACCGTCCGGCGCGAGGTAGTTGCGGTGATACACCTCGAAGCGTGCGATCACCGGGAGTTGTTCGTCTGCGCGCCCGCTTGCGGTCATGCTACCGCTCCTGTGGGTAACTCTTTTGATCAACAAACAAGAGGCGTTCTGGTTCAGTGCTATCGTAAAGTTTCGTGGCCAGGTCTTCGACAGTGCGATCGCGACAGAAAGCTTATGGTCTACCTAATCCAGCGGAATGCATACGCCCTTGGCTCCGTTCAGCAATCGTTTGACATGGAAGTTTGTCAAGGCGCTTCCGAATGCGCCCCCATGTGCGATGCAAAGGCTGACATCGCAGCGGGATCTCCCGCCTCAAGCTGTGCGAATGCCGCGTCATACTTTTTCAACCAGGATTGTTCGGCGTCGTCGTTAGACAAGGGATTGAATGCACGAAGCGGATTGCCGCGACCGCGTAGCATCAAGCCCCCGACGGGACGTCCCCTAAAAGCCCGGGCGCCTTCGGCGATGGCAGCGCTGACACAAATACGCGTACCAAGCTGCTTGTTCGCTGCCTCCAGGCGCGCGGCGGTAATAATGGTGTCGCCATACGCTGTGTAATCAAAGAAATGGCCGCCACCAAAATTCCCCACGAGAACCGGTCCGGCGTGAACGTCGATGCGGGTCACTCCAAAATCTACGCTTTTGGCTTTCCAGCGCTTGCGAAAATCCTGCGCCCACGCATCCAGATCACGGGCACAAGCGATCGCGCGCGTCGCATAGTCGGGTTGATCCCCGGGGGCATTGAAGAGAATGTGAAGCGCGTCACCGATAATCTTGGCAACGGTGCCTTCGTCTCTACGAGAGACGTGAACCCTGCGATGTCAGTGAGAAGGGCCCCCACGTCGCGCCAATGCGGCCGCGCCGCCTGGGCGCACGACTTCAATCCGGATCGCCGCGACGTTCGAGGCGCTCCCCGGTGCGAGCTTCGTCGTCCACGGTGCACGATTCGCAGATGATCTGCAATTCAAGCTCGGCACGATTGCCGTATAGGACAAGCCATAGACATCTCATCGTCGATGGCTGTTATCGACGCTCGGCTTGGCCGACTTCACGATCAATCTTTCTCATCCGAATGAATGGCGCCCAAGCAGCGGGAAATTCGGGGGCGCTCGGCTTGATGGCAATCGCGGCGAAAAATCTGGCTGATGGACGTACGGGCAGGAACGGTCGGTATGATCTATCGGGATGCTGCGGCAGCCTGTGGCCGCTGCATCGGAAGCGACCCGAACGCCACTTTCGGCTTCCGCATACCCGAGCAAAATGCTAACCTTCACGCCGGTCCCTAGTCATTTAGGGAGGGCGTCGTGACGTCAAACACAATCACGCCGACAGCCTTGCTCGCACGCAGCACGCGCTATCGATGGATGCAGCTCATCCTTGGTGTCGTCTGCATGATCGCGGCCGCCAACATCCAATACGCCTGGACGCTATTCGTCCCGGAAATTCAGAAGACCTTCGGCTGGCAAAGGGCGGCGATCCAGACCGCATTCACGATCTTCGTGCTGGTGCAAACTTGGCTTACGCCGTTCGAAGGCTATCTAATTGACCGCTTTGGGCCCCGCGTCATTGTGCTGATTGGCGGCTTTTTCACCGGCCTGGCTTGGATCTTGGATTCTTATGCGACTTCGCTGAGCGCATACTATGTCGCTGCCGCAGTCGGGGGCATTGGCGTCGGTTGCGTGTATGCGACTTGCATCAACAATGCGATCAAATGGTTTCCGGATCGGCGCGGGCTGGCGGTCGGGCTCACTGCCGGATCCTACGGCTTCGGGTCGGCTCTCACCATCATTCCCATTGCCAATATGATCGCCGGCGGCGGCTTTCAGACGGCGTTCTTCTGGTATGGCTTGATCCAAGGCGTTATTATCATGCTCGCCTCGCTCGCCTTGCGAGCGCCGGGAGCGGGGGAGACGACAGCTTCAAAGACGCTCGTGCAAAGCCGGCGCGACTACACCTTGGCTGAGGCCGTCAAGACGCCGGTCTTCCATTTGCTTTTCGTCATGTTCATCTTAACGGTGACCGGCGGTCTCATGGCGGTTGCGCAGCTTGGCCCCATGTCCCAGGACCTCGGGGTCAAAGACACCAAGGTCAATCTCTACTTCGTCGTGATGGCGGCGCTCCCGTTCGCACTACTGCTCGACCGGATCATGAACGGCATATCGCGGCCGCTCTTCGGCTGGATCTCCGATCATATCGGGCGCGAGAACACGATGTTCGTGGCCTTCATGCTCGAAGGTTGCGGCATCATCGCGCTGGCCACGTTTGGCTCTAATCCTTGGGCCTTCATCCTCCTGAGTGGTCTGGTTTTCCTCGCCTGGGGCGAAGTCTACAGCCTGTTCAGCGCCACGTCGGGTGACGCCTTCGGCACCAAGAATATTGGCAGCATCTACGGCGTCCTCTATTGTTCGAAGGGTATTGCCGCGCTGCTCGTGCCAGTCGGCAATCTTATCTCCGAGGCGACGGGATCGTGGAGCACGGTCCTGTACATCGTGGCGGGGATGGACATCACGGCCGCGGTCTGCGCGCTCGTTCTGCTCAAGCCGATCCTCAGGCGTCACATGGCACGATCCGCCTGAGCCATGATCCGAGCAGACGTCGCCCCGGACCGCTTTACTTCATGGTTTTGACCCAATGTATGGTCGTGTGCCGCCCGCTCAGCCTTGAGTTTGTTGACCTCGCGCCTGAGCCGCTCGATCTCTTGCTGCGCGGGCTTCATTTGCCCATGGCCGGGAAAGGCCTGCACCGGGTCGGAGCCGAACTCCTGGCCCCACTTGCGAAGGACGTTCTCGTGCACGCCCAGGTCACGAGCAGCCTGTGCTGCCGATACCCCGCGCTCCCTGACCAGCTTGACCGCCTCAAGCTTGAACTCTCGAGTGAACCTTCGTCTCTCCATGGCTACCTCCGGCTTCATCAAACACCTAATCTCGGTGTCCATCAAACCGGCAGCAACTCATACGATCCTTCGCACCGACGAGGTGCCTGTATCAACGCGATGCTAGATTGTTCAGGAACGCACGAGCTGGAATTCACTAACATCCCATCCTTGCGCCCGTAACGTGTTTGCTAGCTTGCCAGCTTGATAGCAGGTGATCTTTTGTAGAATTCCGGAATTGCACAGAGGCAAGCCGGCTCGCGTGGTCATAGGCCCTTGCGAAAATTCGTATTCGTCAATTCACCACCAGCATCGCTGCTGAGTGAAAATGGCGGAAAAATCAGGAGATCGGACAAAATCCCTCGGTTCTCCGCCAGTTTCGAACAACGCGTAATCCCTCGAAAAGTCGCGGTTGCGGCTTGCATGAGCGAGCTGATGGGTAAGCGTGCATCCCTCAATACGTACAGCGCGAAATCGCGCTGTAGTCAGATCGCATGGTGGTATTGGGACTGCGCGGGCTTGCACCACCACTGGGGTGCGCTACAATGTAGGTGTGTGACATCGCACTGTTGAAATCTGGCGCGACTGTTCGTGTGATTTCAACGGCTTGCTGCCGAATTCGTAGCGACTCCCTCTCTCGCTACCACCTCCGTCAGTTCTTCAAACAGCCTTTGATTTCAACGCATTCGCGTTCCGCAATGCGCCAATCTGTCTCGTCTTTGGCGCGTGGCAGAGCCCCATTGATGCGATACCCTCCAGAAAAAATTCCACGGAGGGGACCATGTCAGAGAAATTCAGCCGTCGTCACTTTATTGCAGCCGGCACGGCAACTGCCGCGATGCCCTTCCTCTTGCGTGGCGCCTCGGCCCAAGCCGTGTGGCCGTCGCGCCAGATTCGCATGATTTGCAGCTACCCGGCCGGAGGGCAAACCGATCTGCTCGCGCGCGCCTTCGGCGAGTTCATCGGCAAGCAGGTGGGACAGACCGTCGTCGTCGAAAACAAGGCGGGCGCC
>JAFVHU010000126.1 GCA_017474385.1 Afipia sp. | reverse complement strand
CGTCTCTCGTGTAAGTCGCGATTCCGCAGATCGCGCCGCAGACTTCCGGCGTGAGGCGGTGATCAGCACGGTGCGCATGAAGCAAGTCGGTCGCGTCGATCGCCATGGGGCTGTCAAGATAGATCGGAATGTTCAACAGCCTGCCGGCGGTCTTGAGTTTCCACAGATGATAGAGCAGCGACTGTGCGCGGCCGACGGCGAAGGCTGGGATAACGACGGTGCCGCCGCGGTGGACTGTGCGCTCGATCACCGCGCCGAGAACCTCGGTGGTGTCGCCCGGTTCGTGAATGCGATTGCCGTAGGTGGATTCGATGACAATGAAGTCGGCTTCCGAAACTGGCTCGGGATCGGGCATCACCGGATCGTCGTAGCGTCCGAGATCGCCGGAGAAGGCAACGCGGCGGCCGGCCCATTCGATGTCGGCGGTTGCGGCGCCCAGGATGTGCCCGGCATGACGGAATGTTAGCATCGCGCCGCCCGGGAGCTGAATGATCTCACCGAAGGGAACGGGCGAAAAGAACTCAAGCGCCCGTTCCGCATCGCGCACGCCGTAGAGCGGCAAGGCCGGCTTATGTTTCGAGAATTCCTTGCGGTTGGCGTATTCTGCATCCTTCTCCTGAAGATAACCGCTGTCCTTGAGGATCAGTTCGGCCACGTCGCGGGTGGCCGCGGTGGCGAAGATGCGGCCGCGAAAGCCGTCGCGCACCAGCTTCGGCAGATAGCCGGAATGGTCGAGATGGGCGTGGGTCAAGACGACGGTATCGATGCTGGAAGGCTCGACCGGCAATGGTGCCCAGTTCAGCTCGCGCAAGTTCTTCAGGCCCTGGAATAGGCCGCAGTCGATCAGAATGTGCTTTCCGCCGTGAGAGAGAAGATGTTTCGAGCCGGTAACGGTTCCTGCACCGCCGAGTGAGGTGAGTGTGAGCATGATGGCTTTCAGATCGAGGGTTGAAAAAGGTCGGCCGGGTCGCCCCGTCCGTCGATGGCGTCGCGTTCGGCGGGCGTGAGCAATTCGTCGCGCGACCAACCGGCAAGCGGGGCCGCTGCATCGATCAGATGGGCCCAGGAGCAGCGATTGGCGAACAGCATGCCGGCGGCATCGAGCGTGCCGCCGCGGCTGATGTAACCGCGCGCGACCGTCCGTGTTGGCCCGCCGTCCAGCCGGCGCAACAGGCCGAGCATCGGCTCGGGCCGCGTATGAGTGACGATCACGCGGGGAAGCTGCGGGGGAAACAACGCGGCAAGATCCTTGTCGCTCGCAGTGAAGGCGGCCTCAATCGAATCGCGCGGCGCACGGAAGCGACCCGGCTCCGCCATTGCCGTCACAAGGGCTTTGAGGCCACGCGCCGAGAGGCGTCGCGACGCCTTGAGCGCCTCCTCAAGCTGATAGGCTCCAATCGCCACCAGTTGCAGGTCGGCTTCGCCGGGATTGCCGTCGATATGTGCCGCGCCCAAGATCACGAACCGGCCTACCGCCGCGCCATCGAGCCGGTGCGGCATGTCGCGCTTCGACACGATGAGGCAGGCTACCTGGCCACGCCCTTCGTAGACCGAACGGAGCGCCGCCATGGCGCTGTTGGCATCCACCGGAAACAGAACCCGGGCGGTGTCCGACATTTCGCCGAGCAATGCCTCACTGATCATCGGATCCTGGTGCGACTGCTCGTTCTTGGAGTTCTCCCAAGTATGGGAGGTTACGACGAGGGGGACCGAAATCCAGCCGGGTTCCTGGCCGAGCTCGCGCTGCCGCCGGGCGAAGACGATCTCCTGGCGCAGACCGCCGAGCATCTTCATGGCGAAAGCTTCGTAGCTGGCAATCAGGTTGATCCCGCCCTTGTTGGCAAGCGCCGCACCCGCCACTGCTTCCTCGTTCAGCGCGGTGATGACGGCACCGTTCACCGCCTCCGCTACGCCGGGTTCCGACGTGTTGACGCGATGCCGCAATCGATCGAGGGTCGCGCCCATGTGGTTGGAGCGCAACTCGTCGGGGTTGCCGACCCGTGGCCGCAAGCCCGGATTGGCGTCGACGACACGCACGAACCAGCGATCGAGCGCGTGCATGGCGCAATCGGGCGGCTCGCCCGCGCGAGTCCATTCGGGGCCGGGAAGCCGAGGTGGTGGCGGCCGGCGGATCGCCAGTGGATGCCTGCTTTCGGCCGGTCGATTTTGCTGGTCGTGGATGGCAAACGTGCTCACTGCGCGACCGATCTCTTCGGATGACACAAAGAGCGTGGCACAAGCCTCGTTGAACGCGCGTCGTGCTCCTTCGTTTCGGGACGGATTTCCATCGATCGGGAGGTTGTGCGCGGCATTGGTGCCAGCGCCCGGAAAGCCGAACCCCTTGACCGTCTCGGCGATCACATAGGGAATGGGCGCGGGATAGCTGTGGTCGGCATCGGCGGCGAAGCGTTCAAGACGCTCCTCGGCCGTAAGGATCGCCCAGGCGAAGGCGGCCGGGTCGCGGCCGTCTATAGCAAAGGGATCGAAGCTGTTGTGGCGAAGATGGGCCGCGAGCCAGCCAGAACCGCCCTGCTGGGCGATCTGTGCGCGCTCCTCGATGCGGCGTCCGTTGAGGATCATGATGGGAATCGTAAGGCCGGAATCCTCAGCCCGCCACCAGCGGGGCGTCCAGTCGGAGCCGCGCTGCTCCTCGAAAGCACCGTCGCTCAGGAAGGCAACGAGAGTTTCTCCCGGAAGCGGCATGTGGACATATTGTACCTCCGCGAAGCCAAGATAGCCGCCCTCGGAGATCGCGCCGGCCGTGTTGGGACCGGCATGGCTCCCGAGCGGGACTGCGGCGCAGCCCTTTGCATCGATCGCGTAGGAATAGAAGTCGGCGACGAGCTGAGAGAGACCCTTCTCGGTCCGGTCGTAGCGGCCTTTCTGCGCCAGTGAGACGTCGCCGGTCAGCGCATTGACAGCTTCGATCGCGGCGACGCAGTGACCTTGGCCCATCAGCCAAGAGCGGGTCGTTGCGGTGATCATGTTGGCAGCGAGATAGCCGACGAAGGCCGGAACCATATTGAGCGAGCCGCCAGTATGGCCTTCGGGCGCGGGCTTGAAGGCGTCGGCCGGCAATGGGGTGCCGGATAGATCGACCCGGCGGGCATAGGTCATATGGACGACGGTCCACATCGCTGCGGAGGTCAGCCGGTCGGCGGCGGCGAGCAGCCGGTAGAGCCTGTCGGGCACCATGTGTCCCGAGGCTGCAAGTGCTGCAACACGCTGGACCGTCTCGGCGCTGTGCTTGATGGGTCCGTAGCCCTTCCGCCAGATCGCGAATGCGTCCGATGTCGTTTCACTCATGTTGCGCTATCACCTTTTCCTTGTCGTGGGGTCCGTCTCTGTGTTGAACCGACGCCGCTTGTCCAGGGCGGCGGATCGCTGGCTGGAAAGGAGTCGATGCCTGCGCGTTCGACTTTATCGAGCGGTTCGGGCGGCCGCCTGTGCCGGACAAGATACTCCGAAACCTTCTCGGCGGCCGAGATGGACGTGGCGATCAGGGGCGCGAGACGGATGGCGTTGCTCACATGTTGGACGGAATCACTCGAAACGATCCTGTCGGCGACGGCCAACAAGCGCTCATAGGAATCCTCGGCGAAGACTCCATGGACGACGACGCAGACGGGCCGCGAGAATCCTTGGAGGGGGAGCTTGCGGGCGGCTTCAATGAGCGTGTGGCCGGAGGACGCGATGTCGTCGACGAGGACCGGCCGGAGGCCGCTCCATTGCAAGAGATCAGGGAGTTCGACGTCGACGCTGCGGTCGCCGTGCCTAATCTTGTGTAGGACGGCATGGGGAGCACCAATGCGCTCTGCAATGGCCGAAACCCACTGCTCGCTTTCTTCGTCCGGCCCGATGACGAGAGGCTTCTCCACCTCCGCCGCGATCCAGTCGGCGAGAAGCGGCGCGGCATGAAGCGTCTCTGTTGGGATCGTGTAGAGCGCGGAAAGAGCGGGATAGCGGTGGAGGTGCGGGTCGACCGTCACCAGTCGGTCGAGGGTCGAGGACACGAGGTGGGCGAAGGTCTTTGACGTCACCGCTTCGCCAGTCAGAAAGCGACGATCTTGCCGCATATAGGCGAGGTAAGGCGCGACGAGCGTGACCTCGCGCGCGCCGAGCGACCGGGCCGCATCGGCTGCGAAGACGAGACGCAGAAACCCGTCGTCCGGTCGTGCCAGTGTGCAGACAAGATCGACGCGTCGGTCCGCGACATCGGACAGAATCCGCACATAGGTTTCGCCGTCAGGAAAGCGGCGCGTCTCGATCTCACCAAGCTCCCATCCTCCGGTTTCTGCCAGATGACGGGCGAAGGTCTCATTTCCGGGTAAGGGCAGAATCAGGCGCATGAACGTATGCTCGTTTGATCCGACGACGCCTTCATTTGTGCCGCCTGTAGAAGCGCAGGAACTGCGCGTTGATGGCGACGATGACGGTGCTGGCCGACATGAAGACGGCGGCGACGGCCGGGGTCATGAGGAAACCGGTTCCGAAGGTGATGCCGGCCGCCATCGGGATGGCAATTGCGTTGTAACCGGTCGCCCAGATCAGGTTCTGCACCATCTTGCGATAGGTGGCGCGTGACAGGCCGAGGATCGCGGCCACATCGCGCGGATCGCTCCTGACCAGAACGACGTCGGCCGATTCCACCGCCACGTCGGTGCCGGCGCCGATGGCGATCCCGAGATCGGCCACGACTAGCGCCGGTGCGTCATTCACGCCGTCGCCAACCATGGCAACCTGCAGTCCGCGCGCCTGCAGTTCCTTGATCTTCTCGGACTTCTGATCCGGCAGCACCTCGGCGAAATACTCAGCTATGCCCAGTTCCTCCGAAACTGCTTGCGCGACCCCCTTGGCATCGCCAGTGAGCATCACGGAGTTGATCCCGAGCGCCTTCAATTCGGCGATGGCCTCCTTCGATTCCGGCCGAACGATATCGGCCAGCGCGAACAACGCGCGCGGCTCGCCATCGCGGACGAGGACGACCACCGTCTTACCCTGAGCCTCCAGTTGCTTGAGCCGCTCGTGGCCGATCGCCTTGCCCTGCCTTGCGAGGTGGCCGGGGCTGACAATACGGATGTCCTGACCATCGACCTTTGCGACGATGCCCTCTCCGGTGATGTTGCTGACGTCGCTCGCCTTCGGGACGGTCAAGTTGCGATCCCTGGCCACGGCGACGATGCCGTGGGCGATCGGATGCTCGGACTGGCTCTCGGCCGCTGCGGCCAAAGCGAGTTCTTCGTTCTCGTCACCGCTGGCGAGCAGCACGATGTCGCTCACGCCGAAGCGGCCTTCCGTCAGCGTTCCGGTCTTGTCGAAGACCACTGCGTTCAGATTGCGCGCGCGTTCAAAGGCTGCGCGGTCACGGATTAGAAGTCCGTTTCCGGCGCTGAGCGAGGTGCTGACGGCGACAACGAGCGGAACGGCAAGCCCAAGCGCATGCGGGCAGGCGACGACCATCACCGTCACCATACGCTCGAGCGCGAATTCAAGCGACGCGCCGAGAACGAGCCACCAGACGAAGAGCGTACCGAAGCCGACGGCGAGAGCGATGTAGGTGAGCCATGAGGCAGCGCGGTTGGCGATGTCCTGTGTCCTGGATCGCGTCGCCTGCGCCTTCTTCACGAGGTCGATGACCTGTGCGAGATAAGTGGTATTGCCGGTGGCCGTCACCTCGATGGTCACGGCGTTGGCACCGTTGATCGCGCCGCCGATGGCGGTGGCGCCGACCGTCTTCGAGGCCGGGCGAGATTCGCCGGTCAGCATCGCCTCGTTGAAGCCGGACGCCCCCTCGATGATCTTCCCGTCCACGGGCACTTTGGCGCCCGGGCGGACGAGAACCCGATCCCCCGGCTGCAATGCGGAGATGGGGACCTCGCGCATAGAGCCGTCAGCGCCGATTTTCGTCGCGCTGTCGGGCAGCAGCCGCACCAACTCTTCGAGCGCGCGTGACGCACCCATGACCGATCGCATCTCGATCCAGTGGCCAAGGAGCATAATGGCGACCAGCGTCACCAATTCCCAGTAGAAGGCTTCTCCCGGAAAGCCGAACGTGGTCGCGGCCGAGAAGAAATAGGCGGCCGAGATCGCGAGCGCGATCAGCGTCATCATTCCGGGCTGCCCCTTGCGCAGCTCGGATAGGAAGCCGGTGAGGAACGGCCAGCCGCCATAAACATAGACGATCGTTGAAAGAGCGAAGAGAATCAGCCCGTCTCCCGCAAAGGTGAGCGTCTCAGCAACGCCAAGCCAGTGCTGGATCATCGGCGACAGAAGCAGGACGGGTGGCGTAAGGACAAGCGTGACCCAGAACCGTTTGCGGAAGTCAGCGACCATTGCGGAATGGTCATGGCCGCCGTGCCCGGCATGTTCGGAATGGCTGGAGCCGGCCGCCGCCACGATCTGAGCACCTGTATGGTCGTCTTGCCGCCGGCCGCTGGCATGACCGTCGGGGTTATGGTTGTGGGCATGTGGCCCGTCGGAGGTCATTCTACGCAATCCTGCTGTTTAGTGCGGCCTCCGGGAGACCAGGGTGCTCATGGATACTCGACGAAGTTTGGCCTATGCACCAGAGATGTGAGCGCCATTTCATGCTGAATCTGTTGGTCGCCGGTTCCCCGAAGCATGTCTTTGATCGAGGTTAAGTTTGCCGATGGCCCAACACGTCATAGGCAAGGTCGACACTAACGCTGGAATACCTCGCCGGTGCAACGCTTGCGGGCGCCGTGGTGGGGCTTGCGGCGTCCGTAATTCTAACGTCGCGCGCTGATCCCGCAGCGGTTCGGGTCGCCTCCATCGCACTGGCGGTGTTGATACTTCGCACCGTGTTCTCGAGGCGAGCCAGGCAGGAGACCCAAGCGGAATCTATGAGCCATGCCGCAGCTCAGTCCGAGGCGGCGTGCTGTCCGCCGCCCGCCTAAGCAGCAAATCGGGGCTGCGATCTTTGTTCCGTGCGACGTCACCGCTCCCGGAGTTCTGGAAGCGGTTGCAGGCTCGGATAGCGTTGTCGGGAGGCTTCATATGCATCTTAAAAGCACAGCTCAGAGCTACAGCTCGGCCACCAAGATTCTGCATTGGTTGATGGCTGTTCTTGTCGTGACTTGTTGGATGCTTGGCTTTTTGACGGACGATGTGCTGAAAGCATCGAGCCGCACCGTCACTCTATTTGTTCACATCGCGGTAGGATTGGCGCTGTTTGATGTTCTCGTGCTGCGAGCGCTCTGGCGCGCCATGTCTTCGCCGCCTCCGGCCGAGCGCCCGGTATTTGGGATATGGCCCAGGGTGGGCAGATTGATGCACTATATGCTGTACGCGATGCTTCTGATGGTGCCAGTCACCGGCATCCTGCTTCAATTTTCCTTCGGTATGGGCCTGCCGCTTTACGGTGTTACCGAAATTCCCTCACCTCTAGCGTTCAATGCCACGCTCGCAATTATTATGATGGAGGTGCATGAACTGTCCGCTCACTCGCTGATGATACTGGCGGCCGCTCACGCACTTGCGGTCCTCGTGCATCATAGTGTGTTTCGCGATCGTACCCTTATGCGGATGCTGCCGCGCTCGAACGGTTCATGACAGGTCACGCGCCCCAAGCTCTCGCCAGCATGCCGTCCAACGCGCCGGCCGCTCCCACCACGCTCAAGCGACGGCTTGGAGCGCAGGTGAGGCGGCCTATGTGAAGGCCGCCTTCGAGTCGCGCCCGCTATCGATTTTAGTAGGCTTGCTGACGATCGGCATTGCGACCGTTTCCTCCGCAGCCGTAGCGCTCGGGTCCGCCGGTTACATCCAGCAGTTTCTGGATTGGCCACGGGACCTGATCGTCATAGCAGTCGTAATTCTGCTCGGGGCCGTCGCGGCGTGGGGCATTCTCGAATCGGTGGTGTTGGCCAGCCTGTTCACGCTGATCGAGGTGGGCGGCCTTGTTGCGATCATTGCGTTCGCTGTCTATTCGGACGTTCCGATCGGGGCTGCGCTCTCGAATGTTCCACCTTTGGAAGCCACCGCGCTCTCCGGCATTGCGTTCGGCAGCCTGCTGGCTTTCTTCGCCTTCATCAGATTTAAGGATCTTGCCAATGTGGTTGAAGAGGCCGAGCAGCCGTATCGGGATATTCCGCGCGCAATGGTTCTGACACTTCTGATATCGACGGCGCGGTACGTTCTCGTTGCTGCAGTTGCTGTTTGCACAATGTCAATCGAACGCCTCGCATTGTCGCCGGCACCACTCAGCTTGGTCTTTCGCGCCGTGGCAGAGGTCAATCCGATGACGATCAGCCTCATCGCGATTGTGGCAACGCTGAACACGATTTTAGCCCAGATGACCATGGCATCGCGCGTGATCTACGGATTGGCGCGCGGCGGGGATTTTCCGCAAGTGCTCGCGCGTGTGTATGCCGCCACGGGAACGCCCGTCGTGGCAACTTTACTGATTGTGGCCTGTGTGATTCCGCTCGCGCTGTTGGTCCCATTCGCCTGGCTGGCGGAAGGAACTTCGCTGGCAACTCTTGTGGTCTTCGCCACGGTCAATATAGCGTTGCTAAGATTGAGGTATCGCGGCGTATTGTCGGCGGAGCCACATGTCTTCGTACCGGTCTGGGTTCTTGGGATGGGCGTAATCGCCTGTCTTGCAATGATCGCAAGCTCGCTTCTTAGGTGGCCGATCAACGAATCCTAATAAGCGAGTTTGGCATCTGACAGCGCAGTATCTCAGGGCGAATATCTTTCTTCGTCTTGCGTTGACAACACGCTCACAGATATGTCGGCAAAAGTATGCAGTTGAAAATCTACTCTTCTGAATCCGATATGAGTGACAATCATGATGGGCGTCGGGTCCGAACTCTACCGGGAGGTGGGGATAGGGGGACAAGGCCATGCTTTCTGCAAGGACGCGTCTAGTGCGTCAATTGTGGCCTTCCTTCGCTCCGCCGGATTTAGCAGTAGGTAGTCGCAGAAGATATCGGCGGCTTGATAGGGAATGTCCCCGCCCGGAGTGCAGTAATTAGTCGTCCGTGAAGAACGTTGATCTCAGGCTGGATTGATCGCCGTCTCCCCGAAGAGAGTGCTGAGGATTCGGCACAACACAAGGCTGAGCCAGCGGATCAGGCGGCGGAAGTTGTAGCCGACGGCGGCAAGGACGG
>JAFVHU010000125.1 GCA_017474385.1 Afipia sp. | reverse complement strand
CGTTGACGTAGAAGCCGTACTTCGATCGCTCCCGGCGCTCACCCGGCACGATGTCATTGATGTCGAGCCCGGGGTTTGCCGCGCTGATGCCCAGCACATTGCGGTAGTTGGCGGTGTTGCCGCGGTTGGCGAACACGCCGACGCGCAGCTTGCCGGGCTGGTCGAGGATCGTGTGGCGTTCCTCGACCTCGACCACCGCGCCGCCGCTCTTGAAGGTGAGCACGTCGCTATTGGGTTGCGACGGCACCTGGAACAGGCCCGCCCTGATCGCTCAGTCCTTGCGGTTGAGTTCGACCACGGCGCCGCGCGTCATCCCCGGCAGGTCGGCCGGGAAATCGTAGGCGCCGGACGACCACATCGCCCAGTTCAGGAAGTCGGCGCGCGGGTCTTTCGCATAGGAATTGCCGTCGAAGAAATCGCCGACGGCAAACCGTCCGACCGTGACGGTGACGCGGTCGATGTCGCGCTTGCCCGGCAACTGATTGGCGGCGTCGGCGACGTCTTCCTGCTCGCCGCCGAGACCGAAGGTCTGGCGGAAGAAATAGCGCTGCGCACGAAACTTCGGATACTCCGCGCCGCCTTTCTGGGCTTCGCCGTTCGGGAAGCCCGCAAGGCCCAGCGTGCCGCCGATGCCGAAGCCCTGCGCCAGTTCGGGGTTGAAGTAGAACTCGCCGCCCTCCCACAGCCGCCATCCGAGAAACGCACTGACCGTCCAGGTCTCGCGGGTGCGCCCGGCGCCGGGCAGGCTGTTGACGCCCTGATAGGGCGCGCGAAAGCTCGGATAGCCCTGCGCGATCACCGTGGTCTGGCCGTGGACATTCCAGTCGGTGGATTCCGGAAGCGAAGGCGGCTTGATCGCGGAGTTACCCGCTACCCAAGGCGGGGTGTCCCACAGCCGGTAGTTCAGCCCGAGTTTCACCGCATGAACCTGCGGATCGGCCCGCACGTCGGGAAGCGGCACGTCGCCGAGCCCGTAGGTGCGCGCGCCAAGATCGATGTAGTTGTACTCGACCTTGCCGGACCAGTTGCCGCCCATCGCGAATTCGACGCCGGCGCCGGCGACCCAGCCCAGATGCATGCGCGACTTGTTGCCGACGATCTCGCCGTCCGCGTCATTGAGATTGATGCGGGTGCGACCCCAGGCGGCGCCGCCGGTCACATAGGGCAGCCACGTTCCGAAGGCGTAGCCGATGCGGCCTCGCGCCGTGCCGAAGTAATCGAAGGTGGCGCTGAACGGCGCGGGCACCAGCTTCGGCCGATCCAGCGGGCTCGTGAAGGAGATGTCGGCTTCAACGCCGAGCACCCACTTGTTCGCAAGCTGGAGATTGTAGCCGGCCTGATAGCCGCCGATCAGGCCCGTGATGCTGCGCGGAAAGAAGGCGCCCTGCTGCGGAAGCGGATTGGTGCCGGGTCCAAAGCTACCGCCACCATAACCGGCGTGCCCGCCGACATACAGCCCGCTCCAGTCGTAGGCCTGCTCGAAACGTGGAGCTTTGACCTGCACCGCAGAGGCTACGTCGGCGGCTTTTGCCTCAAAGCCCGTCGCCAGCACGATCAGGATGGTGTTTGCAATTGCACAAGCTTCTTTCATCAGTCACCCAATTCGTATCGAGATACTCTGCGAGCTGTTGCTATTCGGCGAGAGCTTCAACGCTCCAGCTTGCAGCCGAAACGGTTGGCTCTAGACTCAGTCGACCGACCACCTGTTCAAGGACTGCGTCGCTTTTCGCTGCTACCCGCATCGGGCTCGCTTCGCCGGGCGCAAGCCCGGCGAAAATGACGAAGCTCGCGGCGCCAATCGCAACCAGCGTGTTGGTTCGAAGCCCCGCCATCCTCTACCGCCACTGACGTTCAAATCCGATGCCTGCGCCCAGTAGCGTCGCCACTGCCAAACCGATTGCCGCCTGTTTCAATTCAATCATGTTACTCATCTCGACTACCGTGAATTCCTTGATCCTGGCTCACTTCCGCTTCCACAACTTCCAACTCAATCGGTGAAGTCTCTCACTTGCACGTATCAATGGTTTGACATCGGACAGATTGAGCAGTCCTGCGCGGTGAGATCGAAATGCAAGCTTCAGCAAGGCTTCCGCCTAAGAAAGTGCGACGCTTGCACAGCCGAAATCGCTCGCCCATACGCGAACGCAATCGTCCGTTACGCACGGCCGGCGCGTGAGTTTCTGTGGGGATAGCAGGCACGAGCGAAGGAGCCTCTTCGCGTCGTTCTGAAGAAAATTTTACGAGGGAGGTTTTCATCACTCACTCCGTGGGCTGACGAATTGCCAGCACAGAGCGAGCGAACACCTATCTTGAAGACAGGATGACTCGCGCTGCGTCGTGGAGGTCGTCGCCGGTTTGCACTTCAAATGACCGTCGCGGCTTCGGGCCTGCATGCGTGATAGCATTGCGCATCTCGCAGACAGGCAAGCTACTACTTCCTTCAATCATTTCTGCCTCCCTTGTCTGACGTGCCCTGCACGCGCGCTAAATGACTATGCCATCTGGCGCTTGAGTGGCGCATACAGCACTTCGCGTCCGAAGGTCAAATCAATACCGTCAAAGCAACTCCCGCTCGCTGAACGGCTTTGTCAGATAACCGGTCACTCCCGCATTCAATGCACGCGCTCGAATTTGATCGTCGGATGCGGCTGGAATTAGTCGTCCGTGAAGAACGTTGATCTCAGGCTGGATTGATCGCCGTCTCCCCGAAGAGAGTGCTGAGGATTCGGCACAACACAAGGCTGAGCCAGCGGATCAGGCGGCGGAAGTTGTAGCCGACGGCGGCAAGGACGG
>JAFVHU010000016.1 GCA_017474385.1 Afipia sp. | reverse complement strand
GCTGTTGACGCGCTCCATATCGGGCGCAACAAGCTCAACCAGCCGATCTATCGATGGCGTCGAGTGGCTCTCAAAGGGTACAATAACCGCCACGTCCGGTCTCCGGATGAATGTAAGGCCACAATAGAAACTGCCGTGCGACGCGGCAAGAGCAACGAACGGCTGCCGCTGGTCCGAGAACCGGATCACCAGGGCCGTTCCAACCGCTGGAGGCGGCTGCCTTGAAGGAATTGGTGCGGACCAACGATGTGGTGCTGGTGTCCGCGGTGGGCGCGCTGCTGGACGGCGCCAATATCCACCACCTCGTGCTCGACAGTAACATGAGCATTATGGACGGATCGCTGGGTGTGCTGCCCCGGCGCATTCTGGTCCATGAGGACGACGCCGTGGCCGCGCGCCGCCTGCTCACCGATGCGGGTCTGGCCCATGAACTGCGGGACAATGACTGACCCGGCCGGGACTGAAATTCCGGATGTGACCGAGGATCTGTTTCTCGGCGGACAGTTGCGGCTGCGCCAGCCGAGGCGCGGTCACCGCGCGGGCCACGACGCGATCCTGCTGGCCGCGGCGACCCCGGCGCAGCCGGGTGATCGCGTGGTGGAATTCGGCGCGGGTGTGGGGACTGCGGGGCTCAGCGTGGCGCGCCGCATCGCCGGGCTCGATCTGGTGCTTGCCGAAATCGATGAAACGCTTGCGGCGCTGGCGCGGATCAACGCCGAGACGAACGGGATCAAAACGAATGTGGTGGCGTTTGATGTGACCGCGAGTGCGGATGTTTTCGCTTCGTCGGGGCTCGGTCCCGACACCGCCGATGTTGTCTTGATGAATCCGCCGTTCAACGATGCCACGAGGCATCGGTCGTCGCCGGACCCCGCGCGGCAATCCGCGCATGTGGCGGCGGCCGACACGCTCGAAACATGGACGCATGCCGCGCGGCGCATGCTGAAATCCGGCGGCGTGCTGACGCTGATCTGGCGGGCGGATGGATTGGCCGAGGTGCTGGCGGCGCTGGCGCGTGGCTTCGGCAGCGTCGAGATTCTGCCGGTCCATCCCGCTCCGGGCGCGCCGGCGATCCGCGTGCTGGTGAACGCGGTCAAAGGCGGGCGCGCGCCGATGGCGCTGCATCCTGGTCTGGTCTTGCACGATACGAACGGGGAGGCCGGTGCGGAGGCTCAGGCTATCCTCGGCGGGAAAGCCGTTCTGCCGTTGGCGAAGGTGTCGAGAACCCGCTGAATGCTCAGCCGGCAGGCAGCCTGCTTATTGGGTTACCGATTTTGGTTCGGTTTCGGGCGCCTGGGTGAAGTGGATGGCGGCGAAAAGGGCGCCAATCAGCAGGATCAGGAGGTAAATCTTCATTTCTGCACCTTAAGTGGCTGCGCCGTTGCAGCCTGCGTACCTGTTGCAAAGCAAAGTGCGTTCCAGTTTCTTGTCGCGCTCCGGCGAAGAACCGGAGAAGTTCAGAAGAAATCCCGTCCAATCAGATGTTTAGACGGAATTCCGGCACAAAGGACGTGCTTAACGATTGCCGAATCTGCTCTAGGCTCGTGATGCCAGTTACCGAATAATAAACTGTGAAGATAAAGGACGTTCCATGACCGAAAATGACGGCAACGGTCACTTTGCCGAGAGGTTGAAGAACTTGCTGCCGGCGCGTTTGCGCGGCGGCGTGGTGGTTCCTGTGGTGCGCCTCTCCGGCGTGATCGGCGCGGTGACGCCGCTGCGGCCGGGCATGTCGCTTGCCGGCGTGTCACGGATTCTGGAGCGGGCCTTTTCGACCAAGGGCGCGAAAGCCGTCGCGCTGGTGATCAATTCGCCGGGCGGCTCGCCGGTGCAGTCGCGGCAGATCTATCAGCGCATTCGCCAGCTCGCCGAGGAGAAGAAACTGCGGGTGCTGGTGTTCGTCGAGGATGTCGCGGCATCAGGCGGCTACATGATCGCCTGCGCGGGCGACGAGATTTTCTGCGATCCGTCCTCCATCGTCGGCTCGATCGGTGTGGTCGGCGGCACGTTTGGATTTGTCGACCTCATCAGGAAGGCCGGTATCGAGCGCAGGGTCTACACATCCGGCGCGAACAAATCGCAGCTCGATCCGTTTCTGCCCGAGAATCCCGAGGACGTCGCACGGCTGAAGGCGATCCAGCGCGAGATTCACGACACCTTCATCACGCTGGTGAAGGACAGCCGCGGCGCGCGGCTCAAGAGCGAGGGCGACTATCTGTTCACCGGCGAATACTGGGCCGGAGAGCGCGCCGTAAAGCTTGGCCTTGCGGATGCCCTCGGCGATCTGCGCACGGTGCTGCGCACACGCTATGGCGACAAGGTGCAGACGCCGGTGATTGCGCCGGCGACAGGACTTCTCTCCGGGCTCGCGGGCCGCAAGCCGGGCGCCGGAGCGGCGCTGCCGGGTTTTCCGGGATTTTCAGAGGACTTGATTTCGGCGCTGGAAGAGCGCGCGATCTGGGCGCGTTACGGATTGTAGGACGGGAGACCGATCATGCCGCCGCTGATTCTGATCGCTGCCGGAATTCTGGGTGGCGCAGCGCTGGTGCGTCTCGCGGTGCGCGAAGGCAAGCGCATCAATCGCGAACTCGATGCTGCGCGCAAGGCGAAACCCGCCGAGCAGGAACGCATGCCCAAGCTGCGCCGCGATCCCGACACCGGGACCTATCGGCCGGGGTGATCCAGCCTGATGCTCATCCTTCGAGGCTCGCCGCAATGGCGGCGAGCACCTCAGGATGACGTCTCGTCGGGTGGCGGGAATTTGAAATGGGCGCAGAGCCGTCATCCTGAGGTGAGAGCGCTTGCGAGCCTCGAAGGATGACGCCGATGACGACGTCAGCTATGCCTGCGCACGTCGTTGATCGTCATGATGCATAGCGCGGCCATGATGGCCGCGGCGGCCAGAACCTGAAACGCAATCATTGTCGCCCCTGCCACAAAAGAACCGCCGGTTGAAATCCGGCCGTTGGTTGCAATCCGGCTTTGCTATCGGGGAGTTGCTAACGAAGTGCGGACACGGGCAGGCGGCTTGCCGAGGCGGTTAAACCGGCGTTCGGAGGATCGCTAAAATCCGGCCGATTCCAGTAGGAATCCGCATTGGGGCGGGCTATCGCCTTGATTCCGTTAGCCTGCGCCGATACGGTCCGCGCGCAAATCATCCCTTCCAACGCTTGAAGATTTCCGATGGATTCTCTGCCTCCGCACATGCGTCCCGAGCGCTCGTTTCAGGGCCTGATCCTGACGCTGCAACGCTATTGGGCCGACTATGGCTGCGTCATCCTGCAGCCCTACGACATGGAAGTCGGCGCGGGCACGTTCCATCCGGCGACGACGTTGCGCGCGCTCGGCCCGAAGCGCTGGAACGCGGCTTACGTGCAGCCGTCGCGCCGTCCGAAGGACGGCCGCTACGGCGAGAACCCAAACCGCCTGCAGCACTACTATCAGTTTCAGGTGATCCTGAAGCCGTCGCCGCCGGACATTCAGGAACTCTACCTGAAGTCGCTGAAAGCGATCGGCGTCGATCTGGCGCTGCATGACGTGCGTTTCGTCGAGGACGACTGGGAAAGCCCGACGCTCGGCGCCTGGGGTCTCGGCTGGGAGTGCTGGTGCGACGGCATGGAAGTCTCGCAATTCACCTACTTCCAGCAGGTCGCGGGCGTGGAATGCGCGCCGGTCGCGGGCGAACTGACCTACGGTCTCGAGCGCCTCGCGATGTACGTGCAGGGTGTCGACAACGTCTACGATCTCAACTTCAACGGCCGCGACGGCGCCGACAAGGTGACCTACGGTGACGTGTTCCTGCAGGCCGAGCAGGAATATTCGCGGCACAACTTCGAGCACTCCGACACCGCGATGCTGTTCGAGCAGTTCAAGATGGCCGAGAGCGCTTGCCGCAAATATCTCGAAGCCGGCTGGAAGGACAGCAAGCGCGAGGCGCATCTGATGGCGCTGCCGGCTTACGACCAGTGCATCAAGGCGAGCCATGTGTTCAACCTGCTCGACGCGCGCGGCGTGATCTCGGTCACCGAGCGCCAGAGCTACATCCTGCGCGTGCGCGAACTCGCCAAGGCGTGCGGCGAAGCATGGATGCACACCGAAGCGGGCAGGGCGGCGTGAACAAAGGCAAGAGTTGATTTCCACCCTCCCTTTGAGGGGGAGGGTCGGCGAACGAAGTGAGCCGGGCTCTGCGGAAGGAAGTTGCATTTGAGGATTTGTGTGAGCAACGTTGTGCTCCCCTCCCCCCGCTTGCGGCGGGGAGGGGTCGGGGGTGGGGGGACGATGTCACGCCGACCTGTCGACAAGCGCATTGTGCGCGCACGAAAACTGCGCCGCGACACAACGGGCGCTGAGAAAAAGCTGTGGCCGTATCTCAAACAAATGCAGCCTGTGAGTTTTCATTTCCGTCGGCAGGCGACAATCGGTCCTTACTTCGCTGACTTTGCCTGTCATGCGCTTCGCCTTGTGATTGAGATCGATGGCGGTCAGCACGGAGAGAACGCATCCGACGCGGCTCGCACGCGATATCTTGAATCGCAAGGCTATCGTGTTCTTCGGTTCTGGAATAATGACGTTCTGAACAATGCAGAAGGTGTTGCCGAGGTGATTTCCGCGGCCATCGCCCAACGCGTTCCCCCCACCCCCGACCCCTCCCCGCCGCAAGCGGGGGGAGGGGAGTAGGTCTCATGCCCGATTTGTTGCTCGAACTGTTCTCCGAAGAAATTCCCGCGCGCATGCAGGCGAAGGCGGCGGATGACCTGCGCAAGATGGTCACCGACAAGCTGGTGGCCGAAGGGCTCGTCTATGAAGGCGCGAAAGCATTCGTGACGCCGCGCCGTCTCGCACTCACCGTGCATGGCATTCCGCAGCGTCAGCCGGACCTCAAGCAGGAGCGCAAGGGCCCGAAGATGGGCGCGCCCGATGCCGCCGTGCAAGGCTTTCTGAAAGCCGCCGGGTTGAAGTCGCTCGATGAAGCGAAGATCCAGCGCGACCCGAAGGGCGATTTCTATATCGCGCTGATCGAGAAGCCGGGCCGTCCCGCCATCGACGTGATCGCGGAAATCATTCCGCTTATCATTCGCACCTTCCCGTGGCCGAAGCAGATGCGCTGGGGCGAGCGCTCCGCGCGGAACGGCGCGCTGACCTGGGTGCGGCCGCTGCATTCGATCATCGCGACCTTCGGCCCCGAGACCGAAGAGCCGGAGATCGTGAAGTTCGACGTCGCCGGCATCGAAGCCGGGCAGACGACCTACGGCCATCGCTTTATGGCGCCTGCGGCTATCGAAGTGCGCCGGTTCGACGATTATGTGTCGAAGCTGGAAGCCGCCAAGGTTGTGCTCGATCCCGAGCGCCGCAAGAACATCATCCTTGAAGACGCCAAGGAACTTGCGTTCGCGCAGGGCTTTGAACTGGTCGAGGATCAGGTGCTGCTCGACGAGGTCGCAGGGCTGGTCGAATGGCCGGTGGTGCTGATGGGCTCGTTCGACGCGGAATTTCTGTCGATCCCCGGCGAGGTGATCCGCGCCACCATCCGCAATAACCAGAAGTGTTTCGTGGTGCGCTTTCCCTCCCCCCACGACAGTGGTGGGGAGGGATCAAGGGTGGAGGGCGCTTCGTCGTCCGCCGCCGCTTCCCCCCACCCCCGACCCCTCCCCGCCGCAGGCGGGGGGAGGGGAGATCAACTCGCCAACAAAGTCATCCTGACCGCGAACGTCGAAGCCACCGACGGCGGCAAGGCGATTGTCGCGGGCAACGAGCGAGTCATCCGCGCGCGCCTGTCGGATGCGAAATTTTTCTACGAGACCGACCTCAAGACGAAACTCGAAGATCGCTTGCCGAAGTTCGAGCAGATCGTGTTCCACGAGAAGCTCGGCACGCAGGCCGAGCGCATCGCGCGCATCGGGAAGCTCGCCGCCGAACTCGCGCCGCTGGTCGGCGCCGATGTCGAAAAGACCAAGCGCGCGGCGCAGCTCGCCAAGGCCGATCTGCTCACCGAAGTCGTCGGCGAATTCCCCGAAGTGCAGGGGCTGATGGGCAAGTACTACGCGCTGGCGCAGGGCGAGGATGCGTCCGTCGCGGCGGCCATCGAGGATCACTACAAGCCTCAGGGGCCTGCGGATCGCGTGCCGACCGATCCGGTCAGCATCGCTGTGGCATTGGCTGACAAGCTCGACATTTTGACTGGTTTCTGGGCCATCGACGAGAAGCCGACGGGATCGAAGGACCCGTACGCGCTGCGCCGTGCAGCGCTGGGTGTGATCCGTCTTGTGGGCGATAACGGAATCCGGTTGCCGTTGCTTGCCGCTTTCGCCAAGGCGGCCAAGCCGCATGACGGCAAGGATTTGCTCGCGTTCTTCGCCGACCGCTTGAAAGTCCAGCTTCGCGATCAGGGCGCGCGGCATGATCTCGTCGATGCGGTGTTCGCGCTCGGCAACAGGGATGCCGAAGGCACTCCCGTCTTGGAAAATGCTCAGGACGATTTGTTGATGGTGGTGCGCCGTGTCGAAGCGCTTGGCAAATTCCTCGACAGCGACGACGGCAAGAACCTGCTCGCCGGCACCAAGCGCGCGTCGAATATCCTCGCCATCGAGGAGAAGAAGGACAAGCGCAAGTTCGACGGCGCGCCCGACGCCTCGCTCTACAAACTCGACGAGGAGAAGAAGCTCGCCAGCGCTATCGCTCAGGTGAAAACTGACGCCAGCGCTGCGGTCGCCAAGGAAGACTTCGCGTCGGCGATGACGGCGATGGCCAAGCTGCGTCCGGCCGTCGATGCCTTCTTCGACAAGGTGAAGGTCAACGATGACGACGCCAAGGTGCGCGAAAATCGCCTGAAGCTGCTCAATGAAATCCGCGAGGCGACGCGCGCGGTGGCGGATTTCTCGAAGATTCAGGACTGACCCCCACCCCGGACCTTCGGTCCGACCCTCCCCACAAGGGGGAGGGAGAAGAAAGAGCCGCTTGCGTTCCGCAAGCCTGTCCCTCCCCTGAATGGGGAGGGTGGCTGGCCGAAGGCCAGTCGGGTGGGGTGATCCACCAGCGACGGCGGCGCGTTGTTTACCCCCCGTTAACCATGTTCTGAAAGGTTCCGGTAACTTCCGTTAACGGCCGTTAGCGAACGCCGGGACCGAACATGACCTCGATCAACGGTTACACTCCCTACGCCCAGTATGGCTCCGCCTACGCGCGCGCTGCCGCAACGCAGCCGTCGCTGGCCGACGCGCTCAACACGGCTGAGGCGGGAGGCAGCAACCCGCTTGATCCCAACGCGGCAACCAATCTGACATTGTCCGACGCGGCCAAGGCCAAGCTTGCAAGCGAGGCGAAGACACCCGATTTCGCGACGGTCACCAATGACGCACGCGCGGCGCTGGACAAGCTCTATGCCGCGGCGAAAGTGAAGGGCCCGATTGTCGACGGCAAGACCACGGTTGATCTTTCGGCGCTGGATCGCCGCTCGCTGTTTGCCATCGCCACCAACAACGGCGGAAAATTCACGCCCGACGAACAAAGCGTCGCGTCCGGCGAACTGACCAACCGCTTCAACGCTGCGCTTGCGCCTGCCGCCGCGGCAACGTCGATGACCAAGAACTACACCGTCGTCTACAAGGCGGCGCTGGACTATCTCGACGGCGCAAGCAGCGAAGAGAAGGCCACTGCGACATGGTCGGCGCAACGCGACGCCGTGCAAAAGGGCTACGACGCGGCGAAGCAGAAGCCTGATACCGCGCCGTCAGTTTCGGGCGATCTGGTCGCCGGTTATCTCGCAAAATATCCTGACGGTGCGCCGGCGGGAACGACCAAGACGTTCAGCACGGTTGCGACCAATGTCCGCGCCGCCCTTGATGCGCAGGCCAGTCTTGCGGCTGAGAAGGGCACCGAACTGGTCTACGATCCCGCGCGCAAGTTCGGCCAACTCGTGGATTTCTCGTCGATCGATAATCGCTCGCTGTCCGCGATCACGCTCAATCAGGATCAGAAGTTCTCGAACCAGGAAATCTACGCGGCCAAGAAGGAACTGGATTCGCGCAACCGCGCGAACATCCTCGCATCGCTCAAGCAGAGCCAGCAGAGCGGCGATCCCACTCAGCTGAGCCTCGGTATTCTTCAGAGCTATTCCGCGATGAGCGATGAGGAGAAGCAGGCGTCAGGCTGGTCTCCGTCATTCCGCGATAACGTGCTTCAGAGTTACAAATCGACCAGCAACATCCTGTCGATCCTGCAAGGATCGTAACGCAAGGATCGTAACGGCAGGCGCACAAAAAACCCCGCCCGGCGTAAGCCGAGGCGGGGCTGTTTGTTTGAGCGGGACCGGCGGGGACAACCATCCCGGCTCAAACGAGGCCGAAGCCGGTTCTAATCGATCACCTGCATCACGCGGCGCGTGCGCGGTTCAACCAGGATCGGCCGATCGTTCACCACCGTGTAGCGATAGTTGGTCGCGCCGTACCGCTGCGGCACATCGTAATAGGTCACGCCGCTTTCCGGCAGCACGGTGCCGACGCGCACCGGCGCTTCAACCGAGTAAGAGGGGACGCGCTCCTGAACGATGTACTGCCGGAATCGTGGACGCACATCGTCTGCGATGATGCCGACGCCGGGTGCGAGGCCGGTTGTCACGCCTTCCTCGACAATGATGCGCTGCTGGGCATGAGCCGCGAGCGGCATCGCCGTGGCGGTGGCCAACAGCGCTGCTGCGAGAAGGGGATTACGCATGGTTTTCTCCTTGATGAAAGGAGCCTGATCGCGCGTAAAGCGACTTCGCTCACGTCAATCACGCTCGGAAATCGGCACAGGCCGATCAACAGCGGTGACAATGGCTGTCGCTCATCATCGTTCCTGCCGGAATGTGATTTCACCGGGGCATTTTCGTGGGCATGACGCGGCTCGCGCAGCGCAAGTTTGATCTGTCATGGAACTCACCGCTTATCGTGGCCGTTGGCTGTTACGATGCGCGAGACGCGGATAAATTCTTTTCCGATTCGCATTCGTCCTGTCGTTTGTCCTTTTCCTTCCATGCCGGGAGACTCATATGTCCATCAGCGTCGCCAATATTCAGCCGATCGTTGCACTCATCGCCGGGGTGCTGATTCTCATCATGCCGCGGCTGCTGAATTTCATCGTGGCGATCTATCTAATCCTGGTCGGCATCATCGGATTGGGCATCATTAAGTAACGGAATATTTCAGATTATTACAGAGCGGCAGCAAAACACCGCCATTTGCCCGATTCTGTAACAATCTGTAACCGTCCGTGACCAACAACGCGGATATCAGCCGGGAGTCGCTTGCGCCCCAACGGGCAACCGTGGTGTAACGCCGCTGCCGTTTCACTCATGCAGCGTCTGGAAGCCATGGCCAAAGCCTCATCGAAGAAATCCGCCGCGAAGTCCTCCCCAAAATCAGTTTCCAAACCGAAGCCGGTCGCGAAAGCGAAGCCGGTTGCCGCAAAACCTGTGAGCAAGGTGGCGGCGAAAGCGACCGCGAAGACATCCGCGCCTGCGGCCAAGAAGGCCGCGAAGCCAGCGGCGAAGCAAACCGTTCAGGCTGGCAAGTGGGTCTATACGTTCGGTGACGGACGCGCCGAGGGCAAGGCCGGCATGCGCGATCTGCTCGGCGGCAAGGGCGCCAATCTCGCCGAGATGGCCAATCTCGGTTTGCCGGTGCCTCCCGGCTTCACGATTCCGACCTCGGTCTGCACGTATTTCTACGCCAACGACAAAACCTATCCGAAGGACCTGAAGGCGCAGGTCGAGAAGGCGCTTGTCACCGTCGGCAAAATCGCCGGCAAGACGTTCGGCGACGCCAAGAACCCGCTGCTGGTCTCGGTGCGGTCCGGCGGCCGCGCCTCGATGCCCGGCATGATGGACACCGTGCTCAATCTCGGCATGAACGACGTCACCGTGGAAGCGCTAGCGTCACTCTCGGGCGACCGCCGTTTCGCCTATGACAGCTATCGCCGCTTCATCACGATGTATTCCGACGTCGTGCTCGGCTTCGAGCACCATCACTTCGAGGACATCCTCGACACCTACAAGGACAGCAAGGGCTATTCGCTCGACACCGAACTCACGGCAGACGACTGGGTCGATCTGGTCGGCAAATACAAGGAAGCGGTTGCGCGCGAAACCGGCGAGGATTTCCCGCAGGATCCGCACGCCCAGTTGTGGGGCGCGATCGGCGCCGTGTTCTCGTCGTGGATGAATGCGCGCGCGGTGACCTACCGCCGCCTGCACGACATTCCGGAGTCATGGGGCACCGCCGTCAACATTCAATCCATGGTGTTCGGCAACATGGGCGACACCTCGGCAACCGGCGTTGCCTTCACCCGCAATCCGTCCACTGGCGAGAAACGGCTGTACGGCGAATTCCTCATCAACGCCCAGGGTGAAGACGTGGTGGCGGGCATCCGCACGCCGCAGGACATCACCGAATATGCGCGCAAGGAATCCGGCTCCGACAAAGCGTCGATGGAAGTTGCGATGCCGGAGGCGTTCAAGGAACTGACGCGGATCTACACTCAGCTCGAAAAGCATTACCGTGACATGCAGGACATGGAATTCACGGTGGAGCAGGGCAAGCTGTGGATGCTCCAGACCCGCAACGGCAAGCGCACCGCGAAAGCCGCACTGCGCATCGCGGTCGATCTCGCCAATGAAGGCCTGATCACCAAGAAGGATGCGATCATGCGGATCGATCCGGCCTCGCTCGATCAGTTGCTGCATCCGACCATCGATCCGGTCGCCAAGCGCGACGTGATCGCCACCGGTCTTCCTGCATCGCCCGGCGCCGCTGCCGGCGAAATCGTGTTCTCGTCCGATGAAGCGGCCAAGCTTCAGGCCGACGGCCGCAAGGTCATTCTGGTCCGCGTCGAGACTTCACCGGAAGACATTCACGGCATGCACGCCGCGGAAGGCATCCTCACCACACGCGGCGGCATGACCTCCCACGCCGCCGTGGTCGCGCGCGGCATGGGCAAGCCCTGTGTGTCCGGTTGCGGCACCATCCGCGTCGATTACGGGCGTGGCATGATGAGCATCGGCAACCGCAGCTTCAAGGCGGGCGACGTCATCACCATCGACGGCTCGATGGGCCAGGTGCTGGCGGGCCGCATGCCGATGATCGAGCCGGAACTGTCCGGCGACTTCACCACGCTGATGGGCTGGGCCGATCAGGTCCGCCAGCTCAAGGTTCGCACCAACGCCGACACGCCGGCGGACGCGCGCACCGCGCTGAAGTTCGGCACCGAAGGCATCGGGCTGTGCCGCACCGAGCACATGTTCTTCGAGGAGACGTGCATCCGCACGGTGCGCGAGATGATCCTCGCCGAGGACGAGGGTTCGCGCCGCGCGGCGCTGGCGAAGCTGCTGCCGATGCAGCGTGCCGACTTCGTTGATCTGTTCGAGATCATGAAGGGCCTGCCGGTCACCATCCGGCTGCTCGATCCGCCGCTGCATGAATTCCTGCCGCACTCGCAGAGCGAGATCGAGGAAGTCGCCCGCGCGATGAACACCGATGCCCGCAAGATCGCGGATCGCGCGCGTGAACTGTCCGAGTTCAACCCGATGCTGGGTTTCCGCGGCTGCCGTCTGGCGATCGCCTATCCGGAAATCGCCGAGATGCAGGCACGCGCCATTTTCGAGGCGGCGGTTGAAGCCGGCAAGCGCACCGGCAAACCGGTCGGTCTCGAAGTGATGGTGCCGCTGATCGCGACCCGCGCCGAATTCGACATCACCAAGGCGCGCATCGACGCTACTGCACAGTCGGTGATGAAGGAAACCGGCGTGAAGCTCAGCTATCAGACCGGCACCATGATCGAACTGCCGCGCGCATGTCTGCTCGCGGGCGAGATCGCAAAGACCGCCGAGTTCTTCTCGTTCGGCACCAACGATCTGACGCAGACCACCTATGGCATCAGCCGCGACGACGCCGCAAGCTTCCTCGGCACCTATGTCGCGCGCGGCATCCTCGATATCGATCCGTTCATCTCGGTCGATCGCGACGGCGTCGGTGAACTGGTGAAGATCGGTGTGCAGCGCGGCCGCAAGACGCGGCCCGGCCTCAAGATGGGCATCTGC
This sequence comes from Afipia sp., assembly GCA_017474385.1. Lineage (GTDB taxonomy): Bacteria > Pseudomonadota > Alphaproteobacteria > Rhizobiales > Xanthobacteraceae > Afipia. Next base: position 792 of record JAFVHU010000016.1, on the reverse strand, counting down.
GGCGAGCACGGCGGCGATCCGGCATCGGTCGCGTTCTGTCACGAGACCGGCCTCGACTACGTGTCGTGTTCGCCGTATCGCGTGCCGATCGCGCGTCTCGCCGCGGCGCAGGCGGCTCTCGGCAAGACCGTCGCCAGCCAGGCGTAACCGATCGAACTACATCGTCTGGGGTGTCGTTTTACAATGATGTCGTCCCCGCGAAAGCGGGGACCCATTGATTTCTGCGAAATGATGTCGCGTCATCCTGAGGTGCGAGCCGCGCTTGCGGCGAGCCTCGAAGGATGCGCGGCCTCGCGCTGCCGTCGTCCTTCGAGGCTCGCAAGCGCTCGCACCTCAGGATGACGGCGATCCACACACGGTATGGTATCCGCGGAACTCTCGGCACCGGGTCTTGATGTCATGGCCGGACTTGTTCCGGCCATCCCGATTATGGGAGCACGGTGCCCGATCTATCGGGATCACCGGGACAAGCCCGGTGATGACAGAGTGTTCGCCACTATTGCGGCTCGCAAAATGGAACTGCGTCAATTCGCGTTCACTCATTCTGTTGACGCGATCTTTACCACCTTGCTGGAGGCGCTGTTTACCAACGCTTTCGATGTGATGCGCCGATTTCAAGCGCGCGCTTGCGTGTGGCACGCGGGACGCTGTGATTAACCCCCCGGCAACTTTAATTCGATACCAACGAAATTGATCGAATTGCACTGAATGTGCGGTTCGGTTGCGTGTGTATAAGCGTTAGTTGCGTGAGCGTATCGATGTCTGTGTTGCGTAACGGGTCGAAGGGCGCGC
>JAFVHU010000124.1 GCA_017474385.1 Afipia sp. | reverse complement strand
TAGCATTACAGTTGCTTTTTTGATTTGAGGTGAGCGCGTTGAGCGGCAGCCTGGTGAGCTCTGCGCCAGAAAGACCATGCGATGATGTGTGCGGGTTGAATACGCTTTCGCGCGAGTCTGATGGCAATGCGGCGGACTTCCTGGATCGACCATCGGATCAACGACGGCGTGGCTATGGTTTGGCTTTTGCCGTGGTTCGGCGTTTGGTTTTTTTTGGCGGCGGCGGATTGGCGCGATGACGGATCACCGCCATCATTGCGAAGGCGAGCATCACCATGGAAACGTGGCGATGCCAGCCATGCCAGGATCTGCTCTCGTTGTGGTCGAGCCCGAACTCGCTCTTGGCGGTTTCAAAGCTGTCCTCGATTGCCCACCGATGGCCTTCGACCTCCACCAGTGTTTCGATCGATGTTGCCGCTGGGCACCAGGTGGTGAAGAAGGCCAGATCGCCATCGGCGATACGACGACGGATCAGCAGACCGCGTGTCCAAAGGCCCGGATTTTCGTCGTTTGATTCTGCGGCCAGATCGGCCAATTCGAGATAACACCAATCATGCAGCCGCGGTCCTTTGGTTCCGGCCCCTGCTGACAGGCGTTTCCAGTCGGGCGCGCGCCGCGTCTGGGCGATCTCGGCAGCCGTGCCGGCGACTGATCGACGCTTGCCCCAGGATCGAAATACATGCGCGCTGTTGACCCCCAGGACATAGCCTTTGCCTGCGCGACGCAGTTGCTGTTCGATGTCACCGACACCGTAGACCGTATCGCCCGCAACCCACTTGAATGGTACAGACGCAGCCATGGCGCCTGCGATTATTCTCGTCGCGAGCTTTGGTTTGGTCGCAAAGCCGACATCGGGGGGCACGTATGCGGCTTCCAGGCGATCCGGATCGTCGGTCCATTCCTTCGGAAGATACAGCGTACGGTCGATGAACGCATGACCGTGGCGCGAAACGTAGGCAGCGAAGACCCCGATCTGGCAGTTCGTGATCTTGCCTGCGGAACCAGTGTATTGCCGCGCCACTCCGCACGACGCCTTGCCCTGCTTGAGAAAGCCGGTCTCGTCGATCACGAGGACCGCATCGTCATCCGCCAAATGCTCGATGACATAATCGCGGACGATATCGCGCAAGGCATCCGCATCCCAATCTCTGCGACCCAGGATCGCCTGTTGCCGCCATGGGCCAGGATCGCCTGCGGCCTCAGCGCGCATCCAACCGGTCTTGCGTTGCTCGTCTCCAAGCAGACCTTCCAGAAACAAGCCAGCATTCTTCGCAACACGCTCTTGCCCGAACAATGGACGTATCCGCTTCTTGATCTCCCGAAGCGACGCCGCCCACAACGCAAGCGTCTCTTCAATCGACGCTGTCTGCGTCCACGATGTTCGAATCATGGTTGCCCATGGATTCAGAAAGCCTCACAAAAGGCAACTGTAATGTTAGGGCGCGGCAAGTGGTTCGCAGGCGGCCGAGTTGTGCGCAGATTCGGTAGGCGAAGAAAGCTACGCCTACGCCGCAGCCCTCTAGGCTACGATTTCGGTTAGCGGCCGGTCAGCGGCCTCCGCGAATGACTGCAAAGGGTCGAACTTCCCCGTTGGCCGCTTTCCGGAGAGTGGACATTCGGCGCGGATCGCCTCACTACCATGGCCAAAGGTTAGCGGATGGAC
>JAFVHU010000123.1 GCA_017474385.1 Afipia sp. | reverse complement strand
TGCTTGGCGAGATCGCCCTTGAGGCCGAGCGCCTGCGCCACGGTGCGGCCGTGATGGCCCATGATGCCGGTGGCGGGATCGACCGAGAACGTCACGATCTTGTCGGGCGTATCGTGCGCGACCTTCTCGATGTCCATGCCGCCTTCGGTCGACACCACGAACGCCACCCACGACGTTTCGCGATCGACCAGCAGCGACAGATAGAATTCCTTCTCGATGTCGGAGCCGTCTTCGAGATAGAGGCGGTTGACCTGCTTGCCGGCCGGGCCGGTCTGGATGGTCACCAGCGTTGCGCCGAGCATCTGCTTGGCGAAGTCCTTCACCTCATCGATCGACTTGGCGAGACGCACGCCGCCCTTGTCGCCTGCCGAGGCTTCCTTGAATTTGCCCTTGCCGCGTCCGCCGGCGTGGATCTGGCTCTTCACCACCCACAACGGGCCGCCGAGCTCCTTCGCCGCAGCTTCCGCTTCACCTGCCTTGAGAATTGGCACGCCGCGCGACACCGGCACGCCGAATTCCTTCAGCACCGCCTTGGCCTGATATTCGTGGATGTTCATGGATTGCCCCAGAGAACCGAAGTGAGAAAGAGGAAAGCTTAGCGCACGATCCGGAGAACACTTTCACCGGATCGTGCGGAATCGCTAACGGCGCAGCGCCGCCTTACTTGCCGAGCAGGTCGGGCGCGATCTTCTTGCAGGCCTCGACCAGGCCCTGCACGGCGCCGACCGACTTGTCGAAGCCTTCGCGGTCCTTGCCGGCCAGTTCGATCTCGACGATACGCTCGACACCCTTCGATCCGATGACAACCGGCACGCCGACATACATGTCCTTCACGCCGTATTCGCCGTTGAGATAGGCCGCGCAGGGCAGCACGCGCTTCTTGTCGCGCAGATAGCTTTCCGCCATCGCGATCGCCGATGCGGCCGGTGCGTAGAACGCCGATCCGGTCTTGAGCAGGTTGACGATCTCCGCGCCGCCGTTGCGGGTGCGATCGACGATCTCGTCGATGCGGGCCTGCGAGGTCCAGCCCATCTTCACAAGATCAGGCAGCGGAATGCCCGCGACGGTCGAATACTTGGTCAGCGGCACCATGGTGTCGCCGTGGCCGCCGAGCACGAAGGCGGTGACGTCTTCGACCGAAACGTTGAATTCGTCGGCGAGGAAATAACGGAAGCGCGCGGAATCCAGCACGCCAGCCATGCCGACGACCTTCTTGTGCGGGAGGCCACAAGCCTTCTGCAACGCCCAGACCATCGCATCGAGCGGGTTGGTGATGCAGATGACGAACGCGTCGGGAGCGTATTTCTTGATGCCGGCGCCGACCTGCTCCATCACCTTGAGGTTGATGCTGAGAAGGTCATCGCGGCTCATGCCCGGCTTGCGCGGCACGCCGGCGGTGACGATCACCACGCTGGCGCCTTCGATGGCTTCATAGGAATTGGCGCCGGTGAAGTTGGCGTCGAAGCCGTCGACCGGCGAGGACTGCGCGATGTCGAGCGACTTGCCCTGGGGGATGCCTTCGGCGATGTCGAACATCACCACGTCGCCCAGCTCTTTCAGCCCGACGAGGTGGGCGAGCGTGCCGCCGATCTGACCTGAACCAATCAAAGCAATCTTGTCACGCGCCATGGGAAATCTGTCCTTTGATGTCGACGGATAGAGGGTGGGAAAACTCTGGAGCGCTGGTTAGACCTTTCGCGGCAAGCGTTCAAGTCGCCGTTCGCTCAATGATGAGGCGGTGCTCACCACAGCGGCACCGGCCAGCGCTTTCGCATCGGGCTTTCGCCGGGGCCGGAGGTGAAACATAAAGCGAACCCCGTCAGGTCTCGACCAGGCCCGTGGTCGCGCCGCTCGCGGACGAGTCGCTGCGGCCGTGAGGCAGCGCCAGATAGGATTCCGAGCCCATCTCGATCAGCCGCGACGAGGTGCGCTTGAATTCGTTGGCCTCAACCCCTTCGGTCGCGGTGTACAGCGACAGCGGATCGGTCTCCGCCGACGCCATCAGTTTCACTGCATTGTCGTAAAGCGTGTCGATCAGCGTGATGAAGCGCTTGGCGTAGTTGCGCTGCGGGTACTGCATCGCCGGAATCCGGTCGATGATCAGCGTGTGATAATCATGCGCGAGCCGCAGATAGTCCGACGCACCAAGCGGCTTCTCGCACAGATCGGCGAATGTAAATCGCGCGACGCCGTGCGCCGAATGCGGAACGTGCAGCACGTGACCCTTGATCGTGATGTCGCGCGGATGGTCCACCGCGCCGCCGGTGAGCTTGGCCCACGCCTTGTCGAGCGCGGCATCCGCGCTCGCATCGGCAGGCACCAGCCACATCTTGATGCCGGCGAGTTTTTCCAGGCGGAAATCGGTGCGCGCATCGAGCCGCAGCACCTCCATCCGCTCCGTCAGTTGCGCAATAAACGGCAGAAACAATGCGCGGTTCAATCCGCCCTTGTAGAGATCGTCGGGGGCGACATTGGACGTCGCCACAACCACTGTGCCCAGTTCGAACAGCCGGCTGAACAGGCGTCCGAGGATCATGGCGTCGGCGATGTCGGTGACGTGGAATTCGTCGAAGCATAGCAGCCACGCTTCCTCGAAAATCGATTGCGCGGTCAGCCGTACCGGGTCGGTGTCGGCAATTTCCTGCCGCGCGATCTTCTGGCGGAAGCCGTGAATCCGCTCATGAACGTCGGCCATGAATTCGTGAAAGTGCGCGCGGCGTTTGTGCGCAACCGGACTGTCATTGAAGAACAGATCCATCAGCATGGTCTTGCCGCGCCCGACCTCGCCATGGATGTAGAGACCGCGCAGTTGGGCGGCGTCCTTGTCGGCGAACAGACGTTGCAGCAGTCCGCCGCGGCCGGGACGATAGCCCGCCAGTCTCGCTTCAAGCGCGGAGAAGGCTTCCACAGCCTGCGCCTGCGCCGGATCGGCTTCGATGGCGCCAGCCGCAACCAGAGCCTGATAGTGCCGACGGAACGTGGCGGGAGACGGAGCGTTCATGGCCCGCTACCGGCCAGAACGACGCGGAAAATGCAAGACTACAAAGGTGCCGGAGGCTCTCTATGCGCTCAGCGCATAGGCGTCTTCGACGACATAGGGCCCACCACCCACCGACGCCCGCGACGAGAACAGGACGAAGCGGGAGGCCATGAAGCTGCGGGTCGGGAAATAGCCGCGCACCGACAGATAGTCCGCCACATCCTGATTGGAGGCGTCCCGCAGCCGCGCGAGCGTGACATGGGGGATGAATTTGCGGCCCTCGGGATCGAACCCGAACCGCTGCATCAGCCGTTCCAGTTCCGCCTGCAACTCCATCAGCGGCCGGCTTGGCACAACCGATGCCACGACCGCCCGCGGTTTCTTGCCGCCGAAGCTGGACAGGCCCTGCAATGCGACTTCGAACGGCTTGCGGTTGATCCGCTCGAGCGTCGAGGCGATTTCATTGGCCGCCGCGCCGTCGATGTCGCCGATGAAGCGCAATGTCACGTGATAATTTTCGGGGTCGATCCAGCGGGCGCCTGGCAGGCCCCCGCGCAAGTTCGAGAGCGTCTGACCGATATCCGGGGGGATTTCCAGCCCGGTGAACAAGCGAGGCATCACGAAACTCCTCGATGCTGGAGAGGATCACGAATCACCTGTTGTCTTTTGTACCGCAGCACGATGACAGTGCGAAGCGACCATCGCGTGATCGGCCGATAAATCGTTAAGGCTTGCCCTGTTGCGACGCGCGGTCCTTCAGAAACGCCTCCACCGTTGGCAGAATCCGCGCCACCACCACGTCAACGCCGGCCGCCGTCGGGTGCAACCCGTCAGGCTGGGTCAGCTTCGCGTCGGTGGCCACACCATCGAGAAAGAACGGATACAGCGGGACTTTGTGGCTCTTGGCGAGGTCGGGATAGATGCTGTTGAACGTCGCTGTGTACTCCGCGCCGTAGTTCGGCGGCGCGTACATCCCGCACAACAGGACGGCAATGTTGCGCGCCTTGAGTTTCGTGAGGATGTCGTCGAGCGCGCCGCGCGCCACTTTCGGATCGACGCCGCGGAGCGCGTCGTTGGCTCCAAGCTCGACGATCACAGCTTCGGTGCCGGGCGGGATCGACCAGTCGAGCCGGGCGAGCCCGCCGGTTGTGGTGTCGCCGGACACCCCCGCGTTATGAATGTCGGTGGCGATCCCCTTCTCGCTCAGGGCTTTCTGCAACCGCACCGGAAACGCCGCCGAGGCCGGAAGGCCGAAACCTGCGGTCAGGGAATCGCCCAGAACGGCGAGCTTGATCGGCTTCACATCTTTGACATCAGCGGTTTGAGCCGACGCCGGCCCCGACATCGCCATCATTGCCCCCGTTGCTGCGACGATGAATGCCCGAACCAGTGTGGCGGTTCGTAGGCCCGCACCCTTCTTGCGGCAGCTTCCGTTTGCGGACCTGCGAACCGAAGCCACACTGAAACTATAGTTTGCTGGTGTCCTTTCGAATCCGAAGTTCGCCACAGAAAGCGCAGCGAAATAGAGCGAACTTCGGATTCGGGACACCAGCCCCTCGACCGCGCCGCCGAAACCCCCATATGAATGGTCCATGGACAGTCTCATTAAACCCTCGTCGCACGCCGGTCTCGAACCGGACACCATTTCCATTTCGAACGTCAATCTCTCGTTGGGCAGCGGGGCCGCGCGCGTTCACATCCTCAAGGATGTCGATCTGCGGGTCGCGCCCGGTGAAGCCGTCGGCCTGATCGGACCGTCGGGATCGGGCAAGTCCACGCTCCTGATGGTGATGGCGGGTCTTGAACGTCCTGACAGCGGAGAGGTGGTGGTCAACGGCGTCTCGTTCAATGCCCTCGATGAAGACGACCTTGCACGATTCCGTGGCCGCCATGTCGGCATTGTGTTCCAGTCGTTTCATCTGATCCCGACCATGACCGCGCTTGAGAACGTCGCGGTGCCGCTTGAACTCGCGGGCCGCGCGGATGCGAATGCGCGCGCTGCATAGGAACTTGCGGGTGTCGGTCTCGGCGAGAGACTGCATCACTATCCCTCGCAACTCTCAGGTGGCGAACAGCAGCGTGTCGCACTGGCGCGCGCAATGGCGCCCGATCCAGCCATCCTCGTGGCCGACGAACCCACCGGAAATCTCGACGAGTCCACCGGCAAGCAGATCGTCGATCTGCTGTTCGCCAAACATCTCGAGCGCGGCATGACCCTCGTCCTCGTGACGCACGATGCCGCATTGGCGCAGCGCTGTGACCGTGTGGTGCGATTGCGCTCGGGCCGCATCGACGGACCGGCGACAGACCGGCACTGGATCGAGACGGCATCGCGATGAGCGAGATCGCGGATACCGCACCGCGCAGCGGCTCCCTGGCGCTGGCGATCCGCTACGCGCTGCGCGAGTTGCGCAGCGGCCTGCGCGGCTTCTACGTTTTCGTTGCCTGCATCGCGCTCGGCGTCATGGCGATCGCCGGCGTCGGATCGGTGGCCGGAAGCCTCAGCGAAGGATTGGACCATCAGGGACGCACGCTGCTCGGCGGCGACGTGTCCTTTGCGCTGATTCAGCGTGAAGCCACCAAGGAGGAGCGGGCTTTCCTTGATGCGCGCGGCAAGATCTCGGTCGCGGCGATCATGCGCGGCATGGCGCGTTCGGCCAAAGGCGAGTTTGCGCTGGTTGATCTGAAAGCGGTCGACGGCAACTATCCGATGCTCGGCGACGTCACACTCGCGCCGAACATGCCGATGACCGAATTGCTGGCCCAGCGTGACGGTGCGTTCGGCGCGGGCGCCGATGCCATCATGCTGGCGCGGCTGGGACTGAAGGTCGGCGATCGGGTCACGGTCGGCAATGCGACGTTCGACATTCGCAGCGTCGTCGAAGCCGAACCGGACAAGCTCGCGGGTGGCGTTGGCCTCGGGCCCCGATTCCTGATCAGCGAAGACGCACTGCGCGCCACCGGTCTGCTGCAACCGGGCACGCTGGTGCGCTGGAGCTACCGCGTGCGGTTGCCGGATGCTTCGGTCGATGATCGCGCAACACAATCCCTGATCGACGAAGCGCAGAAAGCCCTGCCGGAAGCCGGCTGGGAGATCCGCAGCCGCGGCAATGCCTCGCCGCAACTCGAGCGCAGCATCACCCGCTTCACGCAGTTTCTCACGCTGGTCGGGCTTGCGGCGCTGCTGGTCGGCGGCGTCGGGGTCGCCAACGCGATCAAGAGCCATCTCGACGAACGGCGCGACGTGATCGCCACTTTCAAGGCGCTCGGCGCCACCGGCCGCGAGGTGTTCACGATTTACCTGACGCAGGTGATGGTGCTGGCGATCCTCGGATCGCTGATCGGCCTCGCGATCGGCGCCGCGCTTCCCTTCATCATCGTCGGTGTGTTCGGAAAAATCCTGCCGCTTCCGGTGGAAGCGACATTCCATGCCGGCGAACTGGCGCTGTCGTTTCTCTATGGTCTTTTGACCGCGCTCGCATTCGGATTGTGGCCGCTCGGCCGCGTTCATGACGTGCCGGTGGCTGCGCTGTTCCGCGAAGGCGTGACATCGGAATTTCACTGGCCGCGGCGGCGTTATCTCGTGCTGATGGCTGCGGTCATCGTGACACTGGTGGCGGTTGCGATCGGTCTCGCCTACGACAAGCGTGTTGCCACCGTGTTCGTCGTCTCGTCGGCCGCCGTGTTCGCCGTGCTGTGCGTCATCGCCTCGTTGCTGATGGCGCTGGCGAGAAATTTGCCGCGGCCGCGCTTCACCATGCTGCGGCTTGCTGTCGCCAACATTCACCGCCCCGGCGCTCTGACACCGTCGGTCGTAATGTCGCTCGGTCTCGGCCTTGCCGTGCTGGTCACGATCACGCAGATCGACGGCAATCTGCGGAGGCAATTCATGGCGGCGCTGCCCGAGCATGCGCCGTCGTTCTATTTCATCGACATTCCCACCGCAGAGGCGGCGCGTTTTGGCGATTTCCTGAAACAGATGGCCCCCAACGCCAATGTGGAAACCGTGCCGATGCTGCGCGGGCGCATCGTCGCCGCGAAAGGTATCAAGGCCGAAGATCTCAAGCCCTCGAACGACGCCGCCTGGGTGCTGCAAAGCGACCGTGGCCTGACCTATACCGGTGAAGTCCCGCGCGGCTCGCAAGTCGTCGAAGGCACCTGGTGGGACGAAAACTACAGCGGCCCGCCTCTGGTCTCGCTCGAAAAGAAGATCGCCGACGGTCTCGGCGTGAAGGTCGGCGACGACATCACCGTGAACGTGCTCGGCCGCGACATCACCGCGAAGATCAGCAACCTGCGCACCGTGGACTGGCAAAGCCTCGGCATCAATTTCGTTCTGGTCTATTCGCCAAAAGCCTTCGCCGGCGCACCCCATACCGACATCGCGACACTGACGGAAGCCAGCTCCACGGCGGCAAGTGACGCCAAGCTTATCAAGGAGGTTGCCGCCGCCTTTCCGATGGTGACCAGCGTCCGGGTGCGCGAGGCACTCGATTCGATCGGAAAGGTCGTGACCAATCTGGTGCTGGCGATCCGGGGCGCCAGTTCGGTGACCCTGGTGTCGGCCATTCTCGTGCTGGGCGGCGCACTTGCCGCAGGGCATCGGCACCGGGTCTATGACGCAGTCATCCTCAAGACGCTCGGCGCCACCCGGGCGCGGCTGCTGGGCGCCTATGCGCTGGAATATCTGCTGATCGGCCTGGCCACGGCCGTGTTCGGAGTGGCGGCCGGATCGATCGCTGCCTGGCAGATCGTGACCCGGCTGATGACCCTGAGCTTCGTCTGGCAGGCGGGCAGCGCCGCCCTGGTCGTGCTGGCGGCGCTGGCCGTCACGGTCGGGCTCGGGCTGGCCGGAACATTACTCGCGCTTAACCAAAAGCCCGCTAGCGTGCTCCGTAACTTATGACAATTTGTAGCAGCGAAATTGCGGGTTTTGCGACATTCAGCCGCGCGCCCATGCTTGCGTCGAGTGTGTTAGTTTCCCACATACCGAGCGGGTTCAGAATCCGAATTGATACCATCCAGGGATGGACTCATAATCGGGGTTCTGGGACAAACTTATAGCTGGCGGCGCAGACCCTTCGCTTTCGCCAGACAAACACGGGGTTTCGACCATGTCGGACTTGGACCGCAACTATACGTCACCTTTCGGCCGGGCCGCCGGGCGCGTTGACGCCGCGACCGTCGATGCCGGTCTGCGCTCGTACATGCTTAAGATCTACAACTACATGGCGATCGGCCTGGCCATCACCGGCCTTGCCGCGCTCGGCGTCTATATGGGCGCCGTGACACCTGACGCGTCAGCCGCTGCCGGCCGCATCGGCAAGCAGTATCTGACGTCGTTCGGCGTCGCGATGTTCGTCAGCCCGCTGAAGTGGGTGTTCATCCTCGCGCCTCTCGTGATGGTGTTCGCCATTTCGTTCGGCATCAATCGTCTGAAGCCCGCAACCGCTCAGCTCCTGTTCTGGGTGTTCGCGGCGCTGATGGGCATCTCGCTGTCGTCGATCTTCCTGGTCTACACCCACACCTCGATCGTGCGGGTGTTCTTCATCACAGCTGCCTCGTTCGGTGCGCTGAGCCTTTACGGCTACACCACCAAGCGTGACCTGACCGGGATGGGATCGTTCCTGATGATGGGCCTGTTCGGCATCATCCTCGCGAGCCTGGTGAACCTGTTCATCGCAAGCACGATGCTTCAGTTCATCGTCTCGGTGATCGGCGTGCTGGTGTTCGCCGGCCTCACCGCCTGGGACACCCAGCGCCTGAAGAACGACTACATCTACGGCTACGCCAGCCAGGGCGGCGACGTGGCAGAGCGCGCGGCGATCACCGGCGCACTGTCGCTCTACCTGAACTTCATCAACCTGTTCACACTGCTGCTGCAGTTGCTGGGACAGCGCGATTGAGACTGATCGTGGCTGATCAGTGAACTCTTGAAAGCCCCGGCCAAAAGCCGGGGCTTTTGTTTGAGGTATCGTTGCGTTATGCGAAGCAACGAAACAGCCTCGGCAAGCCATGCCCCAAGTTCAGATCAGAGCGGCCGCACGCACCGACCTCCCCGCCATCACGGCGATCTATCGGCACGCGGTTCTCCACGGCACCGCGACTTTCGAACTCGATCCGCCCGGCCTTGCCGAGATGACAAGACGCTACGAGGTGCTGGCGGCGGGCGGCTTTCCGTATCTGGTGGCGGTCATGGAAGACGTCGTCGTCGGCTATGCCTATGCCGGACCGTACCGGCCCCGCCCGGCCTATCGCTTCACGGTCGAAAACTCCGTGTATCTCGATCCAGCAGCGCAGGGACGACGTATCGGAACACGGCTGATGCAGGATCTGATTGCCGCGTCAGAAGAACGCGGCTACCGGCAGATGATCGCCGTCATCGGAGATTCCGCCAACACTGCCTCGGTTGGCGTCCATGCCCGTGCCGGATTCGAAATGATCGGCACCCACCCTGACGTCGGGTTCAAGTTCGGCCGCTGGCTCGACACGGTCATGATGCAGCGCGCTCTCGGCGAGGGCGGCACGACAATCCCGAAAGAATAATCAAACCACCGCGAGCTTGCGATCGATCACCAGCAGAACACGATCAAGCTCATGGCCGCGGCGGAGGATCTGACCGCTGGCGGCGATCACGCTGTAGGCGCCCTGTTTGCGGGCGAGACGGAGATCTTTCTCGATCCGGTAGATCGGAACTTCCGACGATCGCCGGAAGATCGAAAACACCGCACGGTCCTTCAGAAAATCGATGGCGTAATCGCGCCATTCGCCGGCGGCGACCATGCGTCCGTAAAGATTGAGAATGCGATTAAGTTCGACGCGATTGAACGTTACGGTCTGGGGCGGGAGCGGCGCGGCGCTGCGCTCCAGCCCCCTGCTCTCGCTTGGATCGATATCGCCCGACATTGAATTCATCGGCGCCTCCTGTCACGCAGGTGACATGATCGCCCCGTCTGGCCACGCCTGCAAGCATGATTTCAAGGACATCCGCTGCCCGTTTCCGGAGCAAAGGCATCACGCGGACGTCAGGCAAAATCATAATGCCGCCTGATTTCGGTCAATCCCCCGCCGTGCTGGACTGCGATCAAGAGGAAACTGCGTTGACCCGGTCCTTTCGGCACCGGATTCCTCAGCCCCCAGCCCCCCGGGGTCGTCAGGATCGGGTCTAACTCTTCGCAGTAAACTGGATCCCCAATCCTTCGGCCAGCGCGAGCTGGCCTTTTTTGTTGAAGAGCTTTTTCGTTGCGAGCGGAGAGCTTGCGGCTGTGCAACGGCGAGCGATCGCAGCCTGACGCGCGTCTTTCAATCCAGAATTTTTTGAATCAGTTCAGCGACTTGAAGGCCGCGCCGAGCATTGGGCCGGGCTTGTCGCGATTGCCGTCCTGAACGTAAACTGCCGCAGCATCGACGCCGTCGCGCGTGATGTTTTCAAGCGGCACGGTCCAACTGCCGGCCTTGCCGTTCCAGTCGCCGACCTTCAGCACATTGCGCACCACGTTGTGATACGTGATCTGCTGTCCGCGATTCTCACCGCGCGAGATGGTGATCGGAACAGCTTTCGACACGGCGCAGATCCAGATCTCACCGCTCCTGCCGTCGGCTTCCGCCACCGATATTTTGATCTGTCCGCCGGACTGCGTCATCGTCACCGGAACCGACATGACGCCTTCGGTGTTCTGCGTCCTCTTCGCGGCGTTCTCGATTCCCGCGCGATCGCTGCCAAGAACGTTCGTCGTGCCGTTGACCACGGCCTGCGGCGTGTAGACGCCACGGTCGCCGCGTGCATGCGAATAAGCTTTCTGACGCGCGCTGAACCGCGAATCCGCCAGCGTGTCCTTCCAGCCGAGATAATCCCAGTAGTCGATCGGCAGACTGAGCGCGATCACGGATGGGTCCTGCGCCAGCTCACCGAGAACCTTGTCCGCGGGCGGACATGCCGAACAACCTTGCGAGGTGAAGAGTTCAACGACCGCGCGCGGATCTGCGCATACCGGTGTGATGACGGTAAAGATCGCGCAAACGCCCAGCGTGCGCGACAACCGCGAAGCGATTGCACCGGCTGCTGTCGGTTTCGAAACTGGCAAATCAGACATCCCGTCTGCCCCCACGATGCATGATGCCTCCTCACCAAGAAGGCGGCCCCTTGATAGGCCGCCCCCTGGTAGCTCGCTACTCACTTCGCGGTGAGGCTGTTCACGGATGCGTTTTTAGTGGAGTGGATTTGACATTCGCGACCCACCCGGCCGCAAGTTTGCATCGCGAATGTCAAATCCTGAACTCCACTAGAAGCTAATAGTTACGAGTGGTCCTTCGATTCTGACATTCGCGAGGTGACCTGCCCGAAACGGGAGGCGAATGTCAGAATCGGACCACTCGCCGCGTATCACGCGGCCAGATTGCGCAGCACGTAGTGAAGAATGCCACCATTCCGGTAGTATTCAAGCTCATCGAGCGTGTCGATACGGCAAAGCAGCGACACTTGCTTCAGCGAACCGTCCGAAGACACGATCTCCGCCGTTAACTTTTGACGCGGCTTGAGATCGCCCTGAAGGCCGCGAATCGTGACCTTCTCGTCGCCCTTCAGACCGATCGACTGCCACGACTCACCATCCTCGAACGTGAGCGGGAGCACGCCCATACCGACGAGGTTCGAGCGATGGATGCGCTCGAAGCTCTGGGTGATCACGGCGCGCACGCCAAGCAGGCGCGTGCCCTTGGCCGCCCAGTCACGCGACGAGCCGTTGCCGTATTCGGCGCCGGCGAACACCACCAGCGGCACCTGCTCGGCCTGATACTTCATCGCGGCGTCGTAGATCGACATCTGTTCGCCGTCGGGCCAGTGCTTCGTGAGACCGCCCTCGGGGATATTTCCGTCCGCGCCCTTCATCATGAAGTTCTTGATACGGATGTTCGCGAAGGTGCCGCGCATCATCACTTCATGGTTGCCACGGCGCGTACCGTACTGGTTGAAGTCGGCGGGCCGCACCTGATGCTCGGACAGATACTTGCCGGCAGGCGAGGTCAGCTTGATCGAACCGGCCGGAGAGATGTGGTCGGTGGTGATCTTGTCCCCGAACATCGCCAGGATGCGCGCATCGAGTACGTCCTTGATCGGCTCGGGCTCCATCTTCATGCCCTCGAAGTACGGCGGGTTCTGCACATAGGTCGAGCTCATGTTCCAGGCATAGGTGTCGCTGGTCACGGTCTTGATCTTGCGCCAGTTGGTATCGCCCTTGAACACATCGGCGTACTTCTTCTTGAAGATCGTCGAGGTGACGAACTTCTTGATCGCCGCGTTGATTTCCTTCGAGGTCGGCCAGATGTCCTTCAGGTAAACCGGCTTGCCGTCCTTGCCGGTGCCGAGCGGCTCGGTGGCGAGGTTGATGTTGACGTTGCCGGCGAGCGCATAGGCGACCACCAGCGGCGGCGACGCGAGATAGTTCGCCTGCACGTCGGGAGAAACGCGGCCTTCAAAGTTGCGGTTGCCCGAGAGCACCGCCGCCGCAACGACGCTGTTGTCATTGATCGACTTCGAGATTTCTTCCGGCAGCGGGCCGGAATTGCCGATGCAGGTCGTGCAGCCGAAACCGACGAGGTTGAAGCCAACCTTGTCGAGATCCTTCTGCAATCCGGAGTTCGACAGATACTCGGCGACCACCTGGCTGCCCGGCGCGAGCGAGGTCTTCACCCACGGCTTCGCCTTGAGGCCCTTGGCGGCGGCATTGCGCGCGAGCAGGCCCGCACCGATCAGCACGCTCGGATTCGAGGTGTTGGTGCAGGAGGTGATAGCCGCGATCACCACGTCGCCATGGCCAAGATCGAAATTGCGGGCTTCGACCGAATAACGATGACCGTCGAGCGCCTTCTTGTAATCCGACTCCATCGCCGCGGCGAAGCCTTCGGCCACCGCCGGCAATGCAACGCGGCCTTCCGGACGCTTCGGGCCTGCGAGCGACGGCACGACGTCGCCGAGGTCGAGCGTCAGCAATTCTGTGAACACCGGGTCGGGCGAAGCCGACGTGCGGAACAGGCCCTGGGCCTTGGCGTACTTTTCAACCAGCGCCACGCGCGCGGAAGCGCGGCCCGAGGTCTTGAGATAATCAAGCGCGGCCTTGTCCACCGGGAAGAAGCCGCAGGTCGCGCCGTATTCAGGCGCCATGTTGGCAATGGTGGCCTTGTCGGCGACCGACATCGAATCGAGGCCTGCGCCGAAGAATTCTACGAACTTGCCGACCACGCCGAGCTTGCGCAGCATCTGCGTGACGGTGAGCACGAGATCGGTCGCGGTGACGCCTTCCTTGAGCTGGCCCTTGAGTTTGAAGCCGACCACATCCGGCAGCAGCATGGAGAGCGGCTGGCCAAGCATACAGGCTTCCGCCTCGATGCCGCCGACGCCCCAGCCGAGCACGGCGAGACCGTTGACCATGGTGGTGTGCGAGTCAGTGCCGACCAGCGAGTCCGGATACGCGACTTCGAACGTGCCCTTCTTCTTGCCGACCGTCATCTTCTCCTTCTTGGTCCAGACTGTCTGGGCCAGATACTCGAGATTGACCTGATGGCAGATGCCGGTGCCGGGCGGCACAACGGAGAAATTCGAGAACGCCTTCTGGCCCCACTTCAGGAATTCATAGCGTTCCTGGTTCTGCTTGTACTCTTCCGCGACGTTCTTGCCGAAAGCCTTGTTGTCACCGAAGAAGTTCACGATCACCGAGTGATCGATCACGAGATCGACGGGGACCAGCGGGTTGATCTTTTCGGCATCGCCGCCGAGTGCCTTCATCGCGTTGCGCATGGCGGCGAGATCGACCACCGCAGGCACGCCGGTGAAATCCTGCATCAGCACGCGTGCAGGGCGGAATGCGATTTCGTGTTCGAGGGTCTTCTTGCTCGCCCATTTCGAGAACGCGACGATGTCCGCCTTCTTGACTGTGCGATCGTCTTCGTTGCGCAGCATGTTCTCGAGCAGCACCTTCATCGAGTAAGGCAGCTTCGAAATGCCCTTGAGGCCGTTCTTTTCAGCGGCAGGCAGGCTGTAATACACGTACGTCTTGGCGCCGACCTTGAGGGTTTTCTGGCATTTAAAGCTGTCGAGTGAGGGCATGTGAACGATCCCAGTTCAAAAGTTAGAGACACCCGGCAAAAGGTATCGGGACACCGTCAAGAGCGAAGGAATCAGGGTTGAACCGTGCTGTTTCCGGCGGCTGATTGTGTGCTGCACCAAGTTCCGGTTTTATAGAATCTTTCCAGTCTGTCCACCACACCCGCTATGGATTGTCTGCCTCTCATGCCTGCTACGACCGGAACCGCAGCGCCCTGTCACAAGCCATCGGTCAATCCATTATGAGGCTTACAGGTCAGGGTCTTGAATGCGTCAGGGGCGGGCGAAGCATCTTTTCCGGTCTCGATTTTGATGTTCCTGCGGGGCAGGCGCTGGCGGTCACCGGCATCAACGGAGCCGGCAAGTCGTCGCTACTGCGGATCATCGCGGGACTGCTTCCAGCCGCAGGCGGCGCGATTGCGCTCGACGGCGGCGAGCAGGATCTCACGCTTCCCGAACAGGCCCATTATCTCGGCCACCGCGACGCGCTGAAATCGTCTCTCACGGTGCTGGAGAATCTCGACTTCTGGCGGAATTTCCTCGGCGGCGAAGCCATCGACGGAACCGCCAGCCTTGAGGCGGTGGGGCTCGGCCACGCCGCCCATCTGCCGTCGGCATTTCTGTCGGCCGGACAGCGCCGCCGCCTGTCGATCGCGCGGCTGATTGCGGTCAACCGCCCGGTCTGGCTGCTGGATGAACCAACCTCGGCGCTCGACACCTCAGGTCAGGCCATGGTGGCCAGCTTGATGGGCGCGCATTTGCGCAGCGGCGGGATTATTCTCGCCGCGACCCATGGACCGCTCGGCATTCCCGCGCAGGAATTGCGGATCGGCGGTGCCGCGTGACCGCTCTCGCCGCACTCGTTCGCCGTGACATCGCGGTCGCGCTGCGCGCCGGCGGCGGTGCGCTGATCGGCGTGCTGTTTTTCGTTTCGGTCGTCGTGGTGATGCCGTTCGCACTCGGCCCCGATCTCGCTTTGCTCAAACGCATCGGCCCCGCCATTCTCTGGCTTGGCGCAATGCTGGCAAGCCTGCTGACACTTGACCGCCTGTTCACCGCCGATCAGGACGACGGCTCGCTCGATCTGATCGTGATGAGCCGCACGCCGCTGGAATTGAGTTGCGCAGCGAAGGCGCTGGCGCATTGGCTGGCGGCCGGCGTGCCGCTGATCGTGGCCACGCCGATCATCGGCATCCTGCTCAATCTCGACGCGGCAGCAACCTTCAGCGTCGCATTGACGCTTCTGGTCGGAACGCCCGCACTGACATTCACCGGCATGATCGGAGCTGCGCTCGCCGTGACCCTGCGGCGCGGCGGATTGCTGCTCGCGGTGGTGGTGCTGCCGCTGTCGATTCCGGTGCTGATTTTCGGCGTCGCTGCCTCCAATGCCGCCGTCGAAGGACCTATCCCCTTCGGCACGCCGTTTTCGATCCTGTGCGCGCTGTCGCTGGTCAGCCTTGTGGTTGGCCCGTTCGCCGCCGCTGCCAGCCTGCGGCATGGACTCGACTGATGCGGCATTGCGACCGATCAACTCTCACGGAACCGTGCGGCCGCGCCGATCGCGCGCATTGCCTGCCGCCGCTGTCGCGATTATCAGGAACGCCATGAGCCTCATCGACCTTGCCAACCCGACACGGTTCCTCGCATTGACCGAGCGCGTGCTGCCCTGGCTGGCCACAGCGACCGCGGTCCTGCTTACGATTGGGCTTTATCAATCGGCCATGGCGCCTGACGACTACCAGCAGGGTGCGACCGTGAAGATCATGTTCATCCACGTGCCCAATGCGTGGCTGTCGATGTTCGTCTGGGGCGTGATGAGCGTGGCCGCGCTCGGCACGCTGGTGTGGCGGCATCCGCTGGCCGATGTGGCCGCCAAAGCCGCCGCTCCCATCGGCGCGGCGTTTACATTTCTCGCGCTTGTCACCGGCTCGCTGTGGGGCCGTCCGATGTGGGGCACCTACTGGGAGTGGGATGCACGGCTCACCTCGGTCCTGATCCTGTTCCTGATGTATCTCGGGATCATGGCGCTGTGGCGTGCCGTGGAAGATCCCGCGCGCGCGGCGCGCGCGGCGGCGATCCTGACGTTGGTCGGCGCGATCAATATTCCGATCATCAAGTTTTCGGTCGACTGGTGGAACACGCTGCATCAGGGCGCATCGGTGATCCGCGCCGGCGGGCCGACGATGGACCGCGCGTTCCTCATTCCGCTGCTCATCATGGCTGTCGCCTTTTCACTGCTGTTCCTGACACTGCATCTGGCTGCGATGCGCAATGAAGTGCTGCGGCGGCGGGTGCGCACCTTGCAGATGATGCAAGCCAGCCGGCAGGCGGCGTGACCACCATGTCCCTTCTCGCGTCGCTCGGTCCATACGCTTCCTTCATCGTCACATCCTATGCGCTGGTCGCGTTCGTCGTCGCGGCGCTCATCGTCTGGATTGCGCTCGACTTCCGCCGCCAGACGCAAACCTTGCGCAAGCTCGAAGCCGGCGGCGTCACCCGGCGCTCGGCGCAACTGCCCGGCAAATCATCATGAGCAACGAGGGCGCGGCGCGACCAAAATCTCGCTCGTGGCTGGTGGCGCTGCCGCTGATCGCGTTCGCCGTATTGGCCGGGCTGTTCTGGTTCAGGCTCGGTTCGGGCGATCCGGCGCGCATTCCGTCGGCCCTGATCGGCCGTCCCGCGCCGCAGACAAGTCTCCCGCCGCTCGAAGGGCTGATCGCCGGCGGCGCGCAGGTGCCCGGCCTCGATCCTGCGGCGTTCAAGGGCCAGGTCAGCGTCGTCAATGTCTGGGCCTCGTGGTGCGTACCGTGCCACGACGAAGCGCCGCTGCTGCTGCAACTCGCGCAGGACAAGCGGATTCGCATGATCGGCATCAACTACAAGGATGCGCAGGACAACGCCCGGCGCTTCCTCGGACGCTACGGCAACCCGTTCAACGCCGTCGGCGTCGATGCCAACGGCCGCGCCTCGATCGAATGGGGCGTTTATGGCGTGCCGGAGACGTTCGTGATCGGCCGCGACGGGACCATTTCCTACAAGCTGATCGGCCCGGTGACGCCGGAGAACTTCGACAGGGTGCTGAAGGCCGAGATCGAGAAGGCGCTGCGCGCCAAGCCCTGATCCGGGGTCGCCGGCGGCCAAAAATAATTTCGCGCTTTTATCTGCCGTTCATTTTGGAGCCATGGCGCAGCCACGAATTCGAACATACGCTATGGGTGTTGCAATCACTGTCCTGGAGGGACACCCATGCGTTATGTGAAACTTGCTTCGTTGACTGCCGCGACCCTTGCTCTCGGCCTGCTCGCGTCGTCGCCATCCTTCTCGCAAGCGACCCAGCCGGCGACCGGTGGCAAGATGGCGCCTCCGCCCGCCGCAGCGACCACGCCGAAGGCCGACTCGAAGATGGCTCCCGCGGCAAAGGCCGATACCAAGACCGAGTTGCTCGACATCAACTCGGCGACCGCCGACCAGCTCAAGGCGCTTAAGGGCATCGGCGACGCATACTCCGCCGCGATCATCAAGGGCCGCCCCTACAAGGGCAAGGACGAGCTCCTGCAGAAGAAGATCGTGCCCGAGAAGACCTACGCGGAGATCAAGGACAAGATCATCGCGAAGCAGAAGTAATTCCGCTTTCGTGATGTGATCCAGCGAAACGCGCCGGCAGCAATGCCGGTGCGTTTTTCATTTGCGTTAGCTTTTGGTGATATCGCCGCGCTCGATGTCGCTTGCCTCATCGGTCGCAGGCTCGATGCTAGTGCGCTTGATCAGCGGCGTCTGCGCCATGGCAAAGATCGCGGTGATCGGAATCACGCCAAACGCCTTGAACGATACCCAGAAATCCGTGCTCTGGGTGCGCCAGATGATCTCGTTCAGCACCGCCATGCCTGCGAAGAAGAACATCCAGCGGATGGTCAACAGCCGCCAGCCGGCCGGGGTCAGATTGAACATCTGGTCGAACATGATGGCGATGAACGAACGCCCCAGCAGCAATCCGATCCCCAGCGTCAGGGCGAACAGCGCATAGATGATGGTCGGCTTGATCTTGATAAAAAGTTCATCGTGAAAGAACAGCGTCAGCCCGCCAAACACCAGCACGATCACCGCGGTGACGATCGCCATCAGCGGCACATGGCGCGTCACGATGTAGGACGCGGCAATCGCCGCGACGATCGCCACCATGAACGCACCGGTGGCGACGAACAGTCCGAACTTCGCGTTGGCCCCGAAGAAGATCACCAGCGGACCGAGTTCGGTCGCGAGCTTGAACAGCGGATGCGGCGCGGGTTTTTCCAAAGCGGCCATGTTCAGTTGTCCTGTCCTGCAATCGCGCGGGCAAAATCGCGCGCGGTGAACGGCGCAAGATCGTCGATGCCTTCGCCGACGCCGATGAAATGCACCGGCAGCTTGTACTTTTCCGACAGCGCGACGAGGATGCCGCCGCGCGCGGTGCCGTCGAGTTTGGTCATCACCAGACCCGTGACGCCCGCCGTCTTGTGAAATGCATCGACCTGCGACAGCGCGTTCTGGCCAACCGTCGCATCGAGCACCAGCAATACCGCATGCGGCGCTGATGCATCGACCTTGCCGATCACGCGTCGCACTTTCTCAAGCTCGACCATCAGTTCGGTCTTGTTCTGCAAACGCCCGGCGGTGTCGATCAGTAGCACGTCGATGTTCTGCGCCTTCGCGGCTTCCACTGCCTCAAAGGCAAGACTTGCCGAGTCCGAGCCTTGTGCACGCGCCACCACCGGAACCTTGTTGCGCTCGCCCCACACCTTCAGTTGCTCGATGGCGGCGGCGCGGAAGGTATCGCCCGCAGCCAGCATCACCTTGCGGCCCTCGGCGGAGAGTTTCGCAGCGAGCTTGCCGATGGTGGTGGTCTTGCCGGAGCCATTGACGCCGACCACCAGAATGACGAACGGCTTGTGCGAATCATCGATCTCCAGCGGCTTCGCCACCGGTGACAACACCTTCTCGACTTCGTTGGCAACGATGGTCGTCACATCCTCGGCCGAGACCGACTTGTCGTAGCGGCCCTTGCCGACAGCCTCAGCGATGCGCCCGGCAACCTCGGTTCCGAGATCGGCGCGCAGCAGCACATCCTCGATGTCATCGAGCATGGCGCGGTCGAGCTTGCGCTTGGTGACGAGATCGGCCACCGCCGTGCCGAGCGAACTCGACGTGCGCTTGAGGCCGGCCGAAAGCCTGCGCCACCAGCTTTGTTTGGGTTCCTGCGGACTGTCACTCATCGAGTGTCTCGAATCCGAAGTTCGCTTCATGTTGCTGCACTTTCCCTAGCGAACTTCGGATTCGAAGGGACACTCGAAAATATTATAATTGTGGTGTGGTTTTGGTTCAGAAGTTCTCTTGACGGGAGCGTCGCAAATGCGAAGAGAACTTCTGAGCCACCACACCACGGGGGTGTGTTAGCGGTTTCGCCGCCGAAACGAAAGCCGCCAAACCTGATGGATACGCCGCAACCGACACCGGAAGAAATGCAGGCCCGCGTGCTTCACCGCGACGGGCTGATGCTGGTGATCGACAAGCCGGCCGGGATTGCCGTGCATAAAGGGCCGAAAGGTGGCTCCAATCTCGAAGCCTCGTTCGACGCGCTGCGTTATGGCCTGCCGCGGGCGCCGGTGCTGGCCCACCGGCTTGATCGCGACACGTCCGGCTGTCTCGTGCTGGGACGCCACCGCAAGGCAACCGCCTCGCTCGGCCTGCTGTTCAAGCACGGCAAGATCGACAAGACCTACTGGGCTGTTGTCGAAGGCGGCCCCGATGCGAATGAAGGCGAGATCGATATAGCGCTGGGACGTTTGGACGCAGAACGCGGCTGGTGGCAGAAGCCGGACCCGAATGGTCTGCCGTCGAAGACGACATGGCGCGTGCTGGGACGCGGCCAGGATGAAAAGGGAGCGCGCCTCACCTGGCTCGCGATGGAGCCGATCACCGGGCGCACCCATCAGTTGCGCGTGCATTGCGCGGCGAGCGGCTGGCCGATCGTCGGCGACAACATCTATGGCAACGGACCGCGCTTCGGCGAACCGTCGCTGCATCTGCATGCGCGCGAAATCGTCATCCCACTGTCGAAGAACAAGCCACCGGTGCGCGTGGTCGCGCCCGCGCCATCGCATCTGCACGAACGGCTGCGTGCCTGCGGATGGAATGGCGAAGAAGCTGCGGCGGCAGCAAATCCTGCAACATTTCGTGATGGGGATAGCAATCCCCGTGCTCCGGACCACGCTTAAGTTCGCCATGTCCTGTTCGTGAGGGGCGCTTCTCGAGGGCGCTTTTGAAGCGGAGCAGGATGCGGCGCCCGCGCGCGTGTCTCGCACACACGCCGTCCGGGAGGCTGGGGTCAGCGTCCGGGTCAACTACGTGGCTCTGCTCATCGAGAGCTGGACGCGGACAGGATGAAGGCCGGCGAAAGCCAGCCGGATCGGGGCGCGTGTCGCGTCTGTCCTGTCCCGGAAGAACGCTCCCCTCGCCCAAAATCGCCGCGAATGGAGCGCCGTGAGGCGATGCGCTTCCTCCTCAAAGAGGAAGCGAGACAACACATTTGCGCCTCGCGGCGCTCCATGCCCCTCGTTTTCAAGGGGCAGAACGAATGCTCACCTCGCGCGTGGCGCGAGAGCCGGTCACCCGTGGCTGTTTGAAAACTGAATCGGAAATTCCAGACCACGCACGCTGTTGCAACACCACAGCCGTCGTCCGGCGAAGGCGGGGATCCATAACCACCGAACATCTTGGTGGAAGCAAGAAGACTGCTCCGACATCCCCCTCACTTCGAGAACTCAGAGAGTATGGATCCCCGCTTTCGCGGGGATGACGCGGAGAAAGATTGCCGCGATGCTTCAACACCCACGATCGTCATCACCTGCATCGTCCCGGTGATCCAAACAAAAAGGGCTCCGGAAATTCCGGAGCCCTGATAGTTTTCAGCGATGAGGCGCTTACTTGTCGCGCTTCTTGAGCGCGTTGCCGAGAATGTCGCCCAGCGTCGCGCCCGAATCCGAAGACCCGTACTGCGCGATGGCTTCCTTCTCTTCAGCGACTTCAAGCGCCTTGATCGAGACCTGCACCTTGCGCGCCTTCTTGTCGAACTGGATGACGCGGGCGTCAACCTTTTCGCCAACTGCGAAGCGTTCGGCGCGCTGGTCGCCGCGATCGCGGGCGAGTTCAGAACGCTTGATGAAGGTGGTGAAGTCGGTGCCGGTGATCTGAACTTCGATACCGGCTTCCTTCACCTCGATGATCTCGCAGGTCACGACGGCGCCCTTCTTGACGTCGCCTGGTTCTGCGAACGGGTCGCCCTCGAGCTGCTTCACGCCGAGAGAGATACGCTCCTTCTCGACATCGACGTCGAGCACCACGGCCTTGACCATGTCGCCCTTCTTGAAGTTGTCGATGACCTGCTCGCCCGGCTGTTTCCAGTCGAGGTCGGACAGATGGACCATGCCGTCCACTTCGCCGTCGAGGCCGAGGAACAGACCAAACTCGGTCTTGTTCTTGACTTCGCCTTCCACGGTCGAACCGACCGGGAACTTCTCGACGAACACTTCCCAAGGATTGCGCATGGTCTGCTTGAGACCGAGCGAGATGCGGCGCTTGGCCGAATCCACTTCGAGAACCTGCACTTCGACTTCCTGCGAGGTCGAAACGATCTTGCCGGGGTGCATGTTCTTCTTGGTCCACGACATTTCGGAAACGTGGATCAGGCCTTCGATGCCCGGCTCCAGTTCGACGAATGCGCCGTAGTCGGTGATGTTGGTGACGCGTCCGGTGAAGCGCGAGTTCAGCGGATACTTCGCCTCGATGCCCTGCCATGGATCGTCCAGCAACTGCTTCATGCCGAGCGAAATGCGGTGGGTCTCGTGGTTGATCTTGATGATCTTCACCTTCACCGTCTGGCCGATGGCAAGCACCTCGGTCGGATGGTTGACGCGGCGCCACGCGATGTCGGTGACATGCAGCAGGCCGTCGATGCCGCCGAGATCAACGAACGCACCGTAATCGGTGATGTTCTTGACGACGCCGTCGATGACCTGACCTTCTTCGAGGTTCTGCACCAGTTCCTGACGCTGTTCGGCGCGGGTCTCTTCGAGAACCGTACGGCGCGACACCACGATGTTGCCGCGGCGGCGATCCATCTTGAGGATCTGGAACGGCTGCGAGTTGTTCATCAGCGGTGCGACGTCGCGGATCGGACGGATGTCCACCTGCGAGCGCGGCAGGAAGGCGACCGCGCCGTCGAGATCGACGGTGAAACCACCCTTGACCTGATTGAAGATAACGCCGTGAACCTTCTCGTTGTTGTTGAAGGCCTTCTCGAGCTTGCCCCAGCTTTCTTCGCGGCGCGCCTTGTCGCGCGACAGCACGGCTTCGCCGAGTGCGTTCTCGATCCGGTCGAGGAACACCTCGACTTCGTCGCCGACCTTGAGGTCGCTCTCACGGCCCGGGCCGTTGAATTCGCGGAGAGCCACGCGGCCCTCGGTCTTCAGGCCGACGTCGATGACGGCCATGTCTTTCT
>JAFVHU010000122.1 GCA_017474385.1 Afipia sp. | reverse complement strand
GCTTCATCTCGCGGAAAATGCCCTCGCGCTGCATCTTTTTCTTCAGCGCCTTGAGAGCCTGGTCGACATTGTTATCGCGGACGAGAACCTGCACGCGGCATCCTCTTTGGTTTCAATCATGAAATTCAGGAGACGACGAAGGACCGGCTAAAGGCCACGCCCTTCTCATCGAAGGCGCGGATGTACCAGATCAAACCGGGAATGTCCACCTGTGGATGGCCTTTTTCAGGGGCCTGAAAGTCATGATTCCGGGGCAAATTAGACGGGCCGGGCCCGCGATTCGGGGGAATTCAGAAGGAAGGCTTAAGACTCCCATTTCTACGGTTCCCGAGGTGATCCAACACCACGATTCAGGGGAGACGTGACATGAATGCGAAGAAATACGCCGCCGAGGTCATCGGCACGTTCTGGCTGACATTTGCAGGCTGCGGCAGCGCGGTCCTCGCGGCCGCCTTTCCGCAGGTCGGCATCGGCCTGCTCGGGGTCTCGTTTGCCTTCGGCCTGAGCGTCGTCACCATGGCGTTCGCCATCGGCCATGTGTCCGGCTGCCATCTCAATCCCGCCGTCACCGTCGGGCTCGCGGCCGGCGGCCGCTTTCCCGGCGGGCAGGTCATTCCCTACATCATCGCCCAGGTTATCGGCGCGATTCTGGGCGCGGCCCTGCTGTACGTGATCGCCAGCGGCAAGGCCGGTTTCGACCTCGCGGGCGGCTTCGCCTCCAACGGCTACGCCGACCATTCGCCGGGCAAGTACAGCCTGCTGGCCGGTTTCGTGTGCGAAGTGGCGATGACGGCGATGTTCCTGTTCATCATCATGGGCGCGACTCATGGCAAGGCGCCGGCCGGTTTCGCCCCGCTCGCCATCGGCCTTGCGCTGGTGCTGATCCATCTCGTCAGCATCCCCGTCACCAACACCTCGGTAAACCCGGCGCGCAGCACCGGTCCCGCCCTGTTCGTCGGCGGCTGGGCCATTCAGCAACTCTGGCTGTTCTGGGTCGCGCCGCTGATCGGCGGCGTCATCGGCGGCGTGGTCTATCGCTGGCTGAGCGATGAGCCGGAAGGAATCGTCGCCGGCAGGTAACGCCTGATTTTTAGGGAAAGACCAAGGCTGTCGCGAGCGATCGCGGCAGCCTTTTTCATTGCTACTTCTGTGGAGCCTTGACCTCGGTCACATGGCCCATCTTGCGGCCGGGGCGGGGGGCGCCCTTGCCGTACAGATGCACCGTGGCGCCGGGGATGCCCAGCCACTTGCCGTAGTCGAGGATGTCGTCGCCGATCAGATTGGTCATGATGACGTCGCCATGCCGGACCGGATGCGCCAGCGGCCAGCCGGCGATGGCGCGGATGTGCTGCTCGAACTGCGACACCGATGCGCCGTCCAGCGTCCAGTGGCCGGAATTATGCACCCGCGGGGCGATCTCGTTGACCAGTAGGCTTGGTCCATCCTTGCCGGGCACCACGAACAATTCCACCGCGAGTACGCCGACATAGTCCAGCGCGGTCGCGATCTTCTCCGCGATGACGCGAGCCTGCGCCGCGAGATCGTCGGAGATGCGCGCCGGTGCGTAGGAATACTTCAGAATATGGTCGCGATGCTCGTTCTCGGTGACGTCGTAGCAAACCACCTCGCCGTTGACGCTGCGCGCCGCGACCACGGAAATCTCGCGCTCGAACGGCACGAAGGCCTCGAGGATCGCGGACCGCGTTTCGAGATCGGCCCACACCGTTTCCGGATCGTCGCCTTCGCGGACCACGACCTGGCCCTTGCCGTCGTAGCCGAAGCGCCGCGTCTTGAGCACGGCAGGCAGCCCGATCTGTCCGATCGCGGTTTTCAATTCCTGTGCTGAGGAGGCATCGGCATAACGCGCAGTGGCGATGCCGAGTTTGCTCACGAAATTCTTTTCCGCGAACCGGTCCTGCACGGTTTCCAGCACCTTCGGATCCGGCAGCACCGGGCGGCGGGCCGACAGGATCATCGCGGTCGAGGAGGGAATGTTCTCGAATTCGTAGGTGATGACGGCGACATCGGATGCGAACAGTTCGAGCGCCTCGACATCGGCATACTCCGCGCAGGTCGCGTTCTGCACCACATCGAAGGCCGGTGAATCCGGGTCCGGCGAAAATACCTGCGCCTTGAGGCCGAGACGCGCGGCCGCGAGCGCGAGCATCCTGCCCAATTGTCCGCCGCCGAGAATTCCGATGGTGTCGCCTGGTTTCAGCGTCACCCGATTGGAAGATGTCACTTAGTTCGTGTCCCGTATCCGACGTTCGCTTCACTCTGCAGCGCCTTCCGAGCGAACGTCGGATACGAAAGGACACTCGTAAATTACAATTCTAGTGATCCTTTGGTTCTGAAACGAATGTCAGAACCAATGATCACTAGGCGTCCTTTGGGCGCTCGCTCACGGCCTCGGTCTGTTGCTTGCGCCATGTTGCAAGCCGGGTTGCAAGGCCGGCATCGTTGAGCGCCAGAACGCTTGCGGCGAGCAGGGCGGCATTGATAGCGCCGGACTTTCCGATCGCCAAGGTGCCGACCGGGATTCCGGCGGGCATTTGCACAATGGAGTACAGCGAATCCACGCCCGACAGCGCCTTGGATTCCACCGGCACACCGAACACCGGAAGTTCCGTCAAAGCCGCCGCCATGCCGGGCAGATGCGCAGCACCTCCGGCGCCTGCGATGATGACCTGGAACCCGGCCGCCTTGGCGCCCTTGGCAAAGCTGTAGAGCCGCTCGGGGGTGCGGTGCGCCGAGACGATGCGCGCCTCATGCGAAACGCCGAGGGCGGTCAGGGTCTCTGCGGCATGGCGCATGGTTTCCCAGTCGGACTGGCTTCCCATGATAATGGCAACGGGGGTGGTCATTTGGACGGAATCTTCAAAAAGGCCGGAAAAAGAGGGGCGGATTATAGGGTTGCGTCCCTGCGTGGCAAGCTAACGCGAATCCGTTATCCTTTCATGGTCAACGGCGGGGCGGTAAATTGAAGAAACCGGGCAGAAAAGCGGCAATGCGACGCACTGCGGCGAAGAAGCCGTCGAAGCGTGCGGCGGTGCCCCGCAGCAAGGTATCCGCCAACCCCAAGCGCAAACCTGCAACGGCCTCATCGGCGGCCAAAGCCAGGCGGCAGGTCGCGGCCCTGAAGGCGGAACTCGCCGCGGCCGAGGCCCGGATCGACGAACTTCAGGCCTGGGCCGATACTGACTTCCTGCTGAACATCTACAACCGCCGCGGCTTCGAACGCGAGCTTGACCGCTCGATCGCCTACATCCGGCGCTACAAGGCGAGCGGCGCGCTGATCGTGCTCGACGTCGATCGCCTCAAGCCGATCAACGACACCTTCGGTCACGCGGCCGGCGATATCGTGCTCAAGGGCGTGGTCGCTGTTCTGATGCGTCATGTCCGCTCATCGGATGTGGTGGGCCGGCTCGGCGGCGACGAATTCGGATTGCTGCTCTGGAATTTGACCGAGGCCGATGCGCTGGCGAAAGCGGCGGCACTTGAACAGGCCATCGATCAGCTCACATTTGTTTTCAAGGGAGGACCCGTGGTCGCGGGCGCATCCGCGGGCATTGCGCTGATCGGTGTTGCGGACAATGTCGCTGATGTGATGGAGGCGGCCGACCGCGCGATGTATGTGCGAAAGGCATTGCGGCGAGGAGGCCGCGCGCAGGCAGTTCTCTGAGACTGCATCATGCTGCGGCGTCGTGACGCAAAATCAGGCGATGATGTCAGGCGTGATCTGGTCTTCGATAAATGAAATCCGGTCGCGCAACTGCAACTTGCGTTTTTTTAAACGCTGCAATCTGAGCAGGTCCGGCGCGGGCGACTGATGCAGCGCCTCGATGGCGGCGTCCAGGTCGCGATGCTCCTGCTGCAACTGCGCCAGTTCAAGCGCGTATTCGTTGTTGTCCTGATCTACCATAACCGTCATTTGACTGAATTTGCCCAGACTTTCAGGTAAGTGTCTCAGAACGCTTCCGCATGATCGTCATTGCAGAAAATCGTTACCAACTCCAGTGGAGTACTAGCGACGGTATCGCGGGGCGGGTTCCCTCACAATTCGTTTCCTTTGTGTACGAAAATTTTGAACGGTTGTTTTGACTCCGCTGTCGACAGACGGCTCCGGTCATGTAGACTTGGCCGTCCAGATCCGATCTGAGGTCCACTCACAAAGGAGACTTCTATGGCGATTCAGGCGCATCTCGTTGAACTGGAACGTAAACACGAAGTTCTGGAAAACGAATTGCACGATGCTCTCCAGCATCTTTCCACCGACGACCTCCAGATTATCGAACTCAAGCGCCGCAAGCTGGTGCTCAAGGACCAAATCGAGCGTATCAAGCTCGCAACGGTCCACTGACTTTTCCACTACCGAATCCCACAAGCGATTCAACGCGATGCTCGTAACGGCAACAGTTGCCGTTGCGAGGAGCGGTGGCGCGTGCGGCTGAGAGGCTACACCGCTCCGGCGCGTTGAGCCACATCGTCCGCAATGGCGAGGGATGAGGTCAGGCCGGGCGACTCGATCCCGAACAGGTTGACCAGCCCCGCAAGACCATGGTCCTGCGGGCCTTGGATCACGAAATCCTGCCGCGCCACGGCGGGCGGTACGATCTTGGGCCGGATTCCCGAATAGCTCGGGGCCAGGGCGCCGTCGGGAAGCGTTGGCCAGTAACGGCGGATCGCCGGATAGAACCGCTCGGCCCGCGCGGGGTCGACGGCGTAGTCGAGCGTGTCCACCCATTCGACGTCAGGGCCGAATTTCGCCTGACCACCGAGATCGATGGTCAGATGCACGCCGAGGCCGCCGGGCTCCGGCACCGGATAGATCAGGTGCGAGAACGGCGCGCGCGTGCTGCAACTGAAATAGTTGCCCTTGGCGTAATAGCTCACCGGAATGCGATCGGCCGGCATGCCGTCGATGGCGCGCGCAATTCCAGGCGCATTGAGCCCGGCCGAGTTGATCAGGATGCGGCACGCAAGCGTCATCGGCGCATCGCCGCCGATCTCCACTTCAAAACCATCGGCCACGGCTTTCGCGCGCTTGAGCGGCGCGTGAAACGCGAGTGCGCCGCCGGCATCCTCGATCTCGCCGCGCAGCGCCAGCATATAGGCATGGCTGTCGACGATGCCGGTGGATGGCGACAGCAACGCGCCGGTGCAATGCAGGGCGGGCTCGAGCGAGCGCGCTTCGGCCGCCGACAACACGCGCATATCGTCAACGCCGTTGGCTTCGGCATGCGACTTGATCGAAACCAGCTTCTCGTCCTCATTGGCTGCGGTCGCGACGATCAGCTTGCCGCAGCGCCGGTACGGCACGCCGTGGGCGTCGCAATAGGCATAGAGCGCCTGTTTGCCGGCAACACACATCCGCGCCATCAGACTGCCCGCGGGATAGTAGATTCCGGCGTGGATCACCTCGCTGTTGCGCGACGATGTGCCGGTCCCGATGTCTCCGGCGGCCTCGACCACGACGACCTCAAGACCCGCGCGCGCCAGGTTGCGTGCAACGGCGAGCCCGACCACGCCGGCGCCGACGACGACACACTCAATTCTGTCCATGGATGCTTCGCTTTGCCGGAACGATTCGTTTCTTGCTCATTCTATGTTCAGTGCGCCGCTTTGCGATGCTGTCCGCGTTAGGATTTGGTTAAGCATAAGCGGCCATTTGCCCGCATTTAAGTCATAATGTCCGGGGGCCGCGATTACGCGTTTACCCGATCCAAAGAGGTACAGCCAGACACTGCGGGATGAAGAATTCCGCGGAATGGTAATGACCGGCTGGCAGAAGCAAGCACGAGCGACCACAGCGAGCCCGGTGTGGGCCGCCGCGTGTCTCTGCGCCAATATTTTGGCGCCGGGCAGCGCTGCCGCGCAGATCGTCGCCAATCCCGATGGCTCGTTCTCCGCAACGGCGCTGGAGATCTCGAACACCGCGCTCGTGTGGCAGGTGGCAATGGGCGGCTTCGTGGTCGCCGCGTTTCTTGCCGCGATCATTCTCTGGGTCTCGACCGCGCTGCGGCGCGCGCGTCACGCCAATATCCGGCGTGCGGCTTTTGTCTCCAGCGCCCTTAACAACCTGACCACCGGCATAGTGATGCTCGATGCGCACAAGCGCGTCGTGTTCTGCAACGACCGTTATCTGGAAATCTATGGGCTGGACCGCTTCGACCTTTTCCCCGGAATGACGGGGCCTGATCTTCTGGATTTGCGGAAACAGCGCGGCATGTTCGATGGGCTGCTCGACACTTACTATCGCAACGTTGAGCATACGGATGGGCACATCTGCGAGCTTTCCGATAGCCGCTCGATCCTGATCAAGCATCGAAAGCTGGCCAACGGCGGAACGGTGTCGACGCACGGGGATTGCACCGCACAGCGCAAAATGTCCCGGCAGCTTGCGACCACCACGCACTTCCTTGAATCGGTCATCGACAACATTCCGGTCTGTGTCGCGGCCAAAAGCATCGAGGATGGCAGATATATTCTCGCCAACCGCGCGTTCGAGCAATTCTCCGGGCTGAGCCGCGATCAGATCATCGGCCACACCGCGGAGAAGGTTTACGTGCCGGAAGCGGCACTGGCAGTGGCGGAGGCTGACCGCGACGCGATTGTTTCGCCGACCGGCCAGACGCGCACCGAATTGTCCATCGAGCACAATGGCGCCAGACGCCTGATAGCTTGCAACCGTATGATCGCGCGCGACGAAAAGGGCAAGCCGGAATTCCTGGTTTCCCTGTTCGAGGACGTGACCGATCGCCGGTCCCTGACGCGCGAGATTCAAAGCGCGAAGAAATTCCTGGAACTGGTGGTCGACAACATTCCGGTCTCGCTTGTCGTCAAGCGGCTGAGCGACGGCCAGTATGTCCTCGCCAACCGCGCCGCCGAGGCGATGCTGACCCGCAGGCGCGAGGACGTTATCGGCGCCACGCTCGAGGACATCTACAATCCGGCCGATGTGCGGCTCATGCTCAAGCGCGACGAGGACGCCGTCCGCAAGAAGGGCGTTGTCACCGAGGAGCATCCGATCCAGACCGAAAACGGGCTGCGTCTGTTCCTGACCCGGCGCGTGACCGTGCTCGACGAGGCCGGTGAGCCGCAATATCTGATCAAGACCAACGAAGACATCACCGACCGGCGCGAAACCGAGTCGCGCATGGCCCACATGGCTTATCACGATGCGCTGACAGAACTGCCGAACCGCGCGGCGTTCCTCCAGGCCCTGGAGCAGATGATCGACGCCTGCGAGGACACCGACGAGGAATTCGCGGTGCTGTCGCTCGATCTCGACCGGCTGAAGGAAATCAACGATGTGTTCGGCCACGAGGTCGGCGACCAGTTGCTGATCGAATTCTCGCGGCGTCTTGAATCGGTCATTTCCGGTGGCGTCGTTGCGCGTCTCAGCGGCGACGAGTTCGGTCTTATCATCGATGGCCTTCAGCCCGATTCCGCCAAGGCGCTTGCCACGCGCCTGATGCAGTCGATGCAGACCGAATTCACGTTCGAGGGCCGTGCGGTTCGCATCGGTCTGACCATCGGAATCTCGGTGTACCCGCGCAATGGCCGCGACGCCGAAACATTGCTCACCAACGCCGACGCCGCCTTGTTCCGGGCCAAGACGAAAGCGCGCGGCTCCATCAATTTCTTCGATATGGAGCTCGACCAGCAGCTCCGCGACCGCCGCGCGCTGCATCAGGAACTGTCGACCGCGATCAGGAACGGCGAACTGTCGCTGCACTATCAGCCGCAGGCCCGCGCGCGCCACAAGATGAAGGCCGATCACGTTCTCGGTTTCGAGGCGCTGGCGCGGTGGACCCATCCGGTGCGCGGCTTCGTTCCGCCCGGCGATTTCATTCCGCTCGCGGAAGAAAGCGGCCTGATCGTCGAGATGGGCGAGTGGATTCTGCGCGAAGCCTGCCGCGAGGCGGCGTCGTGGCCGAAGGACCTGCAAATCTCGGTCAACCTGTCGCCGGCGCAGTTCATGCACGGCGATCTCGTCGGCCTGGTTCATTCCATCCTGATCGAGACCGGCCTCGCGCCGGGCCGGCTGGAGCTTGAGATCACCGAGGGTGTGCTGATCGAGGATTTCGACCGCGGGCTCTCATTGCTGCGGCGGCTGAAGGCGCTCGGCGTGCGGATTGCCATGGACGATTTCGGCAGCGGTTATTCCTCGCTGACCTACCTGCAGGCGTTCCCGTTCGACAAGATCAAGATCGACCGCGCTTTCGTGATGAATCTGGGGCGCAACACGCAGTCCGCCGCGATCATCCGCGCCATGATCGGACTTGGCCACGGCCTCAACATCTCCATCGTTGCGGAAGGCGTCGAAACCCAGGAACAGCTTGCCTTCCTTGCGGACGAAGCCTGCGATCAGGTGCAGGGGTATTTCCTCGGCAAGCCTGCGCCGATTGAGAACTACGCCGAGTGGATTGGCCGCCCCAAGAGCGTTTCGGGCACGAACGTCTCGAAACTCCCGCGCAGAGCCGGCTGACGCGTCCCTGACTGCCCGAACACCGCAACACTTGACTCGCGATGATGGCCGTCGGAGATCATCTCCGCATGGCGGATGTCGACATCGCGATCATCGGAGGCGGCCTCAATGGCACGAGCATCGCGCGCGATGCTGCCGGGCGCGGTCTGCGGGTCGCGTTGTTCGAACAAACCGACCTCGGCAATGGCGCGACGTCTGCCGCTCCCCATCTGATGCATGGCAATTTCATCGATCTCGAGCGCGGAAATGCGCTGCGGGTGCGCGCCGCGCTGGCGGAGCGGGACATCGCGCTGCGCACGGCGCCGCATCTGGTACGGCCGGCTCGTTTTGTGCTTCCGGTTCATTCCGATGAGCGGCCTCCGGCAATGCTGCGCGGCGGGCTCTTTGTCTACGGCCGCCTTGCGGCGAGGAGCCCGCTGCCGCGTTCCGAAGTGCTGGACCTGACGATCCATGAGGCGGGTCATCCGCTCAAGCGGTCGCTCGGGCTGGCGCTGGCGTATTCCGACTGCACCGTCGATGAATCGCGGCTTGTCGTCCTGAACGCCGTTGACGCCGCCGCGCGCGGCGCTGCGATCCGGACCGGCGCGCGCTGCGTCTGGGTCGAACGCTCTGACGTCTGGCGGCTCGTGGTGGTCAACCGCGGCCGGCGCGAAACCGTCACCGCGCGGGCGCTGGTGAATACGACCGGAGCGTGGACGCGGCAGGTCGCCGAAACCGTCTTGCATTTGCCCGCCGTTCAAGCGAGCTTCGCGAAAGTCAGCCAGATCGTCGTGAGGCGGATGTTCGATCACGACGATGTCTACGTGCTCCAGAACGACGACCGCCGCATGGTCTATGCCATTCCCTTTCATCGCGACTTCACGCTGATCGGCACGTCCGAGCGGAGCTTCACCGGTGATCCGGCGATGACGTCGGCCGGCGCGGACGACATCGCCTATCTGTGTGCGGCCGCGAGCCGCTATTTCCGTGTGCGGATCGAGGCGGCCGACGTCGTGCATGCAATGGCCGGCTGCAATGCCACGGGCCAGCGCGACGGCATCGTGAAGCTGGGCCGGAAATTCCGCAAGGCGCCGTTGCTGACGATGATCGGCGGTGCGACGACAAGTGCACGGCGGCGCGCTGAGATCGCGCTGGCGCGGCTTGGATCGTTTCTCAAGATGCAGCCGTCGTGGACGGAAGCCGAACCGTTACCGGGCGGGGATTTTTCCTGGGATACGTTCGGCGATCAGGTGGACATTGCGCGCAAGCGCTGGGCATTCCTGAGCGAACATCACGCGGAGCGGCTGATCGCGTCATACGGCACACGGATCGAGCGGATTCTGGGTGCGGCAAAAAGCATGGATGATCTCGGCCCGAGGTTTGGCGATGACCTCACCGGCGCGGAGGTCCGTTACTTGATGACAGAAGAATTTGCCCGTTTCGCCGACGACATTGTGTGGCGGCGCTCCAAACTCGGCCTGACGTTGTCGCGGCAGGACCGCGAGGCGCTTGAAACATTCATGGCCGCGGCATGATGGCGAATGCGGCTAAAACTCCATTGCTGCGGATCGCGTCGGTGGTGAAGCGCTTCGGCGGCTTCACGGCGGTCGACGATCTGTCGCTCGATATCGCGGCCGGAGAATTTTTCGCGCTGCTGGGCCCGAGCGGTTGCGGCAAGACCACGCTGTTGCGCATGCTGGCGGGATTTGAAGCACCGGACGCGGGCGCGATCCATCTCGACGGCGCGGATATCGCGCATGTGCTGCCGCATGAGCGGCCCGTCAACATGATGTTCCAGAACTATGCGCTGTTTCCGCATCTGACCGTCAAGGACAACATTGCGTTTGGCCTCAAGCGCGCTGGCTTGCCGAAAGACGAGATCGCCGCGCGCGTCGCCGAGATGGTGGCGCTGGTGCGGCTCGAGGGACTTGAGAAACGCCGCCCCGATCAACTATCGGGCGGTCAGCGCCAGCGTGTGGCGCTGGCGCGGTCGCTGGCGCGCCGTCCGCGGGTGTTGCTGCTCGACGAGCCGCTGGCCGCGCTCGACAAGAAACTGCGCGAAGGCACGCAGGCCGAACTGATGGAGGTGCAGCGCCGTCTGGGCATGACCTTCATCATCGTCACCCACGATCAGGAAGAGGCGATGACGGTCGCCGACCGCATCGGCGTGATGGACAAAGGCAAGCTGGTGCAGGTCGCGCCGCCGCGCGAACTCTACGAAGCGCCGAACTCGCGCTGGATCGCCGGCTTCGTCGGCGACATCAATCTGATCGAGGGACAGGTCGCCGCGCGTCAGGCAGGGCACTTCACGATTGCGACGGAGAGTGCGGGCGCCATCGTCGCGTCGCACGTGCCTTCATCGGGAACCAGCAGCGTCTGCGTCGCGATCCGTCCGGAAAAAATCCGGATATCCAAGGCGACGCAGGACGAACCCGCCGTCAACACGTTCAACGGCGAACTGACGTCCACCGGATTTCTCGGCGGCGTATCGGTCTATGCGGTCAAACTCGATGGCGGTGCGGTGCTGCGTGTGGCTGCGGCCAACGCGACGCGAACAGCCGCGGATGGGTTTGTGGTTGGGCAACGGGTGACCGTTTCATTCGCGCCCGACGATGTCGTGGTGCTCGACCGATGAGCGGGCGGCGCATCTTCACCCGTCCGGCGCGGCTCGCAGCCATTGCGCCCTATCTCTGGATGGCGCTGTTCTTTCTGGTGCCGTTCGGCTTTGTGCTGAAGATCGCGCTGTCGCAGACCGCCATCGCGCAGCCGCCTTATATTCCGGTGTTCGATCTCGCTGCGGGCTGGGACGCGTTCAAAGCGGCGCTGTCGGCGCTCTCGTTCGACAACTTCAGGCTGCTGGCGTCGGACGACCTTTATATTTTCTCTTATGTGCGCAGCCTCGTGGTCGCGATCACGTCCACTGCCATATTGCTGCTGATCGGCTATCCGGTGGCTTATGGCATGTCGCGGCTGCCGCAACGCTGGCAGCCCATCGCGATGATGCTGGTGATCGTGCCGTTCTGGACCTCGTTTCTGATCCGCATTTATGCCTGGATCAACGTGCTCCAGCATGACGGTCTGCTCAACAAGGCGCTGCTTGCGCTCGGCATCATCGACAAGCCGCTGGTCTGGCTCTCGACCGATGCGGCGATGTATCTCGGCATCGTCTACTCATACTTTCCGTTCATGATCCTGCCGCTTTACGCGACGCTGTCGAAGATGGACGACGCGTTACTGGAAGCTGCCGCTGATCTCGGCGCCTCAAAGCTGAAGGCCTTCTGGCTGGTGACAGTTCCGCTGTCCTTGTCGGGCGTCAGTGCGGGCGTGCTGCTGTGCTTCATTCCCATTGTCGGCGAGTTCGTGATTCCCGATCTGCTGGCTGGCTCAGATCGCATGATGATCGGACAGACGTTGTGGCTGGAGTTTTTCACCAACAAGGACTGGCCGGTCGCATCGGCGATCGCGGTCGTGCTGCTGGTCGTGCTGCTGGTGCCGCTGCTGATCTACGAGAAACTGCAACGCCGCCATCTGGAGCAGCACTGATGGCTGCGCGGCAAACCCGTTTCTCCGGCTTCAATCTCGCTTCGGTCGCGCTCGGGCTGGCGTTCCTGTATCTGCCGATTGCGATCCTTGTGATCTATTCGTTCAACGCCTCGCGGCTCGTGACGGTGTGGGGCGGCTGGTCGCTGCGCTGGTACATCGAATTCTTCAACGACGAGGCCATGCTGTCGGCGGCGTGGATGAGCCTGCGCGTGGCGTTCTGCTCGGCGACGGCTGCGACGCTGCTCGGCACGCTGGCGGCACTGGGGCTGGCGCGCGGCGAGCGCTTCAAGGGACGCACGCTGTTCTCAGGCATGCTCTACGCGCCGCTGGTGATGCCCGAAGTCATCACCGGGCTGTCGCTGTTGCTGCTGTTCGTGGCGATCGATGCAGGGCGCGGGTTCTGGACCGTCACCATCGCGCACACCACGCTGACCATGTGCTTCGTCGCGGTGGTGGTGCAGTCGCGGCTGAGCGCGCTCGATCGCAGTCTCGAAGAAGCCGCGATGGATCTCGGCTGCTCGCCGGTGCAGGCGTTCATTGCGGTGACGCTGCCGCTGATGCTGCCGTCGATCGCGGCGGGCTGGATGCTGGCGTTCACGCTGTCACTGGATGATCTGGTGATCGCGAGCTTCACCACCGGGCCGGGCTCTGCGACGCTGCCGGTCCGGGTTTACTCCGAAGTCCGGCTCGGCGTGAAGCCGCAGATCAACGCGATCTGCACGCTGTTCATCGCGGTGGTAGCGGTGGTGATCGTAGCCGCGTCGCTGGCGTCGAAACTGTCGAGCGAGCAGGGCAAAAGCGCCGCGCCGCTCTAGTCCGCTTTTTCCGTGTGGGTTTCTGTCGCCGGCGGTGTGGCGGGTGCTGACGGCGCATCGGCGGACGGTGCTTCCGCAGCAGGTGCAATGGGCGCGGGCAGGACCGGCGTCGGCAGGACGACGGCGGCAGGCGCGCTGGGCTGCGGAGCTGCGGCCTGGGGCTGCGCCGCCGGCTCAGCCGGAGCTTTCCTGCCGCCGGTGAAGCGATCGATCACCGATTTCACCGCATCGCGCGTCTTGCGGTCCTTCAGGGAATCCAGCAGCGGCGCGGAGGCCGGTGAGCGGCGGATCAGCGAATCCGAATCCGGGAAAACCAGCGGATCGTCCCACGGGCCCTGCACCACGAACGGCAGTTGGAACGCCGGCGGCACATCGCTGGCGACCACAAGGCTGGCAACACCCTTCAGGTCGTATTCGCGTGACGGCACTGAAGCCGTGCCGGTGAGCAGCACGCGCGTGGTGGGCCCTTCGATCCGCGCATCCTCTGCGGTGGCGACACCGTCATTGAACCGGATCGCGATATTCAGCGTCTCGAACGGTGTCGAGCCGCTGCGGAAATTGCCGGCGCCCGACAACGGGCGGCGCTCAAGACGCTTCAGCAGTTGTTCGACATTGAGTCCGCTGATCGCGCCGTCATGCCCCGTCAGCGTCGCAGTGCCGTCGAGCGACTGCGCGAGCGCAAACGGGCTGGCGCCCTTGGCTTCCAGCGCGAAGTTGAGATTGCCGCGCCCGGTCAGCTTGTTGACGCCGAACAGCTCCTGAACGCAGCTCGCCAGATCGACATCGGTGAACTGGAACTGGGCTTTGACGTCTGCATCGGCATTGGTCCGTGCAATGCCGAACGAGCCCTTGAGGATGCCGCCATAGATCTGCGCTTCGCCGATGCTCAGCGCCAGCGTGCCACTGCGCAGATTGGCGCCGAGCGCGGTGCGGCCGAGCCTGGAGGTGCCGATGGTGACCTTCGCGGCCGACAGGCGCATGTCGAGATCGGTGGCGGAGAGACCGCGCAGGTCGAACAACTGCCGATTCCAGTCGCGGGCACCGCTGGCGAGCAGACGGATGGTCTCGATGTAAGGCGAAAAGTCGAGCGCCTCGGCGGCGAGGGTCGCCTGCACGGTCTGGCGATCATTGCTGCTGTAGGTGATGACGCCCTCAGCGGTGTTGCCGTCGAGTTCGATATTGACGTTGGTCAGCGCAATGGATTCACCAACCACATTGGTGCGAGCCTTGAGCGAGAGGCGTCCAAGCCCGCCGGTGCCGGGAGGAGCCTGTCCAGCCCAGCGCATGGCATTGCGCAGCGACGGACTGTCGGCGCTCAGCGTGCCTTCCATCAAGAGGCTGGTGCGGTTGGCGACTGCGCCGTCGAAAGCGAACTTGAGCGGCGCGCTGGCGACCCGGACCTTGATGCCGGACCGGTCGCCGGACAGCGCGGCGATGAAGTCGTTGATGCTCAGGCTGCCGTCGACGAGTTCATTGCGCCAGTTGAACTGACCGGTGGCGGCGAAGGAGCGCGAGATCGACGGCCACGCCAGCGACAGGTCGATGCCGTTGACGGTCTCGGCGATGTCACGCGCGTCGTTCTGATAGGTGAGGACGCCGTCCTTGATGCGGATTTCGGAAAATGACACCGGACTGTCGACGCCGGGCTTCACGGTGCGTGCCAGCGTCTCGACGATGGCCGCCCAGTTGCTGCGGCCGTCGGCGCTGCGCTCCACGTTGATCCGCGGATTCTGCAATGTCACGTCGGCGATTTCGTAGCGCCGCATCAGCAGCGGCAGCAGGCGCAGGTTGGCGGTCAGTTCATCGACGGCGAGCGGCTCATCGGCAATGCCGCTGCCGCGCGAACTCGCGCCTTTCAGTCCGACCTGCCGCAGGGTGATGGAACTGCCGGGGAAAACCGAGACACGGACGTCGCCGTTGACCTTGAGGTCGAGACCGGTCGCCGCACGAATCTGGTTCTCGACCGAAAGCCGCACGGCGTTCTGGTCGATCATCCAGGAAATGGCGATCAGGCCGATCAGCGCGGCAGCGAGAAACGCCGCAATCGGCATCCCGAGGCGCTTTATCCCTTGGGCCATCGTCAATGAGTTCATCCGGTAAGGTTGCTGTGTGCGGCATCGGCGGGCTTTCCTGCGCCGAGCAACCGCAACTTGATTGTTTTTCTTGACGCTTTCAAGGCCATCCAAGGGCCTAACCCCTGCAATTGCGCCCGAAAACCAAAGGTATTCGAAGGTGTTCGGACAATACGGCGCTCCGACCAGGATCGTTGCAGAGGCTGGCGGAGCGGGGCGCCGCGCCGCGATTGACGCGCCTTGAAAATTCCGCCTAATAATCGCCCGGCAAAGCGGCTGGCCCGCCTATTTTCCTCCATCAGGTTGCACCCCCATGAACAAGGTTTACCCCGACGCGAAGTCCGCGCTCGAAGGCGTTGTCAAAGACGGCATGATGATCATGTCCGGCGGTTTCGGCCTCTGCGGTATCGCCGAGACACTGTCCGACGCGTTGCGCGAAACCGGCGTCAAGAACCTGACGGTCGTCTCGAACAATGCCGGTGTCGACGGCATCGGCCTCAGCCGCCTGCTGGAAACCCGCCAGATCAAGAAGATGATCTCGTCCTATGTCGGCGAGAACAAGCTGTTCGCGCAGCAGTACCTCGCGGGCGAGCTCGAGCTCGAGTTCAATCCGCAGGGCACGCTGGCTGAGCGCATTCGCGCCGGCGGCGCGGGCATTCCCGGCTTTTACACCAAGACCGGTGTCGGCACCCTGATCGCCGAAGGCAAGGAAGTGAAGGAATTCAACGGCGAGAAGTACATCATGGAGACCGGCCTCGTCGCCGATCTCGCCATCGTGCACGCCTGGAAGGGCGATACCGCGGGCAACCTCGTGTACCGCAAGACCGCGCGCAACTTTAACCCGATGATGGCGACCGCTGCGAAGATTACCATCGCGGAAGTCGAGCACCTGGTGCCCGCGGGCGAGATCGATCCCGATCACATCCACACCCCCGGCATTTTCGTGCAGCGCATGATCGCGGTCGATCCGAAACTGAAGCGGATCGAGCAACGCACCCTGCGCAAGCGCGCGTAACTGATTTCCAGAGGAGAGCCCCATGGCCTGGACCCGTGAACAGATGGCAGCGCGCGCCGCGAAGGAACTGCGTGACGGCTATTACGTCAATCTCGGCATCGGAATTCCGACGCTGGTTTCCAACTACATTCCCGACGGCGTCGACGTCGCGCTGCAGAGCGAGAACGGCATGCTCGGCATGGGTCCGTTTCCGTATGAGGGCGAGGAAGATCCCGACCTCATCAACGCCGGCAAGCAGACCGTGACCGAACTGCCGGAGACCAGCTATTTCTCCAGCGCGGATTCGTTCGCGATGGTGCGCGGCGGTCATATCGATCTGTCGATCCTCGGCGCGATGCAGGTCGCCGAGAACGGCGATCTCGCCAACTGGATGATCCCCGGCAAGATGGTGAAGGGCATGGGCGGCGCGATGGATCTTGTCGCGGGCGTCAAGCGCGTCGTCGTCGTGATGGAGCACTCCGCCAAGGACGGCGCGAAGCTGCTGCACCGCTGCAACCTGCCGCTCACCGGCGAGCGCGTGGTGGACATGGTCGTCACCGATCTGGCGGTGTTCACCATCGACAAGCACGGCAACGACGGCATGGCGCTGATCGAACTCGCCGACGGGGTCACGCTCGATGAAGTGAAGGCCAAGACCGAAGCCAGCTTCCGCGTTGCGCTGAAGAACGCCTGAACGCCTCGACCATCATGACGGTACGGCGCGGCCGCATCGGCCGCGCGATCTGACGCTATCGCCGGCCGAAAATTCCGGGATTTTGCGCGAACGGCAACTGCGAATGCATGTCGGTGTCGAGGGTCGCGGACGGCTGGACGTAACCGGCTGAAAGCGACAGACTGATGTTCGACGTCGGTTTGAATTCGACCCCGGCGTTAATGCTGGTAGCAAGAGTGCTGCTCCGCTCGAGGCCGGGTGTGACGAGCGAAGTAAATACGTCCGGCGTCGTTCGAAGCGAACTGACGCCTCCGAAGAATGTGACCGGCGTGTCGCCGAGGCTCTTGAAGCTGTAGGCGTATTGGGCACCCTCCGACGACAATCCGCTCCCAGCGGTAAATGCGCTGGCGCTAAATGGGACGGCGAATGAATTTGCGGGCATGCTGTAGCTGCTGAACGAAAGGCCCTTGCGGAAGCCGTCCTCGTCCGGCGCACTTCCCCAATATTGCGTCGTGGTCTCGCCACCGAGTCCGAAAGGTCCACCCGGAATCCAGTACCGGATTGGCGCCACCTGGGCCTGAGCGGCAGGTGCCGCCAGATACAGCACAGCGGCGAAGGCAAGCCCGCGTTGGACTGCGACTCGGCATTTCAGAAGTTCCATCATCTCGCGCACTATACGATCGTGGCGGACCTAAGCACAGCCGGTTCAGCATAAATTTTGCTGGGCCTGAAGGTATATCCGAGAACATCGATCGCAGAGTGCATGGTCTTTCCTTTCGCTATTGCGCAAGTCATTGCGTCCTTTGCCCGCATTGAGGCTCTTGCATTTTGTCCCGAACGCGGTCCGTATCGGACCCGAACAAGGACACCCTCATGCGCGGCAGTATTGAAGACAAGGCTTTCCTGATCCTGATCGTCGTGGTGTCGCTGGCCTTCGGCTGGATTCTCACCTCGTTCTACGGGGCGATCCTGTGGGGCGTCGTGATCGCCATCATGTTCGCGCCGCTCTACCGGCGGCTGCTGCGGAAGATTCCGCAGCGGCCCACTTTGGCGGCGGTGGCGATGATCGTGCTGGTCGTCATGATCGTGATCCTGCCGCTGATCATGATTGCCGCCTCATTGACCCAGCAGGCCGCGGTCGTGTTCGCAAAGGTGCAGTCCGGCGAACTCAACTTCGTCAAGTTGTTTCAGCAGATCCTCGATGCCCTGCCGCAATGGGTGACCAGCGTGCTCGACCGCTTCGGCGTCGCCAGCTTGGGCGGGATGCAGGAGAAAATCTCCGCAGGACTTATCAAGGGCAGCCAGCAGATCGCTTCCCAGGCATTGAACATCGGCCAGAGCACGCTCGAATTCATGGTCAATGTCGCCATCATGCTTTATCTGCTGTTCTTTCTGTTCCGCGACGGCAATGCGCTGTCATGGCGCATCAAGGATGCCATTCCACTGCGCGCCGAACTGCGCGATGCACTGCTGGAAAAGTTCACTGTCGTGATCCGCGCCACGGTGAAGGGAAGTCTTCTAGTTGCCATGGCGCAGGGCGCGCTCGGCGGCGTCATCTTCTGGATTCTCGGCATCAATGCGGCGCTGCTGTGGGCGGTGCTGATGGCGTTCCTGTCGCTGCTGCCGGCCGTCGGCGCCGGGCTGGTCTGGATGCCGGTCGCGCTTTATCTCCTGGCCACAGGATCGTTTTTTCAGGGCGTGATCCTGATCGCCTACGGCTTTCTGGTCATCGGCCTCGTCGACAACCTGCTGCGCCCGATGCTGGTGGGCAAGGACACCAAGCTGCCGGACTATGTGGTGCTGATCTCGACATTGGGCGGCATCGAAGCGTTCGGGCTCAACGGCTTTGTCATCGGCCCGGTCATCGCTGCCATGTTCATCGCGGTGTGGGATATCTTTTCGATATCGCGGAAGGATCAGGCCGGGACTGTTTCGACCAACACCTAGGCCGGTCCCTGCGGAATATCCGAGAACCGCGTCAGCCACGCCACCGGGCCGATGCTTGCGGCCACGATCAGAAGTGCGGCGAGGGCGCCGTCCTCGAAGCTGCCGCGGCTGGCATATTGATAGATCGAGGTCGCCAGCGTTTCGACATTGAGCGGACGCAGCAGCAGTGTCGCCGGCAACTCCTTCAGGCAATCGACGAATACGACGATGGCTGCGCCGAGCAATGCGGGGCGCAGCAGCGGCAGGTGGATCCGCCGCATGGCGGTGATCTGCCCGGCGCCTGCGCTGCGCGC
Source organism: Afipia sp. (assembly GCA_017474385.1). Classification (GTDB taxonomy): domain Bacteria; phylum Pseudomonadota; class Alphaproteobacteria; order Rhizobiales; family Xanthobacteraceae; genus Afipia. The sequence continues at coordinate 40,713 of JAFVHU010000122.1, read as the reverse complement.
GCTGTCGTCGTAATCGAACGGAATGCGCTCGAAACCGGCGCGCAGGAACCCGGTCGGCACCGCGAGAAAGCGGATCACATAGGCGGTGACCACCGCTGCGCCGGAGCCCATCAGCACAAGGCCGGGCAGCGAGAGCCCGAGCCACGCCGCGATTGTGTTCAGTGCATTGTCGATGGTCAGCACTGGGGAGAGCAGGCCGAGCGCCAGCACCAGTCCCGGCAGCGCGTAACCCGTCTGCGCGATATTGGCCGAGACCATGCGCCATGAGCCGGGACGCCAGCGCGTTGCGAGGATTGTCGCCAGCCCCAGACCCAATGCAACGAGTGTGGCGAGCGCCGCGAAACTGACCGAACTGAATGCATCGCGCCAGATCGCGGTATCCATCGTCACCGATGATCGGTGGATGCTCTGATGCAGCAAAAACAGCAGCGGCACGACGAAGCCGAGCAGCGCCGGCAGCGCGCATGCGGCGAAGGCCAGCCAGCCCTTGATCCCGGTGAAGGGTGTGCGCGGCGTCAGCCGCGGACTCTCGGACGAGAATTCGGTGACGGCGTTGCGGCGGCCGTAGCGCTCCAGCGCGATCAGTCCGCCGACGATCACCAGCACAAGGCATGACAGTTGCGCAGCGCCCGCGAGGCTGCCGCGATTGAGCCAGGTCGTGAAGATCGAGACGGTGAGGGTGCGCACCCCGAGATATTCGCTGGCGCCGATGTCGTTCAGCGTTTCCAGCGCGACGAGGGCAAGGCCGACGGCGAGCGCCGGGCGTGCCATCGGCAGCGAGATGCGGCGAAACACATTCCAGCGTCCGGCGCCGAGCGTGCGCGCGGCTTCCGCAAATTCAGCACTCTGCAACTGGAACGTCGCGCGCGCGGAGAGATAGACATACGGATAGAGCACAATGCCGATGATGAATATCGCGCCGGGCAGCGAACGCAGGTTCGGCAGCAGCGCCAGCGCGTCGCGCGCGGGAAGCCACAGCGTCAGCGTGCGATGGACGAGTCCGAGTGGCTCGAACAGATCGACATAGACGTAAGCCGCGATGTAGGTCGGAATCGCCAGCGGCAGCGGCAGCAGCCAGAGCAGCAGTCCGCGTCCGGGAAAATCATGCGACGACACCAGCCACGCGGTGCCGGCACCTGTGAGCAGCGCGACCGACCCAACGCCGATCAGCAGCGCCGCGGTGTCGCGCAGCGCCAGCGGCAGCACGTAGCCGATGAGATGCGACCAGAGACCGGGCACGGGCTGCGCCGCGATCACGACAATCGCGAGCACAGGCAACACGACAAGCGCCGCGGTGAAGACCGCCAGCGCCGAGACGGCGGGCTCCGCGATGCGCGTGGTGGTCATGTAAACTGGGCTTTGCGAGGTAAACCTCGCCGCGCGAAACAGGCGCGATATGCTCTCTCCCCCCTTGCGGGGGAGAGTTGGAGAGGGGGGTAGATAAGGTTTCGGTGTGTGCGACTTACCCCCCACCCTGACCCTCCCCCGCAAGGGGGGAGGGAACGATGAGCGCAGGTCATACGAGATGCACTCCCTCTCCCCGCTTGCGGGGAGAGGGTTGGGGTGAGCGGCTTTTGGTGTCGGTCGATCAGAACAGGCGCCTCAATTGTCAAACCCAACCTTGTCGACCAGCGTCGAGGCCGCCTTGCGGCTGGCCGCAATCTTCGAGATCGGCAGCGCGTCCGGGTTCAGCTTGCCGTAACCTGCAATGGTTGGATTGACGGCGACACCGGCGCGGACCGGATACTCGTAGTTGGCGTCGGCATAGAGGTGCTGCGCGTGCTCGCCGGCCAGCCATTCGATCAGCTTGATGGCGTTGGCGCGGTTCGGCGCGTTCTTCGCCAGCAGCACGCCCGAGAGATTCACATGGGTACCGCCACCGGCGAAGGTCGGCAGGATCACCTTGGTGGCTTCCGCCCACGGCTTCTTGTCGGGATCGTTGTTCATCATCAGCGCCCAGTAATAGGTGTTGCCGATGCCGATGTCGCACTTGCCCGCCGCGACGTCGCGCGCGGTCTCGCGGTCGCCGCCCGACGGCTTCTGCGCGAGATTGGCCTTGACGCCGCGCAGCCATTCTTCAGCTTTCGCCTCGCCGTGATGGGCGACATAGGCCGCGAACAGCGCGTTGTTGTAGATGTGCTGGCCGGAGCGGATGCAGATCTTGCCCTTCCATTTCGGGTCGGCAAGTTCTTCATAGGTGATAGCGTCCTGCTTCACGCGGTCCTTCGAGGCGTAGATCACGCGCGCGCGCATCGAGATGCCGGCCCAGTGGCCGTCGGGATCGCGGTATTGCGCAGGAACGATCTTGTCGAGCGCCTCGGATTTGATCGGCTGGGTCACACCGGCGTCCACCGCTTCCGCGATGCGGCCGACATCCACCGTCAGCAGCACGTCGGCAGGGCTGTTGGCGCCTTCCGCCTTCATCCGCTGCTCAAGGCCGGAACTGGCCGAGACCACATTGACCTTGATGCCGGTGTCCTTGGTGAAAGCCTCGAACAGCGGCTGCACCAGCTTGGTCTCGCGATAGGTGTAGACGTTCACCTCGCCGGACTGGGCGAATGCGGCGGCATTCAGGGTCATCGCGGATGCGACGGCGGTTGCTGCGGCGAGAATGCGAGTTCGTGACATGAGAATGCTCCGGCGCTTGATAAGTGCGCTGCACGAACCGCAGCGCATCGTGCCGGTTCTGTAGCCTACAGAGCGCGCACATTCACGCGACGCTATGTCGCGAGTGCGGGAGTTTAGAGCAATTCCAGATTGCGTCAGGCGATCGCGCTGGCGTGCGAGAACACGACCTCGATCAGCGTGCCCGAATGCGGCGCCGTCTTGATGTGGAATTGCGCGCGGTTGGCTTCCACCAGCGCCTTGGTCAGCGACAGGTTCACAACCGAGCCATCGGCGGTCTGGTCAGATGCGCCCGTCGTGCGGAACGGCGCCATGGCGGCAGCAATCTCGTTGTCGTTGAGGCCGGGGCCGGTGTCGCGGACACGCAGCACGATGTCGCCGAAGTCAGTGGTGGCGGTCGAGACGATGACCTGCCCGCCGGCATTGGCCAGATGGATCGAGTTGCCGATCAGGTTCAGCGCGATCTGGCGCAGCGCGCGCGCATCGGCCTTCACCGTCGGCAGCGCGTGAGCCAGAGAGGTGCGGATGATGATGCGTTCGCGGTTGGCCTGCGGCTGCATCACCGCGACGCATTGCTCGACCATGCTGTTGAGGTCCTGGCTCGCGAACGACAGTTCCATCTTGCCGGTTTCGATGCGCGACAGGTCGAGCAGATCGTCGATGATCGCCATCACGCGCTGCCCGGAGGCGCGGATGTCCTTCATGTATTCGACATAGCGGTCGTTGCCGAGCGCGCCGAAGCGCTCGTCGATCATCACGTCGGCAAAGCCGATGATGGCGCTCAGCGGCATACGGACCTCGTGGCTGATCCGCCCGAGGATGTCCGCACGCGCGTTCACCGCGCGCTCGACCTGCCGCTTTGCCTGAGTGAGCTCGCCTTCGCTTTTCTTCGTCTTCGACTGGTCGCGGAAAATCGCGAAGAAGCGCGTGCCGTCAGGCCGGGTCCGGCCCAATGTCATCGACAGCGGAATGGCGCTGCCGTCGCGCGCGCGGCCCAGCATGGCGCGGTCGTGGCTGAGCAGGCTCGTCACCGCAGCGGTCCTGACCTCGCTCATATAGTCCTGCACGGCGCGCTGGCTGTCGGATGCGAACAGATCGGTCAGGTTGAGCGTGGCCATCTCGTTGTCGTCGCGGCCGAACAGCACCTCGGCGCTGCGATTGCAGGAAAGGACGCGGCCCTGGCCGTCGAAAACAAGGACGCCCTCGGCGGTGTTGTCGAGAATGGTGCCGAGTTCTTCGGCCTGCGTGGTGTCATCGCTGGCCACTGCGACCGGCGCGATCGCCAAAACGGGTGCGGGTTCGATCCGGAGTTCAGTGCGCGGGCCGGAGAACACCAGCGCATGTGCCGGCTCGTTGTCCCACGTGATGGCGAACAGCCGGGCATCGGCGGGCTCGCCCTTGTCGGGGCCGCTCTTGCTGGTGGCCGCGATCACGACAGGCGTGCCGGTCTCGGAGGTGCTGCTGGCAGATCCCGCACCGGCTTCGACGATCAGCGCATCGAGGCCGCCGGCCTCGGTCAGCGCATGAAGGTTGTCGTATCCGGTGGACGCAAGAAACGCCTTGTTGGCGTAGATCAGCCGGTCGAGCCGATACACCAGCACGCCGACCGGGAGGCGATCGAGCAACTGCGAATCCTGCGCGGCATTGGCGCGCGGCAGAACCGGCTCCGGCTGGAGGAACGCGGGGGGATTTTCAAGCGCAGGCTGTTCAGACACAGGTTCGCGCGATTGCCCAGCGTCGTCCACGGTGAACAGTTCGGCCACCGAGGCGTCGGTCAGCGTTTCGCCCTCAGTGCCATTATCGAGACGCGCCGCTAGCCGCCGCGCCAGTTCGTCGAACGCGTTGCTCTCGACCGCCGTCAGCGCCGGCGATTTCGGTTCGGCGACTGGAAACGGCACGACGTTTTGCGGAGTGTCCACGACATTCTGCTCGGTTCTCGGGACAGTGTCCCTTGGGAAGTTATCTTGCACGCTGCCCGTCCCTGACGGAAGCACGCCTGATGGCGGTTCGCTGGACGGCGCCGCTGCGGGCGGCCTGGACGAATACAGCACGTCGTCACGGCGCCCGTCGTCGATATAGATCCGGGTGACGTTTTCTGCGGACGCGTCGTGCTGTGCGGGTTCATCGCGCGGCGCGTCGTCGTGCGCGGCCGGCTCGGGTTCGTCGCTCGCGGTGTTTTGAGGCGCCGCTTCGATTTTCGCGACGGTCTGAAGCGGTGCCTGCTGTTCGGACGATTCATCGAACACGGATTCGAAAAGATCGACCGGTGTCACTTCGGCCGGCGCGGTGGTTTGATCGGAGACCTCTGCGGGTGTTTGCGCGGCCGCTTCAGCCAAAGCAGGTTCAGGCGTTACAGCTTTCGCAGGGTGTTCGATAAGGCTATCGCGCACCGGCTCCGGCTCCTCGGGCGCGAGCACCACAGGGATCGGCTTCGGCATCGGCTTGGGCACGATCACGGTGTCGATCAATGCGACCAGCGCGGTCTCCGCTCCGCTGCCGACGCGATGAACCGTGACTCGGCTGGACTCCATTTGCAGGATCGATTGTCCGTTACGCAGCGCGCCGGTGCGCGCGTCGTCGAAACCGGGCCCGGTCAGATCGTTGAACAATCCGGGGAAATTTTTCGCACGATCATTGGCGCCGGCGAGCGCGCCGTTCGGCGTGAAGGTCATCGCAGGCATCGTGATGCTGTCGACCAGATGCGCGAGCCGCTCGGTGAGCGGCATCGGACGTCCGACAGGATCGGCGGCGGCGATGAGAATCCCCGCGCTTGCGTCGGCGAAGGTGAGCCGTGCGCATGAGCATGTCAGCAGGCGGCCGAGCGGCGCGCCGAAACCGCGCAGCCGTTCGAGCCGCGTTGCGCCCGATGGTGACAGCCGTGCTGCAAGCTGTGCGGCCTGGCGGCGGCGCGGGTCGGCAGGGCCGATGGTTTTTTCGGCGAGGGCGGCGGCGTTGCGTTCGCCGAACAGCCGCGCTCCGACGGTGTTGGCCCAGAGAATGTGTGCGCCGTCGAGCGACCAGATCCACGCAGGCAGGCTGCTTGTCGCGTGAACCGCAAGGCGCGGATCGCGGATGCCATGGAGCTGGAAGTCGGCTTCACTCATGTTGGACAACGGGCCTGCGTCTCGCTTTCGTGGCGCCGGATTCTGGCGCGGGAGATGGGGTCGAACAGCCTTAACAAATGATTAGTATGGCGCTGCTGCCTCAAGGTCCACCAGTGCGGCCCGAGACTACCCATCCAAACCAGCGATAACGTTAATTCCCCGGCGCACTGAACCCCCGGCGCGGTCCGGGCGTTGGGTGTTGCAAAAGATATTCAAACGTTCACGATGGACGGGCAGGAGCTGTCGTTGCGCTGCGTCATACGCGAGATGTCGCCCGGCGGTAAATTGCGGAGCAACGGGGTCCGCTCAGAGACCCAACAGGAGGTGCGACATGTCAGGCAATCAGTTCGAGATCCCGAAGGAAATGCGATCGATGGCGGAAGCCAGTCTCGATCAGGCACGCAAGGCATTCGAGACCTTCATCAGCAGCGCGCAGCAGACGGCGGCGGCGTTCGGCGGCTCGTCGCTCGGCGGTCCCGGTGGTGCGGCCAAGGAGATCAGCGCCAAGGCCATCGCGTTCGCTGAAAAGAACGTGCAGGCCTCGCTGGCCTATGCGCAGCAGCTGATTCAAGCCAAGGACCTCACCGAGGTGATGCGTCTCCATACCGAGTACGTGCAGGGCCAGATGCGGGCGCTGGCCGAGCAGGCCAGCGAAATGGGTCAGACCGTGACCCGCGCGGCCATGGATGCCGCCAAGCCCAAATAATCCTTCCTCTGGCGCGGTCATTTGGAGGGTTGGTCCGGCGCTTGCGCCGGATCAGGCATGCGCACGGCCTCGCGCTATTTTGTTGCATTGCACAAAATCCCCCATATAGTGCCAAATAGATACGGACCAGCGCCCGGCCTGTGGGCCTCGCGCTGCCGCTCGCGCCGTTCCGGCGACTTCATTTCCAGACACAAGGACTGCCCCTATGAGCGCGAACGATCCATTTGCTGTCGTCCCCTTCAAGGTTCCTGAGCAGTTTCGCGCATTCACCGAGATGGGCATTTTCCAGGCCCGTGACGGCTATCAGAAGTTCAAGGACGCGGCTGTTTCCAACAACGGGGCTCTTGAGGCACTGGTTGAGCAGGCCACCAAGGGCGCCGGCGATTTCACCTCGAAGGTGATCGGAATGGCCCAGACCAACACTGAAGCCGCGTTCGCCTTCACCCAGAGCCTGATGGGTGTGAAATCGCTGCCGGAGGCCTTCGAGCTGATGAACGCTCACGCCCGCAAGCAGTTCGAGGTTCTCACCGCGCAGTCCCAGGACCTCGCGGCCATGACCCAGAAGGCGGCGGCTGCGGCCGTCGAGCCGATCGCCGCCGGCGCGGCAAAGGCTTTCAAGCCGGGCGTCTGATTGGGGCGTCTGCTCTCGGCGTCTGCTCTCGGGCAGGGGCCACGCGAATGAACCGTTTCCGTCGCCGCCGCCACCCATAACGGGCTGTTGGCGACGTGATTTCGGCGGGTCAAAGCGTCTTGCCAAAGCGCGGCGTTGCACCTAGTTTCCCGCAAAATCGCCGCCCTCGGCGGGGCAGCCGACCGGCTGCCGTCGATTGAAAAATGCAGTTGTAGCTCAGCTGGTTAGAGCGCCGGATTGTGGATCCGGAGGTCGGTGGTTCGATCCCACCCAACTGTACCACTTCCAAAGCACCGCAAATCCGAAGCTCAGGCCGACTGCGCCAGCAGGACGCGGATTTCGTCGCCTGTTGCAGGCTCGCTTCCGGGGTGGGTGAGCGTCGCGAAGGTTCCGATCGCCGCGGGGCGTCCGACCAGATAGCCCTGAACCTCGTTGCACAGTTCCGATTGCAGGAACGCCAGCTCCGCCGGCGTCTCGACGCCTTCCGCAAGCACCGGCAGACCGAGACCGCGGCCGAGGCCCAGCACGGCGCGCACGATGGTCGCGGCCTGCTCGTTGGTGTTGACCGATTTGATGAACGAGCCGTCGATCTTGATCTTGTCGAACGGGAATGCGCGCAGGTTGGAGAGCGACGAATAGCCGGTGCCGAAATCGTCCATCGCGATATGCACGCCGAGCGCCTTGATACGCCGCAGTGTCGTGAGCGCGCGGTTGAGATCGCGCACCAGCGCGGTCTCGGTGATCTCGAGTTCGAGCCGGCTGGGTGCGAGGCCGGTTTCCAGCAGCACTTCATGCACGAGCTGCACGAAATTCTCGTTGTAGATCTGCACCGCCGAAACGTTGACGGCGATGGTCAGCGGCTGCGGCCAGGTCGCGGCCTGCTTGCAGGCCTCGCGCAGAACCCACTCGCCGATGCCGAGAATGGCGCCGGTTTCCTCCGCGATCGGAATGAACACGGCCGGCGAAATCGAACCGCGGGTCTTGTGATTCCAGCGCAGCAGGGCTTCGAAGCCGACCACGGTCCTTCTCTGAATGTCTTCCTGTGGCTGATAGACCAGATTGAACTCGCCGCGGGACACCGCCTGCCGCAGATCGTGCTCCAGCACGCGGCGGTCATGGACTTCCGCGCCCATTCTCGCTTCGAAGAAACGGTAGGTGGCGCGGCCTTCCATCTTGGCGCGGTAGAGCGCGGTATCGGCGTGCATGAGCAGCGCCTCGCGATTGTCCGCATCGTCCGGGCAGATCGCGATGCCGATGCTGCACGAGGTCATGTTGTCGCTGTCGGAATTGTCACCGCCGGTTCGCAGCGCCTCGAGGATGCGGTCGGCCAGCCGTCCCGCCATGGCAGGGCTGGACAGTCCGGGGACAAGGATCGCGAATTCGTCGCCGCCGAGGCGCGCGACCATGCATGTCTTGTCGAGGATCGCGGTGACGCGTGAGGCCACGGTCTGAAGAACCTTGTCGCCGGCCGCGTGTCCGAACAGATCGTTGACCTCCTTGAACCTGTCGAGGTCGAAGCAGAGCACGGCGCACTTCTGGCCGCCTGCCATGGCTGCCGCGATCTCGTGATCGAGCCGCGCATGGAACGTGTTGCGGTTCGGCAGCGAGGTCAGCGCATCGTGATGCGCGAGATAGCGGATGTGCTGCTCGGCCCTCTTGCGCGCCTGCAGGTTGCGGACGGCGATGACATGATGCGCATGCCCGGCGAAATCGATCGGCCGCAGGATCAGTTCGACCGGAATCATCGACCCGTCGGCGTGACGAAGATCGGCTTCGACCGGCTGGTTCGGCGTGGCGAACAGTTTCGCGCGCGCGCCGGCATCCGGAATGTACGATTGCAGGCTTGTACCGATGAGCTTGTCCGACGTTGACCCGACAAGCTGCGCGAAACTGGTGTTGACGGTCACTGCGACGTCGCCGTCGCAGACCAAGAGGCCTTCGACCGCGGCATTGGCGAGACCGAGCATCCGCTCGGCTTCAAGCACCGACCGGCGCTGGTCGCGGATGTCCAGCGCGAGGCCGGCCAGCGCGAGGATGATGATCGTGAAACTTGCGACCGCGACGCTGAATGCGAGCCAGGCAGCGGGCAGGGCCTGCTGCGAGACCTTGATGGCCGGGTCCGGCACGATCGACGCCGCACCCATGGCGGTGAAATGATGGCTGCAGATCGCAAGGGTCAGGAGCAGTGCGCCGGTGGCCTTCCAGCGCTCCGATTGACCATGGAGACCCGCCGGCAGCGCTGCCGCGCCGATCACGGTCCCCAGAAGAATGGATGCCGCGACCAGCGTCGGATCCCAGAGAATTGTCCCTTCGATCTCGAAGGCCGCCATGCCGAGATAATGCATCGTGGCAATGCCGCCGCCGACGACGGCGCCGCCGAGCCATGGCCCAAGCCGCCACTTTGGCTGCATCGACATTGCAAGGCCGGCGCCGGTCAACACGATCGCAGCGATCAGCGACAGCGCGGTCAGGGAGATATTGTAGCCGTTCGGAATCCCGGGCGAGAACGCAAGCATCGCGATGAAATGCGTGGACCAGATGCCGAAGCCGGTCGAAATGGCGGATACCGCGAGCCAGACCACACGCATGTGGCCGGTCGACAGGCGGGCATGTCGGAGCAGGTTGATCGCCGCAAGCGAAGCGATGGCGCAAATGACGGCCGCGAGTCCCACAAGCCGCAGATCATGGGCGGTGGCGATACAGTTGTAGACTTTCAACATGGGTCAACCTGGAACGCGAGAACACGCAAGCGTCGGCAGGTACGGGGAATTGCGTAAGAAGAGGTAAACTCACCGGCGCATGTTTGACCGATGCGTTTGCACGGGGCGCTCCCGGCCATCGTCCTGACTTGTACGCACAGCGAACAATCGCGATAAGCCCTGTGCCGCAGTCACTTTTCGCATGCGAACGAAGTATCCCGCAGGAAACCGGGGACTAACGCGCAATAAACCATGTGACGATGAGATGATCCTTCTCTCGCCGATCAGCGATCCGCGCGGCTGACCACATCCATCAGTTCGGCGATCTTGCGCCGCTGGTCGGCCTTGTCGCCCGACGTGATCGCATGCTCCACGCAATGCGCGACATGGTCGCGCAGAATCTCTTCTTCGACCCGCCGCAGCGCTGTGCGGGCGGCGGAAATCTGCGTGACGATGTCGATGCAATAGCGATCGTCCTCGACCATGCCCGCGAGACCGCGAACCTGGCCTTCGATCCGTTTCAGCCTTTTCAGGCACGATGACTTGATTTCCTTGCGCATGACGACTTATATACCCCCATAGGGTATCTATTGCAAGCAGGGAATTGAAATCGTGGCGTCAGCGGATCATCAAAACAACGACAAGGGCGGTTGCTGCGGCGGCCACAACAATCAAGGTTCTGGCGATCACAGCCACGACAAGCCTGCGCACGGCCATTCGCACGCAGCGGATCACGCCGCGGCGCGCGTGATCGATCCGGTCTGCGGGATGACGGTTGATCCGGCGACGGCGAAGCACCGGTTCGCATACAAAGGTCAGGACTATTTCTTCTGCTCCGCGGGCTGCCGCACAAAGTTCGAGGCAAACCCGGAGAAATTCCTCGCGCCAAAATCATCCGCGCCTGAAGAAAAACTGCCTGAAGGCACCATTTACACCTGTCCGATGCATCCCGAGGTCCGTCAGGTAGGGCCGGGAAGCTGTCCAATCTGCGGCATGGCGCTCGAGCCCGAAACCGTTTCGCTGGATGATGCGCCCGATCCCGAATTGATCGACATGACGCGCCGATTCTGGATCGGCCTGGCGCTGACCCTGCCGGTGTTCGTCATCGACATGGCGGCGCATCTCGGCGGCGTGCATCTGTTGCCGCTGCAAACATCGAACTGGCTCTCGTTCGCACTGGCGACGCCGGTGGTGCTGTGGGCAGGCTGGCCGTTCTTCGAGCGTGGCTGGCAGTCGGTCAAAACGCGCAATCTCAACATGTTCACGCTGATCGCGATGGGCACCGGTGTCGCCTATGTCTACAGCGTGGTTGCGACACTGGCGCCGCAGGTGTTTCCGCAGACGTTCCGCGATCACCACGGCGCGGTCGCGGTGTATTTCGAGGCGGCCGCCGTGATTACCGTTCTCGTTCTGCTGGGTCAGGTGCTCGAATTGCGCGCCCGTGCGCGCACGTCAGGCGCGATCCGCGCACTGCTCGGTCTGGCACCGAAGACCGCGCGGCGAATCTCGGAGGCCGGCGATGAGGATATTGATATCGACGCCATCGCCGTGGGCGATCTGTTGCGGGTGCGGCCCGGCGAGAAAGTTCCGGTCGACGGCACCGTCACCGAGGGAGTGTCGCTGGTCGATGAATCCCTTGTCACCGGCGAGTCGATGCCGGTGAAGAAGGCCGAAGGCGCGCAGGTGATCGGCGGCACCGTCAACCAGAGCGGCGGCCTTGTGGTCCGCGCCGACAGGATCGGCCGCGACACCATGCTGGCACGCATTGTCGATCTGGTGGCGCGGGCGCAGCGTTCGCGCGCGCCGGTGCAGCGTCTGGCGGATCAGGTCGCAGGCTGGTTCGTGCCCGTGGTGATTGTTGTGGCGCTTGCGGCGTTTGCGGCGTGGGCGGTGTTCGGTCCCGAGCCGCGATTCACCTATGCGCTGGTCGCCGCCGTCACCGTACTCATCATTGCGTGCCCCTGCGCACTCGGCCTTGCGACCCCGATGTCGATCATGGTCGGCGTCGGCCGCGGTGCGCGTTCCGGCATTCTCATCCGTGACGCCGAAGCGCTGGAGCGGATGGAGAAGGTCGACACATTGGTGATCGACAAGACCGGCACGCTGACCGAAGGCAAGCCGAAGGTTGTGGCTGTGGTTGCTGCCGAGGGCTTTGATCGGAACGAGTTGCTGCGGCTCGCCGCCAGCGTCGAGCGCGCCAGCGAGCATCCGCTGGCCTTCGCGATACTCAATGCGGCGAAGGACGAAGGCCTTGAACTGCGCGAGGTGCGCGACTTCGATTCTCCCGCAGGCAAGGGCGCCAGCGGCACCGTCGATGGCCGCAAGGTCGTGCTCGGCAATGCTGCGATCATGCAGTTGTCCGGCGTCGATACTCAGGCACTGGAGAAGGATGCGCGTACCCAGCGCGAGCGTGGCGCGACCGCGATCTATGTGGCGGTCGACGGCCGCGCTGCCGGCGTCATTGCGATTGCCGATCCGGTCAAGCCGAGCGCGCCTGAGGCGCTCAGGCAACTGCGCGGCAACGGGCTGCGTATTGTCATGCTAACTGGTGACAATGTGACGACGGCACAGGCGGTGGCGAAGACGCTTGGCATCACCGAGGTCGAGGCCGACGTTCTGCCCGAGCGCAAGGGCGATGTGGTGACGCGGCTGCGCGGCGAAGGACGGGTGGTGGCGATGGCCGGTGACGGCATCAATGACGCCCCGGCGCTTGCTGCGGCCGATGTCGGCATCGCCATGGGCAGCGGTACCGATGTGGCGATCGAAAGCGCAGGCATCACATTGCTGCGCGGCGATCTCATGGGGCTGGTGGAAGCCCGGCAATTGTCGCGGGCGACGATGCGCAATATCCGCCAGAACCTGGCGTTCGCCTTCCTGTACAACGCAGCCGGCATTCCGGTCGCGGCAGGCGTGCTCTATCCGGTGTTCGGGATTCTGCTGTCGCCGATGATTGCCGCCGCGGCGATGGCGCTGTCGTCGCTCAGCGTGATCGGCAATGCGCTACGGCTGGCGCGCATGAAGCTTCAATTATAAGAGGACTTCATTCGGAATTGTTATCGGGGCATGCGCGATCGCAAAGGTAGATGCGCAGAAAAAAAGCCGGGCTAAAGAGCCCGGCTTGTTTAGTTTTGGCCACGTGAGGCCGACACAATCACCTTCCAAGAGGGATAACTGAACGCGCGCTCCGCTGGAGGAGGGGGACAGTGCGCAGAACGCTCATTCAGTGTGGGGGGAGTATGCCCCGACTTCCCATGCGGACAACTCCGATCCCGGTATGTCAGTCATGCTCAGGATGCGGGCTCAAACGTCCGTTTTAACCCGGCTCGTGATCCGGTTCTGACATTCGTACGTATCTTTCGCGGGCATTTTTACGAATGTCAGAACCAAAGGATCACTAGAATCATTATTTACTAGTGTCCTTCGTATCCGACGTTTGCTCGGACGGCGCTGCAACATGAAGCAAACGTCGGATACGGGACACTAGGACGGCCAGCGTTGCGCCTTACTCACGATAAAATCACGGAAAACCTGCACGCGCGCCACCGACTTCAATTCTTCGGGATAAACAAAATACGTATCCAATTGAATCGAGTCCGCCTCGCTGAACAGCTGCACCAGCCGGTTATTGTCCTCGACCAGATAGTCCGGCAGCGCCGCAATTCCGAGGCCCTGCTGGCAGGCACGCACCAGGCCCAGGATGTTGTTGACCTTGAAGACGGGCTCGCGCGGGCCGGAGCCGTTGGTATTGGCCTCGATCAGCCAGTTCCGGTTTTGCAGGTGCTGCGGCACGTTCTGGTCACTGAGGACGATGATCCGGTGCGCGTCCAGCTCATCCAGCGTGCGCGGCGTGCCGTGGCGCTTGACGTATTCCGGCGAGCAATAGGCATGGAAGCCCATCGAGAACAGCTTGCGCTGAATGAGATCCGGCTGGGTCGGCTTGCGGGTGCGGATCGCAACGTCGGCTTCGCGCATCGACAGATCGAGTTCCTCATCGGTCACGATCAGTGAAATACGGATGTCCGGATACAGCGCGGTGAACTCGCCAAGCCGCGGGATCAGCCAGTTGATGCCGACGCCCGGTGTGGTGGTGACCTTGAGGTCGCCGCTCGGCCGCTCCCGGCTGTCGGTGAGCTTGGCGCGGGCCGCCTGCAACTGCATGAACACGTCATGCGCGGTGCGGAACAGAAGGTCGCCCTGTTCGGTGAGGATCAGTCCGCGGGCGTGGCGGTGAAACAGCGAGACCGCCAGTTCCTGCTCCAGCGCGCTGACCTGGCGCGAGACGGCCGACTGCGACAGCCCGAGTTGTTCGCCCGCGTGCGTGAAGCTTCCCGCTTCCGCAGCCGCGTGGAAGACCTTCAGCTTGTCCCAATCCATATCGCTTAATCCGTCGCGTGTTCGAGCCATGGTCACTCCGCCGCTGCGCGTTCGGTTGCGCTGTGCGCCAGGAAGCGTTCCGCTTCCAGCGCCGCCATACAGCCGAGGCCCGCAGCCGTCACGGCCTGGCGATAGGTTTCATCCGCGACATCGCCCGCGGCGAAGACGCCGGGCACCGAGGTCGCGGTGGAATGTGGTGCGATCTCGACGTAGCCGGACGATTTCAGTTTCAACTGGCCGGTGACGAGTTCCGTCGCCGGCGCGTGGCCGATCGCGATAAACACGCCGTCGGCGGCGTGTTCGGTCACGGTACCGCTTTTGAGATTCCTGAGGCGGACGTGGGTCACCTTGGACGGATTGTCCTGGCCGCGGATTTCGTCGACCTCGCTGTCCCAGATCACACTGATCTTGGGATGCTTGAACATGCGGTCCTGCAAGATACGCTCGGCGCGCAGGCTGTCGCGGCGATGAACCAGCGTGACATGCGAGGCGAAGTTGGTGAGGAACAGTGCTTCCTCGACGGCGGTGTTGCCGCCGCCAACCACGAACACCTCCTTGTTGCGGTAGAAGAAGCCGTCGCAGGTCGCGCAGGCCGAGACGCCGAAGCCCTTGAACTTCTCTTCCGACGGAATGCCGAGCCAGCGCGCCTGCGCGCCGGTGGAGAGGATCACGGCGTCAGCGAGATAAACGTCGCCGCTGTCGGTGGTGATGCGGAACGGGCGCCGGCTCAACTCGAGCTTGTTGACGTGATCGGTGACGATCTTGGTGCCGACATGCGCCGCCTGCTTTTCCATCTGCTCCATCAGCCAGGGGCCCTGGATGACGTCGGCAAATCCCGGATAGTTTTCGTCGTCGGTGGTGATGGTGAGCTGGCCGCCGGGCTGAATGCCCTGGATCAGCACGGGCTCGAGCATAGCGCGTGCGGCGTAAATCGCGGCTGTGTAACCCGCCGGTCCCGAACCGATGATGACAACCTTGGCATGAATGGGAGCGGCCATAATCCGACCCTTAGGAGTTTGTTGCATGGATTGACCAGCGAAGAGGCGGGAAATGCCCGCAAAGGCATCGCTGCGCTGTTAAAAGTGCATGTTCCGAATGTAGGCCATCCTGCGAGCTATGCAAGATATGCAACCCCTATCATGAAATTTTCCCCAGCTAGCCATGAGAAGCATGCTGGCGAAATAAAATTGCGCGAAGCCGTGCCGCTGGCTAGAACAGTTTTGGAAAAAGGCCGCAAGTATCCGGCCGCCAGGGGATCCAGGGGATTAGGTATCCGTGTCAAAAAGCCTCGACGAAATCGACCTGAAAATACTCAATGAGATTCAGGCTGATGGCCGAATCACCAATGTCGAACTGGCCAAGCGGGTCGGCATCTCGCCGCCCCCGTGCCTGCGCCGGGTCCGCACCCTGGAGGAGGAGGGCTATATTCGCGGCTACCGCGGGCTGCTGGATCCGCCGTCCCTCGGCTTTGACGTCACGGTGTTTGCCTCGGTGCACCTGTCGAGCCAGGCCGATGCTGATCTCCGCGCGTTCGAGGAATTCGTTCGCCACGAGCCGCTGGTGCGCGAATGCTGGATGCTGTCGGGCGAGATCGATTTCATTCTCAAATGCGTCGCGCCGGACATGGCGACCTTCCAGAACTTCGTCTCGCACCTCACCGCCGCCCCCCACGTGCGCAATGTGCGAACCTCGCTGGTGCTGCACAACTCCAAGAACGCGCCGGACGTCCCGCTCGAACTGAAAGTCCCGCACGGCTGAAGCGCGCGCTGCTCGCCATAGTTGGGTCGTCCCCACGAAAGCGGGGACCCATCCTTGGAGAGTTCACGAGCACCTCATTGATCTTCTGTGCTTCTGGGTCCCCGCTTTCGCGGGGACGGCATGGAGGCCATACGAGACCCAGCGTTCTCCCCGGCAGATGCATGCTCTAAAAGCCCTTTGCCGGGCGCTTCCCTCGCCCAATTGCGTGATGGGGCTGACGTGACTTTATTCCAGATCGTTGTGCTGGCGCTGGCGGGTTTTGCCGCCGGCACCGTCAATGCTGTCGCCGGTGGCGGCACGTTCATTACGTTCGCGGCGCTGGTCGTCAGCGGGCTGCCGACGCTGGATGCCAACGCCACCAGCGCGGTGGCGCTGACGCCGGCCAATCTCGCAAGTGTCGCGGCGTATCGCTCCGAGGTCCGCACCTACTATCGCGAGATGATTCCGTTCGCGATCATCGGGCTGATCGGCGGAGCAGCCGGCGCCCTGTTGCTGATCGGGCTGGGCGACAGCGGTTTCCGCCCGCTGGTGCCGTGGCTGCTGCTGGTGGCCACGTTGCTGTTTGCGTTCAGCAACCAGATCCGCGCCTTCGTTGAACCCTGGTCGCGCGGGCAGCATGCGGGCGCGCGGATTGCGGCCTACGCGCTGATGATGGTGGTGGCGATCTATGGCGGATTCTTCGGAGCTGGCACCGGCATCATGATGCTCGCGGCATTGGCGATCCTCGAAAGCGGCAATTTTCACAAGGCCAACGCCACCAAGATTCTTGTCGCGTTCCTGATCCAGATCATGTCGGCAGCGCTGCTGATCGCTGGTGGCCTCGTTCACTGGCCGCAGGCGCTGGTGACGATCGCAGCTTCAGCCGTCGGCGGATATTACGGCGTCACGCTCGCGCGCCGGGTGCCGGAAAAAATAATCCGCGCCGTGGTGGTGGCCATCGGCGCGGTTTTGACTGTCGTGTTCTTTGTCAGGACATGATCGAAATCATGTCCTGACGGCTTGAGAGATCAGGTCTTGTCGCGCGAGGCGTCGACGCTCCATGGGCCGGGGCCCGCGCTCGCCAGATACAAACACACGAAGCAGAACACTGCAGCCGCGGTGCCGCCGTTAAAGAGTGGATGCCAGATCGGGGTTCCTGTCTTGAACATGTGGCCGATAAAATATGCAAAGGCCATTTCGCCCGACAGTATGAATGCCGCAAACCGACTGAACAGACCCACTATTAGAAGGGCACCGAAAATCAACTCCAGTGTCCCTGCCGCTCCAGAGAGCGACATCAACTCGACCTTTTCGAACATTGTGCCGCTCGGAAATTTCAAAAGTTTTGCGACGCCAAATTGAAACAGCAGCAGGCCCGTCATGATGCGTAGCACGCTCAGAAGCTGCGGCCGGTACGGTTCGAGAAACTTGAAGTCCATGGAAAATCCCCCCTGTGTGATTCCACACACTTTGTTATCGCGCCGCCGGCCGAAGCGAAAGATTGCAGCAGTCCGACTCAATGACGATTTCGTGGGACAATCCGGAATTTGTCGAAGGTGGCAGTGCCCTGGTTTCCGGGGGGAAACCGCTACTTCTTCTGCGGTTCGCCCTGCGGAATATCCGCGCCGACGCAGCGGATGGCCTTGGGCTGACAGGCAAAACCGATGTTCGAGCAGGTCGGCGCTTCGCCATTCGCCCCGCGCGCGCAGTTGACACAGTCATCGGTCCAGCGCGCGCAGTTCGGCTGGTTGACGTAGACCGACAACTCTTTCGGTTTGCCGGGCGGCGGGATCTCGATCTCGGCGGCATGCGCGCCGGTTGCAGCCAGAAGGACCGCCAGCACCAGCATCGTTACATGGGAACGTCGCATCAGATTCCTCGTCGCCGCGAACCGAACCATGAGCGTATGCTACAGCAATCCAATAAAAATGGCCGGGAAATCCCGGCCATCTTCGTTGAATTGCGTTGTTGCAAGCAGCCCGCTTACTTCCAGTCCACCTTGGTGATCTCGTAAGCTTTCGCACCGCCGGGAGCGACGACCTCGACGGACGCGCCCTTCTTCTTTCCGATCAGTGCACGCGCGAGCGGCGACGTGATCGAGATGCGGCCCTTCTTGGCGTCCGCTTCGGGCTCGCCGACGATCTGCCAGACCGCTTTCTTCTCGGTGTCCTCGTCGATCAGGGTGACGGTCGCGCCGAACATGATGGTGTCGCCGGACAGTTTCGAGACGTCGATGATGTCGGCGCGCGCAAGCTTGTCCTCGATTTCCGCAATGCGGCCCTCGTTATGCGACTGCGCTTCCTTCGCGGCGTGATACTCGGCGTTTTCCGACAGGTCGCCATGCGAACGCGCTTCGGCGATCTGCTCGACGATGCGCGGGCGATCCACCGACTGGCGCTGCTTCAACTCAACTTCCAGAGCGGCGTACCCGCCCTGTGTCATCGGTACCTTTTCAACCATTTCGTCGTCGTCCTTCAGTTTCGCGGGTGGCACTGCCATGGTCGCGAAACGTTTCGATGTGATCCTGTTGGCAACCGGCCGCAGGGGGACAAAAAGAACATCGCCGCGGCGGGCGGTTCCCGCCGCAAGTTCCACTTATACTATGCCGGTCTCGAAGACCGGCTAACAATTCAGAGATCGGGAAAGTAACCTTGCAAGGTACGGACCTCGAGGTCCCCGCCCAGATAGGCCCGGATGCCCTGTGCGGCCGCCAGTGCACCTGAAAGAGTGGTGTAATATGGCACTTTATGCAAGAGGGCAGCGCGCCGCAACGAGCGGCTGTCGGCGAGTGCCTGCGGCCCCTCGGTGGTATTGAAAACGAGTTGCACTTCGCCGTTGGTAATTGCGTCCACAATGTGCGGCCGGCCTTCCAGCACCTTGTTAATCTTTTCGGCCGGTACTCCGCTCTCCACGAGGAAACGCTGGGTGCCCGAGGTGGCGATCACCTTGAAGCCGAGCGAGCTCAGCAGTTTCACTGCATCGAGGATGCGCGCCTTGTCGGTTTCGCGCACCGACACGAACACCGTTCCCTTGCGCGGTACGCGCGTGCCGCCCCCTAACTGGCTCTTGGCGAAAGCGACAGCGAACGAGCTATCGATGCCCATGATCTCGCCGGTCGATTTCATCTCCGGTCCGAGCACGGTGTCGACGCCGGGGAAACGCGCGAACGGGAACACGGATTCCTTGACGCCGACATGGTCGAGCTTGCGCGGCTTCAGTTTGAAGTCCGCGAGCTTTTCGCCGGCCATGATGCGCGCGGCGATCTTGGCGACCGGAATACCGACCACCTTGGCGACGAACGGCACGGTTCGCGACGCACGCGGATTGACCTCCAGCACGTAGATATCGCCATCCTTGATGGCGTACTGCACATTCATCAGGCCGACGACGTCGAGACCGAGCGCGAGTTCGCGGGTCTGACGTTCGAGTTCGGCGATCACCGCGGCATCGAGCGAGTGCGGCGGCAGCGAGCAGGCCGAGTCGCCGGAATGAATGCCGGCCTCTTCGATGTGCTCCATGATGCCAACAACGAAGGTGTCCTTGCCGTCGCACAGGCAGTCGACATCGACTTCGGTCGCGTCGGACAGATAGCGGTCGAACAGCAGAGGATTCTTGCCGAGCACGGTGTTGATCTGGCCGGTCTTGTCGTTGGGATACCGCGCCTTGACGTCGGCGGGCACCAGCTCAGGCAAAGTGCCGAGCAGGTAATCGCCGAGCTGGAATTCCTCGCGGATGATCTGCATGGCGCGGCCGCCGAGCACATAGGACGGACGCACGACCAGCGGCAAACCAAGATCGGCTGCGACGAGGCGCGCCTGCTCGACCGAATAGGCAATGCCGTTCTTGGGCTGCTTCAGGCGCAGCTTGTCGAGCACGCGCTTGAAGCGGTCGCGGTCTTCGGCAAGATCGATGGCGTCGGGCGAAGTGCCGAGGATCGGCACGTCGGCGGCTTGCAGCGCATGCGCGAGTTTCAGCGGGGTCTGGCCGCCGAACTGTACGATGACGCCGTGGAGCTTGCCGTTGCTGCGCTCGGTATCGATGATTTCCAGCACGTCCTCGGCGGTGAGCGGCTCGAAGTAGAGCCGGTCCGCGGTGTCGTAGTCGGTCGACACGGTTTCCGGGTTACAGTTGACCATGATGGTCTCGTAGCCGGCGTCATGCAGCGCGAAGCAGGCGTGACAGCAGCAATAGTCGAACTCGATGCCCTGGCCGATCCGGTTGGGACCGCCGCCCAGGATGATGACCTTGTTCTTATCGGATGGTGCGCTCTCATCGGCCATCGCGCCCGCGAACGGCGCTTCATAGGTCGAATACATGTAGGCGGTCGGCGAGGCGAATTCGGCGGCGCAGGTGTCGATGCGCTTGAACACCGGGCGCACGTTCATGGTCCGCCGCAGCGACTTCACCTCGGCCTCGGTCTTGCCTGCGAGCACCGCGAGGCGCGCGTCGGAGAAGCCCATGGCCTTCAGCGTGCGCATGCTATGGGCGTTGCCGGGCAGGCCGTGCTTCTTGACCTTGTCTTCCATCTCGACGATGCCGCGCATTTCGGCGAGGAACCACGGGTCGATCTTGCACGAGGTGAAGATCTCTTCGTTGGTCCAGCCGAGCCGCATCGCCTGCGCGACCTGCAATAGCCGGTCGGGGGTCGGCGTGCCGAGCGCGGCACGCACCGCGTTCTTGTCGTCGCTCTGGCCGAGGCCTTCGATCTCGATTTCATCGAGACCGGTGAGGCCGGTCTCTAACCCGCGCAGCGCCTTCTGCAAGCTCTCCTGGAACGTGCGGCCGATCGCCATCACTTCGCCGACCGACTTCATCGAGGTGGTCAGCGTGGTCGATGCGCCGGGGAATTTCTCGAAGGCGAACCGCGGAATCTTGGTGACCACGTAATCGATGGTCGGCTCGAACGACGCCGGGGTCGCACCGCCGGTGATGTCGTTGGCGATTTCATCGAGCGTGTAGCCGACTGCGAGCTTGGCCGCGACTTTCGCAATCGGAAAGCCGGTGGCCTTGGAGGCCAGCGCGGACGAACGCGACACGCGCGGATTCATTTCAATGACGACCATGCGGCCGTCCGCCGGATTGACGCCGAACTGCACGTTCGATCCGCCGGTCTCGACGCCGATCTCGCGCAGCACCGCCAGCGAGGCGTCGCGCATGATCTGGTATTCTTTATCGGTCAGCGTCAGGGCAGGGGCGACGGTGATCGAGTCGCCGGTGTGCACGCCCATCGGATCGAGGTTCTCGATCGAGCAAACGATGATGCAGTTGTCCTTCTTGTCGCGGACAACCTCCATCTCGTACTCTTTCCAGCCGAGCACCGACTCTTCGATCAGCACTTCGTTGGTCGGCGAGGCATCGAGGCCCCGCTCGATGATGTCGAGAAATTCCTCGCGGTTGTAGGCAATGCCGCCGCCGGTGCCGCCCATGGTGAACGACGGACGGATGATCGCGGGCAGGCCGATCTCGGATAGCGCCATCAGCGCCTGTCCGAGTGCATGCTCCTGATAGCGCTTGCGCCGGTCGCCTTCATGCAGCGTCCACTGGCGTTCGTGCTCGGCAAGCGCCTCGCCCGAAAGCTTTTCCTTCTCGGCGAGATATTTGTCGCGATACTGCTTCTTCAGGTCCGAGGCGTTGGCGAGCCGCGACTTTGGCGTCTCGAGGCCGATCTTGGTCATCGCCTCGCGGAAAAGCTGGCGGTCTTCCGCCTTGTCGATGGCGTCGGCGGTGGCGCCGATCATCTCGACATCGAATTTCTCCAGCGTGCCCTGACGGCGCAGCGACAGCGCGCAGTTCAGCGCGGTCTGGCCGCCCATGGTCGGCAGCAGCGCGAAGCCGCCGGGAATGACGTGGCGTTCCTTCTCGATGATCTTGGCGACGATCTCGGGCGTGATCGGCTCGATATAGGTCGCGTCGGCCAGTTCCGGGTCCGTCATGATGGTGGCCGGATTGGAATTGACCAGAACGATGCGATAGCCCTCTTCCTTCAGCGTCTTCACGGCCTGGGTGCCGGAATAGTCGAATTCGCAGGCCTGACCGATCACAATGGGGCCAGCGCCGATGATGAGGATCGTCGAGATGTCGGTTCTTTTAGGCATTAAGTCTCACGGCAGGAAATTGGGCACAAAAAAAGGGCGCGCATCCGCGCGTCCCTTGAGCCAAGCGCCAGGTTGCCCTCGCGCGCGCCGTGTCTTTAGACCAGATTCCGGAGCGTTGAAAGGCCTTTAAGGCCGCGATCAACCGGCAATTTTATGCAGTTTCGGGCTCTTTGGTCTCCAGGTCCGGCGCTGTCGCCACGAAGGTCATGCGGGCCGGATTGTAACCGACATTGGTTTTGGCGCGCGACGGCGAAAAACCCGCGGCCTTCAGCTTCGCGATCATCTCCGCTTCGCTGTAGCGCTGAAGCCCGATGCTCTGGCGCAATTGCCAGTAATCCGACAGCACGGTGCGTGCGAGACCCCACAGCGCGTCGGTCAGGAAGCCGTTTTTGGCCGCAAGTTTAAGCAGCGCGATCACGTCGGCGGCGGCTCCGACCTCCGGCCGCAGGATGTCGCCGAGCACGAACTTGCCGCCCGGCTTCAGGATTCGCCGCATCAGGCCGAAGGCGCGGTCGAGTTCGACCGGCGTCATGTACTGCGCGACCGAAATCATCACCGCGAGATCGACCGAACCGTTCGGCAATTGCTGAAGGTCGTCGAGGGAGCGGACTTCGATTTTCGGGTTCGGCCCGAAGCGGGCGGTCAGCCGCCCGCGCACACCGGGCGCGGGTTCGGCAAGAATGAGCTTCTGGCAGGCCGCGGCCACCTGCGCTGCGGACAGCGCTTCGCCGCAGGAATAGTCGAGCACGACGGCGTCGGGCGAGGGCACATATGCGAGAATGTCATTGGCGATCACGCGAAAATGGACGTCGCGATGCAGCTTGCTGACATAAATCGTGTGCGTTGAATCGTAATAGTCGATCCAGTCGTCCATAGGCCTGTCCGGACTGGCATGAACCTGAAAAACGGAAGCCGGTTTCAGGAAATCATGCGTCTAAATGAAGGTTCCCATGCGGGAACTGGCGGGTACAGGAGGCGTTAGAAGGTCTGGCGATCCCTGTCCATCGCCCGATTTGTATCTCCTAGCAGGAAGGCCCCGCCGTGAGCAAAACCAAGTCCAGCGTTTCCCCCGATCTCGATACACCCACCGATCTCTCGCAGGAGGCTGTCGACAAGATTTCCGCAGCGCTCAACCCGCTGGTGGCCGATGCCTTCGCGCTTTACATCAAGACCAAGAATTTCCACTGGCATGTCAGCGGGCGTCACTTCCGCGACTACCACCTGCTGATGGACGAGCAGGCCGATGCGATCTTCGCTTCCATTGACGAACTGGCCGAGCGCGTCCGCAAGATCGGCGGCACCACGCTGTGCTCCGTCGGCCATCTCGCCAGGTTGACCAGCATCAAGGACAATGACGAGAAATTCGTGCCGCCGCGCGAGATGCTGCGCGAACTGATGGAAGACAACAAGAAGACCGTCGTCGCCATGCGCAAGGCGCACGAGGTTGCCGACAAGTACGACGACTCTGCGACAGCGAGCCTTCTCGAGAACTTCATCGACGCCGCCGAACGCCGGACCTGGTTCCTGTTCGAGGCCAGCCGTCAGGAAGGCGGCAACGAAGCCTGATATGTTTCTGTCATCCTCCGAGAAAACGCCCGCTGCACAGCGGCGGTGATCCTGACACGCATTGTCTGGATGATGTTCTACATCGCCGTGATACACACGAGGTTCGCCACCTATCTCTACAATCCCAGCAGGCACACAGGCGCTCCTTCGGTGAAGAGCAGTCTGCTGATGTCCTGGTGCGGGATGCGCGGCATCGTCACGCTGGCCGCGGCGTTCGCGCTGCCGCAAGGCTTTCCCTATCGCGACCTGATCCTGCTCACCGCGTTCGGCGTCGTGCTCGGCACGCTTGTGATTCAGGGACTGACGCTGCGTCCGCTGATTGCGTGGCTCGCGCTGGATGACGGCGATCCGGTGGGGCGCGAGGTCGGCTGGGCGCGGCGTGCGGCTTTCCATGCCGCACTCGAATCCATCGACGGCGACAAATCTCCCGAAGCGGAAATGTTGCGGCTGGAATATCAGCAGATGCTGACTCAGGCTGAGAGCGATCCGGACAGCATGATCTCGGGCGAAATGCCCGCCGACCCGCTGCGGCGGCAGGCGATCGGGGCCGCGCGCCGCGCGCTGTTCGACATGCGTCAGTCAGGCGAAATCGGCGACGACGCGTTTCACCGGCTGGAAGAAGAACTCGACTGGGCGGAACTCAGCGCGGCGAAGTCGTGAGGCCGCCCGGTTTGCTGACTGTCATGCCCGGACTTGATCCGGGCATCCATCATTCTTCCAAAGAGATGGATTGCCGGGTCAAGCCCGGCAATGACAGAGAAATTAAGCCCGCTTCTTCTCGCGCATCAGGTCCGCGAACCGCCTGAACAGATAGTGCGAGTCGCGCGGGCCGGGTGAGGCCTCCGGATGGTACTGCACCGAGAACACCGGCTTGTCTTCCAGCGCGATGCCGCAGTTCGAGTCGTCGAACAGCGAAATGTGCGTCTGGGTCACGTTGTTCGGCAGCGTGGTCTTGTCCACCGCGAAGCCGTGGTTCATCGAGGTGATCTCGACCTTGCCGGTGGTGAGGTCCTTCACCGGATGATTGGCGCCGTGGTGGCCCTGATGCATCTTCATGGTCTTGCCGCCGACGGCAAGGCCGAGCATCTGGTGGCCGAGGCAAATCCCGAATGTGGGCGTGCCGGACTCGATGACCTTCTTGATGACGGGCACGGCATATTCGCCGGTCGCCGCCGGATCGCCGGGGCCATTGGACAGGAACACGCCGTCCGGCTTCATCGCCAGAATGTCTTCGGCCGAGGTCTTCGCGGTGACGACGGTGACCTTGCAGCCTTCACCCGCCAAGAGGCGCAGGATGTTGCGCTTGATGCCGTAGTCGATGGCGACGACGTTGAACTCCGGCTTGTCCTGCTTGCCGAAACCCTTGTCCCATTCCCACGGGGTCTCGTCCCAGGTGAAGCGCTGGGTGCTGGTCACCATCGGCACGAGATCCATGCCCTCGAGGCCGGGCCATTCGCGCGCCTCTTCCTTGAGGCCGTGCAGATCGAACTTGCCGCTCTGCGAATGCGCGATCACGGCATTGGGCATGCCCTTGCTGCGGATCAGCGCGGTCAGCGCGCGGGTGTCGATGCCGGAGAGACCGATGATGCCGCGCGCCTTCAGCCATGCATCGAGATGCTTGGCGGCGCGATAGTTCGACGGATCGGTGATGCCCGCGCGCAGGATCACGCCGCGCGCACCCGGCGTCGCCGCCATGTTCACCGTTTCGATGTCTTCGTCGTTGGTGCCGACATTCCCGATATGCGGAAATGTGAAGGTGATGAGCTGCCCGGCATAGGATGGATCGGTGAGGATTTCCTCGTAACCGGTCATCGCCGTGTTGAAGCAGACTTCGCCAACGGCCTGGCCTTCCGCGCCGAGGCCGAAGCCTTCCAGCACGGTGCCATCGGCGAGCA
This sequence comes from Afipia sp., assembly GCA_017474385.1. Lineage (GTDB taxonomy): Bacteria > Pseudomonadota > Alphaproteobacteria > Rhizobiales > Xanthobacteraceae > Afipia. The sequence continues at coordinate 15,281 of JAFVHU010000122.1, read as the reverse complement.
CGAGGAGCGCGGTCGGTTTCAGGTCCGGCCAGGCTGAGGAATTATCTGATGTGGTCATAAGCCCATCACATAACCTCTGTGCCGCGGCGCGTCAAAGGCGGAACGCGTGTATTCCATGAGGTTTTTTGGGGTTTTTGAAAAAATTGACAGGTGTCAAGAGAACCCTAATCTGCGCCCCCACGCAGCCGGCCGAAGAGCTGTGGTAACGCGTGATCCGCCAAAGTGTGGGCGGTTTGGCGAAAAGATCTAGCGTCCCTGGTATTTTAGGAGCGCGATCGAACGCAAAACCGGTTTCCACTTTTGCTGATCGCGCTCTGGCAGGAGACATATCCATGAGTTCGACGGGCGTTGCGCCGGAATTGCATCACCTTCACTCTGGCGGAACGATCGGCAATATGATCGTCAATGCAGTGGGCCGGTATGCCGACCAGCCTGCCATCGCCGACGGCAAGGTGCGGTGGAACTACCGCGAATTCGGCGACACCATCGGCCGTTTCATCAGCCTGTTTCGCTCGCTCGGCCTCAAGAAAGGCAGCGCGCTCTCCATACTGGCCAGCAACCGCGCCGAATCCTGGGCTGCGATCTGCGCCGCGCTGGTGATGGGCGTGCGTTATACGCCGCTGCATCCGATGGCGGCGGAAGACGACCACGCCTTCATCATCGAGGACGCCGAAATCGATCTCCTGATCGTCGAAGGCGCGAAGTTCGGCCCGCGCGGCCTTGCCATCAAGAGCCGGGTGCCGTCGCTGAAGAACATTTACTCGATCGGGCCGATGGACGGCGTGCGCGACATCATGCCGGACCTCGCCACCGTCAAGGCTGCGCCGCTGGTCGATGAAAGCTCGTCCCACGAGATCGCGTTTCTGGCTTACACCGGCGGCACCACCGGCCGCTCCAAGGGCGTGATGCTGCCGCATCGTGCGCTGGTGACGATGACGCTGCTGCTCTATTCGGACTGGGACTGGCCCGAACAGATCCGCTTTCTCGCCGCGACCCCGATCAGCCATGCCGCCGGCGTCACGCTGTTTCCGGTGATGATGCGCGGCGGCCTGATGCGCCTCGTGCAGGGCTTCGAGCCCGAAGTCTATGCCAGCGTGGTCGCGGCAGAAAAAATCAACTCGACCTTCCTGGTGCCGACGCTGATTTACGCGCTGATCGACAACGAGGACCTGCGCAAGCGGCATGACCTGTCGTCGCTGGAAATGATCGTCTACGGCGCCGCGCCGATGTCGCCGGACCGCCTGCTCGAAGGCATGAAGATTTTCGGCAAGGTGTTCGTGCAGCTTTACGGCCAGACCGAAGCGCCGCAATGCATCACCTCGATGCGCAAGATCGACCACGACGAAACCAAGCCGCAGCGGCTCGGCTCCTGCGGCCGCGCCAGTCCCTTCGTCGACGTCAAGCTGTTCGACGCGGAGATGCGCGAGGTCGGAATCAATGAGCCCGGCGAAATCTGCGTGCGCGGCCCGCTGGTGATGGACGGCTACTGGAAACGCCCTGAGGCCAATGCCGAAACCCTGAAAGGCGGCTGGCTGCACACCGGCGACGTCGCGGTGAAGGACGAGGAGGGCTACTTCTATATCGTCGACCGCACCAAGGACATGATCATCTCCGGCGGCTTCAACATCTATCCGCGCGAGGTCGAGGATGCGCTGATGTCCCATCCCTCCGTCGCCTCGGCCGCCGTGATCGGCATTCCCGACGACAAGTGGGGCGAGGCGGTGAAGGGCTTTGTGGTGCTAAAGGCCGGCGCCAACAGCGGCGTCGCCGAGTTGCAGGCGCACGTCAAGGACAAGCGCGGCGCGCCGTGGTCGCCGAAGACCATCGATTTCGTCGAGGTCATCCCCGTGACCGGTCTCGGCAAGATTGACCGCAAGGCGCTGCGCGCGCCTTACTGGGAAGGCCGCAAGCGCGGCGTGGCGTGATGGATACAGTGGGCCGTCGCCCTTCGAGGCCTTCGCGGAGTTTATCATCGGGCCGCGCTTTGCGCGGACCCGTTGGCTACGGCACCTCAGGGTGACGAAACAGGTTAAGACGTCATCCTGAGGTGCGAGCACTTGCGAGCCTCGAAGGATGACGAGCAGGAAACGTATCGGAGTTTGCATGCCCAATTCGCTTCCCGTCGTGCTGGTTCCCGGTCTTGCGTGTTCGCCGCGGATTTATGATCCGCAGATTCCGTCGCTGTGGCGGCAAGGTCCGGTGTTCATCGCCAACCATGCCCGCGGCGGCGACATGGCCGCGATCGCGCGGCGCATTCTCGCCGAAGCGCCGCTGCGCTTCGCGCTCGCGGGCCATTCGATGGGCGGCTACATCATCTTTGAAATGTTCCGTCAGGCCCCCGAGCGCATTTCACGGCTGGCCTTCCTGAACACATCGGCGCGGCCCGAAGCGCCGGAGGTCACCGAGAAGCGGCGGGTGATGATCCAGGAAGTGAAGCAGGGCGGCTATCGTGCCGTGATGGACCGCCTGTTTGCGAACTTCGTGCATCCCGCGCTGGCGCGCGACGAGCATCTGCATCGCATCGTTCTCGACATGGCGGACGATGTCGGTCCCGATGCCTTCGTCTGGCAACTCGAGGCGATCACGGGGCGCATCGACTCCCGTCCGACGCTGGCGACGATCAAGTGCCCGACGCTGGTCCTGACCAGCGACACCGACAACATGATGCCGCCCGATGCATCAAGCGAGATCGCGAGCGCCATTCCGGGCGCGAAGCTGGTCACCATTCAGGATTGCGGTCATCTCACGCAGCTTGAGAAGCCGCAGGCGGTGACCGATGCGCTGCTCGACTGGCTGGAGATGTGACCTTCATGACCGGCGCGCTTCCCGTCGTGCTCGTTCCCGGCCTTGCGTGTTCGTCGCGTATCTACGATCCGCAGATTCCCGCATTATGGCGGAGAGGGCCGGTGTTTCTCGCCAACCACGCCCGCGGCGGCGACATGGCGGCGATCGCGCGGCGCATTCTGATGGAAGCGCCGTTGCGTTTTGCGCTCGCGGGCCATTCGATGGGCGGTGCTATCGTGTTCGAGATGTTCCGGCAGGCGCCCGAGCGCATCGCGCGGCTGGCGCTGCTCAACACCTATGCGCATCCCGAGACGCCGGCGTTCGCCGAGTTCTGGCGCGGCCTGATCGCAAAGGTGAAGCAGGGCGGCTACCGCGCGATGATGGACGCGATGTTTGCCGGCGCCGTGCATCCGTCGCGGGCCAATGACGCACGTCTGAAGGCCATCGTGACCGACATGGCGGACGATACCGGACCCGATGCCTTCGTCTGGCAGGTGGAGGCGATCATGACGCGGGCGGACTCGCGGCCGATGCTGGCGGCGATCAAATGCCCGACGCTGGTCATGACCAGCGATACAGACAACAGTGTTCCGAGCCGGATGTCGGTCGAGATCGCGAACGGTATCGCAGGCGCGAAGCTCATCACGGTGGCGGATTGCGGGCATCTGTCGCCGATCGAGCAGCCGGAAGCCGTGACCGCTGCACTGCGCGATTGGCTGGAGATGTGACGGCGTTGGTTGTGCGGGCTCGCAAAACGACCTAAATGAACGGCAATCTGATTTGCCGCGAGGGAGAGACCGATGCTGCGCGATGACATCAACAACGCCGTCAAGGACGCGATGAAGGCGAAGGACGAGCGCAAGCTCTCGACGCTGCGCATGGTCAACTCGACGCTGAAGAACTCGGACATCGAGGCGCGCGGGCAGGGCAAACCGCCTCTGTCCGACGAGGACATTCTTGGCGTGCTGCAGAAGATGATCAAGCAGCGCCAGGAATCGGTCGAACTGTATGACAAGGGCGGCCGCCCGGAACTCGCCGCGCAGGAGCGCGAGGAGATCGCGGTGATCTCGGCCTATCTGCCGAAGCAGATGTCGGACGACGAGGTGAAGGCCGCCATCGCCGCCACCGTCACCGAGACCGGCGCCTCCAGCATGAAGGACATGGGCAAGGTGATCGCCGCGCTGAAGGCGAAATACGCCGGCCAGATGGATTTCGGCAAGGCCAGCGGATTGGTGAAGGCCGCGCTGGCGGGGTGATTGCTTTTCTTTACCTCTCCCCGCAAGCGGGGAGAGGTCGCGAGCCTTCAGGTGAGCGGGTGAGGGGCCGCCCTCGCAATTGCCCCTCACCCGAAAACCTCGCTACGCTCGGTCTTCGACCTCTCCCCGTAAACGGGGAGAGGTGAAAGTCAGACGACGTGTCGTTTTGCCTCTGGAAGACTCCGTCATGCTCACCGAAACCGACAACTACGACGATCTCTACAAGAATTTCCGCTGGGACATTCCGGCGACGTTCAATATCGCGACGGCTGCGTGCGACCGGCACGCCGATGGCTCCGGCAGGCTCGCGCTGATCTATGTGGATGAAGACGGCGGCACGCAGAAGCTGTCGTTCGACGAGATCAGCGCCCTGTCCAAGAGCTTCGCCAATGTGCTGAAGGCCGATGGCCTTAAGCGCGGCGACCGCGTCGCCGTGTTCCTGTCGCAGTCGGTGGAATTGCCGATTGCGCATCTCGCCGCATTTCGCTCCGGTTGCGTGTCGGTGCCGCTGTTCACGCTGTTCGGCGAGGATGGGCTGGAATTCCGGCTGTCGAACAGCGGGGCGAGGGCGGTCATCACCGACGAGGGCGGCTGGGACAAGCTATCGAAAATCCGCGATCGCCTGCCGCACTTGCAGGACATCTATGTGACCAGCGGCGCGATCCATGCCGGTGCGAAATCGTTCTGGCAGACCATCGAGGATGCCTCGGAGGATTTTGCGCCGGTCGAGACTAGCGCGGACGATCCCGCCATCATCATCTACACCTCGGGCACGACCGGGAATCCCAAGGGCGCGCTGCATGCCCATCGGGTGCTGCTCGGCCATCTGCCGAATGTCGAGATGGCGCACGACTTCTTTCCGAAGCCGGATGACCTGATGTGGACGCCGGCGGACTGGGCCTGGATCGGCGGATTGTTCGATGCGCTGTTCCCGGCCTGGTATCACGGCGTGCCGATGCTTGGCTATCGCGCCAGGAAGTTCGAGCCGCAGGCGGCGATGCAACTGATGGCGGATCACGGCGTGCGCAATGTATTTTTGCCGCCGACCGCGCTGAAGCTGATGCGTCAGGCGGACGTCAAGCATGACGGCGTGAAGCTGCGCAGCATCTTCTCCGGCGGCGAGTCGCTCGGCGCCGAACTGATCGAGTGGGTGCGCACCACATTCGGCGTCGATGTGCACGAGATCTACGGCCAGACCGAATGCAATCTGGTACTGGCCAACAATTCGAAACTGTTTCCGATCAAGCCGGGGTCGATGGGCAAGCCGACGCCGGGCTTCGATGTCCGCATCGTCGACGAGCGCGGCGAGGAACAGCCGCGCAATGCGCGCGGCATTGTCGGCGTGCGCGTGCCCAATCCGGTGACGATGATCGAATACTGGAAGAACCCGGAGGCCACCGCGAAGAAATATGCTGGCGGCTTTCTGCTCACCGGCGATCTCGGTGTGCAGGATGACGACGGCTACTTCTGGTACGTCAGCCGCGAGGACGACGTCATCACCAGCGCAGGCTATCGGATCGGTCCGGCGGAGATCGAGCATACCTTGATGAAGCATCCGGCGGTGGCGATGTCCGCCGTGGTCGGGATTCCGGATCCGATCCGGACCGAGGCGATCAAGGCCTGGATCGTGCTGCGTCCGGGATTTGCGGCGAGCGACGCGCTCGCAAAGGAAATTCAGGACTTCGTCAAGGTGCAGCTCGCGGCCCACGAATATCCGCGCCACATCCAGTTCGCGGACACCTTGCCGATGACGGCGACGGGCAAGGTGCTGCGGCGGGAGTTGCGGGCACTGGGTTAGCAAGTCGATCAACCGAATTCGTCATTGCCGGGCTTGACCCGGCAATCCATCTTTTCGAAACAGAATGGATACGCGGGTCAAGCCCGCGTATGACGATTGAGGATGGAGCCGACGTTACACTCCCGGCACTTTAATCCCCAGCTTCTTCAGTGCCTCCAGCATCCGCTTCGGCGGCTCCATTTTGATCGCCAGCGGTTTTCCGGTTTCCAGCACGCTCTTGAGGCTGGAGAGGACCAGCGGCCAGCCTTCGGAAATGCTCGGCAGTGTCTTGCTGCCCTCCGCGAAATCCTCGTGGGTCACGGTGAGCTTGACCGCGCCGTCGCTGGGCTCAAGCACGAACGTCACGCGCGAGGGGCGTTCCTTGATCATCTCTGCATCGAAAACCGACAGCCAGCTATAGGACAGCCGGCGCGGCGGATCGGATTCGAGCACAAAGCCCTCGTTCACCACCTTGCCGGCCCTGTCCATATGCATGCGCGAGCCGACCTTCCAGTCCGAGGTCAGGCTGCAACCGAACCAGTAGCTTTCGGTGAATGCCGTGTTGGTCAGGGCATGCCAGAGTTTCTCCGGCGTGGTCTTGATGAAAGTCACATAGACGAATTCGGGTTTACGCATCACGCTTCTCCAGTTGACGTTTGAGTTCGCTGAGCGCGGCGAGCTTGCTGCGCTCGAATTTCCTGATCCATCGTTCGCCGATCTCATGGATCGGAACGGGATTGAGGTAGTGCAGCTTCTCGCGGCCGTGTTTGAGCGTGGTCACGAGATTGGCGTCTTCAAGAATCCCGAGATGCTTGGTCACGGCCTGCCGCGTCATGGCGAGGCCGTCGCAAAGCTCAACCAATGTCTGCCCGTTGCGGGCGTGAAGCCGGTCCAGCAATGAGCGCCGCGATGCGTCCGCAAGTGCCTTGAAGACCTCGTCCATGGCCGGAATAATAGGCAACCAAATGGTTGCATGTCAAGCGACGACCGAAATCATTTGCGCGCCGGCTGGACCGCTTGCTTTTGCGCGGCGTCTGATCCTTTGATGCGCCTCACGCATCGGAGAATTTCATGTCGCTTCAGGTCTATCTTGCCTATGTCGCCGCCTGTGTCGCGCTCGCGATCCTGCCGGGTCCGATCGTCACGCTCGTGATCGCCAACGGCCTTCGCTACGGCACTCGTGCGGCGCTCACCAATATTGCCGGCGCGCAGGTGGGACTTGTGATCATTATCGGGATCATCGCCGTCGGCCTGACATCGCTGATGGCGACGATGGGCTACTGGTTCGAGTGGGTGCGGTTCGCCGGCGCGGCGTATCTCGTTTGGCTCGGCATCAAGCTGTTCCGGTCGAGCGGCGCGCTATCGGCAACCGACGCGCCGCCGCCACCGCGCGGCGGATTCTTCCTTCAGGGTTTTCTGGTGCTGCTCAGCAATCCGAAGGTGCTGGTGTTCTTCGGCGCGTTCATTCCGCAGTTCGTCGACATGCAGCAGGATCATCTGCCTCAGGTGGCATTGCTTGGCGTCACCTTCACGGTGATCGCAGCCCTGTCCGACGGCGCCTACGCGCTGCTGGCGGGCCGTGCAGGCAAGCTGCTGTCGGCGCGGCGGGTGCGGCTGGTGTCGCGCATCTCCGGCGGCTTCATGATCGGCGGCGGCATCTGGCTCGCCCTGACACGGGCGCGCTAGCGCCTCACTCGGCGGGCATCAGCTTCTTGGCGTGCAGCCCTTCCTCGATCTCGCGCAGCAGACGCGAGAGCCGCTCCGCCCATTGATGCTGGCCGGACTGGTCGCTGATCAAATCCTGCCGGATCTCGATGCCGGTATTCATCAGCCCGCGCTTTTCGGCGTGCACCGGGATGGTGTAGTCGGTCGCATCGCTCACCGCATAAGGCTCGTTGTCGCCGACCACGAGATCGCCCTCATGGCGCAGCTTGTCGCGCAACAGATGCGGCAGCCGGCCGTCGCGGTTGTACAGCGTGCCGATGTGCCAGGGCCGCGCGATGCCGGCATAGACCGGCGTGAATGAATGCAGCGACACCACAATGGTCGGCAGGCCGCTGGCCTTGCGCGCGTCGAGCGCCTGCGCGATCCGTGTGTGATAGGGCAGAAACACCGCGCGCTGCCGCTCCGCCACCTGCTCGCGGGTCAGCCCGCCATTGCCGGGAATTTCCGTCGCCTCGCTGATCAGCGGAATCGAGCCCGGGCTGTCGAACGGGCGATTGCAGTCGATCACGAGGCGCGAATAGCGCTGCGCGATCAGATGCACGTCCATCTCCTTGGCCAGCCAGGTCGCGACCTCGGCAATGCCGAGGTCCCATGCGATATGCCGCTCCAGTTCGCCGGCGTGGACGCCGAGATCGCCGAGCGCGCGCGGGATCAGCCGGCCGTAATGATCGCAGGTGAAAAAGAACGGCGAGCGGCTGCCGGCATTTTCCTCGAGCACGGGGGGAACTTCGTCGTCGCCAAGGAGTCGTAAAGTGTCGGCTGGAGCGGGCAGGGCCATTTTGCTTTCGTTGCCTATCACAGCGGCATCCAAGCCCAACAATTAGCCGGAAATGCAGCAAAAACAGCATGTACGATTCGCAGACGAATTCAATCAGCCTGAGCAAGACGATGCCCCTGCTGACGATCCACCACAAAACCGAGTATCGCTACGACCGGCCGGTGGCGTTCGGCGAGCACCGGATCATGCTGCGCCCGCGCGACGGCCACGACATCCGTGTGCTGTCGGAACGGCTCGACATCTCGCCGCAGCCGTCTTCGCTGCGCCGCATTCACGATGTTTTCGGCAACAGCGTCGCCATCGCCGATTTCGACATCGAGGCGGACCGGCTGGTGTTCGACTCGACCGTCACCGTCGACCACTATCCGCTCGAGAACATCGTCCTGACGCCCGATGACCAGGCCTATTACTACCCGTTCTTCTACGATCATGATGAACTGACCGACCTCACGCCGTCGATGACGCCGCAATACTGCGATCCCGACGGTGCGCTGGCGGCGTGGGCGCGGCAGTTTCTCAGTGACGGAAGCCGGACCAGAACGATCGATCTGCTGGTTGGCATGACCCATGGCGTCCGGGAGTCGTTCGGCTACCGCAAGCGCCACGAGCACGGCACCCAGCACCCGCTCGACACCTTGAGTATTGGTTCAGGCACCTGCCGCGATTTCGCGCTGTTCATGATCGAGGCGCTGCGCCGCCTCGGCATCGCCTCGCGGTTCGTCAGCGGCTATATCTTCATCCCCGGCGATGAAGCACACGGTTATGTCGGCGGCGGCTCGACCCACGCCTGGGTGCGGGCCTATCTGCCGGGGGCGGGCTGGATCGAGTTCGATCCGACCAACGGCATTGTCGGCAGCCGCGATCTCATTCGCGTCGCGGTGGCGCGCGATCCACAACAGGCGATTCCGTTGCACGGCACCTATATGGGGTCCGCCGACGCCCATCTTGGCATGGACGTCACCATTCACGTCCTCTCGGTCGGGGAAGACGTAGAGGAAGCAGCATGCTGATCCGCGTCGGATTCGAAATTTCCTATGGCGCCGTGGCGGAAACGCCGATGGTTGTGATGATGCGGATTCATCCATCCCGCGCCCGGGATATTGTCGGCGAGGAGACGGTCATCACCGAGCCGAATGTGCCCATCCGCTATTATCACGACACGTTCGGCAACATTTGCGGGCGGCTGACCGCGCCGCCGGGCGGCATCACGTTCCGCGCCGATGCGCTGGTGCGTGACACCGGCATGCCGGATGCGATCGTCCCCGAAGCGCAGCAGATGCCGGTCGAGCAATTGCCCGACGAAGTCCTGCTCTATCTGATGGCGAGCCGTTATTGCGAGACCGATCGCCTGACCGACTTCGCGTGGTCGCAGTTCGGCAACACGCCGCCCGGATGGGCGCGCGTGCAGGCGATCAATGCATGGGTGCACAACCATGTGCGGTTTGACTACCAGCAGGCGCGGCCGACCAAATCCGCCTTCGATGTTTTTGAAGAACAGCAGGGTGTCTGCCGCGATTTCGCGCATCTGGCGCTGACGCTGTGCCGCTGCATGAATATCCCGGCGCGTTATGTCACCGGCTACATGGGTGACATCGGCATTCCCTATGACCCGGCGCCGATGGATCTGTCCGGCTGGTACGAGGTCTATCTTTCCGGCAAGTGGTACACGTTCGATGCGCGTCACAACAAGCCGCGGATCGGCCGCATCCTGTTGGGGATCGGCCGCGATGCCGCAGACGTTGCAATCTCGACGACCTTCGGGCAGATGGTGCTGAACAAGTTCGTCATCGTGAGTGACGAGGTTATGGAATCCAAGGCCAGCTAGTGATCCGGTTCTGACATTCGTATCATTTCTCAGCCGGCGCCTTTACGAATGTCAGAACCAAAGGATCACTAGAGTTATAATTTGCTGGTGTCCTTTCGTATCCGACGTTCGCTCGGGAGGTGCTGCAAAGTGAAGCGAACGTCGGATACGGGACACCAGTCGCGATGACTGAGCGTTTGTTTGTCTACGGCACCCTGAGACGCGGCTCGCGGCATCCATGGGCGGCAAAATTGGCGGCCAAGGCCAGTTTCCTCGGTGAAGCGCGCTACAATGGCCGGCTTTATCGCATCACGCATTATCCCGGTGTCGTTCCGTCCAGTCTGCCGGATGAGTGGATGTATGGAGACGTCTTCGAATTGCGTGACCTGGATATTCTGACCGCGCTCGATCGCTATGAGGGCTGCGGCCCGGACGATGCCGAGCCGACTCAATATCTGCGCAAGCTTCAGACAATGACGCTCGCCGACGGCACGGCTGTCGAGGCGTGGATGTATGTCTACAACTGGCCCCTCGAGAACCGGGAGCGGATCAAGTCCGGCCGGTTCGACGAGGTGGAGTCGTAGGCAGAAGCGGTGCCCGTCGGACGCTCACTTGCGGTTGACTAATCAAGCCCGCTTTTTGGATTTGGCTTTCTGCTGCATGTAAGAGCGCAGAACGGCATTCATGCGGCCCTGATAGCCGTCGCCCTGGCCTTTGAAGTAATCAAGCACGTCTTCATCGATCCGGATGGAAATAGCTTTTTTCTTGGCTGGAATGACAAGTTCGGCCTTTGACCAGTCGATATTCTTGAATTCAGCCCAGTCGGGATCGTTCGCCATGGCGGCGTTGATCTGACGATCGGTGAGTTTGCCAACGCGGGACCAGTCAGTCTTTCCCTTTCGCCGGTCTCCCGATTGTCGCGTGACGATATGATTCTTTTTCATTCTTTCTCGCGGAGCGCGCTGAGATGATCCGGATGATGTCATTTCGCCGTGTGAAGATAACGGCAATGACATGGTTGTTGGACTTCCCAATCGCGACCCAGCGCTCCTCTTGGTTGCGATCTGACCGATACAACAGAATTGGATTATCGAAGATGCCGATTGCATCATCGAAATCGATGCCATGCTTTTCTATGTTCCGGCGATTCTTGTCGTCATCCCATTCGAATCCGTTCGGGGCCTCCATCGACAAATGCTCCTGCTGTCATTCTGCCGCAACGCGGTGAGTCCATTGATGGTCATGAAATCTTTCCTATCGCGCCAATGAGTGCAGTTCAGAGCAAGTACGTATAGACGTAATGTATATACAACATCAAAGAATGTCAACTGCTTCAGGCCACCGCTTGTGCCGCCGCCGTCAGCGCCGCGGTATCCTTCACGACAATCGCAAAACGATCCGCCAGTTCGGACAGCGCCACGCGATGCACGACGCTCGCGGGAATCGTGCCACCGAGCGGATCGGGCAGGTCGCGGGTCGCGGTGGCGTTCGCGACAACAGTGGTACGGTATTTCAGGTCGAGCGCGGCGCGGGCGGTGGCGCTGACGCACATGTGGGTCATGAAGCCCGCAAGGATCAACTCGCTGCGCCCGGTGCTTTTCACCAGCGCATCGAGATCGGTGCCCGCGAACGAATTCGGCAGGTTCTTGCGCACCACGACTTCGCCTGCGGCCGGAGTCAGCAACGGCACGATCGCGGCGGTGGGCCCGTCCTCGGCGAACAGCGGGCGGCCCGACGGCGCATGCTGAACGATATGGAACACCGGAACCCCGCGTTCGCGCGCCAGCTTCAGCACCTTGGTCGCCTCGACAATGGCGGCATCGACCCCGTCCAGCGGCAGGTTGCCCTTGCTCGAGTATTCGAGCTGGGCGTCGATGATGACGAGGGCAGATTTGTCGAGCGCGCTCGGATGCAGCGGCGCGCCGGCGATCTGGAGCAGGGATTTCGGGGCGGGGGCCATATTTTCTTGCTTTCGTTGAGGTATCCGGAACCGAAGCCGGACCATAAGGGCTGTGAATAGCCGGGACAACGGGCGAAGAATTAGGGGATGGGACAGATCGTCCTATATTGATGGTCGGTTGCAAAGGCTGCCCGATTCCATGCGATTTACGCCCCAATTTCTTGACGAACTGCGTGCCCGGCTTCCGGTTTCGGAAGTCGTGGGCAAGCGCGTGAAGTTGAAGCGGGCGGGCAAGGAGTGGAAGGGGCTGTCGCCGTTCCATCAGGAGAAGACGCCGTCCTTCACGGTCAACGACCAGAAGGGATTTTACCACGACTTCTCCAGCAACAAGCACGGCGACATCATCTCGTTCGTGATGGAGACTGAGGGCGTCGGCTTCCCCGAAGCGGTCGAGCGCCTCGCGTCGATGGCGGGCATGCAACTGCCGGCGGTGACGCCCGATGCCGCGCGCCACGAGCAGCGCCGCAAGACGCTCTACGATGTGATGGACCTTGCCGCGAAATTCTTCGCCGACACGCTGGCGTCGCGCAATGGCGCGAAAGCCCGCGGCTATCTCGGCGACCGTGCCATTTCACCCGCGACGCAATTGCAGTTTCGTCTCGGTTACGCGCCGGGCGAACGCTTTGCATTGAAGGAGCACCTCGGCTCGCTCGGCATTCCGGTCGCGGACATGGTCGAGGCCGGACTGCTGATCGCGGGCGACGACATTCCTGTGCCGTACGACCGGTTTCGCGACCGGGTGATGTTTCCGATCACCGATGTACGGAATCGCGTCATCGCCTTCGGCGGCCGTGCGCTCGAAAAGGATGTGCCCGCGAAGTATCTGAACTCGCCGGAAACGCCGCTGTTTCACAAGGGCGACAATCTCTACAACCTCGCCACCGCGCGGCAGGCCGCCCACGACGGCGCGCCGCTGATCGCGGTGGAGGGTTACGTCGACGTGATCGCGATGGTCAGCGTTGGCTTCACCGGAAGCGTCGCGCCGCTCGGCACGGCGCTGACCGAGAACCAGCTCGCGCTGCTGTGGAAGATGGCGGACGAGCCGATCCTGTGTTTCGACGGCGACGGTGCCGGCCAGCGCGCGGCATTCCGCGCGGCGGACCTCGCGTTGCCGCATCTCAAGCCGGGCAAGAGCCTGCGCGTTGCGCTGCTGCCTGAAGGACAGGACCCCGACGATCTCGCGCGCTCCGGCGGGCGCGGCGCGATCGAGGAGGTGATCGCGCAGGCGAAGCCGCTGGCGGAGATCGTGTGGTCGCGCGAGATCGAAGGCGGCAGCTTCGCCACGCCCGAACGCCGCGCGGCGCTGGAAGCGCGCATCAACGAACTGACCAACGGCATCCGCGATGAAGTGGTGCGGCGCTATTACAAGCAGGATTTTTCCGAGCGGCTGCGCAATGCATTCGCGCCTCAGGGAGGCTATCAGGGCGGCGCTCGCGGCGGCGGTTTCCGGGGCCCAAACCAGTCCGGCTTCGCCGGCGAATCAGGGCGGCGTTTTCAGCAACGCCCGCCGTTTGCGCCCGGCGGAGCAGGGCGGAACGACGCGCGGGGCGGACTATCCACAGGTCCGCGCACCATCAACCGGTCGCCCTATCAGGTCGCGAGCCCCCAGTTGGCGGGTTCCTCGATCATGCGCGGCCAGCGCAGTTCCATCTCCAAGCGGGAGGCCCTGATCCTGCAATCGCTGCTCAACCACCCCTGGCTGCTGCACGATCATCTGGAGGAAGTCACCGCTCTGGAGCTGGCCCATCCCGAAGCCCACAAGCTGCGCGCCGGGATCGTAACGGCCTTTGCGAATTATGGGCCGACCAACGATCTGGAGACCGAACGGACCCGAATCCGGACCTGGCTCACGGCGAACGGATATGATGAACAAATTCAACGGGTTGAACGGGCGCTGACGACCAAGAGCGTATGGGGCGCGCAGGCAGGCGCTGCGGCAGAGGATGTTCTTTCGACCTGGCATCAACTTGTTGTCTTGCATCGCCAATCCCACTCCTTACTTAGAGAACTCAAGGATGCCGAGCAGGCACTGGGGCAGGACAGCAGCGAGTCCAATGAGGCTTGGCTGCGCGATGTGAAAGCCCGGCTTGCTGACGTGGACGGCCTTGACGCGCTGATCGAGGGTTTTGGCGAATCTTCCGGCCGGTTCCAGCGCAGCGTGTGATGAAAATGATGCGGCAGGGCCCCGCCGGGGGTTTTATGTCTGCGCCAAGGCCTTAAAAAGACTCGCCAAACCGGGTTTTTACCCGCAAAAACAGGGTTAATCGTAGCTTAACGGCCTTCGGCCATACCTACATCTTCGGCCCGGGTGGTGCCCTCAAAAGCGCCGCCCTTTCCGCATCGTGCGGGTGTCAGATTCAACGCAGGCCGTGGGCCTACGTCGTGAGCGCGTTTCAGGAGCAGTGAATGGCCATCAAGGCAAAGACAGCAGCGATCAAGGACAAAGAGAAAGATCAGAAGGCTGCTGACACTCCCGAGAAAGATGGTGCGGACGCCCCGTCGCCGTTGCTCGACCTGTCCGACGCCGCCGTCAAGAAGATGATCAAGCAGGCCAAGAAGCGCGGCTTCGTGACCTTCGATCAGCTCAACGAAGTTCTTCCGTCCGACACCACCTCGCCCGAACAGATCGAAGACATCATGGCGATGCTCTCCGACATGGGCATCAACGTGTCGGAGTCCGACGACGCCGCCGACGAGGACGAAGAGAAGCAGGAAGAGGCCGACGACGAGACCGATAACGAACTCGTCGAGGTCACCTCCAAGGCCGTCACCGAAACCAAGAAGTCCGAGCCGGGCGAGCGCACCGACGATCCGGTGCGCATGTATCTGCGCGAAATGGGCACCGTCGAGCTGCTGTCGCGCGAAGGCGAAATCGCCATCGCCAAGCGCATCGAGGCCGGCCGCGAGGCGATGATCGCGGGCCTCTGCGAAAGCCCGCTGACCTTCCAGGCCATCATCATCTGGCGCGACGAACTCAACGAAGGAAAGATCTTCCTTCGCGACATCATCGATCTTGAAGCGACCTATGCCGGTCCCGACGCCAAGAACAACATGAACCCGGCGATGATCGCAGGCCCCACCGGTCCTGACGGTCAGCCGACCAACGCCATCATCAATGCCGACGGCACCGTGCAGGTGATCGCCGCCGCGCAGGCTGCCGCCGCGCCGGCCGCGCCGCCGTCGCCGACGCCGTTCCG
>JAFVHU010000121.1 GCA_017474385.1 Afipia sp. | reverse complement strand
GAGCCAGAAGAGGCCTCGTCACCCGGGCGACATCATCCCGGAATGGTGGGCGACATCATCTCGGAATGGGTGGGCGACTTCAAATCGGAATGGTGGGCGAGATCATCTCGGAATGCTGGGCGACATCGAGCGGAATCCGCAAACACAGCACCAGCACCGGAAGTTACCCAGCTTAAGGTCAACGAAAAGAAGTGGACCGCCACCTTGATGAAGGCCGGGTGGACGGTCCTGCCGAACGTCATCTTTGAACGCCAGCGTGCCCTGGGGCTGGATGCGATCGACATCAACATCATCCTGCACATCGCGTCCTATTGGTGGACGGCAGAAGGCAAGCCGTTTCCGTCCAAGCGAACCATCGCAGCGGCCATGGACATCGAACCGCGGACCGTTCAGCGCAGGATTGCTGCCATGGAAGCGGCTAGACTAATCAGGCGGGAAGAACGGCGCAGCTCAGCAAACGGTAGCCAGACCAATGTCTACCACCTGGACGGCCTGATCGCGGCCGCCAAGCCATATGCGCTCGAAAAAATCCAGGAGCGTGATGAAAAGATTCAGGCAAAGGCCGCAAGGGCAAGCAGGAAGGGCAAGCCCAAGCTTTCGGTTGTGAAGGGAGGGGCCTAACCAGCTTCGCGCCGTAGCTCAACCGGATAGAGCCCTGCCGTTCTTTGAAATCCTAGCTGACACTTGGAGAGTAGGGGCAGGAGGTTGCAGGTTCAAGCCCTGCCGGCGCGTCCATACCCCCGGTTTTTAGTTCACTTTGAATCGTGCAATCGTATTTGCGATTGCACGGTCGTCCTACACCGTGAGTTTGTCGGTCGTGACCAAGTCTTTCAGCTTCTTTGCTGACGGCGGGATTCCAGGCCCAACGACCGGCTTGCCATCGGCTTCAGCCGAGGCGACAGCTTCGTTCAGCTCCAGCAGTGCTTCCAACACATCGGCCTTCTTGGACATGCCGTAAGCGTCGCGTACGGCGTCGTCCAGCGCTTTATGTGCTTTCTTCAGGGCGTGTTCTCCGGGCCCTTCGATCGCCCGATATAGCTCTCGTAGTGAAAGCTCATGCTTCGCCCGCAGATGTGATCGCAAGCGCCGCACCTCGACCGCCCGCTTGGCGACGAGGCGAACCGCCTCGGTTGTCGGCTGCTGAGGCCAGGGGAAGCTGTCGAAGACGGTATCCGACGTATAGCGAAAGTCTGCCTTCAGCGTTGAGCAGCGATTGATGAACCACTCCCAATGGATGCCCGACTGGAGGATACCGAAAGAGTAGTCATCTTCCAGCGCGAACACGCTCAGTGCATCATTCGGATGAATGGCCGTCGAAACAAATTCGAAGATCGGCCGGTGTGTGACCCGTGCACATACGATGTATCGCGACAGCGGGGCGAGGGTCCGCATCAGGTCTTCGCGCGGGTAGGACATCAGCCACCAGCGCTTTAAAAAGTTTTCGTGGTGCTTGTTGACCTTCGCCTCGGGATCGTCGTCCAAGGCTTCCTTATTTCGTGCACGCTCCTTCTTTGCCGCTTCCTTCCGTGCGGGGAGCACCGTCTGCTCCAGATGCTCAAACGGTTGCTTGAATGCCTTGGCCTTCAAAAGATCGCGCGGCTGAAAGTCGATGACGTATCTGCATTCGAGTTTGTCTACAGCGCCGAGGAAGTCGTCGGCGATCAAGAACGGGAAGAGCACCTGCGCGTTCGCCTTGTTGGCCTTCATCATCGCTTTCGCTTCGGTCGGCTCTAGAAGGAAACCCTTGTGACCGTGTGTCTGACCCTGGTAGCAGCCGCCTTTTTCAGCGTTCGCCTTGATGCGTTCCGCTTGGCTCACGTCAGTCGAAAACGAGAGCGAGGTATTGATCTCTTCCAAATCTTTGTAGTCCCAACCCCCGGCGGGGTCGTTTCCCGACTGGATGTATAGGCGTTTCTTGCCATCGTCCTCGCCCTTTACCCAGTTCACGATCGATACGTGGACGACCGCGTCGCCTGACCACGGCATAGTCGAGACCGCTTCGGTGATCGTGCCATCATGCTTGACGATATGGTCAAGGCCGCTGATGCGGGAATAATTCTGGCGAATCGTGTTTGTGCCGACCAGGCCCGCCCTCTGACCCGGCTTAAGCTGGTCGTGCGCTTTCCTAAACCAGTAGACGCAGTAGTCGGCCCGTCCGTCGATATCCGGAAAAGCCCCTCGAATAGTGTTGAGATAGGCGCGTCCGAATTCTTGCTGGGCCTTGTTCTTGCTCTGGTACGGCGGATTGCCGATGATCGTATCGACCTCGGGCCATTCTGACAGCAGCGCGTCACGGCACAGGATATTTCCGTCGAGATTGTCGAGAGGAAGAGCATCATCTTCCGCCAAGGGCAATTCGATCTGGTCGCGCTCCAGAACATCGGCGGCCTCGTTCAAGGCGAGCTTTTTCGCGAGCATCAGCGTGACTTTTGTAAGCTCGACGCCGAAAGAGTCCCGATCAACGCCAAAAAATTGACGAGGACTAATGAGTGACGTGGCCTGGGCCTGCTTCTGAATGGTCTTCCAGCTGAACTCTTTGTCCAGCCTGGCCATGAGTCTGATTTCGAGGCGTACCATCTCTCTGTAGGCGACATAAAGGAAATTGCCGCTGCCACAGGCCGGATCGAGCACACGGAAGTTGAGGAGCGCTTTTCTAATCTCCAACAGCTCCGTCATTGTCTTTGCGGCGTCAATACGCTCCCGCCAGGGGCGCACGATCGTAGGCCCGACGATCCGTTGAATGTCGGCCTCGTGAGTGAAATGCGCGCCATAGGCGTGCCGTTCTCCCTTATCCATGCTCTGCTGGAAGATGGTGCCGAAGATCGCTGGATTTATCTTGGCCCAGTTCTGCCAAGCGGCCCCTTCATCCTTCTTGCCGAGCAGCTCCAGCTCTTTCTTGGTCAGCTCGACGGGCGCAACCGTGGCAAAAAGACCGCCGTTGAAATAGGGAACGCCTTTGTAGCGACCGCCCTTGGCAGCTGTCTTGTTGTTCATCTGCTGGAACAGGCCGCCAAAAACATCGTATGAGTTTTGCCCGTGCTCAAGGCAATCCTGCACCAGTCTCAGGGTCGTTCCGGCCGGCATCATGTCGATGTCTTCGGCAAACATCGCGACGACCGCCTGCAACACGAAACGCTGCGCCTGCTCTCGCGGAACGCCGCGTGCGACCATCGATCGGAACAGCTGAGCGACCTTTGCTGCAGCAATACGCGAAACCTCTTCGCGGTCGTTGCCGAAAAGAGGGTCCGGATTGTCCGCGAACAGGAAGTTTAGCGCCGTGTAGCGGTTCGGCAGGTCTTCGAGCCGCACGATATCCACGGGCTCGTTGAGCTGCTTGTCGAAATCGTAAATCCAGAACTCTTTGAAGTTGCACAGAACGACGTAACGAGGGCGATTGGGAACCGCGTTCAGCCAGTAGTCGAAAGCCTGTTGGTAATGAAGATGCAGCTTTTCGCTGCCCTTCTTCATTTCGATAAGAAGTCGCGGCTTCCACACCAGGTCGGCGAAGTTCGTTCCTTTGCCTGAAGCCTTTTTCACTCGGTATTCGAGTTCGGCACCGGCCTCTTTGTAACCCTTATGGCCGAAAGCCTGGAATAGCCGGTCGCAAAAAACCTGAGCTTCTCCCTTCTCGTCACCCTTCAGGGTTTTTGCGTAAGCGACGAATGCCTCAATTCCCTTTGCGAGTTCGCTCATCCCGCTTTTCTCTCGGTGTCAGCGTCATGCTCCAAAAGCTGCACATCTAGGCTCGGAATCTCCGGCATGGCCTTGCCGGCGATGGCCTGAAGGTCTCCGACCATGCCAACCGTGGAGTCGACGACCGCCAATATCTGCGTCTCGCGCTTGGCCCACTGGCGCCCCATGAATTTGCGTTCCCTATCGAGATCGTCGCGCATGTCGTTGAATTTCTCGACTACGGCTTCCACCCGCTGCTTGAATTTGGTTCCGGTCAGGTAATGGTAGACCTGCTCCATCTTTGTCTGCTGCCCTTGCTGGACGAGACGAGAGCTGCTCACGTCGACCAGCGCTTGGCGCAGAGCGACGGCAACCGGCAAGGCACAGCGCGGGTGAGCCACCCATATGCCGTCAACCAGGTCAAAATGCTCAATGTGTTTGGGCAGGGTATGAGAAACGATGAGCGCCACATCGGCCCCGGAGCGGCGCTGATCGTCGCGCAACTTGGCCAGCCACCCATCGCTCCAGGCTTTGGTGCGCTTGGTCTCCCACAGGATGATGCCAGCAGGCTGGCCAAGCTGGCCATTGACCTGCTGGATCATATCGGCACCAAGTTCACCCTTGCCGACGGGCTCAATGACGTCCATGGGAAAACGGCTCTTCAGAAGTTCCTCAAGCTCAAGTTCGAGAACCTCACCCTGCGACTGCTGCGATCCTTGCTCGGCCTTACGCTTCAGCTCCTCGATGGTCCGCGTCATCGACTCTATGGTCTGGTCTTTCTCCGCAACCCGCAGCCGTGCGGCCTCATCGGCTTCCTGCCGGGCTTTTGCGTGAATCTGGTCGACCGACGCTTGGACGCGCTTTTCGATGGTTAGATCGAGTTCACGCTTTTCCTCATCGAGCGCCCGCTGCTTGCGCATCAGCTCGGCCTGGGCCTGCTGCGCTTCGGCAAGCTTGAGGTTGTTGGCCTCCAACGCTTGGCGGAGCTCGGCCGTCTCATCTGCCTTCGCCTTCAATTCGGCTGCGGCAGCTTCGCGCGCCTTTTTGGCCTCAGCGGCAACCAACTGGCTCCTCTCCGCGGCCAGGCGTTGCTTGACTTGGTCATCGAGCGTTTCCCGATCCTTAGCGAGCTGTTCGCGCTGCTGGCTCAGCTCCTCGGATTTGCGCGCGACCTCGGCATCCTTGCTGGCAAGCTGTTCCTGAAAACGTTGGCGAGTCTCCGCGAGGAGGGGGGCCGCCAGTGACTCCGTCAGCCGGATTTCGTAGTTGCAATTGGGGCAGTTGAGGAGGGGTTCGTGCGCAGTTCCAGCCACGGTTGCTTTGAATGACATGAACCCCCCAGTACCTTTAGGCCGGAATGAACGTGATCCGGCCGGCCTCGCCGCGCTTCCTGTGCGGCTTTACCGTTATTTCGACATCCTGGTCGAACGCTGTCAGCATCCGCATCAGCTTTTCCACTGAAACCAGCTTAAATTGACCCCGGAGCAGCTTGGATAAGTCAGGTTGTTTCATTTCGACCAGTCTAGCGGCTCGGTCTCCTTTTGTTGCCTTATAAATAGACTCGGCGTCCCGCAGGCGTTGCCGAATCAGGTCAACGTGCCTTTGCGGTGTGGCAATTCCCCTGGTGGATTTCTTCTGAAACGCGTGCAGGACGTACAGGACCCTCCAGCCGCGTTGTGTAGGCCGTCCGATAGGTATCGCCGTCAAAGTTGTCGCGAATCTCCAGTACACCGCTGAAGCCTTTAAGCGGCTTCGCATTGCGCGGATGTTCGCCGAGCTGCGCTTCAAAAAGGGACTGGCCGATCTCGCTTCAGGCGGCCACGGGGAACGGGGTGCCCCCAGCCTGCAGCTTGACAATACAACCTGACAGACATCCACTGCACAATCCATGATTTTATCTATCTATACCTACAATCGGTATTGGGGTGGCCATGACAGGCGACAGCGATTTATTTGATTGGTGTGCGGCACGTCCCAGCTGGCAACAGGAAGCCATCCGGCTCTTGACCGCCAAGCCCAAGCTGGACGCTGAAGAACTCGACCAGCTTGAGGAGGCAGTAAAGAGGGACGCAAGGATCGCTGCGGGAACGTCGCCGGTCTGGCCTGCCTTGACAAAGACGCATCTCAAGGCCGGCAACAAGTTCGCTCCCGTCACCGTTCTGGGCTCGATCGGCCCGCTTCGCAACATCGACCGTCTGGCGGCGGGGCAACCACCGATCAAGTTTGCTATCAATGGCATCACACTCATCTACGGGGCCAACGGTTCGGGCAAGAGTGGCTATTGTCGCGTCGCCAAGAAAATCTGCCACTGTCTGCATGACGTGACCTTGCGCGGCAACGTGTTCGAGCCGGCCTCAGCCGATCCACGCGAAGTCACCCTGACCTTCCGTGTCGATGGGGAAAAGGCCCGTACCGTCGTTTGGGATGATCGGAATGCGCCGCCGCCCGAACTGGGCCGCATATCCGTCTTCGACAGTGATGCGGCCGGGCTTTATGTCGACGCTGAGCGCAACATCGAGTTTTTACCCTTCGAACTCGCACTGCTGACCAATCTCGCTGAGGCGGTCCGCACCCTAGACGGGCGCTTCAGGGCCGAAGAGGCGCGATTGGTCAAAGCCCACCAGGCCCCATTGCCGCAGGGATATGACAAGCCCACGAAAATCTCGACCATGCTGGCAAGGCTGAAAGCTGACGAACAGCTACCAGACGAGGCTTCCATGCGGTCTTTCGCCGTGTGGGAGGAGAAGGACGAGGCTGATCTTCAGGCAATCAAGCTGGAGCTGGGGAGCGACCCGGCACTTGTTAAGAGGGTCAAGGAGGCGGCCAAGTCAGCGGTCGATACGTTTGTCGCCGATGCGAACGCTATCTTTAAGGCCCTCGGCAACGATGGCCTAGCGGCCCTGAAAGAGGCGCGGCAGAAGGCTGCTCAGTCACGGGACGCCGCGAAAGCAGCCGCTTCCGCCCTTGCAGCTGAATCAGCGGTCCCGCAGCTGGGCAGCGATACTTGGCGTCAGATGCTGATGTATGCGCGCGATTTTGCGGCCGAAGCGTTTCCCACCGTTGAGCCGCCCCAGCTGGCTAATGCCAATACGTGCGTGCTCTGTCATCAGCCGCTCGATGCGCAGGCACAAGAACGCTTGGCCGCTTTTGATGCGTATGTTGAAGGCCGCGCCAATGCCGACGCTGAGGCCGCCAAAAAGGATTTTGGCGAAAGGGCCAAAGCGATCCTCGACCTCAAAATCGTTGGCGGTCAGGACATCAAGGACAAGCTGGTTAATTTCGTCGAAGCATCGAAACCCCGCCAAGCGCTGGTGGATCGGCTTGACCAGTTTTACACCGCCAGCCAAGAGCGCCACAGTCTTGCTTCATTAGCCATTAAGGCCGTCGACTACGCGAGTCTTGGTGGTCTCCCAGATCTAGACCGCATTGTGATCGACGATCTGGTGGCAGAAGCCACTGTCCTCGCGAAAGAGATCGACGACCTGAAACCGACGCCGGATCAGGCCGCCAAACGCATTCAGCGTCAGCAAAAGCTCGATGAACTTGAAGCGCGGAAGAAGTTCTCCGCCGATATTGAAACGTTCGTGGCGCGGCGCAACTCGCTTGAGCTGCTGGTCAAGACCAAGGCTTGCACGACAGCCTGTTCGGTGGCCGGCATTACGTCGCTCATTACGCGTATGCGGCGCAAGGTTTTGACCACATCCCTGCAAAATAGCCTTCAGGACGAGATCGGCGCCCTCGACCTCGGGCATCTGCCGCTAAAACTGTCTGACCGGGGAGAGGTGGGCAAGAGCAAAGTCCAGATCGGGCTGGAGGCGAAGCAGAAGGTCGGCAAGAACAGCGACATTCTGAGCGAAGGGGAAAAGCGCGCACTTGCTCTGGCAGGCTTTCTTGCCGAGCTGAAAGAGGTCGGCGTGAGGCACGGCATCGTCGTTGATGATCCGGTATCGTCGCTTGACCACGCCCGGATGGAGGCGGTTGCAAAGCGGCTGGTGAAAGAGGCAAAAGCCCGTAGGCAAGTGATCATCTTCACGCACAACCTGTTCTTTCATCACGCCGTATTCGAAGAAGCTAAGGATATGAAGGTCCCCCTGCGGCAAGAATGGATTGCCAAGCATGGTGACGGACGCTTCGGCATTATCGATGACGGCCAGCAACCGTGGGTTTCGATGAGCGTTACAAAGAGGCTTCCGATCATCGATGGTCTGCTCAAAGCAAAGAAGCCAACGTATTCGGAAGCCGACGAGGCCGAGCGATCGTTTGTGACTAGTATCTACACCAAGATGCGCGAGACCTGGGAGCACACCATCGAGGAAGTTCTATTCGCCGGCGTGGTCGGGCGATTTCGACCAAACGTGGCCACCATGCAATTAAGAGCAGCCCATGTCGACAAGTCGGACTATGAGACGGTGTACGCTGGAATGACGCGGTGCTCCAAGTACTCCGGCCATGATCAAGCCGCAGGCGTCCCCGCCGATCTACCCAAGTTCACGGAGATCGAGGCGGACTTTAACAAGCTCAACTCATATGTGGTTGCGGCGAATACCCGCCGGAAAAAACTCGAGGACGAAGGCCGCAATTCTGAAAAGAGTCCGATGCCAGCTGACACTCTTTGAAGCATGGGTCATTGACCCTCGGGCGGAATTCGGTCACCGCAAATGCCGCAATCTTTATGAGCTTCCGTGCGCGGAATAACTCTGGTTTGTCCGCAGTTCGGGCAGGAAGCCTTCATGCCTGCCGGCACGAAAATTGGTTCCGGCTTTTTGACTGGCGGCCAACCCTTGTAGGTGCCGGGTACAAACCGGACTTGCCACTGACGATCCTCGTTCTTTCGGACAGAATAGCCGTTGTCCCGCAGTGAATCCTTGTTGGCGTGCCAAATAGGCCAAAACCCCGGCTTGACCGGCCCCCATTTCGCATGCCGCGGCGCCCACCTGGGTTTCGACATCAAGCCTCCTGCCTATCGATACAATCGAGAGCAGTTAAGACATTCAAGTGCTCGGGAACTAGTGTCGCTTCACGCGACTGGTAAGCGGGTCGGCCTTATTATCCAGTATCTTCAGAATCCCGACCGCTTTCAGCCGAGCGCTTCTCATCCATGTCTCGTCGATTCTACCATTGACCACCGCCGCCTCTCCAGCGGCTGCCTTCAACACGGTCTCTATCGCTTGCGCTGCATCGTTGATCGCGACGGCGTACATTTCGTGACCGATTTGATCTTTGTCCTTGGTGACCAAGACCGTCACCATCCAACGCGCCATGTGAATTTCCTGGTTAGCCCGTGAGGGGCGCGTCGGCACATACGATCCGCCATTTCCTAACCAGTTGCGTCCACGGGTTTCAACCGGGATATCGTCGAGCAGCTCACGTTGAAGCCGGAGGCAACTTCCTCCATCCGGCTTCGCCGGAAGCGGGCTCTACTCGCTTCGCTCTCCGAGCCGCCTGCGGCGCCTCGGCCCTTCGGGTACCCTTCTCTACCGATCTCGTCGCTGCATCCGGTCCCGCGTGCCGCCTTCGGTGTCGCTATGCTCATGCTCCTGCGGGGGGCCGTTTTCTGCTGAGGCGATGCGGCATTGGCGCGCTGATCGAGCCTGCGGCCTTAAGGCGAAGCCCGCCCGGCGACGCATGCGTATAACGCGACCAAGACATAGGTGACCTTGCCGTGACGAGCGGCCGCTGGTTTTGCCCGTCATACCGCCGACCCGGGCGGGTCTTCCTTGACACCGCGGGCGACGATCCGCAGCGTCGCGTCGGGTAGAGGCCGCTGCAGCTTTTAGCGCTTCGTCCGAAGGAGCCGTCGTCCAAGTCTCAACCTCTTCCGGCGTCGTCAGGATCACCGGCATCGCCTTCGGGTAGACGGCGCCGATCTCGGCGTTCGGCTCCGTCGTGAGGAATGCGTAGAGGTCATTCGTGGTCTCGCCTTCCTTGACCTTCCGCACGGACGTTCAGTTGATCCAGATGCCGGCGAAGCAGGCGAGGGGACGGGGCTCATCGAGCGCGAACCAGATATCGCCGCCTTCGGCCTTGTTGAACTCACTGAACGAATTGAACGGTACCACGCAGCGGTTTTCGACGCCGAGCCAGCGGGTCCAATGTTTGCTCTTCACGTTGCGGATGTTGGTCGTGCCGTTGTCCGGCTCCATTCTGAGCAATTCATTGAAATCGACGGTCTTGCCCTTGGCCTGCAGTTCTTCGGCCCGCTTTTTAGTGGCGGCCATCAACGCCTTTGATGACGACGGCATTCCCCACCGCGCGGTGGCGAGCTCGCGGCCCTGGCTCCGTTGCGGACGATCGGCGCCTGGTAGTCCGGAAACACCCCCGGCATCGGTGCCAGATTGCCAACGTATCGGTTCACGACGCGAAACGGCGCGATGATGGCAGCCTAGTTTGTCGTGATCGAATAGAGGTTATGCCGACGTCGGCATATAAAGATTGCACATTTCAGCGGTCGCTCTCGGCGGGCAACGACATCGCCAGGCCGCGGCACTTCCCGTGACCGAACACCACTTGGTTTGCATGTCCAGCCGTCACGATGACTTCCTCACCCCGTTCTGTTCAAATGATCGCATCACGATGCCGTCGAGAATCTTGCCGGCAGCGGCCCGAACCTTTCGCTCAGTATCTCGAGGCATCGGTGGCAGCTTTTGGCTCGCCACGAGATCGGTAAGTTCCCTATGTATATCCGTACGGAAGCCACGCGGGTCATCCGCCATTTCCGACAGAAGCTGAAATAGCGTCATGAGCATGAACTGGATCGCCATGTCGGCTCCCATCTGCTCGGCTTGGTCAGCCGTGATGAAAGACCACGTGTTCTGATGTTTCATCGCTATTTCACCACACCTGACCCTATCCTGTGTAGGTCCGAAAGCGTCCGCGCGTGTAGGCATGCGATACGGCGTTCCTCAACTCCGCTATCTCCGATTCCAGGAGATTGTTCGCAATGATTAGCGCGCGAACAGCCGCACGCGGATCGCCGTCGCAGACGGCGATCGCCTGGTCGACGGCGGCTTCAAGACCGTTGTCGTGTTCGTTCGGCTGGGAGACCGAGGACATGGTCTGATCTTGGTTGGCCGTCGATGATGCATGTTCGTATTTTGTTCTCGTGGAGTCAAGTGCGCTGGACCTACTCCCAACGAGGTGGGCCAGGTCGCCTCCGTCGGCCTGATTCGAATTTGCCCGCGGCTAGTGGTTCATCACAGTGATTTTGACGTTTTGATACCGAGCCATTCGAGGATCGGCAGGGTTTCCGGCGGCACGAGGATTTCGATGCTTCTGGGGACGCCGGGTTGACGTCGGATGAAGCCGTTTCGTTCGAGGGTGACGATCATCTGGTGGACCGAAGGCGGGCTGACGCGGAAGTGGCGCTGGATGTCGGCTTCAGCGGGTGGACGTCCGAACATGTGGGCGTAGGTATGGATGAAGGCCAGGTAATAACCCTGCTTCTCGGTGAGGCGCGCGCCTGATTTTTGACTCATCGTTGGATTCGTCCCGGCCTCCGACAAGGAGGCAAAGCATGAATGTACGTTATCGGGTCGAATTGAGCCAAGCCGAGCGCGACGAACTGACGGAGATGCTCGGCAGCGGCAAGAACGCCGCCCGCAAGCTTAAGCGGGCGCAGATTTTACTGGCGGCCGATGGAGGCTGCCGCGACGAGGAGATTGCCCGGACCGTGAGTGTCAGCCTCTCCACCGTCGGCCGGACCAGGCGCCGCTTCGTGGAAGGCAATCTGGAGCGGGCCCTGAGCGAGGAGCCGCGTCCGGGCGCTGAGCGCAAGCTGACCGGCAAGGAGGAAGCCCTGCTGGTGGCGACCGCATGCGCCAAGCCGCCCGCTGGCTGCAAACGCTGGACGCTGACGCTGCTGGCCGACACGATGGTCAAGCTCACCGATCACAACAGTCTGTCGGGCGAGACCGTGCGTCGCCGGCTGGCCGAGAACGACCTCAAGCCGTGGCGCAGGGACATGTGGTGCATTCCCCATGTCGACGGCGAATACGTTGCCCGCATGGAGGACGTGCTCGACCTCTACGCCGAGACGCAGAATCCCGCCCGGCCGCTGGTCTGCTTCGACGAGACCCCCATCCAGCTGATCGGCGAGGTGCGCCAGCCGGTCCCGGCCCAACCGGGACAGCGCGAGCGCTACGATTACGAGTATCGCCGCAACGGCACCGCCAATCTCTTCGTCACCTTCGATCCACATCGGGGCTGGCGCAACGTCAAGGTCACCGACCGCCGCGCCGCCGTGGACTACGCCCACTGCATGCGTGATCTCGTCGACGTCCATTATCCCGACGCCGCCTGCATCCGTGTCGTGCAGGACAATTTGTCGATCCACAAGCCTGGGGCGCTGTATGAGGCCTTCGCGCCCGCCGAGGCCCGGCGCATCCTGCGCCGCCTCGAATTCCACTTCACCCCGAAGCACGCCAGTTGGCTCAATATGGTCGAGTGCGAGATCACCGTGCTACAGCGTCAGTGTCTCGGCCGCCGCATCGACGATCCCAAAAGGCTCCGAAACGAGATCGCAGCATGGCAAAAGAGGCGGAATAAAACCCGAGCCCGCATCAAATGGATGTTCACAACAGACAAAGCCCGCACCAAACTCGGCCGCGCCTATCCAGCCACCGCCAAAGAGTCATAATCACTGTGATGAACCACTAGCATGGTTCTGTGGTAGA
Organism: Afipia sp.; assembly: GCA_017474385.1. Lineage (GTDB taxonomy): Bacteria > Pseudomonadota > Alphaproteobacteria > Rhizobiales > Xanthobacteraceae > Afipia. The sequence continues at coordinate 10,992 of JAFVHU010000121.1, read as the reverse complement.
AGGAACTTGTGCGGGGGTGTGCATCGATGCCCATCTATCGCCTACTACAAAATTCTCCGCTGGGCCCGGATGAAATAGCGGTTTTGACCAATGCTTATGAGCGCACCTTGCGCAAGCTCAGCTTGGTTGATCGCGGTGATCCCATCGCAGAATTGATCGCCAAAATAGTTATTGAACTTGGTCAGCGCGGCGTTCGCGACGCGAAACAATTATCCCCCTCGCCATTAAAGAGCTTGGCGTCGAATAGGCGGTAGGGGAGCCATGCTATCGGCAGTGATTATGGGTTTGGTCGGACTTGTGGTGGTGATCGGGATTGCCATCCTGATAAGCCATTTCAACGCCCGCGCGTGAACAGTCGCCATCAGAAAGTTAAGACCGCCTCAGCCTGGCCCCTTCGTCGGACAACACGAAGCGCAGATATGATGGCGTTTAGCGCGACGCCAAACGCGGCGGCCGGGGAATCTATGACTTTACCGCGGCTAGATCCGCGCAAACGGAAAGCCCTCCGACTGTTCGGACGACGCAAATGCCCATCGCTGATGAACTCCAGTGCGGCGCGTTCAATCCACAACGACGGTGACCTATCCCCACAGTCGCGCAGGTGGCTCTGGCGTGGTTTGGGCGACTCACGCTAACCCATCAATCTCAACCGCCTCACTGCACCAAAAGGACAAAAATGGTTGCAGCCAACCGTGAACTGCCGGCTTCTGGTTATGCGCTCGAAGTGGACGGCCGACTCAAAACCGAATTTGCAACCAAAGACGGCGCAAGGGCAGGTGGAGAAGAACTAAAGAAACGTTTTCCCATGCTTCAGATCAGGATCTATGACGCGCAGACGAATTCGCGCGAGGAAATTTAGCTCAAGTCTAGGCGGATTCTCTGCTTGTGCGCATCCGCTAGCCGCGGACCGGGCTCTCGTGTTGGGGTGGACGGCCCCCTTCCGCCACACTGCGTGGCAAGATGAGGTCGTCGCTGACCCAAACGAAGGAGCCGCCCGTGGAAACGATTGTTCGCATCGGTTTGGATACGTCAAAGAGCGTATTTCAGTTGCATGGCGTTGACGGGACCGAGCAGCCGGTTTTACGGCGTAAGTTGAGGCGCGGACAGGTTTTGGAGTTCTTCAGTCGTTTGCCGCCTGCGCTTGTCGCGATGGAGGCGTGCGGGGCATCGCACTATTGGGCGCGGGAGTTGCAATCGCTCGGGCACGAGGTGGTGATGATCCCGCCGCAATATGTCAAACCGTATGTGCAGCGCGGGAAATCCGACGCTGCGGACGCCGAGGCAATTTGCGAGGCGGCAAGCCGGCCGAAACTGCGCAAAAACTTTGTGCCTATCAAAAGCCCCGAGCAGCAGGGCGCACAGATGGTGGCGCGCGTGCGCAACCAGTTCATCGGTAGGCGGACCCAGCTCGCCAACTCGATCCGCGGCTATGCCGCGGAATTCGGCTTTACAGCGCCCAAGGGACTTTCGCGGCTTCAACAATTGCTGATCGACATTCAGGCTGACGCGACAGTCCCGGAGTTGACGAAGGAGTTGGTGGACGCTTTGGCAACAGAACTGACGCGCGTCGATGACCAGATCGCCAAGCTCGACAAGAAGCTCATGCAACTACACCAGAGTAACGAGATGAGCCGACGGCTGGCGGCTATTCCGGGCGTTGGTCCGATCGGCGCGACGCTGCTGTCGATCAAGGTCGTGGATGCACGCGCGTTCAAGTCGGCAAGAAATTTTGCCGCCTGGCTTGGCCTGACACCAAAGAATCACTCGACGGCCGGAAAGAACCGGCTTGGCGTGATTACACGCGCCGGTGACGGCATGTTGCGAACCGTTTTGGTGGCCGGCGCGACGGCTGTGATCGCAGATATGCGCCGACGGGAAAGTCGCTCCTGGCCTTGGCTGAAAGACATCATCGCACGCAAGCCGCCGAAGCTGGTGGCCATAGCGTTGGCAAACAAGCTGGCGCGGATCGCCTGGAAACTGATGGTCAGCGGCGAGCGGTACCGACCTGCAAGCAACGTCATGCCGATGCCGACATAGACTTGAACGAAATGCAGAGCTTGGCGCCAGACCGGCAGGTTTGACGCTGGGGGCGGAACTTGCAGGACAGGAAGAGGTGGTACGTTCGGCGCGAGCCGGTCAGTGAAATGCTCCGCTCGGTTTACCGGCAGAAAATGCCGCTCTCGTGTTTGGATCTCACTGTCCGCGAAGCCCATCTTGGCCAGTGGTCGCAAGACCTGAAAACAGGCCGGACATATGAGCGCAAGCGATCCGAGCATGCTGCCAGAGCCAATCCTTGCAAGTCGGGGGCCGTCCACATATGAACCGAGCCGCTGACGCTTCTCGGCCGTCCCGGCTTCGATCCCTTGCGCGATACGGTGTCGCTCGCCGGAGGCTCTCGCGTTAGGGGCCGCCGGCATTGCATGCCGGCGCCGCTATCACTGCCCCGAACGCGGGTGCCTTGTTAACCGGTCTCGCGACTGCAGTCGCCTCGGTGCCCGCGGGCATTGCATGCCCGCGTCGCTATCACTGCCCCTTCGTCGGCTGCCTTCTCTCTTGCCTCCGCTGCGCTTCGGCCTCAAAGGGACGGCGCTGACCAGTCGTATGGCAACTCTGCGCGTGCCAACGGTGTGCTCGGTTCTTCGGTTCGAGGGTGGCGTGGCTGCCAAGCCAATTGTATTGGGGTCGTCGCGGGGCGTCGGCCCGCCTTGGCGCATTTGCGGCGGCGCAGCCGGCTGGCGAGATCGTGCACGAAGGTGGCCGGCGGATGCTTCACCGCCGCGAGGTTGACCTCGCTCGGCGTCTTGCAGCGCGCGCACCTGATCTCAAGCCAGGGGTGGCCTCCATTTACGGCGAATGCGCGCTCCGTGTCCCCGTCACCGTCGCGGAGAGTGAGAGTGCGGGCCGGGTCCGACGCGACGGGTTGAAGATCGGGGGAGAGGCCTCCGGCGCCCGTCGCGGAGAACCGCGATGTCTGGACATACCGCCCGAGTTCGTGCCGGCAACGACCGAACGAGCCTTTACACCGAAATCACTGACAAGATCATAGCCGAGCTGGAGGCCGGCCGTTTTCCGTGGGTTCAGCCCTGGGGGACGGCGTCGATCAAGGCGCCGCTCGCGATGCCGCGCAACGCGTCGACGCAGCGCGGATATTCCGGGATTAACGTGCTGATCCTATGGGGTGCCGTTATCGAGCACGGCTTTTCGGGACAGAGCTGGCTTACCTTCCGCCAGGCACTCCGGCTCGGCGGCCATGTCAGAAAGGGCGAGCGGGGAACGACCGTCGTCTATGCCGATCGCTTCACCCCAGACGACGAACGTCGGCGCGCCACGGAGGCCGGCGAGGAGCCGGGTGCCATCCCGTTTCTCAAGCGCTTTACCGTCTTTAACACGGATCAATGCGATGGCTTGCCCGAGGATGTCGCTGCTTTGGTGGTCCCGCCGCCACCAGGCCAGATTGAGCCGCGAGCCGAGGCCTTGATCGCGGCGACCGGCGCGGATTTCCGCATCGGCGGTGCGCGCGCCTACTACAACACGACGGGCGATTTCGTACAGGTGCCGCCGCCGGCTGCCTATTTCGAACCGATCAACTGGCACCGGACCGCTTTCCATGAGCTCGGTCATTGGACCGGCCAGGCATCCCGCCTCAACCGCGACCACACCGGTTCGTTCGGCTCAAAATCATACGCGCGCGAAGAGCTGGTCGCCTTATCCTGACTCTGTGATCCTGTCTCAGAATCAGGCATGGAGCCGCATCACCGACTGGTCCGGTGAAGCTCTTCAGACGTCCGGGTCAAGCGTTCCCGCAGCGTAAGCGAGGACAACGCTTGACGCGGCGGCGACTCCACAAACTTGTCTATGGGTGCAGGCGAAGTCCTGCACCCCTGCCACGCGGCGAGCGGGAGAGCGCGAGGGGAACCCCTCGCATTCAAAACAATAACTTGCGCCGGAGGCGCTCCGCTTAGGTCACGTGCGTGCAGTTGTACTTTACCGATCTTGGCGCTCTGTCGCGCCCGCTTTCTATCGATGATCTCGTAGTCAACCCAATGCCCGGCGCGCTCGGCAGCGCCGAGCGCGCCGGGTTAATCGATGGCATGCCTTTCATCCTGATGGATGACGGCAGCTACGATCTCCATCTCAATCGGTTCTTCCGCGCCTGTCCGGGAATGGGGGCGCGGTCGCCGAACACATGGCGCTCCTACGCTCAGGACATTCTCGTCTGGGCGCGTTTTCTCTGCGAGCGGCGGGGCGGCAAGACGGTCTGGCAGGCGAACCGCCACGACGTACTGGCCTTTCACCGGGCGCGGCGTCTATCGGACGCCGCGTACCGCATCTCAGCGGCGAGCTGGAATCGGGGCATTGCAGCGCTCGACAAGCTCTATCGGTGGGCCATCGAAGAAGGAATCATCACGGCTTCGCCCTTTAGCTATGGCGTCACCCTTCGCAAAACCGCAAGCACAGGCGCTGTGCTGGCTGTCACGACAAACCGGGCGCGCGAGCGCGCGGCACGGCGGCACGATATGCGCTACATCGATCTCGGCCGCTATTTGCTGTTCCGCGATGTGGGGCTGAGAGGACGGTTGCCCGACGGCACGGAAGACCCGACGTGGCGTGGCCGCAATGGCGAACGGAACGCGCTCTTCGCAGAGCTGTTGGTCACGACCGGGCTGCGACTGACCGAAGGCGGCAGCCTGCTTCTGACCGAACTCCCGCGCATGACCGCACCCGGATCGCGCTCAGCGCTGTTCGATCTTTCCGGGTCGGTCGCCAAGGGCGGACGGCCGCGCCAGGTTCGCATTCCCCGTCGCGTATGGGCGCTGATCAATGACTATATCGATCTCGAGCGAACCATATCGTCCGCCCGCTCGGAGCCCTTGGTCTTTGATCCGCTCTGGTTGGCGCCAGAGGGCGGGAAGATCGTCGGCGCAGCGGGCAAGCGGGTCCGGCTCGACCGGTTGACGCCGAGCGAGCGACGGCGGGTACTAATCGGCGCGCCGGGCAAGGCGCAGCATGCCTTGCTATGGCTGACCGAAGGCGGTCGGCCCGTGCCTGCGGCCACCTGGGAAGCTACCTTCCGCCGGGCCTGTGCGCGCTGCCACTGTTTCGGCATCGCTGTCGATGTATCGCCCCATACGTTGCGGCACACCTTCGCCGTCAACATGCTTTCCATGCTGATCCGCGAGCAGATCGGCACGGTGTTCAATCCGCAGGATCGGCACGGCGCGGCGTATCGCCGGATTCTCGGCGATCCGCTGCAGAAGCTGCAGTACCTGCTGGGGCACGCGAGCGTGACCAGCACCTACATCTATCTCGACAGCTTGGCTGAAGCGCAGGAACTGGTCGAGGCGGCCGCGGATCGCTGGGCCCAAGATACAGCCGGTGATGCGCAATGACCGCCGCCATGACGACATCGGCGCGGCGGCCTGGCCGCCGTGCCCTCTTTCCCGAGACGCTGCCCGATCCCCAGGAGGAAGTCGCAGCGGCGATCGCATCGCTCCGCTTCCCAATCACCCTCGCGGACCGCACCATGACGATCGACCTGACGATGCTGGGCGGCCGCAGAGCATTGGCGCGGACGCTTGCGGGTGCGCTTTGGCGCGCCTGCCAGGTTGGCGGTCCGGCAGGCTCGATCTCGACGGCCGCTGCCTATGCCAATGCGCTCAAGATGTTCTGGCGCTATCTCGATGCTGTCAGACCCCACGTCGCACGTCTCTCCGATGTAAGAGCCGCTTGCATTGACGGTTTCGACGCTTGGATGGAAGAGAGCGGCCTACATCCCAATCACCGGCTGCACCGGATGAGCAAGGTGCTCAATCTGCTCCGGCTGGCGGAGGCGGCAGAACCGCGGCAACTGGCACCCGATGCATCGCGGCGGCTCATGTACACGAGCGATCGGCCGGGCGTGCGCGCCCAACCGCGCGACGCCTATGGCGATGATGTTGCGGCGGCACTGCGAAGCGCAGCGCGCGCCGATCTCAGCGCAATCACGCATCGCTTTGCCGAGGCCGAGCGCGATCTGACGATCGAGGAGGATGCTCGGAGCAAAGCTCTCGCCGCTGCGCATCAACAGGCCATGGCTGTAATCGATGCCGACGGCGTGATCGGGCATCGGCATCCGCTTTTCAAGCGGCTCTATACGCTTCGCCGGGAGAGCAGTTTGCCGAACGATCGCCTGATCCACGATCTCCATGGTTGCAGGCATCTCATAGCCGCCGACCTCGTGCCGCTCATCGTTCTCATTTCGCTCGAGACTGGTCTCGAGATCGAAGCCATCAAGGGATTGCGGGCGGACTGCCTGAAGAATGCGTCCGGCGGCTATCTCGAGATCGAGTATTGCAAGCTGCGGGCGCGCGGCGCCGAGTGGAAGCGGCTGCGCGTCCGCGACGGCGGATCGTCGACGCCCGGTGGCCTGATCCGGAAGGTGCTGCACTGGACGGAAGCCGCCAGACGCCAGCTCGGCGCGGACTCGCTGTGGGCTCATTTCGCCTGGGGCCGGCTGACCCCACGCGTCTTGAGCATGAAGGAAGTCATCGCCTCATGGATCGGACGGCATGGCATTCTCGACGAGCAGGGCCGGCCGCTCCGCCTCAACCTGACCCGCCTACGCAAAACTCATAAGGCGGCATGGTACCGGCGAACCGGCGGCCAGCTCGACCGCTTCGCGGTCGGGCACAGCATCGCGGTCGCAGCCAACCACTACGCCGACATTCCCGCGCTTCGCCATCTCCACGAAGCAACCATTGCCGACGCCATGACCGATGCGCTCGACGCCGCTCGGCACCCGTGCGTCTTGTCGTCGGCGCAGGAGGCGGCCCTTCGAGCCGATCCCGACGAAGCCGTCGATCTGCCGGTCTCGGGAGCGTCGGCCGTCAACGCCCTGTTGAGCGGCGAGCAGGACGTCTGGCTCGCCAGTTGCGGCGGCTTCTACAAGAGTCCTTTCGGCGCCGACGGCGAAGCCTGTCCGTCACCGTTCTGGGGGTGCCTCGAATGCAGCAACGCGGTGATTACCATCCGCAAGCTGCCCGCGCTCCTGTCGTTCCTGACCTTCATCCGCGCGCAGAGACAGACGCTCACCGAACCTGACTGGATGACTAAGTTCGGACGCGTTCACGAACGGATCGCTGATCAGATCCTGCCCCGATTCAGTGATGCCGAGATCGAGCAGGCGCGTCAGGTCGCGGCTTCTGACCCGGCGCTCATCTACCTGCCGCCTGAGGCGGGGGCGCCGTGATGCCGACGCCGATCACGCTGCCGGCGCGGCCGTCGCGGCCATCCGCCATCTATGGCGACGACGAGCCTGTCCTCGCCGGCGTTACGGTCAGGGAGGATGCCGACCGTGCGCAGCTTCCCCGCTTCGGTGACGATCACTGGGATTTGGGCGCGACCATTTTCAGGGTGAACGCCCGCTATAGCAATTATCGGCTGAACTTTGCCCGCATCGCCAATCCTGTGACGCGGCGGTTGGCCAAGGAGTATGTGATCGCCCGTTTGCGCATCCATGTGCCGGGATACCGCGTGCCTTGTGGTGCGACCTCGGCAATCCGCTTGCTGCGCTACATCCAGCATTTCGCGGCGTTCGTTAGCACACGGACCGGTGCCGTCGATCTGAGCCGGATCGATCAGGCGCTGCTCGATGCCTATCTGGTGCACGCCCGCGACGGCGGGCGGCGAACGCCCAACGAGACGGTGAAGTATGTCGAAGTGCCGATCGATCTCCATCATCTGTCGCCATGGTTGACGGGCGGCGGCATCGGCATTCTTCCGTGGCGCGGGCGCGCGGCACACCACGTTGCGGGACGTCCGCCCGCACCCGCCGAGAATGCCACGCCGCGGATTCCCGAGCCGATCATCGGCGCCATGCTGCGCTGGTCGCTCAAGTACCTCGAGGTTTACGCTCCGGATATCCTGGCAGCGCGAGCAGAACTCGATGCCCTGGAAGCCCGCTGCGCTCGATTGATGGCGCGCGATGCCCGGACAGGTCGTGCGGTTGCCAAGACCTATCGCGCCCGCGTGTCAAAGTGGCTCGCCGCGCGCCGTGCCGCAGGTCGAGGCGTGCCGATCTGGGAGCGGGCGCCCAACGCCGCGCGCCGGATCGATCCGCTGACCGGCCGCGAGATTCCTCCCTACAACCTCCATCTGATGCGCCTGCATGTCGGCGCTCCCGAGAGCGGGCGCGTCAGCCAATCCGAGCCGACCGCGAAGCTGATCAACGAGGCAGCGGCCGAACTTGGGACCGAGATCGGCGGTCTCGATACGCCAATCTCAATCGATCCCGACACGGGCTTGCCGTGGCGCGAGCGCTTCGACGGCTTAAGCCTCGCCCGCGAGGAGCGGATGCTGCAAGGCGCCTGCTATGTGGTCTGCGCCTATCTCACCGGCATGCGCGACAGCGAGGTGCAGGCCATGCAACCGGGCTGCGTGTCGGCGGTGCGCAGCGACGATGGCTTGGTCGAACGCTACCGGGTGCGCAGCACCGTCTACAAACGTCAAGGCGCGCACGGCGCGAAGGCCGACTGGATCACGATCGAGCCGGTCGCTCGCGCCGTCGCGGTCATGGAGGCTCTCTCCAGGCGCAATCGCCGCGAGAAGGGACTGTCATCCTTATGGGTGGCGCTGAAGGACTGGCCCTGGAGCAACGATCACCTCGGCATGGGTGCGACGGTCACGCTCAATCTGTTTCGGGACGGGCTGGATGCGCGCTCCGCCGACACGCCGGCAATCCCGCGGATCGGGGACGAGCCCTGGAAGTTCACCACCCGGCAACTGCGCCGCACGGTCGCGTGGTACATCGCCAACCGCCCGTTCGGCACCGTCGCCGGCAAAATCCAGTACAAGCACGCCTCGGTCGCCATGTTCGAAGGCTATGCGGGCTCGGCGCAGGCCGACTTCCGCCTCGCCGTCGAACGCGAACGCGCGCTTGGCCAGCTCGACGACATCGTTGCTCATTACGAAGCATTTCTTCGTCATGAAGGTCCGGCGGGCCCCGGTGCCACGCGGTTGCGACGCGAGTTCGCGCGCGTGCAAAACGAGCTTGGCGATCTCCCGGGCCGCATCATGGATCGCAAGCGGCTGCGCACCATGCTCGCCCATCTCGGCCGGACCTTACATGTCGGCTTCCTCAATGATTGCCTGTTCGATGCCGCAACTGCGCTCTGCCTTAAAGACCCATCCGATGCCGAACCAACGGCGCCCGCTTTGTCACGATGCAGCCCCGATCGGTGCCCGAATGCCTGCTTGACAGCACGCCATCGCGAGCCGTGGCAGGCCTCGATCGCCGAAGGCGAGGCCATGCTTGGGGATCGGCAGCTGTCGCCCCTGCAGCGGGTGGCCATCACGCGTGACAACGAACGCAAGCGTCGGCTGATCGCACCTCTGATGGATGGTGATGCATGACCAGCCTGGGTCCGAAGAGCGAGGCGGCATTGAGGGCGGCAATGGCACGACTGCTCGACGGTCGGCCCGAGCGCACCGACGGCGCGCTCACCGTCTCCAATCTGGCGCGCGAGGCCGGCGTCAGCCGGGCAACAGCGAACCGCGCGGTCGATCTTCTCGCCGAGTTTCGTGCTGCCGAAGCCCGCCACCGGCGATCATCTCCTCAAGCACTGAAGGATCGCGTCCGCTCCCTTGAAGCCGAGCTCCGGGCCGTGCGCGGTGCGGAGATGGCCGAACTGCGCGCGCTGACCCGCACGCTCGCGCAGCACATCCAGGTGCTGACGTTGCAGGTTGCCGAGCGTGACGAGGTGATTGCCGGCTTGCAGGATGAACTGGCGCGATCGAATGAGGCCAAGGTCGTTCCGCTGCGGCGCTCGCCGCGAGACGGCGCTGGCTGAGAGCCGCGCAATATCCTCACCGCCGGCAGGTCCTGCGGCCATCGGTCATGGCCGACGTTTCCTGTGCTCGCCCGTCGAGGCAGGGGCTCGGTTGTGGCAGACGCTGCCGGCCCGTCAACCCTGTTCCGCACCAGCAACCGTGAACAGGGTGTGACGGCCCGGCTCGCCGCGTCCGCCCCTGCCGCTTCGCCCTCGACGGAGAGGGCGAGCACAGGAGCCACCCATGACCACCGATTGCAGCAGCCAGGCCCAGACTGGCAACGATATCTACGAGCGCGTCACCAACCAGATCATCGCCGCCATCGAGGTCGGCGCCGGCGAGTACCGGATGCCTTGGCATCACGACGGATCGGCCATCACCACGCCCGTCAACGTCGCATCACGCAAGGGCTACCGCGGCGTCAACATCCTTTCGCTCTGGGCTGCGGCGCAGGCGTCCGGTTATGCCGCCGGCATCTGGGGCACCTATCGCCAATGGCACGAACTCGGCGCTCAGGTTCGCAAGGGCGAGCGCGGCCATCTGGTCGTGTTCTGGAAGATCAGCGATCGCAACGGCGGCGGGGAGCGTCAAGACGTCGACGCAGATCGCGACGAGCCCGCCCGACGTCTATTCGCCCGCGGCTACACCGTCTTCAACTGCGCCCAGGTCGACGGCTACACGCCGCCCGAGATGCCGGTGCTTCCCGAGGTCGAGCGGATCGCGCACGCCGAACGCTTCTGCGCGGCGCTGGCCATCGACATTCGCCACGGCGGACCGCAGGCCTGCTACATCCCCTCCAGGGACTATGTGCAGATGCCAGACTTCGCCTGCTTCCGGGATGCGATTGCCTACTACGCGGTACTGCTCCACGAATGCGGTCACGCTTCCGGCGCCAAGCATCGCCTCGACCGCGATCTCTCCGGACGGTTCGGCTCCGCCGCGTACGCCATGGAAGAATGCACGGTCGAACTTCTCAGCGCCATGATCTGCGCCGACCTCAGCCTTAGCGTCGAGCCGCGCGCCGACCACGCCCGCTACATCGCCTCCTGGCTTGACTTATGCTCACCTCGCCATAAGTCCAGTAATCGCGAGGTGTGGGTAATGTGAAGGAACGCAGCTTCAGCGCGTGAATCCCGCATAGTTCCGCCAGTGGGCGGCGGGCTTTGCTCCGCATTATTTTGCGAT
>JAFVHU010000120.1 GCA_017474385.1 Afipia sp. | reverse complement strand
GAGCCAGAAGAGGCCTCGTCACCCGGGCGACATCATCCCGGAATGGTGGGCGACATCATCTCGGAATGGGTGGGCGACTTCAAATCGGAATGGTGGGCGAGATCATCTCGGAATGCTGGGCGACATCGAGCGGAATCCGCATACACGGGGTGCACCCGCATGCACTTCACCACCCACGTGGTGAGCGACCAGCCGAATGATGCGCTCCCCGTCTGGCGCTGACAGGATCTCACCGGTGTCCGTCAGACCGCTCGACAAACGGTCGATCCACAATCGGCCGTCAGGGTTTAGCATCACCTCGACGACTGAAGGATCTTCCAGAAAGCGCGAGATCGCGGGGCCAAGTGCAGTGCGCAGCATGCGCGCGCCGCGAGATATTGCCTCCGATTGAATGGAATGGATTGTCACCACCGTCCCCACAAATGAAGTCGCCTGAACGACCTCAGTGGGATCAATTAGAAAAGGCAGTAAACCTCTTCGCGCAACAAGCGGGATGTTTGGTTCGCGGCCTGGCGTAGAAAAAGAAAAAGTGGGGAATGTCGAAATCCCAACGTAGCACCGATCGCCGCAAAAGACGGCTTGGAAACCAGGCACAGGCCGGCCAGTCTACCATTCCACCGCCTCACGCGCCTCGAGGATAGATCCCTCGACGGGCACCATGACAAATTCCGCTTGGCTGTCTCGCTCTGCAAACGGCCGCGTAAGCGACGCGTAAAGGTGCCTGCTCAACGTTCGGAGCCAAGGCACAGCGAACCAGAGCAATGCGGCTGCCTGAAAGGCTGCACTGAGACCAAACGCAAACTGATACGCCATTACCGGATAATGACCGTCTTGAGGTGCCCATTGTCCGACAACAAGCCCGATCCCGTACTGAACCGCGAACGCCGAACCAAAATGTGCAAGGTTCAACGCCCCATTTGCTCGCGCGGCAAGGCCTTGCGGAAAATAATCGGCGATCATCGCATAGCTGAGAACTGTTGCCGCTCCCATAACTGACACGGCACACCAGGGCAGTAGCGATGGCATTGGCACCCGGAGAATAAGTGCAAGTTCGGCCGCAATGAACACCCCTGCCATGCCAGCTATCAGGATTTCGGTTGTTGTGCCGCGTCTGCGTAGACGATCCGCCATCACGCCCAGCAGCAACGCTCCGAAACTGATTGCGAGAGCCATGATGAACAGCTGCGTCATGAGACTATGCCGATCAAGCCCTTCCACATCCGTAAGCCAGGGCGCAGCCCACAGAGATTGCAGGGCCCATGACGAGCCGATGCAGGCTGCCGACAGTGGCGCAAGTCTCAGGAATCGCGCGTCGGAATACACAGACCACAAAGTAAGCCGGGAGGTCGTCGACGCTGCTTCATTGCTGGAGCTTTCCGGTACGCCAAAGTAAGTGAAGGCAGCTACGGCGATCGTTGCAAAAGTCAGGACTTCGAAAAGACCTCGCCAACCGATCCAATCCAATACCCAATCGGTCGGTGCCGTTGCGGTGACGGCTCCAAGCGACCCCAGCATGATCATGCAGCCGTTGACGAGGGCGATACGCTCCCTGGGAAACCAGATGACCACGGCCTTGAGCCCTGCCATCAATGAGGCTGCAACCCCAAGTCCTATCATGGCGCGCGCAACCAGAAGCTCCGAAAATCCCGTTGCGGTCCCGAACAGGGTCGCGCCGCCGGCCGCCATCACCAGCAACACGCCCTGGACACGACGCGGTCCATACCTATCGAGAAGGACGCCAATGGGAATTTGGACACCTGCGAAGACGAGGAAATAGACCGATGCGAGCAGCCCGGTCTTTGCGGCATCAAGTCCAAATTCGGATGCCAGCGCTGGAGAGATGGAGGCGTTGATGGTTCGGAAGAGGAAGGAAAGATAATAGCCAGCGGCAAATGGGAGGAAGACGGCCAGGATCAGGCGCCACCACTTCCGGCTCAGGTGATCATCGACGTGTTGACATTCATCCGCGTCCGGTTCGGTGCTTGTCGCCGCTCGTATTGCGTCTTCGTATCCAGCTTGATCATGCCGGCCAGCAGAAGGCGTTCGGGAGGTGACGAAAGTTGGAATTGCTGCCGCCCTCCTGGGCGGCAGCGGATGATTCCTGCTTTATATTTGCATCGCCTCGCAAACCGGCGCCGTTTGGGGTGTCTGTCGGCTTGAGGTCGACTGTCTCATCCTGATCGATTATCGATTTCAAGCCGTTAAATCGTGTCGCATTGAGGCGATCGATCGTCTCCTGGATAAGCGAACGGTCCTGCTGAACCCGCTGATCGACTTGCTCGGCCAGGACCTTGAAGCGCTCATCACCGAGCTGGCAGGCTTCTCGCTGTTGCTGTTGCGACAGCGGCGGCATCACGGCGAGGTGATATCGCGCATGCAGCGCGACCGTCTCAGCGATTGTCCGTAAATTGCGCTCCAGAGAATCGAATCGGGCGTGTATGTCGTCAAAACCGTCATGCACCGCATTTTCTGGAGGGCGCGGATTCAGAAATTGTGCAAGCGCAGCCTCCACGATCATGCTCTTGCCCACGCCCGGACGTTCAGTCGCAGCTTCGAGTTGCTCGTGAATCTTCTCGGTGATCCGGACGGTTACCTTGCGGGTTGCCGCGGAATTCCGTTTGTGAGGTGGCGATTTTGCCACCGCGGCCTGGCTGGCCTCCAACTCGGGTTCGCCGTGGAGCTGCATTTTCGCTCTTCTCCGTACTCTGAGCGCACCGATCAAGGCCGCAACGATTGCGGTGCGACGGATTTTGCCAAGGGGTGATTGAGTCTGATGGAGGCAACAGAAGAGCAGCATCGTTGGCGCTGCAACCGTCGACGATAGCGATCGTACCTTGGCGTAGCGAAAGAAGGGATCGGCGGGCTGATTAGCTCGCGCCGGCGCCGGCGTCGTCGTTGCCACGCACGGCGTTCTCCCCGTCGTGCGATTCGATACTCACCTCCTTCAGCATGGTCGACCCGCTGGATAGCCTCCGCCCGAGAGCTTCGACAAAACGATCATAGCGCTCCGCGCCCTTGGCGCGCGCTGCTGGGCTCGATTGCTCCGGCAGCGCTGGCGTTGATGTCAACCAGAAGCGGATGAACAGCGCGATCGTCTCCAGCGTGACGGTATCGTTTCGTTCGAGCCGTTCGAGGACGCGCACGATCCGATCCAGCCGCTTGGCGATCGCGGCCTCCCTCCGGTCGGATTCGTCGGGCGAAAGGAAGGAGGCGATGGCAGCCTCCGCGACCAGCGACTTGGACTTGCTGTGACGCTTTGCGAAGGCCTCCAGGCCAGCGAAGGTCTCTGGATCGAGATAGATGCTGAGTTGGGCCTTTTTCATGCTCACTAGCCTAGAGATCCATCGGATCCTCCGGGTCGATGGTGACGGAACGCGCGATGCCCTGCATCGAACGGCTCAGAGCCCTCGCCTGCACCGCATCGGTGTCGCCATCATCTGGCGCGGCATCGAACTCGTTCTCGGCCAGGGGAGCCCCAATGACGACATCCTCGTGCTGCGGCAGCTCGGGCTCACGGCGAATGCCGCCGTTGGGATCACGGGATCTCCGCGTCACCTTCGCGAGGAGTTCGGCAGAGGGCGGGATTTGCGGACGGCCTGACCAATCGTCTGCCTGCGCGACCAGGGCGACCGGATTGGCGCGGGATGGATTCAAGACCCGGCGCTTTAGCTGCGTATCCTCATAGTATCGGACCTTGCTGGCGCGCACGGGGTGCACCCCCGAGACCATTACAATCGCCTCGTTAGGTGAGAGCTGCATGACTTCCCCCGGTGTAAGCAGCGGCCGCGATGTTTCCTGGCGGCTGACCATGAGGTGCCCAAGCCAAGGGCTTAAGCGATGCCCGGCATAGTTCTTCATCGCGCGCATCTCGGTCGCGGTTCCAAGGGCGTCCGACACGCGTTTGGCGGTGCGCTCATCGTTGGTCGAAAAAGCGACCCGGATGTGGCAGTTGTCGAGGATAGCGTGGTTCGGCCCGTAGGCGCGTTCGAGCTGGTTCAGGCTCTGGGTGATCAGAAAGCTGCGAATGCCATAGCCTGCCATGAAGGCAAGCTGGCTCTCAAAAAAATCCAACCGCCCGAGCGCTGCAAACTCGTCGAGCATCAGAAGCAGCTTCTGTCGTCGCCGATCGGTGTCCAGGCTCTCGGTCAATCGCCGTCCGATCTGATTAAGTACCAGCCGCATCAGGGGTTTTGTGCGGGCGATGTCGGATGGCGGGACGACAAGAAAGAGCGAGATGGGCCGGGGTCCGTCAACGAGATCGCGGATGCGCCAGTCGCTCCGTCCCGTGACCTTGGCGACGACGGGATCGCGATAGAGCCCCAGGAAACTCATCGTGGTTGACAAAACACCTGAGCGTTCATTCTCGCTCTTGTTGAGGAGCTCGCGCGATGCCGAAGCCACCACGGGATGAACGCGCTCTCCGAGGTGCGGCGTCGCCAACATCGCATTCAGCGTCGTCTCGATCGGGCGTGATGGGTCAGACAGGAAGTTGGCGACGCCGGCGAGCGTCTTGTCGGCTTCAGCGTAAAGGACATGCAAAATCGCGCCAACCAGCAAAGAATGGCTGGTCTTCTCCCAATGATTGCGGCGCTCGAGCGCGCCTTCGGGATCGACGAGGATGTCAGCAATATTTTGGGCGTCCCGTACCTCACAGTCGCCTTTGCGGATCTCGAGGAGAGGGTTATAGGCCGCGCTTGCCTGGTTGGTGGGGTCGAACAGAAGCACGGGCCCAAAGCGCGCGCGCCAGCCCGAGGTGAGCTGGAAATTCTCGCCCTTGATGTCGTGAACGATGGTGGAGTTCGGCCAAGTAAGAAGAGTCGGAATGACCAAGCCGACGCCCTTACCCGAACGGGTAGGAGCAAAGCAAAGGACATGCTCAGGGCCGTCGTGCCGGAGATATCGGCCATCAAAGCGGCCGAGCACGACGCCGTCGGTCCCCAGAAGGCCCGCCCGCCTGACCTCACGTGCGTCGGCCCAGCGCGCCGAGCCGTATGTGGTCACCTGCTGAGCTTCCTTTGCCCGCCAGACCGACAGCATGATCGCGATGCCGATAGCGGCGAACCCGCCGCTTGCGGCGATGCAGGCCCCCTCGATGAATATTTTTGGCGCGTAGGCGTCGAACTGGAACCACCAGATGAAGAAAGCAAGCGGCTGATAGATCGGCCAGCGCCCGACCATGAACCAGGCGGGCCCGAGCTGCGGTTGGTAGGCGAGACGCCAGGCCGTCCACTCGGTCGCCGTCCAAACAAAGGCGAGCACGACGATCGAGACAAGGAACAGCTGCCCCCAGAGAATCTTGGTCGCGGACATAGGCCCAGAAGCGCTCGCCCCGTGCACCCACGCAACGACAATATCCAGGCAATCGCGGTCGCGCGCGCCGTAGCGCAGAGATCGGCGGGTCAGAGCGAAAGGTCGCGCTTGCGTCCAAAACTCCAGTCGACGCCGCCGGGACCGGCGATGCCGCTTACTTGCCTGCCAAGTTCGCGCTCAAGGGACGGTATCCAGGGTACGAGCTGGAAGCCCAGGCCGTTGTCAATCATAGCAAACCGGCCTGAGGCGAGCGACAGCCTTCGGCGATAAACTCCCGAAACCGACTGGCCTGCCTCGGCGGGCATATGCGCCAGCCCCGTTTCTTCAGCCAAACGCTTACCCGCTGAATCGAGCTCGCGGGTACGCAGGGTACTGATAAGATTGCGGCCGATGATGACCTTGTCTCCGTCCCGGCGCACGAGGCCCCGTTCCGCCAGCGCATCAATCCGACGATCAAGCGCGCGGCGGACCTCGGCACCGAAACCGGCTCGCGAGAGATCGGCAGGTTCGCGGGCAACGAGGCGCCGATCGAGCCAGGTCGCCCCTTCGGCCACTACCTGTTGGTCGAGGTTGAGGTCGGAGCGGACGGCAAGCGCGATCCGCGGCCGGCCCCTCGCATCCTCAAAACGACGGAGTTCCACAATGCCCCCGATCGGACCGTCGCCGGCTGTATCGATGTCGGGGAGCTTCAGATGATGCACACGCCCGTCGATCCCGTCCACCACGGCAAACGCTGTTCCCCTTAACTCGTCATCCAGCCCGCGGGCGATGAGACGGCCGATCACGGGTCCGCCATGGCCTTCGCCCTCGAGCGCCCAGGATGACGGCGCGCGAGATGCACCATCCTTGGCTAGGCTCTTGTGCAGCCGCTTGATGATATCGCCGCGCTCCCCGAGCGCACGCAAGCGCTGCTCCGCGTCAGCGGCCAGAACCCAGCGCGCGGGCCCGGCTGGTTCAGCAAGTCCGAGCCGCTCAAGCGTCCGCATCCGGCCGATCCGGATCTCCCGCAACGGATCGCGCGCGACATCGCGTTCGGGCCGAAGATCGACCACCCCTTCCGCCCTGCCCGCTTCCCGGGCAAGCACCCGATCGAGCCGCGTCCAGCGTTCGCTCGTGACCTCTGCCTCGAGACCGCGCCGTATCTCGAGCTCAGATCGCGGGCCAAGCTCACGCGTGACGAGATCACCTGCGCGCGCCCGCAGGCCGGTTCCGATGTAGTCGCGGCTGATGACAAGGTCGGAACCGTCGTCCGCGCGACCGCGCACGAGAATGTGGATATGGGGATGCTCGGTATTCCAGTGGTCGACGGCGACCCAGTCGAGCCGCGTGCCGAGATCACGCGAGGCCTGATCCATCAGCTCACGGGTAAAGCTCCGCAGGCTTTCCAGCTCAGTGGCATCATCCGGCGAGACGATGAACCGGAAATGATGCCGGTCCCCGTCGCAGCGTTCCGCAAAAGCCCGGCCGTCTGCATCGTCCCCGGCAGCATCGAAGAGCTCACCGGGCGATCCATCGCGGGTGACACCGTCCCGTTTGAGATAACCGATATGGGCTCGCAGTGCGCCGGGCGACCGCATCCGGCGTACGACACGCGCCTTGACCATGGCGCCCCGGGCGCGGTTGTTGAGGAGCCGTGCCGCGGCAACGCTCGCCGCACGGCCGCGCCCGAAGGACCCACTCCTCCTGACTCCGCCGTGTGAGAGACCGCCTGCCTTCTGCGCGGCTCTGAGGGCCTGCGCGAGAAACGATTTTGCCTTGGGCGCGCGCGTCGAACGGATACGGCCTGGACGGATGCGGAAATCGTCGTTGCGGCTCATCTTGCCCGCCGCAAGGTGTCGAAAACCGAGCAAGAACAGCGCCATGGCGAAACTCGCAAGTTGCGCCGGTCCTTCGCAATGTTCGGAGCATGATTGAGATTGCTGACATTTCCCAACCGACCGACCGGCCGCACCTTGCGGCTTTTATCCTGCCCTCCTCGGTTGCTGGTTCCCAGGGCCCAACTTCCAAGCCAACAGCCTCGCGGTACTCGCGGCGATTTGCGACAAAATGCAGTTAGGGTCATTGCGGTGGATCATCCAATTGCGCCTGCCCGAACGTCGGCTGGTGGCCGATTCATTGCGAAAGAGCCGCCGCGACTTTGGCAGTTGATTTGCGAAGCCCCCCACTGTTTGCGAGCGAAGCGAGCGTTTGCGATAGCGATCGTTACCCGGAGGGCCGAGACACCCGCAGGGTGGCTCGGTGAGGAGCGAAGCGACGAGTAGAGCGCGGGCCGAAGGCATCGCCCGTATGCCATCAGCACCTTAATATCGTACTCCTCCGCGAACTCTTGCCGCGTGAGCGAGGGTCCTTCAGTAGCAAACCCGAGAGTCTAGCGTCATGATCGTGTTGCAGCGTTTCGAATGCAAACCGAGGCACGATGGCCGTGACAAGGCGTGCAATGATCCGACGCGGACGTAGTCCTCCAATCTGACCCGGCAATAACAGCTTGCACCGGTTGCGTCGCTGCCTGTGCGGCCGCTCTGCCTGTTGTGGACCGCCCCGGTGAGGGAAGATCAGAGTGTGCAAGAATGAGCCGAAATAGGTCGGAGGGATGCTGCCGATCTGCATGATCACTCCTCATGCGTCCACACCGGCACCACCCTGCCGATAACCGCGGATGCAGGGAGCGGTCCAAAGTATCGACCGTCAAGCGAGTCCTCGGACTGCCAATTCATGACAAAGACTTCACCGGTCGAGAGCAGACGGCATCCCTGCCAGACCGGTAAGGGTCGACCGCGGGCGTCGCGTTCCCTCGCCTGCCCTACCTCAACGTCGTCGACAGCAATTTTGAGCCCGGTTCTGCAGACGGTCTGTCCAGGGAGCGCGAGGATCCGCTTCAGCATCGGCACGCCGATCGGCAAATACCCATTGAAATCGAGAAAGGTTCCGAGCGGCTCCGGCGGTCGAATTGCGACGAGGTCGGTGACGCTCAGTCGGTCGACTGGTTGCAATCGATACAGGCCAATGGGTACGCTCTCCGAGGCGTTCCAAATGTAGGAAGGCGTCTCTTTTTCACTTCCGGCCAGCACGAGGGCGACGCTTCCAAACGTCGCGAGAATGGTCGTCATTCGGCCGGTCATGACGTCACCTTCCGGCGATGCAACCACGCCTGGTGACGACCGCGCGTATAGGTTCGCGGCGCCTCGTTGACTGACAGCCGGTTGTGAACGTGGTGCCAGTAGTCAGGCGCAGCGTCCGCAGGGTCGATCCCGAGTGCCTCTACCGCATCGATCAGCTGCAGAACGCGCTCGACCTTTGGCCAGCCAGATAGTCGCAGCAGACTCTCGCCGCCAGGGTTGATCCAAGGGACGGTTGAGTAGCGCTGGCCCGGTGCCGCCGCACGCAAGATGTCGATCCGGGACAGCACGGTCCCGAAGTCGTTGGACGTCCAGCGCACGAACGCAAAGATGCTGCCGGGCGCGAATGAGAGGACACGCCGATGAAGGTCGACGATCTTTTCAGAGATCGGATGACCAAACCGAATCCGGTTCTCAATCCGCTTTTCGAGCCAGAGAAGCTCGACAGTCGTAACGTCATTCACTTGCGACTCCATGTCAGTGTCGGACGTGTGGCACGCACAACCGCACCCTGGATACCGGGATGCTGGAGCGCAGGCCTGAAAGGAGGAGTGCGGTTCTGGTCGTCGCGCCGCTGTTGGGCCGGCAACTGTCCTGCTGGCACCGCATCCCGGCCGTCGAGGTCCGTTAGAAGGAATCCGAAGGATTCCCTGTTAGTAGAGTTACGAGGTCGAGAAGATGTTGTGCGCCAAGGCGTTGAGTGCGATTCTGGTCCCCGATAGCACGAGGATCCGGTCCCCGATGGCACGAGAGTTGTGGTCCCCGATAGCACGAGCGAATTCACAGCTTTTCCCCTGGGTGAGGTACGAGCCCGCGCTTTCGCAGCCGCTCTGTGAGCGGGTCGATCGCAGTAGGTGCAAAGTTCAGCCGCTCCGCGCCGTTTGGATCCTGCGTGATGATGAGTTCGTAGCCCGGCAGGGTCTGCCGGCGCACGATCTGGCGCAGGTCATAAGCAAAGTGCTTGACCGGCGATAGGCTGCCGGACTTGGCGTGAAGGTGTACGACGTCGAAGCTCCAGCCTCCGCCCTGACGGCCGCCGTGCTTGCGGACGAGACGATAAAGCCATCGCTCGAGCCCGCCGGTGAGATCGAAATACCCACGGTCGATGGTCAGCACGAGCGCATCGTTCAGAACGCCCGTGTAGAACCAATCCGGCAGGATCAACTCAAGTCCGCGAGGCTTGCCGTGGCAATCTGCCGTTTCCTTCCATTCGTTGATCCAGGAGAAGCGATGCCGCCGCCGCTCCGTCGGCTGGCGGATTGAGGTCACGACGGTCGTTGACTGAAGCCGATCGAGTGCAGCTTTGAGACGGTCATAGTCACGCACGCTGGTGCCGCGCCCGACAAAGGTCAGGATCTCGTATGGCGTCGCGGCCATCAGACGCGATGTCTTCAGGCCAGCGTCGCGAGCCTCAACGATCTGCGAAGCCGCCCATATCAGAACGTCCGCGTCCCAGATCGTCGCCATGCCGTGCTCTGGCACGGCCTCGACGCGGATCAGGATGGTCCCGACGCGAAAATCGATCGGAATGATCCGCCTGGACTTTGCCAGCGAGAAGAACGGATAGGCCATCAAATCTTGCGCATCGCGTGCGGCCAAGTCGCCGGGCAATGCACGAAATAGATCGAGTTGATCGCGCTCAGAGCGACGGCGCCCCCGTGCTGAGAAATTGCTCTCGGACATCTGTCAGCGCCGCTCCTTCCCCGCATAAGGAACGGGTGCGTGCCGCTTTGCAGGCAGCACGGTGCCGGCACCGGGATCGCTGGTTGACGTCTTGGTGCCACGGTCGGCCCAAGCCTTGAGGTCGTCGAGCGCATAGACGACGCGACCGCCGATTTTTCGGTAAGCCGGTCCGGTGCCGTAAGTCCTGTGTTTTTCCAGGGTACGGCCGGAAAGGCTGAGGAATCGGGCCGCCTCGGCGGTGCGCAAGTATCGTGGCGGCAAGCCGGCGGTAGGATCGCCCATCTGAAAAACTCCGCGGTCGTCTGGAGCGCCAGCGAGTTTGGCGGCGCGTCAACGGACACATTGGCGGAGTAGAGCCTCGAAGGGGGATGCCGAAGATAAGGGGGCGCATTTTCGATACCCCTGAAGCGCGTCCTATTTTTTGCGAGATGTCGGACGCAACAATGCGCGATAGCCGCCACGCATCAGCGCAAGACCGCTCTGGACCAGGCGAATGGTCCGATTGCGCAGGTCGTGAGTCTTCCAGTCGCGTTCGGAAATGCGTCCGGCGCCGAACAGGACTTCTGCTATTTCCCGGTAGGTACTGCCGTCCGTGCGCGCATCGAGCGCGCGCAGAGCAAGCGCGAGCCGGCGCCGGCGATGCGTGGAAAGCGCATGCAGCGGCGGCCCCGGAGGCCTGCCATTGAGGGCGCGCCACAGCCGCTTGCCTGCATCCGCGCGGAATTCAAAGTCAGGGTCGAGCGGCAGTTCGACCGCATAGGTACCGGCAACGACCGGCGCTTCCTTGAACCAAACGCGATGTTCTACCTTCTGCAAACGCAATACTGCGTGCCAACCATCAGGGCCTTGCCGCAGCTGACCGTCGGTCAAGCTGCCGAGATCCAGGGCGACGCTCGCTTGGGGGACCGCGTGCGATACAGGCCGCACCGGAACGACCGTCGGCAGAACTTCCGGCGCCCAGAAGACGGTCTGTTCGAGGCAGGAATGGCTGGGGTCAGCTACGAAAAGACAAGCCCCAACGCTGGCGGAATTCCGGGCTTGCCTTGGGAAGCGCCTCTAAGGCGCTACGACAATCAGCTCCGAAATCGGGATTACGGCGGAGACATTCCCACGCTAGTCCGGTGATTTCCGCCTCTTGAACGCGATCATAGGCGTCTGGCGATCTCCAATCGAATTTTGGCATTACGCGTCCCCATCGCACTGCGAAATTGAAACGCGATAAACCCGACCAGCTTTGGTTGAGGAAGTCCCTGATCCTGCATCGCGTGATGCATCGGATCAAACACGGAAATCAGGGAGTAAATTCCTCTACGGAAGGGCTTCAAAGATTCGGATTTGATGCGCCGCCGCGCAGCAAATGACGATATCCTTTCTCCGTCATCCATTTCGCACGAGCCAAATGGGTATCGAACGCACGCCTTGCGCGATCATGCTCAAGCTCTGGGTCGATCTTTAGTACCAGTTGAGCCACCTCGCGCCAGTCTGCTCCTTCCGCGTCCGCATCGAGCATTCGTAGATACGTGATGACGTGCTCCTCATCGTACACCGTGAGAACGGGGTCTGTCGGAGCTACGTCGGCCACGTCGGGATCTGGAAGTGGTTTTTTCATGCGTTCGTCACAGAGCGAATGATTCCAACTCACTGCAAGCCATAACTGTTCGCCAGACTTACTTTAGCCCTATTTTGATCGGCTCCACCAGCCCGACTTGGCATTGCATCCCCACCGGGATCAAGAACGACCGTCCGCCTCCGCGTATTGATTGAATAGCATATCTCGTGGCGAATAGGAACGATCGTTCCTAGAACGATCGTTCCGGTTCGGGTTCCCATGTCGCTATGGATCTCAAGGAGATCATGGCGGTAAACCTGCGTCGGAGACGCCACGAGCTACAAATGACGCAGGAGGAACTGGCCGAGCGTGCGGGCTTAAGCGCTCGTTACGTCGGCGCTATCGAACGCGGCGACGTATCGGCAAGTGTTACTGTGCTTGGACAAATTGCCGAAGCATTGGGATCGGAGCCGGGAGACTTGCTGAAGCGGTCTGGGCGCGGAAACAAATCGTAGGCGTTTCCGTCGTCGAGCATATTGGCGTGGTCGGAGCGTTGAAGCTTGGATGCTTAGCTTCACCCAATCGCGATCTCCCAAGAGTGAACCAAACAGAAGCCCCGCCCGGAGGAACTCGGGCGGGGCGGAGCGAGCTCTACGCTTTAGTCGCCGTTCTTACGCGAGCGTGACCACAGCAGGCTGTAGCCTTCCCCACCCTCGTCGTCGAACAGGTTCGCGTAGATCGGCGCGTTGAAGGAAGGATCGTCAAGCTTGAGCGAGAGATAGTCGCGGCCCTCCTCGGAGCGCTTCGACCAGGCTGCTCCGATCTCGGCGTTATGTGGTGCACCACATAACACCGATTATGCGAAGCGTGGCGTTATGCGGAGTGGTGGCGTCTGAGTGCAGGTTTTCCGCGGGTTTCGGGCTCGCCGCGCTCCACATAATCCCGAGGGAAGAGCCGCGACGGCTCGGCGGGCGAACCGTCGCGGTAGCGGTCGGTCAGCGTGACCAGACGAGGGTGTAGTCGGTCTCGCCCTTGAAGAGGTTGGCGTAGATCGGCGCCGGGAAGGACGGATCGTCGAGCTTGACCGAGTGGTACTCGGTGTTCTCCTTCGAGGTGCGGTGCCACGCGGCACCTATCTCGACGTTGCCCACCAGCACCCGCAGGTCCGGGGCCTTGTCGTTGGTGGATTCGTCGGCTGGGACGAGGCGCGCTTTGACGTTGAGCGAGAGGGTCTTGATGGTGCCGGCGAACACGCCGTCTTCGCCGCGGGTGAAGGTACCGATCTGGGCCATGATAATCTCCGTTTTCTGTTTCAAGCCCGCGACCATCGCGGCCTTGATGGCGATCCGAAGCCCCGGGACGGCCGACCCGCAGCCGTAAGGCCCGCAGCGCAGCGCAGGACGGCTGAAGGCAACTTGTTTGTCGCGCGAGGAAGCTGCGCAGCAGCGGGGAAAGAAGTTGCTGCAAGCGTTGCGGGGATCAGGCCGGGAAGCGCAGCGACCGCATCCCGGGGCGTGATCCGACATCAAAAGGTCCGCGTGTTCGCAGGCTGCGCACAGCAACGGAGATGATGGCCCAGTATACCAACACCACGGCGATGATGGCGCTGCCGCATCGTCAACGATCACGCACGGCTCAAGGCATTCGCTCGCCGGTTTGCGATCGAACGACAACTGCCGGAACTGGGTGGGCAATGCAAGCGAGCAAGGGCTGCACCGAGGATATCGACGGACCGCGACCACTCGGTGAAGCTCGGCTTTTTCACGCCGGCGGCGGCGATGTGTCCGCTAACAGAGAGGCGATCAACGCATCCGGCGCTCTGAACCGTCCGCGCCGCAGCTCCGGCGGAACGACCGCTTCAACCGCCTCCAGCTTTTCGGAGGGATCCATCCGCAGGTAGACCTCCGTGGTGCGGATATCGGCATGGCCCAGCCACAAGGCGACCTTTCGGATGTCGTGTGTGGCCTGCAACATGATCACCGCGCAACTGTGGCGCAGCTGATGAGGCGATATCGAACGGTTGCATAGGGACGGACACGTCTCGGCCGCCGCCCGAGCATGCTTCTCCAGCACGTACTCGAAGCCGGCCCGCGTCATCGGCGCTCCTTCGGCATTGACGAAGAGCTCGGGCACACGAACCGAGCCCCGCAGGGTCAACCACGCCCGCAGATCGGCTGCGGTTTCTTTCCAAAGCGGAAGACATCGCTCCTTGCGACCTTTGCCCAGGACCAGAAGGCTCGGCGGCCGCTGCAGGGATAGATTCGCCATCATGGCCCCAACCAGTTCCGAGACACGCAGTCCGGCCGCGAAGCAAAGATGCATCATCGCCCGATCGCGTACGCCCAGACGTGTCGTGAGGTCCGGCGCATTCAGGATCGCGCGCACCTCCACCATGACCAGGTGACGGATAAGCTTCTGATCGTGGCGCTTGACGGGGATGGCGTGGATCTGACCGATCTGCTCCAGAGCCGAAGGCACCTGGTATTCAACGTAGCGCATGAACGTCTTGATCGAGGCAAGGCGCAGATTGCGGGTGGCGGCTCCATTGCCGCGCTCGCGCTCGATGTGACCAAGAAAGTCCAGGATCAATGCCGCGTCGAGCTGTTCGATAAGAAGCTGCGAGGGTTTTGTCTGGATGCGCTTCGCCGCGAAGGCGAACAAGAGCCGGAAGCTGTAGGCATAAGCCTCGCAGCTATGCGGACTATAGCCCCGCTGACGGGGCATGTAGTCGCGCAGGAAGCCGGTGATCAGAGGAGCAAGGAGGGTCATATGGGCTCCCCCATGATCAACGTTTCGGCCGCGGCGGCGATGTCGGTCATCAGTTCCGGTGTCGCCTGTAGGTACCAGTAAGTGTGCTTGATATCGACGTGGCCCAGATAGGTCGCCAGCGCGACGAAGTGTCGGGCGACCGCGTCGCGCTCGGTGTTGCATTGCTCCAGAACATGCGTCGCGAAGCTATGGCGAAGGTCATGAATGCGCGGCCGCCGGGGCCGCTCCGGAGCAATATTCGCAAACCGCAGGACACAGCGGAATGTATAGTTCACCGTGCTGGAGGCGAGTCTCTTGCCCTTCGCCGAGGGGAACAGGTGATCGTCCGATCCCGCGACAAGGCGGCGCCTGTCGAGATAGCGGTCGAGAGCCTCCACCACGGTCGGGTGCAACGGCACGAGCCGGCTTTTGCCGAACTTGGTGTCGCGGATATGCAAGACACCGTCGGCCAGTAAGTCGTCGAACCGAAGGTCGAGCGCCTCGGATACGCGCAGCCCCGTGGCGGCGATCAATCCGAACAGCATCACATAGAGCTGCCGACGTAAGGGGTTGGGCTTTTGCCGGCGGAGTTGGCCGGCGCCCTCAAGGATCCGAGTCAATTCATCCGGCGTGTAGATATAGGGAACGGGCCGCGATGCGCGTTCGGCAAAGAGAATGACCGGCACCTCATGAGCGGTATTCTCGGCCCGCAAAAAGCGCGCGAACCGCACCACGTCACCGAGGCGGCGATGCCGGGTGCACCGAGTTGGCGCCATCGTCGCCCATTCCAGCGCTGTGGCGGCGCTGACATAACTCTCGCCCTTTTCCGTCGCAAAGCGCGCAAAGGATTGAAGGTGTCGCGACGGCTTTCGGAGCTTGAAGCCAAGAGTCCGGCGAAGCTCGATGTAACGTTCCGCGTCATCGCTCAGCATGGCAGCCTCCCGATCCAGGGCTGCGTGATCTCCGACAAGAGGGCGAAGTCCACCTTGGCGTAGTGCATCGTCATTGCCGGCGATCGGTGACGCAGGACGGCGCCGACGCCTGTCAAACTGACGCCATGCCGAAGCATCGTCGTGGCTGCGGAATGGCGCAACACATGGGCTCCTTGATGGGCACTTTTGATCCCGGCTCGGAGCAGCGTGCGACGCACGATGCATTTGATGGCGATGCGGGTCAGCGGTCGAACCGGGGCGGCTTCGGTGATGAACAAACGGGGCGTCGACAACGGTGGCCTGACTCGCTCGATGTAGGCAATCATCGCATCGCCGACCTCCTGGGTCAGCGGAAGCCACTCCTCGCGTCTGGATTTGCCGGCGACGGTAATGCGCCCATTCCGCCAGTCGACGTCGGCCAATTTCAGATCGGCCACCTCGCTGGCCCGTAACCCGAGACGGGCAAGCAGCAGAACGATCGCCTTGTCGCGCAACCGCCCTTCGCCCTCGCAAGCTGCGATGGCGCGGGCGATATCGTCTGCGGCAAGGAATCTCGGAACCGACGCCAATTGCCAGTTGGCGAAGCCGGGGACGGCATAATCGCGTCCTACCGGGCTTTGTCCAGTCGCCACCAGGAAGCGGAGGAACGCCCGTGTTGCAGCGGCAATCGATTTAGCGCGCCCGCGGCTGTGCGGCTTGGCACGTTCAAGGACAAAGGCTCGGATTGCATGGGCGGTAAAGGCTGTTGGATTGTCGCCGAGCGCTTCGAGAAGATCGACCAGGGTCGACTGATAGGTATCGAGCGTTGAGTTGACCACACCACGCTGGTCGCGCATCCAGCGCCGGAATGCCGCAAGGAGCGGCCAGATCTCTGTCGGCGATGGCGGTGGTGCCGATCTGGGAAGGGTTTCTCGATCTTGAAGATAGCGGATGAACAGCCGACCTGCGCCGGCGTAGGCGCGGATGCTCTTCTTCCCTTTGAAGGCAGCCGCGGATGCAGTGAGCCCGTCCAAAACATTGTCGAGCGCAAAACCCGCCGCATGCATCCAGTCGGTCCAGCCTGCGAGTAGTCTCACCTTCTCTTCAATGGTGCTCGGCGTGTATCCATGGTCTTGAAGCCAGTTCTCGAAGCCATCGACATACGGTTTCGCAAAGTGCAGCCGACTCTCTACGCTGTTCCAATGCTTGCGTTTCTGCTTCGACATGATTGCCTCCTTTGTTGCTTGGAGGCCACAGCATGCGGCGTTCTGCGACGGTCCGAGCGCTTGGCGTCACGACAAGGCCGTCTGTCCACAGAAGATCGGGGCTGTTTGGACCGAGTCGGCGCACCTCACTCGGCGGCGTCATTTTGTCCTGCGCGTGCCGCATTCTCGCTGTTGCTGCCAGCGCGCATAGGCCGGTTCTTCGCGTTCTTACGGGTGAGGCTTAATGGCGCTCAATTGCACCGGGAGAGCGGAATGCTGCCGTGACGCCGCCGTCATTGCCGCAGTTGTGAAGTGCCTTTGAGCCGATGCTCTCCTGTGGGGCTGCTTCCGCCTAAACCATAGCGGCCTTTTGCTGGCAGATCACGCGCCACAATACGCTCGCTGCGCTCGCCGACCTTTACCCGCAATGGCTCGTTCGCGATCTTCTTCCCCTGCCGCCAAGCGGCGGCATTCCTCGCGAGGCAACAAGATCGCTCAGCCCGCCATCCTCCGCTTCGCTGCGGGCCAAGGCTGCGGGCCGGTCGTTGCGGCGCTCAAAGATCGCCATCAAGGCCGCGATGGTCGCGGGCTTGGATACAACAACAGGAGATCACCATGGCTCAGATTGGCACCTTCACCCGCGCCGAAGATGGATCCTACAGCGGCACCATCAAGACGCTCTCGCTCAACATCAAGGCGCGCTTCCTTCCGGCCGAACCGTCCGAGAACGAGAAGGCTCCGAGCCTGCGCGTGATGGCCGGCAACGTCGAGATAGGTGCCGCGTGGCAGCGGACCTCCAAGGAGAACACCGTCTATCATTCGGTGAAGCTCGACGACCCGTCCTTCTCAGCGCCGATCTACGCCAACCTCGTCGCGGTCGATGACGGCTACGCGCTGGTCTGGTCGCGCTGACCCGCAAGCTTGCGGCGCCTCGCCCTGCGCGAGGCGCCGCTGCTTCTCTCACGATATTATGCGGAGCGCGGCGGTCCCGAAACCCGCGGAAAACCTGCACTCAGACGCCACCACTCCGCATAACGCCACGCTTCGCATAATCGGCCCGGCCCACAAAGACGCGGTGGCTGGGCGCGTTCTCGTTAGAGGAGCGGTTCTGCTCGGCGACGATGCGGACGCCCTTGGCCTGCAGACTGAGGGTGATGATCTCGCCCTGGAACTCGTTTTAGGTCAGTTGGCAACCGTCTTTCTGAAATGAAGCGGTTGATCCGATAGCGACATTTTCTGAAGGACACTTCTACAGTGTCCTGTTGTCGGATTTGCGACGCCCCGAGATGGGGCGCCGCATCCGAGCGGTGGCCG
>JAFVHU010000119.1 GCA_017474385.1 Afipia sp. | reverse complement strand
GGGCCTTTGTTATATGCGGCCCCATTGCTGCTTCAGCAGTATTCCTCGGTAGCTCAGCGGTAGAGCATTCGACTGTTAATCGAATGGTCGCTGGTTCGAATCCAGCCCGGGGAGCCAATCAAATCAATCACTTACCAGCCTGTCTGCCTCGCGCAACTTGCGCGGGATCGCCCGCGTATATAGCTGATCTGTGTGACGGGCCGCGGGGCGCTCCCGGAATGGAACAGGCAGGTTTAACGTGAGCGCAGAAGCCAGGGCCGAACTCGACCGTCATTTCGACTGGATCGCATCACGGCTTCCCGAAAAAGGCGCCCGTTTTGTGCGCTGGGTGCGCGAGCCGTCGTCAGGATGGGTCCGCATTCCACTCGCCCTGCTGCTGGTGATCGGCGGCATTTTCAGTTTTCTGCCGATTCTGGGCCTCTGGATGCTGCCGCTTGGCCTGTTGCTGATCGCCCAGGACGTGCCGTTCCTTCAGCTGCCGCTCGCCAACGCGCTTGGCTGGATCGAGCGAAAATGGATGGGCCGAAAGGCCTGACGGCACCGCGCCTCGTGGAAACCCGCGAATGAGCACACCCCTCGACATTATTGTTCCGATTCTGATGGGCGCAGCGCTGCTGTGGTGGATCGGCCGCGGCATGGGCGGACGATCCATGCTGATCGCCACAGTGGTCACACTGGCGGTGATCGTGGGCGTGCTGCTGATCCAGAACGCCGGGTGGCGCTGACGCGTTTGCCGCTCTGGCAGAGGTCCCTGGCAGGGTCGCCGCAACCACCCCTACCGGCAAGTCTATGGCTTTCCTGCACTTGCAGCCCCGTTCCCGCGTTGTCACAATCCGCAAATGTTACCACTAGGGGCTGAGTCGATGGGAATCATCCATTCAGTGGACGGCACCAAATCGGCATACACGGGCAGAACGTTCTTGCTTGGTGCCGTGGCCAGTCTCGTTGCGATCGTGGGCGCATCGGCGGCCGATCTGCCGGTGAAGGCCAAGCCCGTCCAGTATGTGAAGATCTGCTCCCTGTACGGCGCGGGTTACTACTACATCCCCGGCACCGACACCTGCATCAAGATCAGCGGCTACATGCGCGCCGATGCGAACATCAACGGCGGAGCCTACAACAAACCCGGCTGGGATCAGACCGAAGGCCAAGGCACCAAATCCCGCGACCGCGACTATTTCACCACGCGTATACGCACCGAACTTCAGATCGATACACGCACACAGACTGAATATGGCGTCCTGCGGACCTACACCAATCCGAGATACCAATTCACCACGCCCGCCGGACCCGATACCGGTGTTCTTACACTCGACTATGGCTTCGTTCAGTTTGCCGGCTTCACATTCGGCAAGGCTTTGTCGATCTTTCAAACACCGTGGGGCGCGACCGGCGCCAACAGCCTGACGTCGTTTCTGATCGGCGGCTACGACAACATCAATGGCATCACGCAGATTGCCTACACCGCGCAGTTCGGCAACGGCGTCTCGGCCTCGGTCGCAGTTGAAGACAACCGCGTCATCAACCGCGCTCAATTGCTCAACGCCAGCCTCACACAACCGGCGACCGGTGTTTTCACCGGCGTGTTCACCAATTCCTACGGCGAAAATGTCACGCCTGATTTCGTCGGCAACATCCGTATCGAGCAGAAGGACTTCACCGCGCAGCTTTCAGGCGCCGTGCACAATATCCGCGCCAACTATTATGCCGGCCCCGGCGGCATCGCCCCGGTCGAACCCAACGGGCATCCGGACGACACCTGGGGATTCGCCGTGCTCGGTGGTATTCAGTTGAAGAACCTGCCGACCGGCCCCGGCGACAAGCTCTCACTGGATGCGTCATATGTGAATGGCGCTTCGAAATATCTGATCGGCGGCGTGACCGGCACCGCATTCGATTCATTCAGCGGCGGCCCGACAAACTTCCCGGACAGCTATCAGAACATGGCAGTGCTGTCGCTGATGGACGGTGTCTACACCACGGGCCGCAGGATCGAGAAGACGAGCGGCTGGGGCTTCCGTGGCGGCTTCGTGCACAACTGGTCGCCGACATGGGAAACCGGCATCTTCGGCACCTACTCCCGCATCGAATTCAATGCAGATGGCGCGGCAGCTTTTTGTACTGCCTTCACGGCCCTCTCGCCGAAGTCGAACGGCTTTGTCTGCAATCCCAACTTCACCATCTGGCAGGTCGGTCAGCGCACGGCGTGGACGCCGGTCAAGAACCTGACCTTCTCGGTCGAAGTGCTCTACACCGTGCTCGACCAATCGCATACCGGCTCGCAAACGCTGGCGAATCCCGGTCCGTTGACCGGCACGTTCAAGCCGACCGGGGTCTACGATTTCAAGGATCAAAACATCCTCTCGGGTCTGATCGGTGTCCGCCGCACTTTCTGACCGGCGACCAAAAATAGGTTCGGTCCGTCATTGCGAGCGAAGCGAAGCAATCCAGCCTTGAGAAGAGCAACAACTGGATTGCTTCGTCGCAAGTGCTCCTCGCAATGACGAACCAAAATCTTGCGCTTATCCCTTGGCTGCCTTGCCGCGGCGATTTTCAGGACGCCGGTAATCGCGTTTCTTCGGCTTCGGCGCCAGTTCCGGCATCGACGATTGCACGGCGCGATACTGCGTCAGCATCCGCTGGAACGTCGCATTGAGTTCGGTTTCGATCTCGGCGCGTCCCTCTAACCTGCTGAGAACCATTCCCGCGGCCTCGATGGTCGACAGGCCATCGCTCCGTGGTTCCTTGCGCAGCTTCCCATAAAGCGACGGCTGCTTCGGTCCCAGAATGATGCGCCGGCATTTCAGCATCCACGCATTGCGCCACCACAGCGCCTTGGCCTGGCTCCAGGTCCCGTCGAGCAGCACGACGCCTTCGATGTCTTTGAGAATCTGGCGCTGGTGCTCCTCGATCTCGCCCTTGCGGTCGATGGCGACCAGATCGCGTTCGGTGGCGAGATCGGCGAGCTTCGCGGAGCCGAGATAGAGGACCGCCCAGTCCTGCGGGTCGATGGTCCGGCCCAACGCTTTCGACAGACTCGGCCACGACAGCCCGATCTTGTGGGTCACCTTCTCGAAATGCTGCGCGGTCAGCCGCGCGGTGCCAAGCGCCCTGTCCTGCTCCTGCGGATGTTGCAGGATCAGCAACTCGATCCGGTTGCGGATCGGCGTGACGCTGTCGCAGATGCACAGCGGCAGCGGCTTGCCGCAGCGGGGGCACTCTTCGATCTCCTCGGGCGCATCGGCGGCCGGTTGGGCTTTGGGGGCTTTTGACATGGGTCCGGCTATACGCTGCGCACCATGTCACGGCAACCTGTCAGGCATCGCCCGGAGGACAATTCCGTCAGGCTGCCTTGGGCTTCGGGGATCGGCGGTGCCGAAGCCATCCGCCCAGCAAGCGCCGCTTGCCGCCGCGCGGGATCAGATCGATATCGCTGACGAGCTTCGCGCCTCCCTTGCGGCGCTCCAGCGTAATCTTGCGACTGTGGAATTCTTCCAGTTCGGGGCGATGCGCGACGCTGATGATCGTGGCATCCGTCAGTTCCTTGTGAAGCAGCGCCATCATCTTGTCCTGCCCCGGCTCATCGAGCGCGGATGTCGCTTCATCGAGAACGATGATGTCGGGCCGGTGCAGAAGCAGCCGCGCGAATGCCAGCCGCTGCTTTTCGCCGCCCGACAATGTCTGATCCCACGGCGCGTCCTCTTCGATCTTCTCCTTCAGATGCGCCAGTCCGACTTTTTCGGGCGTCTCCGCCATCTGCTCGACGGTCCAGTCCTCGGCCGCACCGGGATAGGCAATCGCGCGCCGCAATGTTCCTGTCGGGACGTAAGGCTTCTGCGGCAACATGAACGTCCGCCGATCGGGATGGAAGTCGACACTGCCGCTGCCCCAAGGCCAGAGCCCGGCAATCGCACGCACCAGCGTACTTTTCCCCGTACCGGATTCGCCGGCAACAAGGACGCGCTCGCCGGGCTCAATCACCACCTCCGACTCCCCGACAACGGCAGTGCCGTCATTCAGCGTAACGGACAGTTCGTTCAGGCGCACCATGGCGTCGCCTTCGGTCTCTCTGCGCTCGATGCGATTGATCCCCTCGCCGGTCTCTGCGCGCTCGAGGCCGTCGAGCGACATCATCAGCGACGCGATGCGCCGCGCGCCCGCATTCCATTCGGCAAGGCGCGGATAATTGTCCACCAGCCAGCCGAACGCCGCCTGCACGATCGTGAATGCCGATGCCGCCTGCATGACCTGTCCCAGCGACATGCTTCCTTCCAGAAACTTCGGAGCGCAGAGCAGGATCGGAATGACCGGTGCGATCAGGCTCGATCCCTGCGACACAATCGTGGTCCGCATATGCTGACCGCATATCCGCACCCATTGCCGCAGAACGTTCCCGAACGATTTGTCGATTCCCGAACGCTCCTCCTCCTCGCCGCCGAGCAGCGCGATGCTTTCGCCGTTCTCGCGCACGCGGGTCAATGCGTAGCGGTATTCGGCCTCCGCCTGGTTCTTGCTCTCCGATACCGAAACGAAGTTCCGCCCGATGATCGTCATCGAGCCGCTGGCAATCGCCGCATACACGACGGCCGCGATGACGAGGAAGCCCGGAATGGTGACGGTGCTGCCCCCGGACCGACAATGTCAGCGCGCCGCCGATGGTCCACAACACGACGATGAAGGTGGCCGCCGAGAGAAACGCCTGCGTGACACCTGCGGCGAAATCGACCGGCGCATCGGTCGCAACCCGCAAATCCTCTGCGACCCGGTATTCAGGATTCTTGTGATCGCCGTCGACCAGATTGAGCTGATAGTAGCGGCCATTGTCAGCCATCGCGACACGACAGAGTTCGTCAGCCACGCGCGCCAGCGCCTCTGAATGCTCATGCGGGCAAAGACCTGCACGACGCCGATGACAACGCTGCCGATCGCGAGCGGGAAAAAGACGCCTGTCAGAAAGAGCACCGTAGAGGCGTCCTTCTTCTCGATGGCGTCGAAGATCGACCTGTTCCAGACGTTGATGCCGTATTGAAACGTGATTTGCAGAACGATCAGCGCGAACAGGCCGATGCTCAGAACCCACGCGAGGCGGCCTCCGCCAGCGCCCCAAAATCCGCGCGCGCTGATCCAGAAACGGGTCAGCAGGTAATCGCGTTTGAGTTCTTCGATTTCCTCGGCCGACAGCCCGGGTTCGGGTTCAACCATCTCGGGCGGGGGCGCTTCAACCGGCTCTCCGGTTTCTGCGACAACTTCTTGAATCGGCGGTCTATTCATACCGGCCCAACGCCAGTGGAACCACAAAGTTCCCGCGCAAAGTGCGCTGCCACAAAAGGCTATTCGGCAGGTGTGGCTTGCGACTGAGGCATCCGCCGATCGCGTCCGCGCAGCCGATCGATCAGCAGATAGATCACCGGCGTCGTGTAGAGCGTCAGGATCTGGGAGACGATCAGCCCGCCGATGATGGTGATGCCGAGCGGCCTGCGCAGTTCTGTGCCCGGCCCGGTCGCTATCACGAGCGGCACCGCGGCAAGCAACGCCGCCATCGTCGTCATGATGATCGGCCTGAACCGCGCGAGGCTGGCTTCGAAGATAGCTTCCTCCGACGACAGACCGCGCTGCCGTTCGCCTTCGAGGGCGAAGTCGACGATCATGATGCCGTTCTTCTTCACGATGCCGATCAGCAGAATGATTCCGATAAAGGCGATCACCGTCAGCGGCGTGTTGGTGACCTGCAAGGCGAGCAGCGCGCCAAGTCCGGCCGGCGGCAACGTCGAAATGATCGTCAGCGGATGGGCAAGGCTCTCGTACAGCACGCCGAGAACGATATAGACCGCAATCAGCGCGCCGAGAATGAGCAGTGGCTGTCGGCTCGCGGTCTTCTGGCTGTCGGCAGCGTTGCCGGCGAACTCGCCGCGAATGCCCTCAGGCATGTGCAATTCCTCGACCGCGCGTAGGATGTTGTCGGTCGCGGTTTGCAGCGGCACGCCGTCTGGAACGTTGAACGAGACCGTGTTCGATGGGAACGACGCCTGATGATAGACGGACAGCGGTGACAGGCCGCGCTCCATCCGTACCACGGCCGACAGCGGCACCTGCGCATCGCCCGCGCCCGCGACATAGATTTTCTCGAGCGCCGAAGGATCGCCTTGCAGCCGCGGATCAACCTCCAGAATGATCTTGTACTGGTTTCGCTGCGTATAGATGGTCGATATCTGCCGCTGCGAGAACGCATTGTTCAGAGCGTTATCGATGTCCTGAACCTGCACGCCAAGACTGGCGGCGGTCTTCCGGTCGATAAACAGGTTCAGCGCCAGACCGGAGGCGTCGCGGTCGCTCGAAATATCCGTGATGCCTTCAACACTTTCGAATTTTTTCGCAACGATTGGCGCCCACTTCCCGAGCAGATCGAGATCCGAACTGATGAGCGTGTACTGATAGTTGGAGTCGCTCTGGCGTCCGCCGGCGCGCAGATCCTGCGCGGCAAACATGAACAGCCGGATGCCCGACACCGTGCCGAGATTGCGCCGGAGACGATCGATGACCTGTGTGGTCGTCAGACCGCCGCGCTGATTGAGGTCCTTCAGGCTGATGAACATGGTGCCGCGATTGGCACCACCTCCGCCCGGCCCGCCGCTGCCGCCAAGGCTCGAACCAACACCCGCAACAGCGGGATCAGCCATCACGATATCCGCGATCCGCTGCTGGAGACCGAGCATGGCCTGGAATGAGACGTCGGGCGACGCCCGCGTCGCCCCGATCACGAGACCACTGTCATCGGTCGGGAAATAACCCTTCGGCGTTTTGATATAGAGCGTCACCGTCAGTGCGATGGTCGCGACAAACACCAGCATGGTGAGAATCGGAAACCGCAATACGACGTGCAGCGTCCGCTCGTAGAATTTCACGATGCGTGACAGACTGCCCTCGACCAGCCGATCGAACCACGTGGCATCCGGCGAAACAGTGGTCTTGATATAGTGCGCGCAGATCATCGGCGTCACGGTCAGCGACACCACCATCGACACCAGAATGGCGAAGGTCAGCGTCAGCGAGAATTCGCGGAACAACCGCCCGATGATGCCTTCCATGAAGATCAGCGGCGTAAACGCCGCCACCAGCGAAATGCTGATCGACAGCACCGTAAAGCCGATCTGCTTCGCCCCGAGCAGCGCCGCCTGATAGGGCTTCATGCCCTCCTCGAGATTGCGGTACATGTTCTCGATCATGACGATGGCGTCGTCGACCACGAAGCCGACGGACACCGCGAGCGCCATCAGCGACAGGTTGTTGATCGAAAACCCTGCGACCCACATCAGGGCGCAGGTCCCCGCCAGTGCTAGCGGCACGGAAATGCCCGCCGCAATGGTCGGCGTCATCCGGCGCACGAACACAAACACCACGAGCATGACCAGCACGGCGGTCGCGCCTAGCGTCCACTCCATATCCTCGACGTTGGCGCGGATGGTTCCGGTGCGATCCGAGAGAATGGAGATCTCCACGCCGCCCGGAATCCATTGCTTCAACTCAGGCAGCAGCGCCTTCACCCGATCCACGGTGTCGATGACATTGGCGTCCTGCTGCTTGGTGATCAGGATCAAAACGGCAGGCTGCTTGTTGAACCATGCGATGGAGCGGCTGTTGCGCGTCGCGTCGAGAACGGCGGCGACGTCGGACAGCTTCACAAAATTGCCGTTGGCGGCCTTGATGACGATGTCGCGAAACTGGGCAGCTGTGCGCATCTGCGGGTTT
Organism: Afipia sp.; assembly: GCA_017474385.1. Lineage (GTDB taxonomy): Bacteria > Pseudomonadota > Alphaproteobacteria > Rhizobiales > Xanthobacteraceae > Afipia. The sequence goes on along the minus strand of JAFVHU010000119.1, from coordinate 5,673 downwards.
GCCGCCAGCGTCTCACCGAGAACCGGACCGTTGAAGGCTCCGACCGGACCGATCGCATTGGCATTGACAATGGCATTGCGCACATCGTCGCTGGCAATGCCCGCCGTAGACAGCGCACCGGGATTAAGCTGGACGCGAATGGCCGGCTGGTCCGCGCCGCTCACCGTCGCCTCGCCCACCCCCGGCACCTGTGAAATGCGTTGGGCAATGACAGTGTCCGCCACGTCATAGATCGCGCTCGGCAGCATGGTTTTCGAGGTCAGCGCGATGATCAGCACTGGAGCAGCGGCGGGATTGGCCTTGCGGAAATTCGGCAGCGTCGGCAGATCGGTCGGCAAATCGGCCAGCGAGGCATTGATCGCGGCCTGCACGTCGCGCGCCGCGCGGTCGATATTGCGGCCGATCGCGAACTGCAGCGAGATGCTGGTCGTGCCGAGCGAACTGGTCGACGTGATCTGATCGATGCCGGCGATTTCGCCGAGCCGCCGCTCCAGCGGCGCAGCGACGGTGGACGACATAATCGTCGGATCAGCGCCGGGGCGCGACGCAGACACGCGGATCGACGGGAAATCGACCGACGGAATGCTCGCGACGGGGAGGAAATTGTAGGCGACCGCTCCAACCAGAAACAGGCCGATCGCCAGCAGCGTGGTGCCGACGGGCCTGCGGATGAATGGTTCGGAGAGTGACGCCATTCCTAGTGTCCCGTATCCGACGTTTGCTTCATTCTGCAGCGCCCTCCGAGCAAACGTCGGATACGAAGGACACTAGTAAGCTATAATTCCAGTGATCCTTTGGTTCTGACATTCGTGAAAGTGCCTGCGAAGGATAGATACGAATGTCAGAACCGGATCACTGGACGCCCTCCGTGGCTCCCGCGATCGGGGGCGACGGCTTGCCGGAATCATCCGGCGGCACCGCGGCTTCGATCCGGCGATTGATCCGGTCGAGCGCAAGGTAGATGACCGGCGTCGTATAGAGCGTGAGGATTTGCGAGACGAGCAACCCGCCGATGATCGACACGCCGAGCGGGAAACGCAGTTCCGACCCTGTGCCGCTTTCGAGCGCCAGCGGCAACACGCCGAACAGTGCCGCCAGCGTGGTCATCATGATCGGGCGGAAACGCAGCAGACACGCCTTCACGATGGCGTCGTAGGCCGACAGGCCCTGATGCCGCTCCGCTTCCAGCGCGAAGTCGATCATCATGATCGCGTTCTTCTTCACGATGCCCATCAGCAGAATGATGCCGATCAGACCGATCACCGACAGATCCTGACCGCAGATAATCAATGCGAGGATTGCGCCCACGCCAGCCGACGGCAGCGTCGAGAGAATGGTGATCGGGTGGATGTAGCTTTCGTACAGCACCCCTAACACGATGTAGATCGTCACCAGCGCGGCGAGGATCAGCCACGGCTGACCGGACAGTGATTTGGCGAATTCGGCGGCGTCGCCCGAATATACGCCGACGATGTTGCCCGGCATGCGGATGCTCTTTTCGATCTCGGCGACCCTCTCCACCGCATTGCCGAGCGCTTCGCCCGGCGCGAGATTGAACGACAGCGAGACCGCGGGGAATTGCGACTGGTGCGAGATCGACAGCGGCGCGGTCGTTCGCACGATGCTGGCCACGGCATCGATCGGCACCTGCGCGGTCGGCGCTCCTGAGGCACCGGCTGCGCCGGGCACATACAGCTTTGACAGCACCGACGGATCGCGCTGGTACTCCGGCAGCGCTTCGAGGACGACGCGGTACTGGTTGGCCTGACCGAAGATCGTTGAAATCTGGCGCTGGGCGAAGGCGTCGTTCAGCGTGTCATTGACCGCCTGAACCGAGACGCCAAGCTGGCCGGCGCGCTGGCGATCGATATTGACCAAGGCGCGGAGACCGCCCTCCTGCCCGTCCGACGACACGTCGCGGAACATCGGGTCGCGCCGCATCTCCTGCACGAGCTTGTTCGACCATTCGATCACCGACGGCGAGTCGGTCGCAGTCAGAGTGTACTGGTACTGGGACCGGCTGGACCGCGTGCTGATCTGAACGTCCTGTACCGCCTGGAAATAGACCGTCATGCCGGGAATGGCGGCGACGCGCTGCTTCAGCCGCTCCACAACCACGGCGATATCCGTCTTGCGCTCACCGCGGGGCTTCAACGTCAAGACGAGACGCCCGACATTCGTGGTGGGATTCACCGATCCCGCGCCGATCACCGAGACGACGCCGACGATATCCGGATCGGCCTTGATGGCATTGGCGATCTGGGTCTGCCGCAACTGCATATCCGAGAAGGATACTTCGGTACCGGCTTCGGTGACCGCCGTGATCGACGCCGTATCCTGCAACGGCAGGAAGCCTTTCGGCGCGACGACATAGAGCGCGAGAGTGGCGACGATGGTGAGGAGCGTGACGACCAGCGTCGCGCGCTGATGCCGCAGCACCACCAGCAAGGTGCGCTCATAAAACTGCACCATCCTGTCGATCCAGCCGCTCAGCGTGGCGAGACCAGGCACCTGGAATTCCTCGTGATGCCGCTTCAACAGCCGCGAACACATCATCGGCGTCAGGGTCAGCGACACTATAGCGGATGTCACAACCGCGATCGTCAGCGTCAGCGCGAACTCCCTGAACATGCGCCCGACAAGGCCCGACATGAACAGCAGCGGGATGAACACCGCGATCAGAGATACCGTCAGCGATATGACCGTGAAGCCGATTTCGCTGGCGCCGCGCAGCGCGGCGTCCATCACGCCCTCGCCGTCCTCCATGTGCCGGACGATGTTCTCAATCATCACGATGGCGTCGTCGACCACGAAACCGGTGCCGATGGTGAGCGCCATCAGCGACAGATTGTCGAGGCTGAACCCGGCGAAATACATCACCCCGAAGCTGGTGATCAGCGACAGCGGCAGCGCGACGCCCGCGATCAGCGTGGCGCGCAGCGAGCGCAGGAAGATCAGGACCACGAGCGTCACCAGCACAACGCTGAGCACCAGCGTAAACTGGACGTCGCGGACGGACGCCTTGATGGTGACGGTGCGGTCGCTGACCACGGTCAGGTCCACGCCCGCAGGAACCGCTTTCTGGAGCTTGGGTATCTCCTCACGGATCTGCCGCACCACCTCGATCACGTTGGCGCCGGGCTGGCGCTGGATCTCGATGATCACCGCGGGTTTGCCCTGATACCAGGCGCCGGTCTTCTCGTTCTCCAGCCCATCGACGATCCGGGCGACATCGCCGATCGTGACCGGCGAACCGTTGCGGTAGGCAATGATGATCGGCTTGTAGGCGTCGGCGGTGGCGATCTGGTCATTAGCCGCGATGGTGTAGGCCTGCTGCGCGCCGTCGAGTGAGCCCTTGGGGCCGGACACATTTGCGCCGGCAATTGCGTTGCGCAGGTCTTCCATCGAAATGCCGTAGGCGGCGAGCCGGGCGAGGTCCGCCTGCACGCGCACAGCGGGTTTCAATCCGCCAAGAATGGACACGCGGCCGACGCCGGAAATCTGCGCCAGCCGCTGCGCCATCATGGTGTCGGCCAGATCGCTCATCGCGCGTAGCGGCGATGTCTCCGACGTCATCGCCAGCGTCAGCACCGGCGCGTCGGCCGGATTGACCTTCGCATAGGTCGGCGGATACGGCAGGTTTTTCGGCAGCACGCCTGCCGCGGCATTGATCGCGGCCTGCACATCCTGCGTCGCGCCGTCGATATCGCGGTTGAGATCGAACTGAAGCGAAATCTGGCTGACGCCGAACGAACTCGTCGAAGTCATCGAGACCAGCGACGGGATTTGCCCAAGCTGCCGCTCAAGCGGCGCGGTGATCAGCGATGCTGCAACATCCGGACTGGCGCCAGGCAACTTGGTCGTGACCTGCACCGTCGGAAAGTCGACCTGCGGCAGCGCCGACACCGGCAGCGCCCAATACCCGAGCGCGCCGCCGATCAGCAGCGCCACGCCGAGCAGCGAGGTCGCAATCGGACGATGGATGAATGGCTCAGAGACGCTCATCGATACGCGCTCACCAGTGTCCTGTGTTCGACGTTTGCCTCATTCTGCAGCGCCTTTCCGAGCAAACGTCGAATACGAAAGGACACTGGTAGATTTTGATTCCAGTGATCCTTTGGTTCGGACATTCGTAAAAGTGCCTGCGAAGAAGACGATACGAATGTCAGAACCGGATCACTGGTTAGGGCTCACTGCGGCGCTTTCGTGCCGCCGCCCGTTTGTGGTTGCCCGCCTTGCGGTGCAGCCCCCTGCTCCTTCTGACCACTGCGCCGCTCGCCGCGCTGACCTTGTCCCTTTTCACCGCCGCCCGGCCGCTGCTGTTTGCGCGGCGCGAGGTCCGGCGTCGGAGCCTGATAATCCGTGCTGATGGTTACCTTCGCACCCTCGGACAGATTGGCGAACCCGGTGGTCACAACCTGATCGGCGACCGTGATGCCGGATGCAATGACCGCGAGCGTTTCGCTCTGCTGCGTCACAGTTACATGGCGTGCGGATACGATATTGTCCTGACCGATGACGTAGACAAACGTTCCTGCGGGACCGCGCTGAACCGCCGCCGTCGGAATGACGATGGCCTTGTCGAGGGTGTTCACCTTGAGGCGCACGTTGACAAACTGTCCGGGCCAAAGCTGGAAATTCGCGTTGGGAAATTCCGCCTTCACCTTGACTGTGCCGGTCGTCTGATCGACCTGATTGTCGATGCCGGTCACCTTGCCGGTGTCGATAACAGTCTTGCCATCGTTGCCAAACACATCAACCGCGAGCGGACCTTTTGCAGAAGCTGTGTTGACGCGAAATATCTGCTGTTGCGGAAGACTGAACTGAATGGCGATCGGCTGGAGCTGCGTGATCACCACCACGCCCGTCGCGTCCGACGTCTGGACGATGTTGCCCTGATCGACTTGACGAAGTCCGGCGCGGCCCGAAAGCGGCGCTACGATCTTGGTGTAACCGAGCGTGGCCTGCGCATTGTCGATCGCCGCCTGATCGGATTTCACCAGTGCTTCGAGTTGCGCAACCAGCGCCTTCTGGGTGTCGGCCTGTTGCGCGGAGCCCGCCTTGGATGCCGCCAGTTGCTGATAGCGGATCAGATCCATTCGCGCGTTCGCGAGCGTCGCTTCGTCCTGCGCCTTCTTGGCGACGGCCTGATCGTATTGCGCCTGATAGATCACCGGATCGATCTCGGCCAGCACGTCGCCTTTTTTGACGTCCTGACCTTCCTTGAAATTCACCGACAGCAGCTTGCCGCTCACCTGCGCGCGAACGGTCACGTTGTTCAGCGCACGGACGGTGCCGACGCCGTCGAGGTAGACCGGGACGTCTTCGATGCGGGGCGTCGCGGCGAGCACCGGGATCGCCAGATCGGGCCGCGTGCGGGTCGCGGTCTCGGTTTTCTTGAAATAGGTCCAGCCGAGATAGCCAAGACCCCCGATGATGAGGAGCCACACGGCAATCGAGACGGTCCGCCGCCGCGCGCCCGACGCGACGCGCGCGACTCCTTCGCCAGCCGCTTTGGCCTTTTCGTTCAGCTCGGGCTTAAAGAGCATTCGCCGGCCCTTCCGTCCTTGGCGACCAACCACCGCCCAATGCCTGATAGAGAGTTACGACCGCCAGCAGCCGGGCGAGTTGGAACTGCGCCAGCGAATCTTCAGCCTGAAATAGCGTCAATTG
>JAFVHU010000015.1 GCA_017474385.1 Afipia sp. | reverse complement strand
GTAACGCCTGGAAAGTGCCCTCAGGCTCGCTTGACTATTTTGTATTGCTCGACGGACCGCCGCTGTCGTCGTGGCGCTGCCGTGAAGAATTTGTCCCATAGTGCCTCCTTCCATCCCAAGGATAAGATTGCACCATCAAATTCCGGGACTAAACACCTAGTCGACAAGGTTTATGCCATTACCAGCAAGGACGGCAAACGCACCGCCAAGACGCTGATATCCGGTCTCTATCGTCCGAATGGTCTCGCGTACCACAACGGCACGCTTTACATTGGCGAACTCTCGAAGATTTCCAAGATCGAGAATGTCGAGGACAAGCTCGACAATCCGCCAAAGCCAACGCTCGTTTACGACGATCTGCCGAAAGACGAGGCGCATGGCTGGAAGTTCATTGGCATCGGTCCTGACAACAAACTTTACATTCCCGTCGGTCAGCCCGGCAACAACGTGTTGCCAAGCGAGAAGCATGCGCAGATTCGCCGCATCAATCTCGATGGCTCGGGTGCAGAGGTTGTTGCACGGGGCGTGCGTAACACCGTCGGTTTCGACTGGAATCCGGCCACCAAGCAACTGTATTTCACCGACAACGGCCGCGATTGGCTGTCCGAGGATATTCCGGAGGACGAGCTTAATCGGGTCACGAAGAACGGAGAGCATTTCGGTTCGCTCCACTGCTATCAGGGCAATTTCACCGATCCGGAATTCGGCTGGGGGCATTCCTGCTCGGAGTTCACCGCGCCCGTAGGCCTGTTGGGTCCACATACGGCCGCGCTCGGCATGCGGTTTTATACCGGAAGCATGTTCCCCAGTGCGTACAAGAACGTCATTCTCGTTGCGCGCCACGGGTCCTGGAACAAGAGTAAGAAGGAGGGCGGTGACGTTGTTGCCGTGAAGCTGAACAAGGACGGCACGGTTAAATCGGTCGAGCCATTCCTGACCGGCTTTATCGAAAACAACAACTACGTTGGCCGCCCGGTGGACGTTCATCAAATGAAGGATGGTTCGCTGCTGGTCTCCGACGACTGGAACGGCGCGGTCTATCGCATCACATACGGCAAGCAGAAAACCGCATCGAGATAATTCACCAACATCAAAAACCGGAAGCGAAAACGCTTCCGGTTCCTTGAACTCGTGCCATTGTTGCCAACGGCGTGGCATTTGCTGAACTGTCCGATGCGCCGTTTGCTGATTTTTATCGCTCTGATCGTTATTTCTGCGGGGGCATCGGCCGAGACGCTTCAGGAGCGCATAGCGCCTTGTCTGGCCTGCCACGGCGAGACGGGGAAGTCAGAGATCGAGAACACGCCGTCGCTCGGTGCGCAGCAGCCGGCTTATGTGCTGATCCAGCTCTACATGTTTCGTGAAAAATTGCGGACCTTCGACATCATGAACGAGATGGCGAAGGATTTAACGGACGATGATCTGCGTACATTCTCCGACTACATCGGAACACTAAAGAAGCCGCTTCCGCCGGACGACGCCGGCGATCCGGCCCGCATTCAGCGAGCGCAGGTACTGGCGCAGCAGCGTCGCTGCAACGCCTGCCACAACACCGACTATGTAGGGCGCGACAACATTCCGCGCATCGCCAATCAGCGCGAGGATTATCTCGTCAAGACCATGCGGGAATACAAAGACAACAGCCGCCACGGCTATGACGCGACCATGGCGGATGTTCTTCAGCCGGTGACCGACGAGCAGATCGTCGATCTCGCTTACTACATCGCGCGCGTGCGATAGGCGCCCGCTGCGGGCCCCTTAGTTTGGCAAGGTAACGTCAACGGTTATCCCGGAATACCAAGCGGCGAGGTCCGCGATATCAGCGTCCGACAGCGGCTTGGCCACGACATTCATGTTTTCTTCCTTACGCTCTTCCGAGCGGAAGGCCTTGAGCTGCTTTTCCAGATACATCGCAGGCGAACCCGCAATGTTGGGCGCGATCGGGATTTTCGCGATGCCGTCGATGCCGTGACAGGCGGAGCACATTTGCGCCTTCTTGCGTCCGGCCTTGGCATCGCCGGCTGCCTGTGCAGCACCGGCCATGCTGTTCAGTGTCAGTAGGACCAGCAGGCCAGCCAGATATCGTGCAACACGTTTGTTTTGTTCTGATCGCATGAACTTCTTTTCTTGTTGTTAGCTAGCGCGCTGCCGTGAACCGGGAGTTCTGGTCCACGGCAGATGAATGGCGAACGCCAGCTTACTTGCCGTCGTAAGTAATGCGATACAGCGCGCCGGCGAGATCGTCGGATACCAGCATCGAGCCGTCACGAAGCGTCGCGACGTCCACCGGGCGTCCGGTGTATTCGCCGTCTGACGTTAGCCAGCCCGAGGCAAAGACCTCGGTCTTGTCCGCGCTGCCGTCGGGCTTGAGCGAGGTAAACATCACCCGCGCGCCAACAGGTTCGGTGCGATTCCACGATCCGTGCTGCGCCGAGAAAATGCCGCCGCGATATTTGGCGGGGAATGACTTGCCGTTATAGAACGTCATGCCGAGGTCGGCTGCGTGAGCGTCCATCTCCACTTCTGGATAGACCACGTTGGCTGGCGGCGTATCGGCTTTGTATTCGACGGTACGGGCCTTGCCGCCGCCGAAATAGGGGAAGCCGAAGTTCTGCCCGGACTGAGTGATGCGATTTAGCTCACCTGGGGGAATGTTGTCGCCCATTCCGTCGACCTGATTATCCGTAAACCAGAGCTGGTTGTTCTTCGGATTGAAATCCATGCCGACGGAGTTACGGATTCCTGTGGCATAGACCTCGCGGTTCTTGCCGTCCTGGTCCATGCGGATGATGCCACCAATGCCGTGCTTGTTGAAACCGTCCATTTTATCCTTCGCCGGCACGTTGAATGGCTGTCCGAGCGAGATGTAGATCTTGTTGTCAGCGCCGACGCGGCAAACCCGCGCGGTGTGGTTGAAGCTCTCATCCTCCTTTGGGATCAACTCGCCTTGCGGGACGACAACGGCCACGGCGATGTCGGGGCTTTCATAGAAGAACTCGGCTGCCGGGAAATTCAGAACACGATTCTGCTCGGCAACAAACAGGAATCCATCCTTCGAGAAGCAGACGCCATTCGGAATAGTGAAGCTAACCGAGGGGGCGAATTCCTTCACTTCCTCGGCGAACCCGGCTTTGCCGCGATCGGTCACCGCATAGACCTTGCTCTTGCGCGTGCCGACGAATGTCACGACGCCTTGCGGACCGACGGCGATATGCCGGGCATCGGGAACCAGCGCGTAAAGACTGATCTTGAAGCCGGGCGGCAGCTTGATCTTGGCCAGATTTGCCTTGATCGCATCGACCTTGCGGCCGGTTTGCGGGACGGTTGGTATCTCAGTAACGCCTGTTTTCTGAAAATTGCCGAGCTTGTCGAGGTTGTTGTTTGGTGACTGAGCCGACGCCGAAATCGCCGAGGCGCAAAGAAACGCCGCGGCGGCAACCGAATTCAGAGCATAATGTTTGAAAGCGTAAAACATGATTTTGTCCTCCCGGTAGGGTGTCATTTTTGGCGTTTTACGAGGCGAGAGCCTATCGCAGGTTTGCGCCGACGCAAGACGATCCGCGCGCAAATCATTCTGGCGGCGCAACATGAAAGATTCCATCGCGTGATTGTGATTTGCGATTGCAACACCGCGCGACGCCTGCGTCCTTGCATGGTGGGGCAAACAAAAAGGCCGCCCGGTATCGGGCGGCCTTCCATTTGTGCTTAGTTGTAATGAAATTAGCGGGCCTTCAGGAACTCCGCGACATTCAGCAACACGAATTCGTTGTCGTCAGCCTTGTTGGGCTCACGGCTCGTGGAGAACGGCAGGTTGTTGTCGTTGCCGACGATGATGTGCGTTTGATCGACGATATCGACGTTCTCGATGGTCCAGAACGGGAAGGTGAGGACGCCGTCGTTCAGCGGCTTGCGCGCCTTCTTGTCAGGATCCGCGATTTTCATCAGGTCGATATAGCCGATCTTGCGAACCGGGCCGTTGGCATTGGCGTCGGTCATTTCGATCTTGTAGACGCGCTTGAACTTGGCGAGATCGTGGAAGCAGTCAGGCTTCTTCGGGCCTTCGCAAGCCTTGTCAGCGGTGCCTTCGCCGTTGTCGCGCTCGATCACCATCGCGGTGGTCGCATCGATCATATTGAAATCGCCGATCGCGAGGCCGTTGCTATCGAGAACATACTTCCAGTGACGGCCGGTCCACTTGCCCGCGCCGACATCGAATTCGAGAATACGCAGATATTCCTTGCCGTCGGCGGTCTTTTCCCAATCCTTTTTCTCGGCGTCCCAAGCCGGACCTTCGAGCAAAGGATAAAGGAATTTGCCGTCCGGCGACGCGGCCATGCCCTCGTAACCCTTCGAGCGGCGGATGTTGAATGCAACCGGCGTGGTCGGCGTCGCCGGCGACGTGATGGCGTAGTGATCCGGTGAGCGGGCAGGCTTGCCGTCGATTTCCGTCTCGAACACGGCTTCGACCTTGCCAGTGCGGTCGGCGCGGATCAGGTAGGGACCGAATTCGTCACCGATCCAGATCTTGTCGCCGATCGGCTGGAAGCTCTCGGTATCGAAGTCCGAGCCGGTCAGGTAACGCGTTTCGGTGCCTTCATTCGCGATACGGAACGGGACTTTCTTGTCCGGGTCCCGCAGGAAGACGGTGGAGACGCGCTCGACGGTCCCCTTGGTCCAGTCGATGCGGTAGTTGTTGAGGAAGAGCATCGAGTCCGGCGAATTCGCCTTGCTGCCGAAACCGTTATCGCTCAGCACCCAGAAGGTGCCGTCAGCGGCTTTCTTGATGCCGGAGTGGCCCTGCAACGGCTGACCCTTGAACGGCACCTTGACGCCGGTCGGGCGGTCGAAGGACTTACCCTCGACGGTGCCAACTGCATCAACGCGGACACCGGTGGTGAACTTGCCGGAAACCTTCAGGTCCGCGGGGGCATCCGCGGGGGCTTCGATAAACGACTCGGCGGGCATTACGGCGTGGCCGGCGAGTGTCGCGGGGAAGGCCTGACCGGCCGTTTGAGCCGATGCAAAACCGGGCAGAGCGGTCAGTGCAAGCAACGACAATGTGGCAATGCGCATAGAATCCTCCTTCAAGACATGCGCTGCTTGTCGGAGTTCTATGTGTCAGTGCCGTTACATGGCCGTGACGCTTCGGTGACGATGCACGTCTTTCCCGTGCCGTATTGTCGCGGAGTTCACCCTGGACTTTTTTTGCTGCTGGCTGGCGCGGCCGTTTGGAAAGTCGAAACCAGATCGGCGACCTGCTCCGGCGTTAATGCACGCGGATTCATGCCGCGCAGTATCAGATAGAGCTTTGCGGTCTCTTCGAGTTCTTCCATGGCGAACACGGCGGCTTCCAGCGTATCGCCGGCGACCACCGGTCCGTGATTGGACAGCATCACGCACGAATACTTGCCGGCAAGACCCCGGATCGCGTCGGCGACTGCCGCGTCGCCGGGGCGGTAATAGGGCAACAGCGCCGTCGCGCCGCAGCGCATCACATAATAGGGCGTCAGCGGCGGTAACGCCGCCTGCGGATCGATATCGGGCAGCATGGATACGGCAACGCAGTGAGCGCAATGAAGATGGACGACAGCGCGCGCGTTGTGCCGCGTCTCGTAGAGGGCTGCGTGCAAGGGAATTTCCTTGGTGGGCGCGTCGCCCGACAACAGGCGTCCCGATCCATTCAGCCGCGAGATGCGGGCCGGATCCAGAAACCCGAGCGACGCATTGGTCGGCGTCACCAGCCAGCCCCCGTCGTCAAGGCGGACGCTGATGTTTCCTGACGATCCCGGGGTCAGACCCCGCTCAAACAGCGAGCGGCCGAACCGGCAAATCTGATCCCGAAGCTGTGTTTCTGTCATTGTGGGGCCCTCAAGTCGCCTTTTCTCACGGTTTTCGAGATGGCTCAAACGCCATTTTGGATGTGCCGCGGGGCCGTGCTACCAAGCCCGTAACCGTTCGACACCAATGTACGAACAAGCAAAAATAGGGAGAGATATGTCCGAAAAAGTGGGACGCGTTGGGGTCATCGGTCTCGGTTCGATGGGCCTTGGCATGGCGCTGTCGCTCAGGCGGGCCGGCTTCGATGTCGCGGGCTGTGATGTTGCGCCGGAAACAGTTGCGCGCCTCGTCGCGGAGGGTGGCAGGGGGGCGACGTCGCCAGCCGAAGTCGCGCAAGATGCCGATGCGGTCGTCAGTGTCGTCGTGAACGCAGCGCAGACCGAGGCCATCCTGTTCGGTGCGCAGGGTGTCGCGGAAACCTTGCCGAAAGGCGCGGTCTTTATATCGTCTGCGACGATGGATCCGGATGTCGCGCGGCGCCTGGCGAAACAGCTCGAAGAAACCGGACGGCACTATCTCGACGCACCGATCAGCGGCGGCGCGCAGCGCGCCGCGCAAGGCGAACTGACCATCCTTGCCTCCGGCAGCAAGGCCGCATTCGCCAAGGCAAGGACGGCGCTCGATGCGATGTCCGCGAAGCTCTACGAACTCGGAGACGAGCCCGGGCAGGGCGCGGCGTTCAAGATGATCAATCAGCTTCTGGCAGGCGTGCACATCGCAGCGGCCAGTGAGGCGATTGCTTTTGCGGCGAAACAGGGACTCGACATCGCGAAGGTCTACGAGGTCATCACGGCGTCCGCCGGGAATTCATGGATGTTCGAGAACCGTATGCCCCACGTGCTGGACGGCGACTACACGCCGCGCAGCGCTGTCGATATCTTCGTCAAGGATCTCGGCATCATTCAGGATATGGCACGAACCGCGAAATTCCCGGTGCCGGTATCGGCCGCTGCATTGCAGATGTTTCTGATGACATCGGCAGCGGGCATGGGCCGCGACGATGACGCGTCGGTGGCGCGGATGTATGCGCGTGTGACCGGAACGAAATTGCCAGGTGAATAAACCAAAGTTGCAACAACAAGAAACGGAACGATCGAATGCCTCGTTTTGCCGCAAATCTCAGCATGATGTTCAACGAAGTACCGTTTCTCGACCGCTTCGACGCTGCGGCGAAAGCGGGCTTTTCAGCGGTTGAATTCCTCTTTCCCTATGAGCATTCGCCTGACGAAGTCGGCGAACGGCTTCACAGCAATGGCCTGACGCAAGCGCTGTTCAATCTGTTTCCGGGCGACTGGAGCAAAGGCGAGCGCGGCTTTGCGGCATTGCCGGATCGCTTTGCTGACGTGCAGAACAGCGTCCAGCAGGCGCTGCCTTATGCCGCCGCCACCGGCGTCAAGCGGCTGCATCTGATGGCAGGCATTGCCGATCGCCGCGATTCGAAAGCAGTCGACGCGTTTCGCCGGTCCGTGGCCTGGACCGCCGAGGCGCTGGGCAGGGAAAACATCGATCTCATGCTGGAGCCGATCAATCCCCGCGATGTACCTGGGTATTTCCTGAACGATTTCGATTTCGCTGCGGATGTGATCAACGACTTGAAAATGCCCAACCTGAAATTGCAGTTCGATATCTATCATCGGCAAATTGTCCATGGCGACGTCACGGTGGCGCTGCGGCAGATGATGCCGATGATCGGTCATATCCAGATCGCGAGTGTTCCGTCGCGCAACGAACCGGGAAGCGAGGAGCTTAACTTTCCGTTCCTGTTCGATGAACTCGACCGGTTGGGATATGGCGGCTTCGTCGGCTGCGAATACCGGCCCAAAGGAAATACGGTCGAAGGTCTCGGCTGGTTCGCGCCCTTCGCTGCGAAGACCGGAGCGCGCGCGTGACACTGGCTTTGGGCTGTATCGCGGACGACTACACCGGCGCGTCCGATCTCGCCAACACATTGACACGCTGCGGGCTGCGGACGGTACAGACCATCGGTGTTCCCGACGATGCGCTGGCGCTGCCCGATGTCGATGCCGTGGTGGTGTCGCTAAAAAGCCGCTCCATCGAAGCGTCTCAGGCAGTCTCGCGCTCTCGCGAGGCGGATAAGTGGCTGCGGGCGCGGGGCGCCTCGCATGTGCTGTTCAAGATCTGTTCGACATTCGATTCCACTGACGCGGGCAACATCGGGCCAGTGATGGACGCGCTGCGTGCCGATTCCGGCGATGCCATCGTACTGGTGACGCCCGCGTTTCCCGGAACGGGACGCACGGTCTATCAGGGCAACCTGTTTGTGGGCAGTGTGCCGCTGAACGAAAGCCCGCTGAAGGATCATCCGCTCAATCCGATGCACGATTCCAATTTGGTGCGGGTGCTTGCGCGGCAGAGTAAATCCAGAGTCGGTCTGGTTGATCTTGCGGCCGTCTCAAAGGACGCTGAAGCGATCCGCGCTCGCCTCCATGAATTGGCGGCGCAGGGCATCAACGCCGCGATCATCGATGCGGTATTCGATCCCGAACTAGAGATGATAGGACAGGTCGCGCTCGATCATCGCTTGTCCGTTGGCGCATCGGGAATGGGGCTTGGGCTCGCGCGGGGGCTGGTGGCATCGGGCCGGGTGAGCGAGGCGTCAGCCGTGGCCAACGAAAAGCCGATCGGCGGCCCCGTGGCGTGTCTCGCCGGGAGCTGTTCGCAGGCGACACTGGCGCAGATCGCGCATGCCGAGAAATCAATGCCGGTGCTGCGGCTTGATCCCGAAAAGATCGTGGCCGGACCGTCCGAGGTTCAGCGCGCGCTCGACTGGTCGCGCGAGCATCTCGGCAAGGGGCCGGTCCTGATCGCGAGCAGTTCGACGCCGGATCAGGTCTCTGCGCTGCAAGCCAGGCACGGACGCGACGTTGCCGGTCACGCCATCGAGCAAGCGATGGCGGCGATCAGTGAAGGTCTGGTTGCTGCCGGCGTGAGGCGACTTGTGATTGCCGGGGGCGAAACCTCGGGCGCCGTAGTCGATCGCCTCGGCATCCCGGCGTTCCTGGTGGGTCCGGAGATCGCTGCGGGCGTGCCGGTTCTCCGCTGCGTGGGTTGGACCAAGGGCGAGGCGGTGACGGCGCTGAAATCCGGTAATTTCGGCGGCCCGGATTTCTTCAACGACGCCATCCGCCTGATGCCGTGATTCAAGCTTCCTTGTAGCCGTATTCGAGGTTGTTGCCGGTCGCGCCGTAGTACTTGAACGGCAAGAACTTGCCGGTCATCACGAACTTGACGCGGTCCCCCTTCGGGTTCGCCACGCGCTCCATTGTAAAATCGAAATCGATGGCCGACATGATGCCGTCGCCGAATTCCTCCTCGATCAGCGCCTTCCAGGCCGGTCCATTCACCATCACCATTTCATAGAAGCGATAGATCAGGGGATCGGTCGGCGGCATCGATGTGCCGTCGCCACGCATGGGAATTTCGTTGATCATCGCAGTCTCGGCCTTGGAAAGGCCGAACAGCTTTGCGGCATTCTCTGCCTGCGGTTTGGTAAGCTTCATTTGTCCGAGAATAGCGCCGACGATCAGCGCGTCGGAGTGGCCGCCGATCTGCTCGCAGATGTGCTTCCAGGTCCATCCGTTCTCGCGCTTGATATCGAGGAGCTTTTCGGTGAGGTCGGATCGCTTCATTTCTGTTCTCCAGTTTTTATGACCGTCAAGCCGCGCTGGTCTGGCCGGCTATAGGTGTGTTCGTGGTGACGATTGCCGGCTCGGCGAAGCCGGGACGAACCACAGGCACGTTGCGGGGATCATGATCCTTGGTTGTCTCTGCGAAGGTCTTGCTGCGAGTGACCAGGAAATCGACGATGTGGTTGCGCAATGCGTAGTAGTGAGGATGCCGGTGAAGATCGATACGGCCGCGATCCTTCGGCAGCGGGTTTTCCAGAACCTCCGCGAGCACTGCGCCGGGGCCGTTGGTCATCAGGAAAATCTTGTCGGCGAGATAGATCGCTTCATCCACGTCATGGGTGATCATGAAGGCGGTCTGGCCGGTCTCCAGACAAATGCGGCGAACCTCATCCTGCAACGTTCCACGCGTCAGCGCGTCGAGCGCGGAGAATGGCTCATCCATCAGCATGATCTTCGGCGTGATCGAGAGCGCACGCGCAATGCCGACGCGCTGTTTCATGCCGCCGGACAACTCCGAGGGCCGTTTGTGTTCGGAGCCGGTGAGACCGACGATATCGATGAACTTCTGGGCGTGGGCACGGACGCGCGCCTTGTCCCACTTGCGCCATTTCGAGGAGACGGCATAGGCGACGTTGCCCATCACCGTGCGCCATGGAAGCAAGGCATGGCTCTGGAAAATCACAGCGCGATCGAGGCTGGTGCCTTCGATGGCCTGACCGTCAACGATGACCGTGCCTTCAGATGGCTCGTCGAGCCCGGCGAGGATGTTGAGAACGGTGGTCTTGCCGCAGCCGGAATGGCCGATCACGCAGCCGAACTCTCCGCGCGGCATCGACAGCCAGAGGTCCTCGAAGATCGTCGTCTTCCCGCCATCCGGTGCCGGATAGTGCTTGGAGATGCCTTCGATTGAGATGAATTTCTCGATCATCGCGTCACTCCGGGAACGTGACCATGCGCGTGAACCGCGCAAGGATCTGGTCGAACATCATTCCAACCAGACCGATGACCAGAATGGCGATGATGACGTTGGTGATCGACAGGTTGTTCCACTCGTTCCAGACGAAGTAGCCGATGCCTGTTCCGCCAACCAGCATTTCCGCAGCGACGATGACGAGCCACGCAATGCCGATGGAAATGCGCATGCCCGTCAGGATGGTCGGCGCGGCCGCCGGCAAGATCACCGTGAAGGCGCGGCGCATCGATCCGACCTCAAGCGTGCGGGCGACGTTGATCCATTCCTTGCGCACTGCGGAGACGCCGAACGCGGTGTTGATCAGCATCGGCCAGATCGCACAGATAAAGATCACGAAGATTGCGGAGGTGTTGGAGTCCTTGATGGTGTAGAGCGCCAGCGGCATCCAGGCGAGCGGAGAGATCGGTTTCAGAACCTGGATGAAGGGATCAAGCGCCTTGCTGATCAGCGGCGACATGCCGATGAGGAATCCGAGCGGGATCGCGATAATCACGGCAAGGAAGTAACCGAGCAGCACGCGTGCGATCGAATAGCTAAGCTGGATGCCGAGGCCTTTGTCGTTCGGGCCGTTGTCGTAGAACGGGCTTTTGATGTGCTGCCAGAGCTTGGCACCGACATCAAGCGGTCCCGGCATTGCCGATTTGCCCTGGGTGGCCGTCGCGCCCATCAGCTTTGCGTATTCCGGACTCATGGTGGCGACCGACCCGCTGCCACGCGTGGCAAGATGCCACGCGCCGATGAAGGCGAGGAAGATCGCAATCGACAGCACGGCCGCGCGAAATCTCAGCGAAGAGGTCATGCTCAGCTTGCCTTGCTGATCTTGAAGCTCTTGAGATAGTCCTCAGGCTTTGCCGGATCGAAAGGCTTGCCCATCACGCTGAACGATTTCGTGGTTGTTGTCGGAGGCGTGAGGCCGACTTCCTTCATGAGCTTCGCCGTGTCGGTGGCGAGATAGACCTGGCTCGCGATACCGGCGTAGTCGATATCGCCCTTGATCTGTCCCCAACGCTTCATCTGGGTCATGATCCAGACTGCAAACGACTGCCAGGGGAATGGATCGAAATCGACGCGGTTCGGTTGCGTGACAATGTTGCCGAGTCCGTCGGCAAAGGTGCCGGTGAGAATCTGCTCGAGCACGATCGGCGGCTGGTTGAGATAGTTCGCCGGCGCGATTGCTTCCGCAATCTGTTTGCGGTTCTCGGCCTTGTGCGCGAACGCCGTCGCATCGATGATCGATTTCAGCAATGCCGCATAGGTGTTCGGCATCGTGGTGACGAATTCCTTGGAGGCCGCGAACGCGCAGCACGGATGGCCTTCCCAGATATCCTTTGTCAGAATGTGGATGAAGCCGACGCCGTCATAGACCGCGCGCTGGTTCATCGGGTCGGGGCCGAGGAAGCCGTCGATGTTGTCGGCGCGCAGGTTCGCAACCATTTCCGGCGGCGGCACTGCGCGGATCTGGACATCGGTGTCGGGATCGATGCCGTGTTCCGCAAGGTAATAGCGCAGCAGGTAGTTGTGCATCGAGTAGTCGAACGGCACCGCGAACTTGAAGCCCTTCCAGTCCTTCGGGTTGCGCTTGTCCTTGTGCTTGATGGCGAGGGTTATGGCCTGACCGTTGATGTTCTCGACGGCGGGCATGGTGTAGGGAATTGGATTGGAGCCGGCGCCCATTGAAATCGCGATCGGCATCGGCGAGAGCATGTGCGCCGCGTCATATTCCTTGTTGATGGTCTTGTCGCGGATCACGGCCCAGCCGGCGGTCTTGATCACTTCGACATTGAGACCCTGCTTCTCGTAGAAGCCCATCGGCTTCGCCATGATGATGGGCGTGGCGCATGTGATCGGGATGAACCCGACCTTGAGATCTTTTTTTTCCAGCGGTGCGCCCTGCGCAAACACTTCGGTGGCGGTCTTCAAGGGGAAGAACTGTGAGACGGCGGCGACGGCTGTTGCCGCGCCGACCGACTTCAGAAATGTGCGGCGCGCGGCATCCTGAGGAAACATCGCGCGCATGACGGCGGAGGCGACAACGCCTTCGTAGCGCCGCTCGTCGCTTTGTGGGGTCTCGGCCTGGAGCTGGAGCGCGGCTTCGTGCTCGGCTTCGCTCGTGTGCCGGCCGCAAGCGCAGCCGAAAGAGGAGAGGCGGCGGTTCGGATCGAACGGATTGTCGAAGGTGGACATGAAACCTCCTGCATGGGCGTTTCAATCCACTACGCAAACCGCGTGCCACTGCCGTTTTGCGCGGTTTATCGATGTGTCTGCGCCGCAGCGGTAATATTGTCGGCTACGAAATTTCGTGATATACGATTATTCGTAAGTCGATTACGATATTTCGTAGTGAGGGGTCATGGACGTTTCCCTGTCGCCGGGACCGGAAAGGGGCCTCGATCTCTGGGGCACCGCGTTCGATTTTGCGGCGGAGCCGATGATGTTGCTGGATCCCCACGGCGACCGCATCGTCGAAGCCAATCCTGCGGTGTGCACGCTGCTCGGATACGACCGCGCGCTGCTCCGGCAGATGAAGATCAGCGCCTTGCATGCCGGTCAGGTGCCTGCGCTGATTGTTTTCACTCAGGCGATTTTTGACAGGGGCTCGTTCTGGACCACGTCGCTGACGCCGCGTCATGCTGCGGGCAACAAGCTGCGGCTGGAGTATACCGGGTCGCTGATCCCGCAGGAGGGTACACCGCTGGTGCTGCTGGCGATGAACGATCTCGAACAGCGTCGCCGGCGTTTCGTCGATGCGACGGCGGAAGATCATATGCGTGGCGGTATCGCGGCCTGGCAGCGCGTCGAGCGCGTCTTCCGGGACATCGAGCGCGAGAACCAGTTGATCCTGCGCGCGGCGGGCGAAGGCATCTATGGCGTCAATGCAGAGGGCAAGACCACATTCGTCAATCCGGTGGCCGAGCGTCTTCTCGGCTGGTCGGAGGAGGAACTGGTCGGCACCGACATTCACTCGACGGTGCATCATACCCATCATGACGGCCGGCATTATCCGCATGAGGATTGTCCCATCTATGCCGCGTTCCGCGACGGCGCGGTGCATCAGGTCGATGATGAAGTTTTCTGGCGCAAGGACGGCACGCCGGTATGGGTCGAGTACACATCCACACCGATCCGCGATCGTGGCGTGGTGGTCGGCGCAGTGATCGTGTTCCGCGACGTCAGCCAGCGCCGCGAGGCCGATGATAAGCTTCGTGCGGCACTCGCCGAAGTCGACCAGTTGCGCGAGCGTCTTGAGCAGGAAAACGCCTATTTACAGGAGGAAATCCGCACGGAGACCAATCCGCGAGGCATCATCGGCCGCACGGCGGCGGTACAGAAGACGCTGCGACAGGTGAGCCTTGTTGCGCCGACCGACGCCACCGTGATGATCACCGGCGAATCCGGCACCGGCAAGGAATTGATCGCGCGTGCCATTCACGAGGCGAGCCAGCGCAGCGACCGTCCGCTGATCCGCGTCAACTGTGCGGCGATCCCGCGTGAACTGTTCGAGAGCGAATTCTTCGGCCACGTTCGCGGCGCATTTACCGGCGCATTGCGTGACCGTGTCGGACGGTTTGAACTCGCCGATGGCGGAACACTGTTTCTGGATGAAGTCGGTGAAATTCCGCTGGAACTCCAGGGCAAGCTGCTGCGCGTCTTGCAGGAGGGGCATTTCGAGCGCGTCGGCGAGGAACGCACGCGTGCGGTCAACGTCCGTGTTATCGCCGCGACCAATCGCGAACTGAAACAGGAAGTGAAGCAGGGGCGCTTTCGCGAAGACCTCTATTTCCGGCTCAACGTGTTTCCAGTTGAGACCGTGCCGCTGCGCGATCGTCGCGAGGACATTCCATTGCTTGCGCAGCACTTCCTAAGCAGCGAAAGCAAATCGTTTAAGTCCGACTTGCGATTGTCGGAAGGCGATGTGCGCCGCCTGATGCAATACGATTGGCCGGGCAACGTTCGCGAGTTGCAGAACGTGATCGAACGCGCAGCCATTTTGGCCCAGAATGGCCGGCTGCGGATCGATCTGCCGATTCAGCAAACCGGAACCGAGCTTCCCGCAGCGTCGCGCCGTCCCAAGAATGGCGCGCCGCAAGTCATCATGACGGACGATGAGATGCGGGAGCATGAACGCAACAATATCCTGGCCGCGCTGAAGGCATCCGGCGGCAAGGTTTTTGGCAAGGATGGCGCGGCGGAACTGCTCGCGATCAAGCCGACCACTCTGGCGTCGCGCATCAAATCGCTCGGCATTTCGGCACGAAACCTCGATTCGCCAATACGTTAGGCAGTCCTTGCCCGTTGTTAGCGCTTGATAGAGGCTTAGTCCGGTGTTCTGCTTAAAAAAACAAGCCATCGAGGTTGTTGCGCAGTGTCCATCGCCGTCGCCCTGCATCACGTCACACATTATAGGTACGACCAGCCGGTCAGCCTCGGGCCGCAGGTCATCCGGTTGCGGCCCGCGCCACACTCCCGTACGCGCGTATCCAGCTATTCGCTGAAGGTTCTGCCTGAGAAGCACTTCGTCAACTGGCAGCAGGATCCGCAAGGGAATTGGCTCGCGCGCTTCGTGTTTCCCGAACCGACGCTCGAATTCAAGATCGAGGTAGATTTCATCGCCGATATGGCGGTGGTCAATCCGTTCGACTTTTTCGTCGAGCCGTACGCAGAAACATTTCCGTTTCAATATCCGACTGATCTCGCCGACGAACTCGCGCCGTATCTGAAGACCGAGCCGGTCACGCCGCTGCTCGCGGAATATCTCGCAGGCATTCCGCGCGAACCGACCAACACCGTGAACTTCCTCGTCGACCTCAACGCAAAGCTGCGCGACAGGGTCAGTTACGTCATCCGCATGGAGCCAGGGATTCAGGCACCCGAAGAGACGTTGCGGAGCGGTGCGGGGTCTTGCCGCGACTCTGCGTGGCTTTTGATTCAGGCGCTGCGCCATCTTGGTTTAGCGGCGCGCTTTGTCTCCGGCTATCTCATTCAGTTGCGTCCCGACATCGACCCATTGCAAGGGCCTCGCGAAGTGGAGGCTGACTTCACCGATCTTCATGCGTGGGCGGAGGTTTATCTGCCTGGTGCCGGATGGATCGGCTTCGATGTGACGTCGGGCATGCTGACAGGCGAGGGGCACATTCCTGTCGCCGCCTCGCCGCACTACCGGACGGCCGCGCCGATCAGCGGCAATGTCAGCTCGGCGAACGTCGAATTCGGTTTCGAGATGAAGGTGACGCGCGTCAACGAAGCGCCGCGCATCACCAAGCCGTTCTCGGACGACTCGTGGCGGCGTCTCGATGCACTGGGCGAAAAGGTGGATGGCGATCTCGCGGCCGGTGACGTCCGGCTGACGATGGGCGGCGAGCCGACATTCGTCTCGATGGACGATCTGGAATCCGCCGAGTGGAACATTGCCGCAGTCGGTCCCACCAAGCGCGGTATTGCCGACGATCTCATCCGCCGTTTACGGACGCGCTTTGCGCCAGGCGGCCTGCTGCATTACGGGCAGGGCAAATGGTATCCCGGCGAAAGCCTGCCGCGTTGGGCTTTTGGTCTGTACTGGCGCAAGGATGGCGTGCCGATCTGGCGCAATCCCGATTTGATCGCGCCAATGGAAGGGCCACGCTCCGCGAAGATCGAGCAGGCGGAAAAATTCGCCGCGGGCATTGCCGAAAAGCTCGGCGTCGATGCAGACAATGTGCTGCCGGCCTATGAGGATCAGGCGCACTGGTTGCTGAAGGAGAACAGCCTTCCCGGCAATGTCGATCCGAGCGATTCGAAACTTGCCGATCCCGAGGAACGCTCTCGCATGGCGCAGGTGTTCCAGCAGGGGCTGAACGTGCCGCGCGGCTTCGTGCTGCCGGTGCAGCGCTGGAACGCGAAGGCCGCCAGCCGCTGGCGCAGCGAGAAATGGAATCTGCGGCGCGGAAACCTGTTCCTGATGCCCGGCGATTCACCGCTGGGTCTGCGGCTGCCGATGAATTCGCTGCAATGGATTCCGCCGGAGGATTATCCCTACATTGTCGAGCAGGACCCGACAGAAGAACGCGAAGCGTTGCCGGTGTTCGACGCCACAGCGGCGCCATCCGAGCCGGCCGCTCAGCCGCCTGTGTTCGACGGCGGAACGCTGGCGGATGGTGGACCACGCCAGTTCATTCAGGAGCAGCAGGCCGGCGGAAAGGGCGGTGTCCGCACCGCGCTGTCCATTGAGATCCGCGACGGCATTCTCTGTGCGTTCATGCCGCCGGTGGAGAAGCTCGAGGACTATCTCGAACTGGTTGCGGTAGTGGAAGCGACCGCCGAGGACATGAAGCTTCAGGTTCACGTCGAAGGTTACGCCCCGCCTTACGATCCGCGTGTCGAGGTTATCAAGGTCACCCCCGATCCCGGCGTGATCGAGATCAACATTCACCCGGCGAAGAACTGGCGCGAAATCGTCGAAACGACCATCACCCTTTATCAGGAGGCGGCGCATGTTCGCCTCGGTGCGAACCGTTTCCTGATCGACGGCCGCCACACCGGCACCGGCGGCGGCAACCACGTCGTTGTCGGTGGCGGCACGCCTGCGGACTCGCCGTTCTTGCGACGGCCCGATCTGCTCAAGAGCGTGGTGCTGTATTGGCAACGCCATCCGTCGCTGTCCTATCTGTTTTCCGGCATGTTCATCGGCCCGACCAGTCAGGCTCCGCGTATCGATGAAGCCCGGCATGACGCGCTGTATGAGTTGGAAATCGCAATTTCGAAAATTCCGCCGAAGGGTGAGAAGGTGCCGCTATGGCTGGTCGATCGCACGTTCCGGCATTTGCTGGTGGACATTACCGGCAACACCCATCGCGCGGAAATCTGCATCGACAAACTTTATTCGCCGGACAGCCCGACGGGCCGTCTCGGTCTCGTCGAATTCCGCGCGCTGGAGATGCCGCCTGATGCGCGCATGAGTCTCGCGCAGCAACTTGTGATCCGCGCTTTGATCGCGAAATTCTGGCGTGATCCGCAGGATGGCCGTTTCGTGCGCTGGGGCACGACGTTGCACGATCGCTTCATGTTGCCGCATTTTCTCTGGGAAGATTTCAGGAGCGCGCTCTCGGACCTGAAGGAGGCGGGCTACGATTTCGAGCCGGAGTGGTTCGAGGCGCAACTTGAGTTTCGTTTTCCGGTCTTCGGCAGCGTCCAGCATGGCGGCGTGACGCTTGAGCTGCGTCAGGCTCTGGAGCCTTGGCATGTGCTCGGCGAGGAAAGCTCCGGCGGCGGCACGGTGCGTTATGTCGACTCGTCCGTTGAGCGATTGCAGGTTAAGGTCAATGGCTTCATCGAAGGACGGCATGTGATCACCTGCAATGGCCGCCGGTTGCCGATGACGAATACCGAACGCGCAGGCGAGGCTGTCGCCGGCGTGCGCTTCAAGGCATGGCAACCGTCGTCGGGCCTTCACCCGACGATCCCGGTTCACGCGCCCCTGACTTTTGACATTCTCGATACATGGAATGGCCGCTCGCTGGGCGGCTGCGTCTATCATGTCGCCCATCCGGGGGGGCGGAGTTACGACACCAAGCCGGTCAACAGCTACGAGGCCGAGGCGAGGCGGCTTGCCCGCTTTCAGGACCACGGGCATACGCCAGGCCCGATAACTGTACCTTCCGAGGAACGAACCCTCGAATTTCCCCTGACTCTGGACCTCCGGACGCCGCTCCCGCATTGAGGCCGCCGCCATAATCGGCGAAGTTGTCGCGAAGAGCAGAAAGCGAGTCGGATGGCGGACACGGACAGCGGAGAAAAGGCACCGCGAGCAGCGCAGCGCGATCTTCTGGATTGCACCCGCGGCTATGCGCCGTTGCCCGGAATCCCGGACGAATTTCTCGGCGCAGAGGGCCAGCCCCGCGAGGTATGGACCCGGTTTTTCGACGCGTTCTCCACGCTCTCGCCGGGCGAGATCGAACGCCGTTTTGCGTCCGCCGATCAGCATATGCGCGACGCCGGCGTCACGTATCGCGCCCCGGGCGAGGCCGCGGACCGTTCGTGGCCGCTCAGCCATCTGCCGCTGCTGATCGACGAGCTCGAATGGAAGCAGATTTCGGAAGGCGTCGCCCAGCGCGCGGAGCTTTTCGAACAGATCCTGCGCGATTTGTATGGCGAAGGCAGGCTGATTGCGGAGGGGGCACTGCCCGCAGCGGCCGTCGCCGGCAGCGCGGAATATCTGCGCTCGGTTTGCGGCGTGACGCCGCCTGGCGGGCAGTATCTCAATCTCTATGCCGCCGATATCGGCCGTGGACCCGACGGGCGCTGGTGGGTGTTGAATGATCGTACACAGGCGCCGTCCGGTGCAGGCTACGCACTCGAAAACCGGCTGGTGCTGTCGCGCGCACTGACGAACCTCTACACGTCGATGAATGTCGAACGTGTCGCGCCGTTCTTTGAGGCGTTCCGCGATAGCCTGCGGGCGATTGCAGATCGCGACGAACCGCGCATCGGTCTGCTGACGCCGGGCAATTCCAGTGAAACCTATTCCGAACACGCCACGCTGGCGCGCTATCTCGGGTTTCTGCTGGTGGAGGGTGACGATCTCGCGGTGAGCGAGGATCGGCTGCACGTCCGTACTGTTGCCGGCCTGAAGCGCCTCGACGTGTTGCTCCGGCGTGTCGACTCGAACTTCCTCGATCCCCTCGAACTCGACGCGCGTTCCATGCTCGGCGTTCCGGGCCTGATCGATGTCATCAGAAAAGGCGGTGTAGCCGTCGCCAACATGCCGGGCTCCGGGGTGATGGAAGCGCGGACGCTGCTCGGCTTCCTGCCAAGCTTGAGCGAGCGTTTCTTCGGCGAAGACCTGAAGATGCCGCACATCGCGACATGGTGGTGCGGGCAGAAATCCGCGCGCGAAGAGGTGCTTTCGCGCCTCGATGACATGGCGATCGAGGGCGCTTACGGCCAATCTGTACCTGGTTTTCCGGGCCGTGGCCCGATCGTCGGCAGTTCTCTGTCCAGGGATGAGCGCGCGCAACTGGTTGATGCTATCGGCAAGCGCGGCATCGACTATGTCGGACAGGAGATGGTGCGCCTCTCCACGACGCCGGTGTGGGACAATGGGCACATCTCCCCGCGCCCATTCGTTTTGCGGGTTTTCGCGGCCGCCACCCCGAACGGCTGGACCATCCTGCCGGGTGGGTTCTGCCGCATCGCCGACAAGCCTGATGCACGCGCGGTCTCAATGGGCGAGGGCGCACGTGCCGCTGACGTATGGGTCGTATCGGAGAAGGAGGTCGCGACCTCCACGTTGCTGCCGCCGAGCGATGCCGTTCGTATCAGACGCATTGCCGGATGGGTGCCGAGCCGCGCGGCGGACAATCTGTTCTGGCTCGGCCGCTATCTGGAACGGGCCGAGGCCACGCTGCGGCTGGTTCGTGCGCTTGGCGGCGCACTACGCGAACCCGGCAAGGGCCCATCGCCGATGCAACCAGTGATCGAACGCATTCAGCGCCTGCTTGTCGCCTGGGGTGCGACCTCGCCATCGTCGCGTACCAAGCTTGCAACTACCGCTGCACAGGCTTTGCAGGCCAAGGACAAGTTCGGCTCGGCGCTGTCGCTGGTTCGTTCAGCACAACGCACCGCGACGACATTGCGCGAGCGCCTTTCGCCGGATGCGTGGCATGTCATCACCGGCATGGTCGAACGCCTTTCGGAGAAAGCGGAAGATGACGAGGCCTTGCTTGAGGCCGCGGAGTGGACCTTGCAATCGCTGGCGACTTTCGCAGGCCTTGCGCAGGAGAACATGAACCGCGCCGCGGGCTGGCGATTTCTCGAGATGGGACGCCGGGTCGAGCGCGCTATCAATACTGCGCGTTTTGCTCGCCAGTTCGCGTACGACACGGCGACGGGCGAGGACCTCGACCTGCTGTTGACGCTGGTTGATTGCCAGATCACCTATCGTTCGCGCTATATGGTCGGGCCTGTATTGGCGCCGGTGCGCGATCTGGTCGTGCTGGATGCCTTCAATCCGCGGTCGGTGGCGTTTCAGATCGCGGCGCTCAACGAGCACATCGCGAGTCTTCCAAGCATGCGCGAAGGCGGTCTGATCGATCCGCCGCATCGTCTCGCTGTCAGCCTTCAAGCTGCGATGATCGCGGGAGAGGCGGAGTCGTTCGATGCCAAGACCCTGTTCTCGCTTGAGCAGGATCTGCTGCATCTCGCCGATGCCATCGGATCGCATTACTTCCCGCACGGCAGTCTCGCGTTGCGGCCCGAGAAGCTGACGGGGTTTGCGTGATTTACGACATTCGTCATGTCACCACGTATTCCTACGAGAGCCCGGTCAGTTTTGCGCGCTGTTCGCTGAGGCTTGAGCCAAAGAACGGTGATGGCCAGCAGTTGATCTCCCATCACGTTGAGATCAAGCCGGTCCCGCCGGAGCGCACGCTGAGAACGGATTTCTTCGGCATCCGCACCGAGAGCATCGTGATCGAGACTGCACATCGCGTTCTACGTATTGATGCGCGATCACGCGTGGATGTTACGCGCACTGCGCTGCCGCGCGACATGGTCTCTCCCGGTTGGGAACAGGTGCGCGAGGCCTCCTTCACATCGAATGGTCTCGCAGCGGTCTCTCCCGTCGGATACTTGTTCGCCAGCCCGCTTGTGCCGATCCAGCCGGCCATCACGGACTATGCCGCGGAGTGTTTTCCCGCCGGTGGCGAGGTCTTCGTCTCGTCGGTTGATCTGATGCGGCGGATTAATCGTGATTTTGTTTACGACTCGAAGGCAACGGAAATCTCGACACCTTTGCTGGAGGTCTTCAAGAAACGGCGTGGGGTTTGTCAGGATTTCGCGCATATCATGATCGCGGGGCTGCGCGGTCTCGGGCTGCCCGCGGCTTATGTCAGCGGCTATCTGCGGACCACGTCGCCGCCGGGTCGTCCGCGGCTCCAGGGTGCGGACGCGACGCACGCGTGGGTGTCGGTGTGGTGCGGCGACGAGATCGGATGGATGGGATTCGATCCCACCAACGATCTGGTGATTGGCAACGATCATGTCGTTCTGGCGGTTGGCCGCGATTACACCGACGTCTCGCCGGTCGATGGAATTATCGTCGGATCGCGCAAGCAGAAGCTGACCGTGGCAGTAGATGTGATCCCGGCGGCATAAGCGTCGGGCAACACTCGGAGTAATCAGCTCCGGTGGCTGCCGTCCGCGCAGAAAGAAGCCCGGATGTTGCAATCCGGCGGGCTGCGGCCCTCCTTGCGGCAGCGCGCTGAAGCAGCATCTATGGCTTGACCGAGCGTCGGACCTTCGGCCGTGAATGCGCCCCAGTAACGGGTCCGGCGGATGCGGGTGGTGTAGAACGACATCGCGCCGCATTTCGTCGTGGATGAAACCTTGCAACCGCGCCCGCCATTGTTGACACACAGGGTCAGCGCGCGCGCCTCGGCCTCGTCTCGCGTCGCCTTCTGCCACACCGCGCCCCAGGCGCCGCGCGCCGCAAATCCGATGGCCGCCCATTGTTCGCCGGGAGGCTGGGTGGCTTTCTGTTTCAGGGCGTCCAGCCGTATCCTGGCGAGTGCTGCGAATGTGCCGTTCGGATATTTATCGAGGTAGGCTGAGATTTCAGCGGGATTTTTTGAGTCTTTCACCGAGTTCCAGAAGGTAATCTCAACGCTGGTGTCGGCCTGTGCGATCACCGCGCCCGGTTGCACGAACAAGACAACCGCAAGCGCCAGCGCACAACAAATCCCGCGTCGCATCTCCTCGCCCCGTTTCGAGTTTGGCGCAGACTAAAAGCCCGTCTTGGCCTTGTCGAGCGGGCGGGCTCGCGTTCCTGCGGATAACCCTTTCCCATACTTCGTATTATCCGCACATGTGGCTTGTAACCATCAATGAAGCCACGCGTCGGCGGACTTAAGTCATGCGTTATGATTTCGACCGCTTCGTCTTTTTTGCCTTATTTGTTTTCTTGGCCTTTGACGCGGACTTCTGCGCCGGCACCTTTTTGCCTTCCTTCCGGGCTTCAGAAAGGCCGATCGCGATCGCCTGCTTCCGGCTCGTTACTTTCCTGCCGAATCCTCCGCTCTTCAACGTCCCCTTTTTCCGCTTGTGCATTGCACGCGCGACTTTCTTTGCCGCACCCTTCGAGTATTTCCGCGCCATCGTTGTCTCCGCAATGGATTGCCGGATACGAATAAGCGCCCGGAATGGCGCATGTTCCGGTACGGCCGAGGGCGGCGATGCGGCAGGAATTCAGGTCATGACGTGAACTAGCGGCGGTTCGCCGCCGTAACGATCCAGATTGAACCGCCGAGAGGGACCGTGTCGCCCTTCTGATGCGCAGTGAGCATCGTGCGAATCGAGTTCGTAGTTGCTTCGATCTTATCCGGCGGTTGATTCTCGAGTGCGCGGCTGGTGGGACCGATAGCAAGGATCGTCTCGATGGCCGCTTCAAGGCCGCCGCCAGTTGCGATGTCGAGCGACAAATCGGCTCGTTCCATCTTGATATCAGAGAAACCTGCCTCGCCAAGGATGCCGCGAACCCGCTCCTCGCTCGCGAATGAGAACGGGCCCGGATCGTCCGGCTTCAATTCAGGAAGCTTCGGCACGAATTTGTAAGCCTCCTGAAGGCCGAGCATCATCCATGGATTGTCGCGCGGTGTCCGCCAGCAGGCGAAGGCGAGACGGCCACCTGGCCGCAGTGCCTTGCGCATGTTTGCAAAGGAGTCCGAGGGCCACGCAAAGAACATGACACCGAAGCGGGAGAACAGCATGTCCGCGCTCGTCGGAGCGAAGGGATACACCGTCGCGTCCGCCAGCACGAACTCGACCGGTGCATTCGCCGGCGCAAGCTCTCGGGCCCGCCTCAGCATCGGCTCGGAAATGTCGATACCGGTGACGCGGCCGGTGGGGCCCACCTGTTTCAGGAGATCAAGGGAGGTGGCACCGCAGCCACAGCCGACGTCGATGATGGCTTCCCCAGTTTTGACGGCAGCCCGCTCGATCAGGATTTTGGAGACCGGCGCAAGGACAATGTCCTGGAGCTGCTGCCGGTCGGTCCAGTGCCGGCCGCCTGGACCATTCCAGTAGGCGATCTGGTCGGCATTGCGGTCGTCGACGGCGGGCTGGGTCATGGGACACTCCGGGGCTTGGTGCTTTCTTAGGCCAGCCCGGAAGACATGAACAGGAGGGGCCAGCCATGCACCGCCCTTTGGCTTGGTCGCGTCAGCCGCCCTTGAACAGGATTTTTCCGGTGCCTTTCGCGGAATGAGACAGCGCGGCAGCAGACTCGCTGAGCGGGTAGGTGGCTTCGATCGGCGTGAAAAGTGTGCCGTCGGCGATCCAGCCGGCCATCTTCTTCTGGACCTCGACGACGCGCTCGGTCGGATTCTTGTTGAACCAGTTCAACAGCCAGAAGCCTTTCAGCGTCAGGTCGCGGAAAATGTTCGGGGCGGTGAAGAAGAGGCCGGGGCCGCCGCTCATCACGCCAAAGGCGACCAGTGTCCCGCCGTTTGCAAGGCAGTCGTTGACCGCCATCAGACCGGGCCCGCCGACGCAATCGAGCGCCAGCATGATCTTGGCTTTGTCGGTTGCTTCCCTGACCCGCTTGGCGAGGTCCGGTCCTTCTACCAGAACCACGTCGGCACCGAGCTTTTTCAATTCATCGACAAGTTCGGGACGGCGCACGATGCTGACGGTATGAACGCCCATCTGTTTTGCGATCGCGATGACGGCACGGCCGACGCCAGAATTGCCGGCGGTCTGGAGAACCCAGTCGCCTTTCTTGAGCGAGACATACTCGGTCAGCAGAAGATAGGCCGTCGGAGGATTGACCATCAGCATCGAGAGCTGTTGCGGATCGGCTCGATCCGGCAACGCGAACAACCCCTCGGCCTTGACCTTGGCACGCGTGAGCCATGTCGATGCGCCTCGTGGAAAGAGCACGCGATCGCCTTCCTTGATACCGGTCACGCCGGAGCCGATTTTGGCAATGCGCGCGACGCCTTCAGAGCCAACGGGCGCCGGGAGTTTCGGCTTCACGCCGTAGAGGCCCCGGATCAGTACGAGGTCGGACGGATTGATCGGAGAAAATTCCATGTCGACGACGATCTCGCCGGCACCCGGTGCTCCGGGATCGGGGAGGCTGACGGTCTCGACGACTTCCCAGGGCTTGCCGAATGCATTGATCTGAACGTTGTGCATGGTGACCTCCCATAATCGCCGCTTGGCGGCTTGGTGCGAAATGTTGTAATCAGTCTGATATTGCAACTAGTCTTAGTTAGCAACTAAATGAAGGAAATGACTGGTATGCGAGAGCCTTCTTTCAGCCGGTTGAACTGTTCGATCGCCCGTTCGCTCGCGGTACTCGGCGATTCATGGTCGCTCTTGATCTTGCGGGATGCGCTTGCAGGCATCCGCACATTCGAGGGGTTTACGAGCGGTCTTGGCATTGCGCGGAATACGCTCACGGATCGGCTCCGGCACCTCGTGGAAGAGGGAATGCTAACACAGATGGACGTCGGCAAGCGGGGAACGCGGTTTGAGTACGTTCCGACATTAAAGGCGAAGGAATTTCAGGTCGCGCTGATGGCGATCCTGCAGTGGGGTGACCGCTGGGTGTCGGGACGCGGCAACGAACCGGTCCTTGCGTTCGATTGCGTCAGCGGGTCAGCGATTGCACCACTGGTCCTTCGCTCTACATCAGGTCGTGCTGTTTCTTCGGACGAATTAATGTACAAGCCCGGTCGCGGCGCGACGGAAGTTACGAGAGACTATCTCAACGCGAAGAACAAGCGGCTGGCGCGTAAGCCAGCTTCAAACTAGCCTTCCGCGTCGTTGGCCGCGCCTTACCAGGCGCGGAACAGGACGCTCGCGTTGACGCCGCCGAAACCGAATCCGTTCGACAACACATGCTCGATGGCCATCGGCCGCGCTGCGCCGCGGACAAGGTCGATACCTTCGGCTGCCGCATCCGGGTGATCCAGATTGAGTGTTGCGGGCGCAATCTGATCGCGCAGAGCAAGCACCGAGAAGATGGCTTCGAGTCCGCCTGCCGCACCGAGCAGGTGGCCTGTTGCGGACTTTGTGGAACTGACCGCGACCCGGCCTTCTGTCCCGAACACAGCTTTGATCGCCGCGAGCTCGCCGTTGTCACCGACAGGCGTCGAGGTCGCATGTGCGTTGAGATGCTGAACCTCGATCGGCGAAATCCCGGCCTGTCGCAGCGCAATTTCAATCGAGCGCCGCGCGCCGTCCCCGTCGTCCGGTCCGGCGGTCATATGGTAGGCGTCGGATGTGGTGCCGTAGCCGACGAGTTCGGCGATTGGTGTCGCTCCGCGGCTCAGCGCATGGTCGAGTGTTTCGATGACCACAATACCCGCGCCTTCGCCCATCACGAAGCCGTCGCGGTCGCGGTCGAAGGGGCGCGATGCGCGCTGCGGATCGTCGTTGAAATTGGTCGAGAGGGCGCGCGCGGCGGCGAAGCCGCCGAGGCTGACGCGATCAATGCAGGCTTCGGCGCCGCCGGCAATCGCGACATCCGCTTCACCCGCAAGAAGAAGACGAGCGGCATCGCCGATGGCCTGGACGCCTGCGGCGCATGCGGTCACCGGCGCACCGAGTGCGCCTTTGAAGCCATGACGGATCGAAACCTGCCCCGCTGCGAGGTTAACGAGGAACGACGGCACGGTGAAAGGCGAAAGGCGGCGCACGCCGCGCTCATCGGTGGTGCGAACCGCATCAACAATGGCTGGAAAACCGCCAACACCTGAGCCGATGATGGTCGCAGTGCGCTCACGCGAACGCGCATCCTCCGGCTTCCATCCAGCCTGTGCAATCGCCTCGTCCGCCGCCATCATCGCGAACTGGATGAAGCGGTCCATCTTCTTCTGATCTTTTTTCGGAATCGCGCGATCGGGATCAAAGCCGAATTCCGGATCTTCGACGATATCGGGGACGATGCCGCAGGCTTTCACCGGCAGATCGGCCGCGACATTATCCGACAGTGCGCGGATGCCGGATTGCCCGGCAATCAGCCGGGACCAGTTGGCTTCTACGCCGGAGCCAAGCGGAGACACGGCACCCATTCCAGTGACGACGATCCGTCGTATCGCGCTGCTTCGTTTCACGATCTCACCACAGGTTGCACAGGAATATATCGCAGCCCGCTTGTCGGGTGTGCGGTTCACGACACCGGCGGAAATTTCCGCCGGTGCATGACAAGTTTGCGCGCGGTCAGTTGAGCTTGCGCTCGACCGCGATAGCGGTTGCTTCACCGCCGCCAATGCACAGCGAAGCGATGCCGCGCTTGACGTTGTTCTTTTCCATCGCATGCAGCAGCGTCACGATCAGCCGTGCGCCGGTTGCGCCGATGGGGTGGCCGAGCGCACATGCGCCGCCATTGACATTGAGCTTGTCGCGCGGAATTCCGAGATCGCGTGCGGCCGCCATCGGCACCACGGCGAAGGCTTCATTGATCTCGTAGAGATCGACGTCGCTTGCGGTCCAGCCGATCTTTTCAAGGAGCTTGCGGATCGCCGGAATAGGGGCGGTGGTGAACCAGTCCGGGGCCTGGCTGTGCGTCGAGTGACCCTTGATCTCGGCAAGAATCGGCAGGCCCTCGCGCTCAGCGATCGAGCGGCGCGTCAGAACCAGCGCCGCCGCGCCGTCGGCATTGGCGGAGGAGGCCGCCGGCGTAATCGTGCCGTTGGGCCGGAACGCAGGCTTCAGGTTCGGAATCTTGGCGGGATCGACTTTCAGCGGATGTTCGTCGTTCTCGACGACGCGAACGCCGGCCTTCTCTTTCACCGCGATAGGCGCGATTTCCTTCTTGAACGCTCCGCTCTCGACGGCATTGCGCGCCCGCGTCAGCGTCTCGATCGCGTAGTCGTCCTGATCCTTACGGCTGAACTGGTAGGCTTCTGCGGCTGCTTCGCCGAAATCGCCCATCGAGCGGCCGGTTTCATAGGCGTCCTCAAGACCATCCATCATCATGTGATCGATGATGCGGTCGTGGCCGACGCGGTAACCGCCGCGCGCCTTTTGGAGCAGGTATGGCGCGTTGGTCATGCTCTCCATGCCGCCGGAGATGACGATGTCTGCCGAACCTGCACTGATGATGTCGTGGGCAAGCATGGTGGCCTTCATGCCCGAACCGCACACCTTGTTGACGGTGGTGGCTCCGGTGGCATCCGGCAGCTTCGCGCCGCGGGCGGCCTGGCGGGCAGGGGCCTGCCCCTGTCCGGCGGGCAGAACGCAGCCCATGAAAACTTCGTCGATTCGGTCGGGCGAGAGTTTAGCGCGCTCAAGGGCCGCGCCGATCGCGTGCGAGCCAAGATTGTGCGCGCTGAACGACGACAGGTCGCCCTGAAAGCGGCCAAGGGGAGTGCGTACTGCGGATACGATGACAACGGGATCGGACGTGGACATGCAACTCTCCTTGTTCTCGCACGGAGCATCGCCGTGTTAGATGACATGCATCATATGAAAGGATGCGGAAATAGCAATCCGCGTCATGACAATAAAAGCATGAATCACGTGCGGACAAGCTGCCACACGTTTAAAACATGTCGTGGCATGCCACAGGCATGAGATATTTTCGTGCGACGGATGAATTATTTTCGTCTGTCGAGAAATGCCTGCATGTGGCGCTGGGGTTCGCCAGTCAGGAACGACTTGCCGAAGACGCCGACGCTGAGATTGACGGATTCGGTGAGTGGAAGTTCCTCCCACTGTTTCAGAAGCTCTTTCTGGCTTCGCATGGCTTCGGGTCCGCACTCCGCAATCGCCGCGGCCGTTGCTGCGATGGCTGCATCGAGATCGGTCTCAGGTACGACCTGATCGACCAGGCCCCAGTTGAGTGCCGTCGGTGCATCGATGGTCGCCGCAGTCAGGATCAGCCAGCGGGCGCGTCCCCAGCCGATCAACCGCGGCAACAACGCCGCATGGATGACAGAGGGGATGCCGACCTTGACCTCGGGCATCGCGAACTTTGCATCCTGCGACGCGATGCGCAGATCGCAGGCCGCGGCAAATTCCAGTCCGCCGCCGAGACACCATCCGCGCAAACGCGCGATGACCGGTGTGGGAAACTGTCGGACTGCTTCGCACAGGTCGCGCAAGCCGGTGATAAATTTCTCAGCCGAGGCCTGATCGAGCGTCGCCATCTCCTTGATGTCCGCGCCGCCGATCATGCTTTTCTCGCCCGAGCCGCGTACGACCAGCACGCGGATACTGGTGTCCCTGGCGAGAAACTCCAATCCTTCGCGAACGCCGCGGATGACGGCGGAATTCATGATGTTGAGCGGACCCGCATTGCAGATTGTTAATTGTGCGATGCCGTTCTCGCCGCGTACGACGTTGCAGTGGTCGTTTATTGGTTGCATTTTTATGGAGCCTGATATTTGCGCGTTGCAGCGAGGGGACGCGGATGGTGCGCGATCTCCTCCTTGCCGTCAAATCCATGCATGGCAGCTATTTCTCAGTGCGAAATGGGCGCTTCTGGCTCAGGAATGTGTTATTATATGATCCGGGACATTTGATGAGGCAGCGATGCGCTATTCGAAAGATCACAAGGCTGAAACCCACGCCCGGATCGTGAAGAACGCCTCCGTGCGGCTGCGCGAGCGCGGAGCGGCGAGCCTCGGTGTCGCTGAATTGATGAAGGAAGCCGGTCTCACCCACGGCGGGTTCTATGCTCACTTCCCGTCGCGCGACGCGCTGATCAGTGAGGCCTTCGCGCATGCGATGCAGCAGACCACCGGACGGTGGCGCAAGCGTGCGGAGCGGGAGCCCGAAGGCAAGCGTCTCGCCGCGATCGTGAACGGTTATCTGACGACCGAGCACCGCGACGACGTTGGCAACGGCTGCGCCTTGCCGTCGCTGGGCATCGAGGTGTCTCGCGCGAATCCCAAGACGCGCAAGGCTTTTGCCACCAGACTTGAAGACATGATCACGATGGTGGTCGAGCAATTGCCGGAACTGCCGGCGAAGACAGCCCGCCGCGAAGCCATCGGCATCATCTCGACCATGATGGGGGCGATGATTCTGGCGCGTGCAGCGGGTACGAGTGAATTCTCCGACGAAATCCTCAGCGCCGGCCGCCAGGCGGCCCTGCGAGGCGAGAATGCGCCGAAACCGCGCGCGAAGAAGCCGAAAGCCGCAAAAACCGACAACTGAGCTGCCCGGTCTCTTTGCATTGCGCGCCACCGTGCTGTGCGCAGAACCCGGTTCCAAACGCCGTATCCGCGATGCTAAAAGCCTCCAAACACACGCTTTTGGAGGATACGCATGCGCACGATTGGTCATTTCATTGGAGGCCGCGAGGTCAAGGGAACATCGGGCCGTTTTGCGGACGTGTTCGAGCCGATGACGGGCGAAGTTCAGGCCCAGGTTGCGCTGGCGTCCAAGGCGGAAGTGCGGGCGGCGGTCGAGAATGCCAAGGCCGCGCAGGACGCGTGGGCCAATACCAACCCGCAGCGCCGCGCGCGGGTGATGATGAAGTTTCTTGAGCTGGTGCAGCGCGACTACGACAAGCTGGCGGATTTGCTGGCGCGCGAGCACGGCAAGACGGTGCCTGACGCCAAGGGCGATATCCAGCGCGGGCTCGAGGTGGCCGAGTTCGCCTGCGGCATTCCGCATCTGATGAAGGGCGAGTACACCGAAGGCGCCGGCCCTGGCATCGACATCTATTCGATGCGGCAACCCTTGGGAGTGGTCGCCGGCATCACCCCGTTCAATTTCCCGGCGATGATCCCGATGTGGAAGTTCGCCCCGGCGATCGCCTGCGGCAACGCCTTCATCCTGAAGCCCTCGGAGCGCGATCCTGGCGTGCCGATGGCGCTGGCGGCGCTGATGATGGAGGCGGGACTGCCCGCCGGCATCCTCAACGTGGTCAACGGCGACAAGGAAGCGGTCGACGCGATCCTCGACGATCCGGATATCCGCGCCGTGGGCTTTGTCGGCTCGTCGCCGATCGCGCAGTACATCTATGAGCGCGCCGCAGCCACCAACAAGCGCGCGCAGTGCTTCGGCGGCGCCAAGAACCACGCTATCATCATGCCGGATGCCGACATGGACCAGACCGTCGACGCGCTGATCGGCGCGGGCTACGGTTCGGCCGGCGAACGCTGCATGGCGATCTCGGTTGCCGTCCCCGTAGGCAAGACCACGGCGGACCGCCTGATGGAGAAACTCATTCCGCGCGTCGAGAGCCTGAAGATCGGCCCCTCGACCGATCCAAGCGCCGACTTCGGCCCGCTGGTGACCAAAGCCGCGCTGGAGCGGGTCAAGGATTACGTCGAGATCGGCATCAAGGAAGGCGCCAAGCTCGCGGTCGATGGCCGCGGCTTCAAGATGCAGGGCTATGAGAAGGGCTTCTACATGGGCGGCTGTCTGTTCGACAACGTCACCAAGGACATGCGGATCTACAAGGAAGAGATCTTCGGCCCCGTCCTGTCGGTGGTCCGCGCCAAGGACTACAACGAGGCGCTCGCGCTGCCGTCCGACCACGACTACGGCAACGGTGTTGCGATCTTCACCCGCGACGGCGACGCGGCGCGCGACTTCGCGGCCAAGGTCAATGTCGGCATGGTCGGCATCAACGTGCCGATCCCGGTGCCGATCGCCTACTACACCTTCGGCGGCTGGAAGAAGTCCGGGTTCGGCGATCTCAACCAGCATGGTCCGGATTCGATCCGCTTCTACACCAAGACCAAGACCGTCACCTCGCGCTGGCCATCCGGCGTCAAGGACGGTGCGGAGTTCTCAATCCCGACGATGAACTGAATTTAGTAAGCGAGCGCGCCATGCAATTCGCCCTGACCGAGGATCAAATCGCGGTTCGCGACATGGCGCGCGAGTTCGCGGCCGAGAAAATCGCGCCGTTCGCGCTGAAATGGGACGAGGAAAAGTTTTTCCCCGTCGATGTGATGCGCGAGGCGGCGGCGCTCGGCATGGGCGGCATCTACATCCGCGACGATGTCGGCGGCTCGGCGCTGACGCGGTTCGATGCCGCGCTGATCTTCGAGGCGCTGGCGACCGGATGCCCGACGGTGTCGTCGTTTATCTCCATCCACAACATGGCGTCGTGGATGATTGACGCCTATGGCTCCGATGCGCAGCGTCAAAAATGGCTACCGCGTCTCTGCACCATGGAGCTGATTGCGAGCTACGCCCTGACCGAGCCCGGTGCGGGCTCGGACGCTGCGGCGCTTTCGACCCGCGCGGTGCGTGACGGCGATCACTACGTCCTCAACGGTCAGAAGCAGTTCATCTCCGGGGCAGGAACCAGCGACATTTATGTCGCGATGGTTCGTACCGGCGGCGAAGGGGCACGTGGCGTTTCCACGCTGGTGATCGATCGCGACACGCCGGGCGTTTCGTTCGGCGCGAACGAGCGCAAGATGGGCTGGAATGCGCAGCCGACGCGTGCGGTGATTTTCGAGAACGCCCGCGTGCCTGTCGCCAATCGACTCGGCGAGGAGGGCATCGGCTTCAAGATCGCCATGGCTGGTCTTGATGGCGGACGTCTCAACATTGCCGCGTGTTCGCTCGGCGGAGCGCAATCGGCGCTCGACAAGTCGCTTACCTACATGAAAGAGCGCAGGGCCTTCGGCCAGCGCCTCGATGAATTTCAGGCGTTGCAGTTTCGTCTTGCCGACATGGCGATCGAACTGGAAGCCGCGCGCACATTCCTGTGGCGAGCTGCCGCGGCACTCGATCGCAAGGACCCCGATGCAGGCATGCTCTGTGCGATGGCCAAGCGCTTTGGCACCGACGCAGGCTTCGAGATTGCCAATCAGGCGCTGCAACTGCACGGCGGTTATGGCTATCTGTCCGAATACGGCATCGAGAAAATTGTCAGGGACCTGCGCGTGCATCAAATTCTTGAAGGGACCAACGAAATCATGCGCGTGATTGTCGCCCGCAAGCTGATAGAAGGTGCGCGATGAGCGCGCACGCGGCGATGGCGGAGACGCCCGACAAAGACGTGATCATTTGCCGCGAAGGCGCGGCGGGAATTGTCCGGCTCAATCGTCCCAAAACGATCAACGCGCTCACGCTTGAGATGACGCGCGAGATCGTGACCGCGCTCGATACGTTCGAGACCGACCCCGGTGTATCGCTGGTGTTGCTGGAAGGCGCTGGCGAGCGCGGCCTTTGTGCAGGTGGCGATATTCGCGGCCTTTATGAAAGCGCGAAAGCGGGCGGCGATCTCGGGCCGGTGTTCTGGCGCGAAGAGTACATCCTGAACGCGCGCATTCCCGAACTTCCGAAGCCATATGTCGCTTATATGGATGGTCTCGTCATGGGCGGCGGCGTCGGGCTCTCGGCGCACAGCGCGCATCGGATCGTGACCGACAAGACCAAGATGGCGATGCCGGAGGTGGGTCTCGGCTTCTTCCCGGATGTCGGCGGAACGTGGCTGTTGTCGCGTTCGCCCGGCGAGATCGGAACCTATTTCGCGCTGACGGGTCAGACGATGAGTGGCGCTGACGCGGTTTATGCGGGTGCAGCGGATGCACTGATTGCCTCGAAAGACTGGCCGGCACTTCGCGACGCGCTGACCAATGCGCCGTTGCAGGCGAAGAATGCCGACGTTCACGCGATTCTGGCGCGCTATGCGGTGCAAGATGTTCAAGCGCCGATCGCGCAACACCGCGAACTGATCGATCGTGCTTTCGCTTGCGGCACGTTGGAAGAAATCGTGGCCGCGTTGAAAGCCGATGGATCGGAATTTGCACTTGCGACGCTAAAGGCACTCTCGGAGAAATCGCCGACGGCGCTCAAGGTGACGCTGGAGCTGCTTCGCCGCGCGCGCAACTCCAAATCGCTCAAGGAATGTCTTATCCGCGAGTACAATTCGGCGTTGGCAGTGTTCACCAGCGCGGAATTCGTTGAAGGCGTCCGGGCCGCGATCATCGACAAGGATCGCAACCCGAAGTGGTCGCCATCGCGGATCGAGGATGTGACGCCGGATATCGTCGAGAAGTATTTCGCGCCGAACGGCAAGTACACGCTGGTTTTTCCGAATTGACTGGTTCCGAAGCAACAATAACGAGGGCAGGAAATGGCAAACATTGCGTTCATCGGTCTCGGCAACATGGGCGGCCCCATGGCAGCCAACCTCGTCAAGGCCGGGCACAAGGTGCAGGGTTTCGACCTCGCGCAGGCGTCCAAGGACGCCGCCAAGGCGGACGGCGTCGGCATTGCGGCAAGTGCAGGCGAGGCTGTGAAGGAGGCGCAGGTCGTCATCACCATGCTGCCCGCCGGCAAACACGTCCTCGGCGTGTGGAAAGAAATCATTCCGTCAGTCGGCAAGAACACGCTGATGATCGACTGTTCGACCATCGACGTGGAAAGCGCGCGGCTGGCGCATGCCCATGCCACCGAACATAACCTGCCGTCGATCGACGCGCCGGTGTCCGGCGGCACCGGCGGTGCAAAGGGCGCGACGCTAACGTTCATGTGCGGCGGGACCGCAGCAGCTTTCGCGGCCGCAAAGCCCGTTCTGGAAAACATGGGCAAGAAGGTCGTCCACTGCGGCGAGGCCGGTGCAGGGCAGGCAGCCAAAATCTGCAACAACATGATCCTCGGCATCTCGATGATCGGTGTATCGGAAGCCTTCGCGCTAGGCGAGAAGCTCGGCCTGTCGCATCAGGCGCTGTTCGATGTGGCATCGACGTCATCGGGCCAGTGCTGGTCGCTGACAACATATTGCCCGGTGCCAGGTCCGGTCCCGGCATCGCCCGCCAATAATGAATACAAGCCGGGGTTCGCGGCGGCGCTGATGCTGAAGGACTTGCGTCTGTCGCAGGAAGCCGCGAAAGCTGCGGGAGCGGCCACGCCACTCGGCGCGCACGCCGAAAGTATCTATGATGCTTTCGAGAAAGCAGGCCACGGCGGAGTGGATTTTTCCGGTATCATCAAGCATCTTCGCGGGCTGGCGAAATAGGATGACTTGATGACCACGTTCCGGGACGCGCGCGCTTTCCTGCTCAAACATCGCACCGATTACGACAAGGCCATCGTGGATTTCCGCTGGCCCGATGAGAAGCAGTTCAACTGGGCGCTCGACTGGTTCGATGCGGGGCTGGCCTCCAGTCCCGAAAGCCGCGACCGCACGGCCCTCTGGATTGTCGATGCTGCGAGCAACACCGAGACGAAACTGTCGTTCGCGGCGTTGTCGCGCCGCTCCAACCAGACCGCGAACTTCCTGCGCGACCTCGGTCTGAAGCGCGGCGATCATCTGCTGCTATTGCTCGGCAACGTGGTCCCCCTGTGGGAGACCATGCTCGCCGCCATGAAGCTGGGTGTCATCGTCATCCCGGCAACGACATTGCTGACGGCGGACGAACTGCGCGATCGCCTCGACCGCGGCAAGGCAAAGGTCGTCGTTGCCACGCAGGATCAGGTGGCGAAATTCGAAGGCCTTGGCGGCGAGGATTTCACCAGGATTGTGGTCGCGGCGACGTCCGAGCACAAAGGCTGGCGCAAGTTCGAGGACGCGGCGAACCACCCGGAGACGTTCACGCCGGACGGCCCGACCGGTGCGAACGATCCGATGCTGCTCTATTTCACCTCGGGCACCACGGCAAAACCGAAGCTCGTGCTGCATAGCCACAGCAGTTATCCGGTAGGATCGCTCTCCACGATGTACTGGCTCGGTCTTCAGCCGGGCGACATCCATCTCAATATTTCTTCGCCGGGCTGGGCCAAGCATGCGTGGAGCTGCTTTTTCTCGCCGTGGAATGCGGGCGCGACGATCTTCATCGTCAACCAGCCGCGCTTCGACGCGAAAGGTCTGCTTGCCACGGTTGCACGCTGCGGCGTGACCACGTTGTGCGCGCCGCCGACAGTGTGGCGGCTGTTCATTCAGGAGCGGCTGGCGGACTACAAGGTATCCGTGCGCGAGGTTTGCGGCGCGGGCGAGCCGCTCAATCCCGAGGTCATCGATCAGGTCAAGGCGGCATGGGGCCTTACGATCCGTGACGGCTACGGCCAGACCGAGACCACAGCGCTGGCGGGCAACTCGCCCGGGCAACTGGTGAAGATCGGATCGATGGGCCGGCCGATGCCGGGTTATACCGTGCGCGTCGCGGATGCCGACGGCAATCCGGCGAAGGAGGGCGAGGTCCGTCTCGTGCTTGGCGCCAATCGTCCGGCAGGGCTGATGCTTGGTTATCAGGGCGAGGACGGCAAGCCGAAGGGCGCGGACGGCGAGGTCTATCAGACCGGCGACGTGGTGTTTCTCGATGACGATGGCTATCTGACCTTCGTCGGCCGTTCCGACGACGTGTTCAAATCCTCCGATTACCGCATCAGTCCGTTCGAGCTTGAGAGCGTACTGCTGGAACACGATCTGGTTGCCGAAGCTGCCGTGGTGCCGACGCCGGACCCGATCCGCCTTGCACTTCCGAAAGCTTACGTCTCGGTGGTGCCGGGCACTGCGATGTCCCGCGACACCGCCTTGTCGATCTTCCAGTACGTTCATTCGCGGCTTGCGCCGTTCAAGCGCATCCGGCGCATCGAACTGGTGTCGGAATTGCCGAAAACGATCTCGGGCAAGATTCGCCGCGTGCAGTTGCGCCGCCTGGAGCATGACAACGACCGCAAGGATGCATTGCGCGGCCAGGAATTCCGGGAAGAGGATTTTCCGGAACTGCAAAGCGGTCAGAGCGCGGCCCGGTAACGCTCCGGACGGCATTTTCGGGACTGTCTCCCTTTCATAGTTTGTTTGAAACGGCATCCTTCGTCGCCCTCAGCGAGGGCTAGTGCTGTTTGTGCAACCGTGCCGGTCAGCAAATTTCGCTTGGCCGGACGGCTGATCTGTGGAATGTGCCAACCCAGTTCGAAATTCAGCCGGGAGATGGTTCGTGGGCGCTGCGATGAATCTTGAAGACTACCTGAAGCTCGTGGGCACTGAGCTTGGTGTTTCGGAATGGCATACCGTTGATCAGAAGCAGATCGACGCGTTCGCCGATGCGACCGAAGATTTTCAGTTCATTCACATCGACCCGGAGCGTGCAAAGCGCGAGACGCCTTTTGGCGGAACGATCGCGCACGGCTTTCTGTCGCTGTCGGTGCTGCCGAAGCTCGCTTATGCAACCATGCCTACCTTGAACGGCGCCGTCATGTCGGTCAATTATGGCTTCGACAAGATACGGTTTCTCACGCCGGTCCGCGCCGGCAAACGGGTGCGTGCGCGGTTCGTATTGTCAGAGGCGACTATGAAGTCGCCGAAGGAGTTGCTGGCGCGCACCAACACGACTCTGGAAATCGAGGG
This sequence comes from Afipia sp., assembly GCA_017474385.1. Taxonomy (GTDB): domain Bacteria; phylum Pseudomonadota; class Alphaproteobacteria; order Rhizobiales; family Xanthobacteraceae; genus Afipia. The sequence goes on along the minus strand of JAFVHU010000015.1, from coordinate 6,161 downwards.
CGAGCCCAAACCCGCGCTGGTCGCGGACTGGCTCGGAATGCACTTCTTCGCGTAACCGCATTTCTCTCGCTAAACTTTAAGGGACGATCATGGCAATCAGATTCGACGGACGCGTTGCGGTAGTCACCGGCGCAGGTGCAGGTCTCGGACGCGCGCACGCGCTGGGATTGGCGAAGCTTGGCGCGAAGGTTGTCGTCAATGACATGGGCGCGGCCCGCGACGGCAGCGGCGGTTCGGTCAGCCCGGCGGAAGCGGTCGTGGAAGAAATCCGCAAGGCCGGCGGTGAGGCGATCGCCGATGGCGCGGATGTTTCGAACTTCGAGCAGGTCAAGGAGATGGTCGCCCGCGCCTCGGTGAAGTGGGGCAGCGTCGATCTCATGGTCGCGAACGCCGGTATCCTTCGCGACAAATCGTTCGGCAAAATGGAGCCGGACGATTTCGCCAAGGTTATTGCCGTGCATCTCACCGGCACGTTCAACTGCTGCAAGGCAGTGTGGGACGGCATGCGCGAGCGCAACTACGGCCGCATTGTCGTGACCACGTCCGCGTCGGGTCTGTTCGGTAACTTCGGTCAGGCAAACTACGGCGCGGCGAAAGCCGGTGTCGTAGGCCTGATGAATGTGCTCGCCGAGGAAGGCCGCAAGGCCAATATCCGCGTCAACACCATTGCGCCGACGGCGGCGACCCGCATGACCGAAGGCCTGATCGGGCCGGAGATCCTGGCACTGATGAAGCCTGAATCAATCACCCCCGCGGTGCTCTATCTGCTCGGGGAGGATGCGCCGACCCGGACCATCATGGGCGCGGGCGCAGGCTCGTTCGCAGTTATCAAGGTGGTCGAGACCGAAGGTCTCAACCTTCCGCAGGATCAGTGGACGCCGGACGCCATCGCCGCAAATTTCGCGAAGATCGGCGACATGTCGACTGCGCGTGATCTCGGCGGCGCGTTCTTCCAGACCTTCAAGTATGTGGAGCAGGCCGCGAAGGCAGCAGGTATCAAGCTGCCGTCGATGGGCGGATAAGCGTCTTGAATATCGCCGTCATCGGTGCCGGCCCAGCGGGGCTGATGGCGGCTGAAATTCTTAGCGCAGACGGTGCGCGCGTCACGATCTATGATCGCATGCCGTCGGTCGGCCGCAAGTTTCTGCTGGCTGGACGCGGTGGTCTCAATCTCACCCACAGCGAGCCGTTTGACGCGTTCCTCGCGCGCTATCGCGAGGCCGCACCGCATCTGCGAGCGGCGATCGAAGCGTTTCCGCCAGAGGCGCTCCGCGCGTGGAGCGAAGCCCTCGGCCAGCCGACGTTCGTTGGCTCGAGCGGGCGGGTTTTTCCGCAAGCGATGAAGGCGTCGCCGTTGCTGCGTGCGTGGTTGCGGCGCCTCGACCAGTCAGGTGTGCGGTTGGCGCTCCGTCATCGCTGGACGGGATGGAATGCGAATGGTGAGTTGCTGTTCGAAACACCCGAGGGGCTGGCGTCGGTCAAACCGGACGCCACCGTCATTGCCCTTGGCGGTGCAAGCTGGCCCAAGTTAGGTGCAGATGGTGGCTGGATCGATTCGTTCAAGGCGAGGGGCATTGAGATTGCGCCATTGCGGTCTGCCAATTCCGGTTTCCGCGTCGGATGGTCGGATCTGTTCCGCGATCGCTTTGAGGGACAGCCACTGAAGGGCGTTGCGCTGTCGTTCGGCGGAGAGACGGTGCGCGGCGAAGCGACGATCACGCGCGACGGCATCGAGGGTGGTGCGATCTATGCACTGTCGGCCCCATTGCGTGACGCGGTGCTTGCGCATGGTGAGGCCGTTCTCCACGTCGCATTGCGGCCTGACCTCGCCAAGCCCGATCTGATCACGCGCGTCAGCGCGCCGCGACGCAAGCAGTCGATGTCGACCTATCTGAGAAAAGCCGTGGGTCTTTCGCCGGTTGCGATCGGGTTGTTGCAGGAAGCGGCGATTGCTGCGGGATTGAACCTTTCTGCGATGGATTCGGAAACACTCGCTACTTTCATCAACGCCGTTCCCATCAAGCTTACCGGCGTTGCACCGATCGAGCGCGCAATCTCAACCGCGGGCGGAATTGCCTTCAACGAGATCGACGCGCACTACATGTTGCGCAAGCTGCCCGGCGTATTTGTCGCCGGCGAAATGCTGGACTGGGAGGCGCCGACCGGCGGCTACCTTTTGCAGGCATGTTTTGCGACCGGCGCTGCTGCGGGGCTGGGCGCACTGGAATATTTGAAGCGCACTTGATGTGTCAACATTCCCTATTAGTCTAAAAAGAAACATTTCAAAAGATGGATTGCCGGGTCAAGCCCGGCAAATGACAGTCTCATTATCCTTCAATTTCCTCGCGTAGCATTTCCAGTTCGAGCCACTTTTCCTCGGCGGCGTCCAGTTCGCTATGCGCCTCGGCAATGGCAGCGGACGCAGTGTCGAATTTTTTGCGGTCCTTCGCATAGAGTTCGGGATCGTCGAGCAGTGTCTGCTGCTTCGCGATCTCGGCCTGAAGCTTGGCCATCGTTTTCGGCAATGTTTCCAGCGCGTGCTTTTCGTTGAAGCTGAGGCGGCGCTTCGCAGCAGTTGTGGGCGCGACAGGCGCGATTTTGGAAGCCTTTGAGGCTTCGTTAGCCGCCGCCTTGATCGCCTTTTCCTGCAGGTCAGCGCCGCGTTGTGCCAGCATGTCGGAATAGCCGCCTGCATATTCCCCCCACTTGCCGTTGCCCTCCGGCGCAATCACGGATGTTACGACACGATCGAGGAAGTCGCGGTCGTGGCTGACGAGGATGACGGTGCCCTGATAGTCGCTGAGCATTTCCTCCAGCACGTCCAGCGTCTCAAGATCGAGGTCGTTGGTGGGTTCGTCCAGCACCAGAAAATTCGAAGGTTTCGCCAGCGCACGCGCCAGCATCAGCCGCCCGCGCTCACCGCCCGACAGGACTTCAAGCGGAGTGCGCGCCTGCTCGCTGGCGAAAAGAAAGTCTTTCATATAGCCGATGACGTGCTTCGGCGTGCCATTGACCATGATGCTATCGCCGCGGCCGCCGGTGAGCGCATCGGCCAGTGTGGTTTTCGGGTCGAGGCTTTCGCGGTGCTGATCCAGCGTCGCCATTTCGATGTTGGCGCCGAGGCGGATGGTGCCGGTGTCGGGTGTATCGCCGCCGGTCAGAAGTCCGATCAGCGTGGTCTTGCCGGCGCCGTTGGGACCGATGATGCCGATACGGTCGCCGCGCGTCACGCGCGTGGAGAAATCATCGACGATCTTGCGCTCGCCGTACGACTTGCCGATGTGCTTGGCCTCGATCACCAGCTTGCCGGAGGTCTCGGCTTCGGCGGCGGCAAGGTTCGCCTTGCCGGCGGTGCCGCGATAGTCGCGGCGCTGCTGCCGAAGCTCGAAAAGATTGCCGAGGCGCTTGACGTTGCGCTTGCGGCGGCCTGAGACGCCGTAGCGCAGCCAGTGTTCCTCCGCGACGATCTTGCGGTCGAGCTTGTGCTGGTCGCGTTCTTCTTCGGCGAGCACGTCGTCGCGCCATTCCTCGAAGGCGCTGAAACCCTTTTCGATGCGGCGGGTCTGGCCGCGGTCGAGCCAGACGGTGGCGCGGGAGAGATTGGACAGGAAGCGCCGGTCATGGCTGATCATCACCAGCGCGCTGCGGCGGCTGGCCAGTTCGCCTTCAAGCCATTCGATGGTGGTGAGATCGAGATGGTTGGTCGGCTCGTCCAGCAGCAGGATGTCGGGCGAGGGTGCCAGCACGCGCGCCAGCGCTGCGCGGCGCGCTTCACCGCCGGAGATGTTGGCGGGATCTTCCTGGCCGGTCAGGCCGAGCTGTTCAACCAGATACTGCGCCTGGTAGTGGTCGTCACCGGGATTGAGACCCGCTTCGACGTAGGCCAGCGTCGTCTTGAAGCCATCGAAGTCCGGCTCCTGCGGCAGATAGCGGATGGTCGCGCCGGGCTGCACGAAGCGGCTGCCGCGGTCGGCTTCCACGAGGCCCGCAACGATCTTCAGCAGCGTCGATTTGCCCGAGCCGTTGCGGCCGATCAGACAGACGCGCTCGCCGGCCGAAACGGCCAGTTCGACGCCGGACAAAAGCGGCGTGCCGCCGAAGGTCAGCGCGATGTCTTTCAACTGGATGAGGGGAGGCGCCATATCGTCGCGGTGCTCTTATTTCTGTTGTGCGCGCTGGATGCGGCGGATGGTCTGGTCGAGGGCCGACAGGAATGTCGAGCGGTCGCGCGGTGAAAACGAACGCGGCCCGCCGGTGACTTCGCCGCTGGAGCGCAGATCGGTCATCAGATTGCGCACCGCCAGCGTCATGCCGATGGATTCTTCGGAGAACGGCTTGCCGTTCGGCGCGATCACGTCGGCACCGGCCTTCACGCAGCGCGCCGCCAGCGGGATGTCGGACGTGACGACGATATCGCCTTTTTGGGCGCGTTCCGCAATCCAGTCGTCGGCGGCATCCATTCCCGAGCCCGCGGCGATCCGCTCGATCAGCGGGTCGTTCGGCACGCGGATGAAATTGCCCGCGACCACGCTGACGGGCAGCCGGTGCCGTTCCGCCACACGGTAAATCTCATCCTTCACCGGGCAGGCGTCGGCGTCGACATAGATGCGGGTCGTCTGGGTCAAGGTCGTTCCATTTCAGGTTGCGCTGCTGGTAGCCTAACGGCACCAAAATGGCGAGTGGAAGACGGAGGATGCGGACTGCGAGGCATGCATTTGGAACGGCTTGTCTTCGGGCCTGCTTTGCGTACGATTTGGCCAAGAAACGCAACGAAACCGAGGAAATTGATGACCGCGCTCAAGCCCTACAGCGTCCACGCCTACAATCTCGCCAAGAACTCCGAAAACAAGATGCACGACGACCAGGTCGCGCGCCGTTTCGGTTTCCAGGGTGGGCTGGTGCCCGGCGTCGATGTGTTCGCCTACATGACCCATATGCCGGTGGCGAAATGGGGCCGGGCGTTCCTGGAACGCGGGCTGATGGACGGCCGGTTCTTCAAGCCGGTCTATGACGGCGAGACCGCCGTTGTGACGGCGGAAGAGATCGACGGCGGTCTAGCCATCAAGGTCGAGAGCCGCGGCGAGTTGTGCGCCACCGGGACTGCGTCGATGCCATCCGATGCCTTGAGGATTTCGCTCGGAGATTTCCAGAGCGCTGCGGTGGTCGGCAAGACTGCGCCCGCCAGTGAGAAAACCTATCAAACCGGCAAGTGGCTTTCCATTCCGCCGTTCACGCTGGGCGTGGAGGGCTCTTCGGAATATCTGCGCGACGCGCGCGAAACCGATCCGCTGTATGCGAACGAGAAGATCGTTCACACCGGCATGCTGCTGCGGACCATGAACTGGGCGCTGATGGAGAATGCCATCCTTGGTCCGTGGATCCATGTCGGCAGCACGATCCGCTATCTGGCGACAGCGGCAGTCGAGGATGAACTCACAGTGCGCGCTAAGGTCACCGGCAACTACGACCGCAAGGGCCACAAGTTCGTGGAGCTTGATGGCGTGATCGTCGCCAATGGCTCAAAGCCGATCGCGCATTGCCAGCATGTCGCGATCTATCAACCGCGCGAGACCATGGCGGCGTAGGTTCGTTCGTTCTCAGTCGCGCGCCATTCACAGTTGTCATCACCGGCCTTGTGCCGGTGATCCCGATCAAATGAGCACGGTGCCTTCGTCGTCGGGATGGCCGGAACAAGTCCGGCCATGACATACGTTATGCCGGTGCTTCAACGGCCCATCATCGATATTTTCCTGATTCAATTTTCAAACAGCCACGCGTGATCGTTCTCGCGTTTCATCGCGCGAGGTGAGCTTTTGGTTGCGCCCCTCAATGCGCGCGCGAGGCCTGCCTCGTTCGCGCCCTCATACGAGGGGCATGGAGCGCCGCAAGGCGCATCTTGTATCGTTTCGCTTCCGGCACCGCGTGCGAGGCGATGGTTCTCCGAAAGCGCTTCGCCTTGCGGCGCTCCATTGCGGGATTTTTGGCGAGGGGACCGTACTTCCGGGTGCGGACGGGGGAGAAACTCGACCCCTGATCCGGACGGCTTTCGCCGCCTTCATCCGCACCGCGTCCAGCCGCGAACGGCAGAGCCACGTAGTTGGCCCGGACGGTGACCCCGCAGACAAGCTTGCGCCGTCTGCGTTTATCGCGCCTCCCGGACG
>JAFVHU010000014.1 GCA_017474385.1 Afipia sp. | reverse complement strand
TGCCTTGGACAATACAGATGTGGTCAGGGACCATTCCTTTCACTGTATCGCGAGCGCCGAATCCTGGCGCCCACCTTCATCATACGCATGTGGGGTTAATGGTTTCAATCTTCCAGATATCGAAGCGATAATTTGCGCTTTTCTGTTGCCGGAAAACGTCATTGCGAACCGGCGTCCTTCCAGCTTCCGTCCGGGTTCCGCAGCCGTGTCGAGGACAGGCTGGATTTCAGTCCGGTGAGGAATGTCCAGGCCGGCGCCCGCCGGCTTGCCAGTGTTCCCGCGCTCCGCTCGTCGATGCGATAGGGCATCAGCGTTTGTGCGGCGGTGGATGAGAGGGCGCGGAAGCTGTCGGGCGGGCGGTCGACCACGGCGATCGGGACCATGCTGGCGATGTGCTGCCAGTTTTCCCAGCGGTTGAACTGCGCGAGATTGTCAGCGCCCATGATCCATACAAAGCGTACACCGGAGCAGCGGCGCCGCAGATACGAAATCGTATCCGCAGTGTAGCGGGTGCCGATGACGGTTTCGAGACAACTGACATTGATGCGCGGATGGTTCGCAACCTTCTGCGCGGCGATCGAGCGCTCGCGCAGCGCGTGCAGCGAGCCGTTGTTCTTGAGCGGATTGCCGGGCGACACCAGCCACCAGATGCGGTCGAGCCGCAGCCGCTTCATCGCGAACAGACTGATGGCGCGATGCGCCTCGTGCGGCGGATTGAACGATCCACCGAGCAGGCCGATACGCATGCCGCCGGCATGAGGCGGAAGGGCGCGGGGCAAATGGATTGCAGCGTTCTCGGGCACGTCGCTCACGGGCGCGCAATTCACGGACGTGTCTGTCCCGTGCCGTGAACGCGATACTTGAAGCTGGTCAGTTGCTCGGCACCGACCGGACCGCGTGCGTGGAATTTGCCGGTGGCTATGCCGATTTCCGCGCCGAAGCCGAACTCGCCGCCGTCAGCGAACTGCGTCGAAGCGTTATGCAGCACGATGGCGGAATCCACTTCGTTGAGAAACTTTTCAGCGGCCTTCGCGTCTTCGGTGACAATGGCGTCGGTGTGGTGCGACCCGTAACGCTCGATATGCGCGATGGCCTCGTCGAGGCCGTTCACGAGCTTCGCAGAAATGATGGCGTCTTCGTATTCGGTGGCCCAATCTTCCTCGGACGCAGGTTTCACCCGCGCATCGGCGCGTTGAATGTCCGCGTCGCCGCGCACCTCGCAACCGGCGTCGAGCAGCATCGTCACCAGCGGCTTGAGCTGCGTGTTTGCCGTGGCCCGGTCGATCAGCAGTGTCTCGGCTGCGCCGCAGACACCAGGACGGCGCATCTTGGCATTGAGCACGACGGTCTTCGCCATGTCAGGCGAGGCGGCCTTGTCGACATAGACGTGATTGACGCCTTCGAGATGGGCGAACACCGGCACCCGCGCTTCGTCCTGTACGCGGGCGACGAGATTCTTGCCGCCGCGCGGGACGATGACGTCGATCGCGCCATTGAGGCCGCCGAGCATCAGGCCGACCGCGGCGCGGTCGCGGGTCGGCACCAGCGAAATGGATTCCTCGGGAAGTCCTGCCTTGCGCAAGCCTTCGACGAGGCATTGATGGATCGCGCGGCATGACCGGAAACTGTCCGAGCCGCCGCGCAGGATCACGGCGTTGCCTGACTTGAGGCACAGCGCGCCGGCGTCGGCCGCGACGTTGGGGCGGCTTTCGAAGATCACGCCGACGACCCCGAGCGGGACGCGCACGCGTTCGATCGTCATGCCGTTGGGCCGTGTCCAGCTTTCGGTCACGATGCCGACAGGATCGGGAATTGCCCGCACCACATCAATGCCGTCGGCCATCGCCTTGATGCGCGCCTCATTGAGCGCGAGACGATCGACGAACGCGCTGCTCATTCCGCCGGCTTTCGCCTCGGTGACGTCTTCGGCGTTGGCGGCCAGAATCTCTTTGGCATTGGCGCGGATCGCTGCCGCCATGGCGGCCAGTGCGGCGTCCTTCTGCTCGCTTGGCGCAAGCGCCAGCGTCCGCGCGGCGCGGCAAGCGCCGGCGCCGAGATCGGCCATCAGCGCGGTCAGGTCGGGTGCGCCATCGAGAGCTTTGAGCGGAGCGGACATGTCGGTCTATGTGGGGTTGAATGCTTGTAAGGCCATGCCCTAGCACAGAAATCCGGACCCGGCGAGCCGCCGGAAACATGGCTGCCCGGCGGGATAGGCCAATGGCCGATAATATTGGCCGCTAGGCCATTGGCCATGCTGTCATTCCGGGAGGCGCTCTTGGCGCGGACCCGGAATCCAGCAGATGATTAAAACGATAGAGATTCCGGATCGGCCCGCTACGCGGTCCGTCCGGAATGACGGATGTGACCCACTATTTGGCGCTGTCTGTACTTCGCGGCCCGCCAACCACAAGGTCGTCGCGATGGATCATTTCCGCGCGCCCGCTGATGCCGAGGATTTGCGCCGCGTCCGAGGACGAGCGGCCCTTGATCCTGTCGGCATCCTCGGCGTCGTAGGCGACGAGACCGCGGCCGATTTCATGGGTGTCCGGCCCGCGCACCACCACGGCATCGCCGCGTGCGAATTGTCCGTCGACCCGGATGATGCCCGCGGGCAGGAGGCTCTTGCCGGCGCGCAATGCCGCAACCGCGCCCGCGTCGATGGTGAGCGTGCCCTTCGGCTCGAGCGAACCCGCGATCCAGCGTTTGCGCGCGGTGACGGGATTGGCCGGGGTGAGAAACCACGTGCAGGGTCCGCCGTCGGCGATGGCCTGCAACGGATGTTCGATCTTGCCTGATGCGATCAGCATGTGCGTGCCGGCGGAGGTTGCGATCTTCGCGGCCTCGATCTTGGTGCGCATGCCGCCCCGCGACAGTTCGGATTCGGCGGCGCCTGCCATCGCCTCGATGTCGGCGGTGACGGATTCAACGACGGGAATAAGTTTCGCATTCGGATTTGCCGACGGCGGCGCGGTGTAGAGGCCGTCGATGTCCGAGAGCAGGATGAGCAGGTCCGCGCTGGTCATGGTGGCGACGCGCGCAGCGAGACGGTCGTTGTCACCGTAGCGGATTTCGTTGGTCGCGACAGTGTCGTTCTCGTTGATCACCGGCACCGCGCGCCATTCGAGAAGTTTCGTGATGGTGGAGCGCGCATTGAGATAGCGCCGCCGTTCTTCGGTGTCCTGCAGCGTGACCAGAATTTGTCCGGCGCCAATGCCGTAATGGCCGAGCACGCCGGACCAGATGCGCGCCAGTTCGATCTGGCCGACAGCGGCGGCGGCCTGGCTTTCTTCGAGCTTGAGCAGGCCGCTCGGCAATTTCAGGCGGCTGCGCCCGAGCGCGATCGAGCCCGACGAGACGACGAGCACATCCTTGCCGGCCTGATGCAGTTTGGAGATATCGGCTGCGAGCGCGGCCAGCCATGATGCGCGAACTTCGCCGGCGCTGGAATCGATCAGCAGCGACGATCCGACCTTGACGACGATGCGGCGGAAATTCTTGAGTTCGGGATTCGACATCGGGAAATCAGCGTGTGATGGGCATAAGTTGAATTGCGAAGAAGGGCGTCAGCGGCCGAGTGGTGTCCAGCCTGACGGCTGCTCCGGCTCTGCGTCGGCCGGGCTCTCGGTCGCTTTTTTCGCTTTCGCCGACACCGGTGCTTCGCCGATCACGGACAGCAGCGCACGCAGTGCTTCCGGCACGCCTGCGCGCGACACGCTCGACAACAGCAGCGGCGTCTTCTTCGCCGCGCGCTTCAGCCGCGCCTTCTGGTCCTTGAGATGTTCAGGCGACACCGCGTCGATCTTGCTCAGCGCAACGATCTCGATCTTGTCGGCGAGATGCTCGTCATACGCTTCCAGCTCATTCCGCACGGTCTTGTAGTCTTTGCCCGCATGCTCGGATGTTGCGTCCACCAGATGCAGCAGTACGCGACAACGCTCGACGTGGCCGAGAAACCTGTCGCCGAGGCCTGCGCCTTCATGCGCGCCTTCGATCAATCCCGGAATGTCGGCCAGTACGAATTCACGCCCGTCGATGCCAACGACGCCGAGCTGAGGGTGCAACGTCGTGAACGGGTAGTCGGCGATCTTTGGCTTCGCCGCGCTGACCACCGACAGGAACGTGGACTTGCCGGCGTTGGGCAATCCGACCAGACCGGCGTCCGCGATCAGTTTCAGCCGCAGCCAGATCCAGCGCTCTTCGCCCGGCAGTCCGGGGTTGGCATTGCGCGGCGCGCGATTGGTCGAGGTCTTGAAATGCGCGTTGCCGAAGCCGCCATTGCCGCCCTGCGCCAATATGAATTTTTCACCGACCTCGGTGAAGTCGTGGATCAGCGTCTCGCGGTCCTCGTCGAAGATCTGCGTGCCCAGCGGCACTTTCATCACGATGTTCTTGCCGTTGGCGCCATGGCGGTCGGAGCCCATGCCGTTCACGCCCTTCGGAGCCTTGAAGTGCTGCTGGTAGCGATAGTCGATCAGCGTGTTGAGGCCGTCGGCAACCTCGACGATGACATCGCCGCCGCGTCCGCCATTGCCGCCGCTCGGGCCACCGAACTCGATGAACTTCTCGCGACGAAATGCCACGCAGCCGTTTCCGCCGTCGCCGGAGCGGATATAGACCTTGGCTTCGTCGAGAAATTTCATCGTTTTTCCATTGCGCCGCGTTCGGCAAAAGGCCCGGTTTGCCGCGTTCAATCGCGTCCGGGACATATGCGGCAATGTATGCGCCATGGGTGCGCGAGCGGCAACCGATTCATGCGGAATATCGCTACAAAGGCTGCATTTACGGCGGTTGCGGTAAACGCCCTGGCCTCCTAAACAAGGCGTCCAGCCGCATTTTGGTCCCAATCACGCTCGGCGACGCAGCATGTTCGCAAAAATCTCGGCAGACGCCGGCAACCGCTCGGCCGCGCTCGCGGGCATCGCGCTGATGCTGCTGGCGGTCTGGATGTTTTCGTTCGGCGATGCCATCGGCAAATTCATTGTCGCGACCTATTCGGTCGGCCAACTGCTGCTGTTGCGCGCGGTGGCGAGTCTCGTGCTGCTGTCGCCGGTGATCTGGCGTCACCGCAATGCCTTCCGGACCATTCAGAGGCCCGGACTGCAAGTTCTCCGGGTGGTGCTTTCGACGCTGGAAGTGGCTGCGTTCTTCGCAGCGTCGGTCTATCTGCCGCTTGCCGATGTCATCACTTACTATCTCGCGGCGCCGATCTTCGTGACCGCGGCCTCCGCAATCTTCCTCGGCGAGAAGGTCGGCTGGCGGCGCTGGAGCGCCATTGTCGTCGGTTTCATCGGGGTCATCATCGCGCTGCGCCCGTCCACGCAAGCCTTTAGCTGGCCGGCGATGATTGCGCTGGCGGGCAGTTCATCGTTCGCCGCGCTCATGATCATCACGCGGTCGCTGCGCGGCACGCCGGATGTTGTGCTGACGACGGCGCAGTTCTGCGGAACGCTTCTCTTCGGCGTGATCGTGGCGCCGTTCGGCTGGATCACGCCGAGCCTGCCGGATCTCGGCCTTTTCGCTTTGGCGGGCTGCATTTCCATCGTGGCGGCTCTCGGCGTCAACCGCTCGCTCAAGCTCGCCCCCGCAAGCGTGGTCGTGCCGTATCAGTACACGATGATTATCTGGGCCGTGATCTTCGGTTACGTGGTATTCGGCGACGTGCCCTCCGTCGCGATGCTCGTGGGCGCAGCGGTCATCATCCTGGCCGGCCTCTACATCTTCCTGCGCGAGCGCGATCTGGTTCGCGAAGAGCCCGTCGTGGTGCCTCCGCCGGGATGAGCAGGGCCACACCGCGAACGACGTGAACCCGTGCTTCATCCATCTGTCCAACGCAGGCGGCGTCACCGCCGCCTTGAGCTGCTCCAGCTCTTGAGCGAGGCCCAGACGCCGCGCTCAAGCTTGAACCGATCGACCGGTGTCGACGATCCAAGCGCCAGGAAGCGATGCAATTCTACGCCGGTCCACTGGAAGCCGCACTTCTCCAGCACGTGACGTGACGCCGGGTTCAGCACGCGTGCGCCAGCCAGCAGTTCATCGATGGCAAATTCCTCGAAGGCGTAATCGATCACGGCACGCGCGGCTTCCGTCGCGTAACCTTTGCCCCAGTGATCGACGCCAAAACAATAACCCAGTTCCGGCGCGTTCTCGTTTTCCCAGCTCACGCCGACAAGCCCGACCGCGGTACGCTCGCGCTCGACCAGGAAAACGGTATCGATGGTGCCTGCGACGGTGTTCACGAAGCTGATGGCATCGTCCAGCGTGTAGGGATGCGGCACGCGGCGCAGATTCACGGACACGCGCTTGTCGCCCACGACATGCGCAATGGCTTTTACGTCCGCGAGCGTCGGCTGACGCAACACCAGCCGATCGGTCTCGAGGACGACGGCTCTTGATTCCCGCAACGTGGGAGTTGGCTTTTCCAGCAGCATGGTCAGGCTCCTTGATGTGCTC
>JAFVHU010000118.1 GCA_017474385.1 Afipia sp. | reverse complement strand
TGATCTCGACGATGCCGTCATAGATTTCGGGAACTTCCTGCGCGAACAGCTTCGCCATGAACTGCGGATGGGTGCGCGAAAGAAAGATCTGCGGTCCGCGGGTTTCGCGGCGGACATCGAAGATATAGGAGCGGACGCGGTCGCCGTTGCGGAACACTTCGCGCGGCAGCATTTCGTCGCGCCGCACGATGGCTTCGCCGCGGCCCAGATCGACGATGACGCTGCCGTATTCGACGCGCTTGACCACGCCGTTGACGATCTCGCCGATGCGGTCCTTGAACTCCTGATACTGCCGGTCACGCTCGGCCTCGCGCACCTTCTGCACGATCACCAGCTTGGCGGACTGGGCGGCGATGCGGCCGTATTCCAGCGGCGGCAGCGTGTCGGCGATGGTGTCGCCGATCTGTGCACCGGGGTTGGCGCGCTGCGCGTCCTTCAGCGAAATCTGGTTCGAGGAGTTTTCGACCTGCTCGACAACCAGCATGTGGCGCGACAGCCGCAACTCGCCCTTCTTGGCGTCGATTTCGGCGTGCACGTCGGTTTCGGAGCCGTAGCGGGCGCGGGCCGCCTTGGCGATGGCGTCCTCCATCGCTGCGATCACGATCGAGCGGTCGATCGACTTTTCGCGTGCGACGGCGTCGGCGATCTGCAGCAATTCGAGTTTATTGGCGCTGACAGCGGCCATGGCTCAGTCTCCTTCGTGGTGGTCCGATATGCCTGCGCGCTTTTTCTTTTCAGCGGCGAGGCGGTGTTCCTTGGTGTTCTTTGGCTTGGGCTTCGGTTTTGGCTTGAAGCTTTTCGATATGGGAAGTTCGGCTCTCGCCTTCTTCGCGTGCTCAGGCGGAGGCGGCGCGAGCCCGAGGTCTTCCTTGATCTCGCGTGCGGCCGATTTGCCCCTGCGCATGGATTCCGCAATCAGCTCGTCGGTCAGAACAAGATTCGCACTGGCGATGTCTTCCATCGTCAGCAGCACGCTGGGGTCCTGATCGGCGCGAACGTCGTCGCGAATAATTCTGATGCCGTTGCCCTCGACGCCGCCAAGCTTGCCGCGAAAACGCTTGCGGCCCTCGTGGGGCACGGCCATCTCGATTTTCACCAGATGCCCGGCATAACGCTCGAAATCGGTGCGGCGGACCAGTGGCCGGTCGATGCCGGGGGATGAGATTTCCAGCCGGTACGCGCGCTGGATCGGATCGGCGATGTCCATGACCGGCGACAGCGCTTTCGAGATCGCTTCGCAATCCTCGATCAGCATGGTGCCGTCAGGCTTCTCTGCCATGATCTGTACAGTGCAGCCGGCTTCGGCCGTGACCTTGATCCGCACAAGCCGGTAGCCCATGCCCTGCAACACTGGTGTTGCAACCGCAGACACGCGCGCCCCTACGCCCGGCTCGACCACGAGGCGCGGTTCGGCAAGCAGTTCGGCGTCAACGGCAACGTCAGCAGGGTCGCTCATATCCAGGATCAAAAGTGCTCTTATGGTTATCGGCCCGCTCCAGCATGCGGCACAGGCCATCAGGTAATAAAAAAGAGCGGGTCCCGGGGGGCCCACTCTCCTACGTGTGCGTATGAGAATTTATCAGTTGCTGCGGATATAGACGTTTTTGGCCTGTGCGGCAAGGGCTTCCCGCGAGCCTGGAACGATTGCGGAACCCGATTTGTTGCCGGCAAAGCTCTGATTTATCGGAAGAGTGCATGATCTTACGGCCAAACCGCGGGCATCTGGACGCCAGCGCCAACTGATTTAACGCACCTGTCCTCAAAGCGACCTTTCCGGCTAACCGTTCATTCATCTGGCCTACCTACAGTCCCAAACGCTTCTGGGCGCACGGTGGACCGCCGCGCCAGTCGCGACCAGAGACCCGCATGGCTGCTGCCTTTTCTTTAATTCCGGAACTCGATGAGATCGTCAAAAACGGCACCGCTGAAAAGCGGGCTGCGGCGATTGAGCGGATTTCGGACCTATTTCTGCAAGGTGCCGCGCATTTCGAGACCCGGCATATCGCGCTGTTCGACGACATTCTTGTCGGACTGGTGCCGGCTACCGAAATCGAAACCCGCGTGGAACTGGCGGAGCGGCTGTCGAAGCTGGACAACGCCCCGCCGACGCTGGTGAAGCAACTGGCCCACGAAAACGAAATCAAGATCGCCGGTCCGATCCTGAGCCGATCGCCGCTGCTCGACGATCCGACACTCGTTGAAATCGCGCGCGCCAAAGGCCAGGAACATCTGGCGGCGATTTCGGGACGCCCGGCGCTGTCTCCATCCGTGACCGATGTGATTGTCCGCCGCGGCGACCGCGAAGTGGTGCGCAGCGTGGCGGCCAATACCGGTGCGCAGTTTTCCGAGTACGGCTATTCGGGATTGGTCAAGCGCGCCACCGACGACGGCATGCTGGCGCTGACCGTCGGCCAGCGCGAGGATCTTCCCGCAGCGTCGCTGAAACAGTTGCTGGCGAAGTCGGTCGATCTCGTCCGCCGCCGAATGTTTGATTCGGCGAAGCCGAAGCAGAAAGCGGCGATCAATCACGCGATGATCGAGATTTCCGGCACGCCGAAAACCCAGCCGCAGACGCGCGACTTCGAGCCGGCCCAGCGCGCCATTCTGGCGCTGCACCAGGCGGGTGAGCTTAACGAGGCGGCGCTGCTCGAATTCGCCAAGCAGCACAAATACGAGGAATCGATCGCCGCGCTCGCGGCGCTGACAGGCATGCGGCTGTCGGTGGTCCATCAGCTGATGCTTGGTGATCGCTACGATCCCATTCTGCTTCTCGGAAAATCCATCGGGCTGGAATGGGCCACGGTGCGGGCGCTGGTGGTGTTGCGGCTGGGACCGGGGCGCGTGCCTGCCGGCCCGGACATCGAAGAAGCCCGCATCAACTATGAGCGTTTGTCGCCCGCGACGGCGCAGCGGGTTCTGACCTTCTGGCGGCTGCGCGACAAGGGTTTGTCGGCCTAAGCGCCTACGTGCCGAAAGATGAAATAGGCGGCCTTGCGTCCTTCGCGGTCAGCCTTTTTGCCATAACGTGTCATCGTGTAGTTCGGCCATGGCATGCGCCAGTCGTCAGCCCGCTCCGCTGTCCAGATGAAGTCCGCAGAGCGCTGCATGTGCATCAAGGTCCATGCACAGTAGTCGTCGATGTCGCAGACGAAACGAAACTCGCCGGTTGATTTGAGAATGCGCGACATCCCGGCGATGGTTGCATCCTGCACGAAGCGGCGCTTCCAGTGCCGCCGCTTCGGCCACGGATCGGGATGAATGAGATCGATACGCGCAAAGCTCGACGGCTGTGCCCAGGCGAGAAGCTCGGCGGCGTCGCCTGCGAACAGGCGGATGTTGGCGATGTTGTGCGCTTCGATCTGCGCGAGAATTTTCGCCATGCCGTTGACGTACGGTTCGCAGCCGATGAAGCCGGTCCGCGGAAACGCGAGCGCCTCCGCGATCAGGTGTTCACCGCCGCCGAATCCGATCTCGAGGCGCATCTCGTCGACAGGCGCCTGGAACAGCGAGCTTGGATCGGAGGCGTCCGCGTGACCGAGATCGAGCGCGAGCTGCGGCAGCAGATTTTCAATCAGGTCGGCTTGATGATTACGGAGCTTGTGTCCCTTGCGCCGCCCGAAAAACGAACCGTGCCCATGTTCGACATTTTGCCCGCGTGATGAGGGCGTATCGTTCGCTGACATTGCATTCACCGGTCTGGGCAATCCATCGTTCATCGCGGGCGCGATCTGGTTGACATCCGGTCATGGGCGCGGCTGGCGGCCCTTGCCGATCCGCGCTCTCGCCGGTGCCCGCAGGCTTATGTGGGGTCGGACTGCTCGCGCGCCGCCATCTGCTCGACGAGTTCCACAATGCTGCGACGGAGCTTGGCATCCGTAATACGTGTGAAAGCGCGCGTCAGCGCCAGCCCTTCGGAGGTCGCGAGAAAATCCGAAACGTAGGCGGGGGATTGCGCTTCGCTCAATCCTGCCAGCGCATTCGGGCCGGCCGGGCCGCCTTCGAACAAAAACGAGACCGGCACCTGAAGAATATCCGAGATCTGTTGCAGCCGGCTCGCGCCGATGCGGTTGGTGCCCTTCTCGTATTTCTGCACCTGCTGAAATGTCAGGCCGAGCGCTTCGCCGAGCTTTTCCTGGCTCATGCCGAGCATGATCCGGCGCATGCGCACGCGGCTGCCAACATATTTGTCAACAGGGTTGGGCGCCTTGGTCGTCATCTACAAGCTCCGGGTCATCGGCATAGTTTGGAAAACGGTGGTGAACCTGTCCGCGATGACTAAACCGGAATACGCTTCTTGCGCCAGCATCGTCAAATCCTTGTCGCGGCCGTGATGAAGAATTTAGGTTAAACCCTGTGACCGCATTGAGGCCAATTGAACCTGTCGAACAGCGACCGACAGTCTGGACACATGTCCAGAAATACTGTCCATCAGGACAGATACGGTGATGTCAGAGCTTTTGTTTCGCGCGGCGGCGAACAACGATAACGGTCGACAATGCTACCGCCAGTGCCACCGGCATATCCCGAACGCGCGAGAACAGCGTCGGGGACGTTGGTTTAGGCAAGGCTGAATCGAGCACGCCCTCGGCGCCAAGTCCCAATCGCGCTATGATCCGGCCGAACGGATCGATCACGGCGGAGATGCCTGTGTTCGCGGAGCGGACGATGGGGAGGCCCTCTTCAACAGCTCGCAACCGGGCCTGTTGCAGGTGCTGGTAGGGGCCGGTCGAGATACCGAACCATCCGTCGTTGGTCAGGTTGACGATCCAGCCGGGACGATCGTTGCCCGGAACAATGTCACCCGGGAAGATCGCCTCGTAGCAGATCAAGGGCAGCATGCGCGGCGCATTCGGCACCGTCATGGTCCGCCGCCGGTCGCCCGGAATGAATCCGCCGCGCACCTTGGTGATCTGCACGAAGCCGAGTTTTTCCATCGCGGACTGAAACGGCAGGTATTCGCCGAATGGAACCAGATGCAGCTTGTCGTACATCGACAGGAAGGTTCCATCGTGATCGATGACGTAAATCGAATTGTAGGCGCGCGTCACCTGCGTTCCGGCGGGTTGATCGGGCGGGCGGATCGCGCCCGTGACCAGTACCGTTCCTGGCGGCAGCAGGTTCGCGATCTGCGCCATGGCATCGGCTTCGCGCGTCAGGAAAAACGGAAATGCGGATTCCGGCCAGATCAGGATGGTAGAGTCACGCACGCCGCTCGATTGCGGGCCGGTCGCGCGATCCGACAGCGACAGATATTTGTCCATCACCATCTGCTTCGCAGCGTAGTTGAACTTCACATCCTGTTGCAGGTTCGGCTGCATCAGCCGCAGTTTCACCTTGTCGACGAACTGCGTCGGCTGGTTTGCGAGCCTGATAGCGCCGTAACCGCCCATCGCGGCAAGCACGAGAAGCGAAACCACGAGCGGGATCCACGGACGGCGCGTGACGTGCCGGTCGTCGATCAGCACCGCGGGAGATGCGAACACGGCGACCGCGATAAACGTCAGACCCCACAGCCCGACCAGCGAAGCGCTTTGCGCGAATGCCAGCGGCTCGGTCAGGGCATAGCCGAATGCATTCCAGGGAAAACCGGTCAGGATATGTCCGCGCAGCCATTCGCTGACGGTGAGCGCGCAGGCAAGGCTGAGAATGCGAAACGAGTCCGGTGTCCAGATCAGCCGCGCGAGCGCGAAGCCGAAGGCCATGAACAGCGCCAGTCCTGCCGGCAAACCCATCACCGCGAAAGGAAGCAGCCACGCGAAGGTCTGGGCGTCGACGAGGAAGGCGTAGCCCACCCAATAGAGCCCCGCCACGAAATAGCCGAAGCCAAACCACCAGCCGCTCATCGCCGCTGCGGGAATGCCGCCGAGGCGTCCGGCGCCCGCGCCATCGATCAGCCAGACCGCGACCGGAATTGTCAGGAACAAAATCGGCCACGCGTTGAATGGCGCCATCGCCAGCGCTGACAGAGCGCCGGCAACGAGCGCGATCATCGCGCGCTTCCATCCCCATGACAGGATGATGCCGGAGATGAGCGCGCGGAAGGACTTCATCGATTGCCGGCGCCGTCGCTGGATGAAGCCGGATTGGTGTTGTCGTTGGCCTGGGCCTGCGCGGCGTCATTCGCAGCTTCCCTGCGGCGCAACTCGCGATGGCGCAGGTTGGAGCGATCCTTCTGCGTTCCGATGCGCACGCGCTTGACGCGCCGGGGATCGGCGTCGAGCACTTCGATCTCGAACTCGCCTGGTCCGGAAATGATTTCACCGCGCACCGGCAGGCGGCCGACTTGCGTGACGAGATAGCCGCCAAGGGTATCGACATCCTCGCCCGCTTCGCCGGTGTCGAATTCTTCTCCGACCACCGATTGCACGTCTTCGAGGCTGGCGCGGGCATCGGCGATGAAGGACCCGTCGGATTGACGGACCACGGACGGCGCTTCGTCGCCGTCATGTTCGTCGTCAATTTCGCCGACCACCTGTTCGACGATGTCCTCGATCGACACCAGACCGTCGGTGCCGCCGTACTCGTCGACCACCAGCGCCAGGTGAATGCGCGTCGCCTGCATCTGCGCCAGCAGGTCGATGGCCGGCATCGACGGCGGAACATAGATCAGCTTGCGCATGATGTTGGCGTCGGACAACTTCATGCGCAGATCGACCGAGCGCAGATCGAGACCCGCCGGAAACGGCTTCTTGCGCTTGGCGTTGACCTCGTCTGCGACCTTTGCCTTCGACGTCATGAAGGCGAGCAGGTCGCGGATATGGACGAAGCCTTCGGGATCGTCGAGGGTGTCGTTGTAGACCACGAGACGCGAATGAGCCGCGCTTTCGAACAGGCTCATCAATTCGCCCAGCGAAATATCCCGCTTGACCGCGACGATGTCGCCGCGCGGCACCATGACGTCGGCGATGCGCCGCTCGTGCAGGCCCAGGATATTGCGCAGCATGGTGCGCTCGATCGTGGTGAAGCTGGTTTCATCTGGCGCGGTGGCGTCAAGCACCACCTGAAGATCGGCGCGGGCCGATCCCGCTTTCCATCCGAACAGCGTGCGCAGCGCACGCATGAGCCAGAGTTCAGACGACGGGCGCAGCACCTCGCCCTGCTGAACGGGCACCGGCAGATTGCTTGATCGCGTATCGGAGCGATCGCTGTCGGATTTGTCGGCGAGGGAGTTGGACACCTAGTTCACCTGATCGTCATGCGCGTAAGGATCGGGGATCCCGAGCTGCGCAAGAATATCACGCTCGAGACCTTCCATAATCTCGGCGTCGTTATCGTTTTCGTGATCGTAGCCCACCAGATGCAGGAAGCCGTGCACCGCCAGATGGCTGAGATGGTGGTCGAACGGCTTGTGCTCGGCGTCGGCTTCGCTGCGCGTGGTCTCGTAGGCAATCGCGATGTCGCCGAGCATGCGCGGTGCGTCGTCGCGCTCCGATTGCAGCGCGGGAAATGACAGCACGTTGGTCGGCTTGTCGATTCCGCGCCAGTTCTTGTTGAGCGTGCGGATACCGGCATCGTCGGTCAGCATGATCGCAAGCTCGGCGTCGGCGGTGTCGGCCTCGACCATGGAAGCCGCCGCTTCGATGGCGCGATGGATCGTCGTCTCCGCGCTGCTTTCGCTGTTCCAGCAGTCGGCGGTGACAAGCACTTCGGTCGCGGGAATGTCGGCGGACGTCATGTCAAAAATCTTGGTTGCAACTAGCGCTCGGTTTCATCGATGTATCACGGCTTGCCGGCGCCAGGCTGCTTCGGCACGCCTTCGTACGCAGCGACGATCCGCGCCACCAGTTCGTGGCGGATCACGTCCTGCGCGGTAAACTTCACCTGCGCGATACCCTCGACTCCGTCGAGCAGCTTGGCAGCTTCCGCCAGCCCCGACGGCTGGCCGTTGGGCAGGTCGACCTGGCTCGGATCGCCGGTGATGATCATGCGGCTGTTCTCGCCCAACCGCGTCAGGAACATCTTCATCTGCATCGATGTGGTGTTCTGGGCTTCGTCGAGAATGATGGCTGCATTGGTCAGGGTGCGGCCGCGCATGAAGGCCAGCGGCGCGATTTCGATCTCGCCGCTTTGCAAGCCGCGCTCGACGATGCGCGAATCCATCAGGTCGTACAGCGCGTCGTAGATCGGCCTCAAATAAGGGTCGACCTTCTCGCGCATGTCACCGGGCAGGAATCCGAGCCGTTCGCCGGCCTCGACGGCAGGGCGCGACAGAATGATGCGGTCGACTTCCTTGCGTTCGAACAACTGACAGGCCTGCGCCACCGCGAGCCATGTCTTGCCGGTGCCGGCGGGGCCAATGCCGAAC
The DNA here is from genome assembly GCA_017474385.1 of Afipia sp. Classification (GTDB taxonomy): domain Bacteria; phylum Pseudomonadota; class Alphaproteobacteria; order Rhizobiales; family Xanthobacteraceae; genus Afipia. The sequence goes on along the minus strand of JAFVHU010000118.1, from coordinate 34,490 downwards.
ACCAGTTCGTGCCGCTTCAGTGCGCGGATGTAGGAGTCCTGCGCGGCGGTGCGCGCCCGCACCGGGCGTTTGCGCAGATTGATCTCCTCGAACTGCGATTTGGCGGTCTTCGGATCGAATTCGAACAGCGAGCCTTGCGCAATCACGGCGCGGATCGCGCCTTCGACATCGCCCTGAGCGATGTCCTGGCTGCGCACGGCCTGCTCGTAGAGCATCTCCAAGACGCGCCGCGCAGCATCACAACCGTCGCGCGATCCGGCGACAGTGATGTGATTGCCGCGGGAATCGGCGACAACGCCGAGACGGCGCTCGATCAGAGCAAGATTTTGTCCGTAGGGACCGACCAGTGCGGAGGCGGCGCCGTTGTCGTCGAAGGCGACGACGATCTGGGCTTCGTGAGGTGTTTGAACGTCTCGGTCGTTTTTGCGGCCAGGGGCGAGTGTAGGCGAATCCGATGCGCTTTTTGGCAAGGGTTCAGGCTCCGGTGGTCATGGCGGGCTGGGAAGTTGACGAGATGGGAGAAGCGAGTGCGCCGATCAGGCTGTAACGCTCGAGGCTGTCGATGGCGACGGGCAGCACCTGGCCGATAATGTCAGGCGACGCCATGACATGAGCAGGTTGCAGATAAGCGGTGCGGCCGACGATCTGACCTGGATTGCGCGCGGCACGCTCAAACAGCACATCGACCGTCTTGCCGATCACTGCCGCGTTGAAGACAGCCTGCTGGCTGTCGATCAACTCCTGGAGCCGCGCCAATCGCTCGTCCATCACCGTGGTCGTGACCGTCTCCTGCATGTCCGCGGCCGGTGTTCCGGGCCGGGGCGAATACTTGAACGAATAGGCGCCAGCGTAACTGATTTGACGGACCAGCGCGAGTGTTGCCGAAAAATCTTCCTCGGTTTCACCGGGAAAACCGACAATAAAATCCGATGAAAATGCAATGTCTTCGCGCACCTTGCGGAACCGCTCCACGGTGCGGGCATAGTCGGCGGCGGTGTGTTTGCGGTTCATCGCCTCCAGAATGCGGTCGGAGCCTGATTGCACCGGCAGATGCACGAACGGCATCACGGCGGGAATGTCCCGATGGGCTTCGATCAGCGCATCATCGACGTCGCGGGGATGGCTGGTCGAATAGCGCAGGCGAACGATGCCCGAAATGTCCGCAAGACGATGCAGAAGCTGGCCGAGCGACCATGGCTTGCCGTCGCTGCCTTCGCCGTGAAACGCGTTGACGTTCTGGCCGATCAGCGTGATCTCGCGCACGCCGTTATCGGCGAGGCGCTGCACATCGTCGACGATGCGCGCCACCGGACGCGACACTTCCATGCCGCGCGTATAAGGCACCACACAGAAGGTGCAGAACTTGTCGCAGCCTTCCTGCACCGTGACAAAGGACGAGATGCCGCGTGCGCGGATCATCGCCGGTTTCGGATCGGGCAACGAGGCGAACTTGTCCTCGACCGGGAACTCCGTCTCGATGGCGCGGCCGCCGGTCTTGGCCTTAGCCAGCAGTTGCGGCAGATGATGATAGCTCTGCGGGCCGACCACGACATCGACGACGGGCGCGCGGCGGATGATCTCGCTGCCTTCGGCCTGCGCGACGCAGCCCGCCACCGCGATCCGCATCTCGCGCCCGTTGCGCGCTGCTTCGTCCTTGGCAGTGCGCAGGCGTCCGAGCTCCGAATAGACTTTCTCGGACGCCTTCTCGCGGATGTGACAGGTGTTGAGGATCACAAGATCGGCGTCGTCGGCGTTTGCCGTCTCGACGAATCCTTCAGGCGCGAGCGTGTCCACCATGCGCTGTGCATCGTAGACATTCATCTGACAGCCGTATGACTTGATGTGCAGCTTGCGCGGCGCGGTCATCGAAACCTTGGATATGGCGGCGCTCCGGGCCGCTCTCTCGCGCTTCAAATATAGATAAAGGGCGGCGAAATCCAGCGACTGGGCGGTATTCGGAGCGCTCTGAGCGGAGCTTATCTGTTTGTTCTGGCGCGGTTTTTTCAGAAGCGGTACTTAGTCGGCCCCTAAATGGCGCTTATTTCAGCGCGATCGAGGCTTTGGACGATCAGATCGGGCAGTGCGCGCATGTCGCCAATGACAATGTTGGCGCCGGCCGCTCGCAGCCGGTCCGCGTCGCCGGGCCGGCAGTGGCTGCCGCCGGTAAATCCGATCACGGTCATGCCCGCGGCGTGGGCGGCAGTGACGCCGGGCACGCTGTCCTCGATCACGACACATCGCGCCGGCGCCGTATCCATCTGTGCAGCGGCAAACAGAAACAGGTCCGGTGCAGGCTTGCCGCGTTCGACCTGCATCGCAGAGAACAGATGCGGGTCGAAGCGGTCGAGCAGCCCGGTGGTGCCGAGGCTGCTTCGAATTCGCGTCGGTGTGCCGGAGGACGCCACGCAGATGCGCTGGGACAATCGGTCCAGCGTCTCAAAAATGTGTGGAACGGGTTGCAACTGTTCGCCGAACACCTGGTCGATCGTGGCCCGCAATTGCGCGGTATAGGAGTCAGGGAAAACGCGGCCAAGTTCGCTTTCGACTTCAAGCCGTGCCTCACGCGCCGAACGCCCGAGGAAACGATCATGCACCTGCTCGGCGGAGATCGTGTAGCCGAACTGCGTCAGCACATCGGCATGGACGACACAGGCCAGCGCTTCGCTGTCGACGAGCACGCCGTCACAATCGAAAATGACAAGGTCGTAAGGGGACGGAGTGCTCAAGTCTTGTCGTCGTCCCGAGTCTTTTCGTCCAATGGCACGCAATAAAGCTCCAGCCGGTGGTCGACCAGTTTGTAGCCGAGCTTGCGCGCGATTTCGGTCTGGAGCTTTTCGATTTCCTCGGAGGTGAATTCGATCACCTTGCCATCGCGCAGGTTGATGAGATGGTCGTGATGACTCTCCGGCACCTGCTCGTAGCGGGCGCGGCCCTCGCGGAAATCGTGACGCTCAATGATGCCGGCGTCTTCGAACAGCTTGACGGTGCGATAGACCGTCGAAATCGAAATCTTGTCGTCGACCGCAACGCAGCGCCGGTAAAGTTCCTCGACGTCGGGATGGTCCATGGCCTCAGCGAGCACGCGCGCAATGACGCGGCGCTGTTCGGTCATGCGCATGCCGGCTGCGGCGCAGCGCTTTTCGATATCCGTATGCTTGCCTGTGGGCATGGATTTCAAGGCGGTCATGATAAATCTCGAATGCCGGAGTGTTTTGCCACTGGGGACAGCTTACGACAAGTCTCGTTGCATCACCACGGCATTCAATTGTTCGCCGCTGGCATCCTTGTAGTACCGTTCGCGCCGCCCGACGACGCGGAAACCGGCGCGTTCATACAAGGCACGGGCAGGACGGTTGTTTTCCTCGACTTCGAGAAACACGGTTTTCAGGCCATGCCCCGCGAGATGTCCAAGATGGGTACGCAGCAGGTCGCGTGAGAAGCCGCGTCCGCGGTGCTTTTGTGCAACCGCAACAGAGAGAATCTCTGCTTCGTCGGCGGCGGTCCGCGACACGATAAATCCGATGGTTGATCCGCCGAGCCGCAGCCGGTGAGCGAGGGCATTGCGTTCGATCAGGATCTGTTCGAATTCCTCCGTGCCCCAGCCGCGATGAAACGAGGCGCGATGCAGTTGCGAGAGACGCGGCGCATCGCGAAGGTTTGCAGGTTCGACTGTGGCATCGGCACGTCCGAACAGTTTCGGAAATATGCTGGACAGAAATGCTGGAACGCGCGGCATAGCTATGTCCGCCCGTTCGGCAGCGCGTAACCAGCCTTTGGCTTGGCGTCGGGCGCGCGCAAATAAAACGGCTTCGCCGGCGCCACGCTGGGGTCAGTCCCAGCTCCGATCCATGCGACCCAGGTAATGTCGGGGCCCGGTCTCGGATCGACCAGCACAGGCGCCGGGGCATTCCGCGGCCAGCGGTCCGCCAGCAGTTGTGCCGCGTTGCCGACCATGCGCAACGCGCCAAAGCGCGAGGCCGCGAACGTGTCCTCGATCGGCATCACGGCCGGCCGCATCAGCGCCGACCCGTTGCCGGCGACGACCTGAAAGTAGACATGATCATGGCGGGCATCGATCGCGGCGATGATCGGGTGCTCCTGCTTCTCCGCGACCAAAGGCGCGACATAGGCCGACAGAGTGGTGAGGCCGATCACCGGCTTGTCGGCGGCAAGGCCGATGCCGCGCGCCGCCGAGATGCCGACGCGCAACCCCGTAAAGCTGCCGGGGCCGGTGGTGACTGCGATGCGGTCGAGTTCGAGATAGCTCAGGCCCGACGCGGTCATGACACGGGCGATCAGCGGCATCAGCGCCTCGGCATGGCCGCGCTTCATCTCCAGCGTTTCCTGTGCAATGACCGCTTTCGTGGCGGCATCGAGCACGGCAGCAGCGCAGTAGTCCAGCGCGGTATCGATGGCGAGAACGATCATTCAAAGACCGAGAAGATGGGCAAGGGTGCCGGCAACGTGCCGCCGAAAAGGCAAAGGGGCAAGCGGTTCGGCGCTTGCCCCAAGGCCTTTTTGGCAAATTTAGATAATTTACATCGGCCGGACTTCGACCACGTCCGGGATGAAGTGCTTCAGCAGGTTCTGGATGCCGTGCTTCAGCGTCGCCGTCGACGACGGGCAGCCCGCGCACGAGCCCTTCATATCGAGATAGACGATGCCGTCCTTGAAGCCGCGGAAGGTGATGTCGCCGCCGTCGCTGGCGACCGCCGGGCGAATCCGGGTTTCAAGCAGATCCTTGATGACCGCGACCGTCTCGGTGTCGGCCTCGCTGAAGAATTCCTCGGCATGCGGCGCATCGCCATCCGCAACCTGACCGTCGGCGAGCAGCGGCGCGCCGGACATATAGTGTTCCATGATGACGCCAAGGATCGCCGGCTTGAGGTGCTGCCAGTCGCTGTCGTCCTTGGTGACGGTCACAAAATCCGAGCCGTAGAAGACGCCGGTGACACCCGGCACACCGAACAGCCGTTCGGCCAGCGGGGAGCGGGTGGCGGAGTCGCGGTCGGTGAATTCCATGGTGCCGGTGTCGAGCACGGCACGGCCGGGAATGAACTTCAGGGTCGCGGGATTGGGGGTCGCTTCGGTCTGGATAAACATCTGGTTCTCCGGCGCATCGCCGGTTCAAGGCCGGCGCGAACGGGGTTAAGTGAGGGGTTCCTATAGCACAGATGGCGCCTGAAACAGCCCGATCAAGGGTGCATGGCGGGTGTTCCGGAAGCTTGCTCGGTTGCCGTACGACGCTGTTTTGAGGGGTAAATCCCTCTATGACAGGGCGTCGATATCGATATCGCCGAGATTGCCCGGCACCACGGTGATCGGGATCGGAAATGTGCCGGCGGTTTTCGCCAGCATGGTGATGATCGGACCGGGACCCTCCGCACCGGCGCTGGCCGCAAGCACCAGCATGGCAATGTCGACATCGTTCTCGATGACGTCGAGGATCTGCTCGCCGGGATCGCCCTCGCGGATCACACGCTCCGGCGTGATGGCCGCGATGCCGTTGGCGCGGCCGGAGGCGCGATCGAGCGCCGCGTTTGCGATCTCTTCGGCTTCGGCCTGCATGATATCGGCGACCCCCAGCCATTGCTGGTTGCGATCGCCGGTGTCGATGACGCGGAGCATCACCACGCCACCGCCGACGCGAACCGCCCAGCGGCTCGCGTAGTACACCGCGCGGTCGCCTTCCGCGGTGTCGTCAACGACGACGAGGCATTTAGGCTTGTGACCCTGTTCGTAACTTCGCCGCTGGCTGCTCATGCATGTCCCGGATGATGAACCGGCATCATGCTGCCATGCGCGAGGGCGCGCCGACAAGACGAGAAGCGACTTGACGGAACCTGATTCTCAGCACGCGCAATCAGCGTTTGCGAATAAACCCGACGATGTCCTTCACCGCATCCATGGTCTCAGAGGCGATAACGCGCGCGCGGTCGGCACCATCGACCAGAACCGAATCCACATAGGCTGCGTCCTGCGTCAGCTTCTTCATCTCCGCGCCGATTGGTCCGAGTTTTGAGACCGCAAGATCGACCAGCGTCGTCTTGAAGCCCGAGAATTGCCCGCCGCCGAATTCACGCAGCACGTCCGGCCGCGATTGCCCGGACAGTGCAGCGTAGATGCCAACCAGATTGTCGGCCTCGGGACGGCTCTTCAGACCCTCTTCCTCGCTCGGCAACGGCTCGGGATCGGTTTTCGCCTTGCGGATTTTCTGCGCAATCGCGTCCGCATCGTCGGTGAGATTGATGCGCGAATAATCCGACGCATCCGACTTCGACATTTTCTTGGTGCCGTCACGCAGCGACATCACGCGTGTCGCAGGCCCGGTGATCAGCGGCTCCGGCATCGGGAAGAATTTTTCGCCGAAATTGTGTGCGCCGATTGAATCGGAAAAGTCGTTGTTGAACTTCTGCGCGATGTCGCGCGCCAGTTCCAGATGCTGCTTCTGGTCCTCGCCCACCGGCACGTGGGTCGCGCGATAGACCAGAATGTCGGCCGCCATCAGGTTCGGATAGGCGTAAAGCCCGACCGATGCGTTCTCGCGATCCTTGCCGGCCTTCTCCTTGAACTGGGTCATGCGGTTCAGCCAGCCCAGCCGCGCCACACAGTTGAACACCCAGGCGAGTTCGGCATGCTCGGAGACCTGGCTCTGGTTGAAGACGATGTGCTTCTTCGGATCGATGCCTGCGGCGATGAAGGCCGCCGTGACCTCGCGGATGTTGCGGGTCAGCTCGGCAGGGTCCTGCCAGACGGTAATGGCATGCAGGTCCACAACGCAGTAGATGCAGTTGTGAGTGTTCTGGAGTTTGACGAAGTTGACGATGGCGCCGAGATAGTTGCCGAGGTGCAGATTGCCCGTCGGCTGGACGCCCGAAAAAACCAATTCTTTTGCAGCCATTTTGATCATTCCCGCGCCGCCGTCCGGCGGCCGTGTTTTGATGGGCGTCTTTAGCCGCGCTGGCGCTATTCGCGCAAGCCGCCATCACGCAAATTGCTGATTGCCTCACCCCAGCTCACGACACCGAACAGGTCCAGCAGCAGGCCGTAAAACGAAACGCCCGCCGCGACCAGCCCGCCGAGAATGGTGATCTGGGCCGCGAAGCCAGCCGTTGCCGTCACCGGCGCCACGAAGGACTCGGCGAGAAACAGCATCGCGCCCATCACTGCGGCGCAGATCGCGATCCGCGGCAGCCGCCGCTGCGAGGTGGCGTCGATGGAAAATCCGAATGTCGTCGCGCCTCGCCAGCCCAGCACGCCAGCGCAGAACCAAGCGCCGAGCGAGATGCTGGCCGCGACGCCGCTGGCGCCATAGGCGTGCCCGAAGAACAGTCCGCAGATCACGGCGACCGCGATGCCCGACAGTGTTGCCGCCAATGGCGTTTTGGTGTCCTCGCGTGCGAAGAAAGCCGGGGCCAGCACCTTGACCAGAACATGCGCGGGCAGGCCGAGGGCGAGGATCGCCAGCGCCTGCGCGGTGGCGACGGTATCCGCCGCGGTGAATGCGCCGTGTTCGAACAGCACACGGATAATGGGCTGGCTCAGGACGATCAGGCCGATGGTTGCGGGCATGACCAGTGCGGTCGCAAGCTCGAGGCCACGGGACTCGGCCTGCATCAGCGCAGCGCGGTCGCCGCTGCGGATCGCGCGAGTCATTTCCGGCACCAGAACCGTGCCCATCGCCACGCCGACCATGCCGAGCGGCAGTTCGATCAGGCGGTTGGCGAAATAGAGCCACGACACAGCGGACGGCGAGTTCGACGCAATGATCGCTCCGCCGACGATGAGGAATTGCGGTCCGGCATTGGCCACCATGCCGGGGATACCCTTGCGTAGAAACCCCCGGATTTGCGGGTCGAATGAAATCCGTATCGGCGTGGCGATGCCGTCGCGCCATGGTCTGCGCTGAATCAGGATCAGCATTTGCAGACATCCGGCGACGCCGACCGCACCCGCGATCACGGTGGCCGAGAACAGCGGATCGTGCCGCCAGACCAGCAGCACCACGAGCACCACGATCATGGTGATGTTGAACAGCACCGGCGAGAACGCAGTCAGCATGAAACGATGTTCGGCATTCAGCACGCCCATCATCACAATGGATGGGCCGACGAAAGCGAAATACGGCATCATCAGCCGGGCGTCATTGATAGCGAACTGCAATGTCTCGCGGCCGACAAAGCCGGGTGCAAGCACTGCAATGACGAGCGGCATCAGCAGCGTGAGGACGACCGCGATGCCGATCAGGATGAGGCTGACGCTGCCGAGCACGCGTCCCGCGAAGGCGGCTGCCGCAACAGTGCCTTCGGTTTCCCGCACCCGCAGATAATGAGGGATCAGCGCAGCGTTCAGCGCGCCTTCGGCGAAAGAGCGGCGCGTCACATTGATGAACTGGAACGCCACCAGAAACGCGTCCGCGACCGAGCCGGCACCAAGCAGCGCCGCGATCAGCGCGTCGCGCATGAACCCCAGCGTCCGCGACGCCAGCGTGCCGGTCGAGATGGTCAGGATATGACGGATCATCGAACCATTCTGCGGATCACATGCTTGCTGGCGGGCGCGTTGTCGTGATAGGTCGCCGGTTGCTCCAAGGACCTTGGAACCGGCCTTCCAGTCCCTCCCCGAAATACCAGCTTTTGCCGGTTTTGCTCTCTCCCATCAGGAATATCATTAATGACCGCAGCGACATACGACGTTCTCGGGATCGGGAATGCCATCTTCGATATTCTGGTTCAGACTGATGATGCGTTTCTCGGTCAGCATGGCATGGCCAAGGGATCGATGGCGCTGATCGACGAGGCGCGCGCCGCTGCGATTTATCAGGCCATGGGTCCGGCCACCGAAATGTCCGGCGGTTCCGCTGCGAATACGATTTTCGGCGTGGCGGGCTTCGGCGCGAAGGCGGCGTATGTCGGCAAGGTCAAGGACGACCAGATCGGCCGCATGTACACCCACGACATCCGCGCGGCGAATGTTGCGTTCACGACCGCGGCTGCGACCGACGGCCCCGCGACCGGATGCTCTTACATCCTGGTGACGCCGGATGGCGAGCGCACCATGAACACGTATCTCGGTGCGGCGCAGGATCTCTCCCCCGCCGACATCGATCCCGCCCAGATCGCGGCGTCCTCAATCGTCTATCTCGAAGGCTATCTGTGGGATCCGGCCAATGCGAAGGAAGCGTTTCTGAAGGCATCGAAGATCGCGCACGACAACAAGCGCAGCGTCGCGCTGACGCTGTCGGATGCCTTCTGCGTCGGCCGCTACCGCGACGAGTTTCTCGATCTCATCCGGACCAAGACGGTCGATCTGGTGTTTGCCAATGAAGCCGAACTGACATCGCTCTATCAGACCGAGGATTTCGACAAAGCGCTGGCGCAATTGCGCAACGACGCCCAACTCGCCGTCGTTACGCGCAGCGAAAAGGGCTGCGTGGTCGTGGCGAAAGATGTCGTGACACCGGTTCCGGCATATCCGGTGAAGCAGGTGGTGGATACCACGGGCGCAGGCGATCTGTTCGCGGCGGGTTTCCTGTTCGGCATCGTGCGTGGTCTTAACCATGAACAGTGCGGACGTCTTGGCGCGCTCGCCGCCGCCGAGGTGATCCAGCATATCGGCGCGCGTCCGCAGGCATCGTTGAAGGCGCTGGCCCAGGCCGCCGGACTGCCGGTCTAGCGACTAACTGTTCACGATCGAGTGACTTCTGGTTAACCGCGTTTGTCCTTGAAGGGCTCGCGGCCCGCATCCATATGACGAAAGACGATTTTCGGCGGGAACGATTGCCTGTTGCGACCGTTGGAACTTTTCCCGCTGTGCGGGCAGGGGTGTTTGTTTAATAAAGATACGCGCAGGGCGCGGCGGAAGGTCACCATGATTTCAACCTGGAGCGAATGGAAACGTTATCCGAGGGCCGTGCGCGGCGAAAAACTCGAGGCGCCGATCGGGCCGGGGATTTTTGAAGTCAGGCATACTTCGTCCGGCGCGCTGTTCGCATTCGACTCTGCCGACAATCTCGCTCTCGCGCTGTCGTCGATCACATCCGGGCCGAAATCATTCGCGTCCTGGTTTGGCAAGCGCGACCCCGCGACCTCGCTCGATCTCGAATACCGCACTTACGCAACATCGACGCGTGAAGATGCAAAGGTCGCCGCGGAACGCATGATTGGCCGCCGCGAGGCCTTCATGAGTCACGTCGCCTGACGCCTAGCGGCGCAGCACACCGATCATGCGGCTGGCGAAGGTGAGCCGCTCGGCGAGCACCGACATAAAATAGGTCAGGAGCTTCTGGCCGAGGGCCGGATTGCTGGCGGTGATCGCGTTGAACGCGTCGGCGCGCAGCATGTAAAGGACACTGTCTGCCTCCGCCCGGATCGTGGCGCTGCGCGGCTGACGTGAGACAAGCCCCATTTCCCCAACCGTTGTATGGCGGCCGAGGCTTCGGACTCGGGTGCTGTGGCCTCCGCCCGCGTCCACGATGACGCCGACCCTACCGTTGAGAATAAAGAGCATCGAGTCGGCCGGCTCACCCGCGCGCGCGATGGTGTCGAAAGCGCGGACCTCGAGGCGTTCGCAGCGGCGCACCAATTCGGCGGCGTCGTGGTCATTGCCGAGAATGCCGGCGAACCAGCCTTGCAGATCGCCTTCTTCCTGCTCCAGTCCGCGGTGCCGGGCGATGATCTCGTTCTCACACCATTCCAGCGCGTGATCGAGGTCCGGCATCACCCGGATGTCCCCGGATAGAAACTCTCCCGATCGCAGCATCTTCACTGTCGCTGACGGCATGTTGACGAGAACGAGCTTCACGTCGTTTTCGATCGCCGAACGTCTGATCTGAGCGAAGCTGTAGGCGGCCGATGAATCGATCCCGGTCACCAGCTTGAAATCGAAGACTAGATAGCGGCACTCGGGATGATGCTCCAGCAACATCTTGACGTGCTGGTAAAGGCGATTGGCCGAGCCGAAGAACAGATAGCTTTGCAGGTTGAGCCCGTGGATATCCTTGCCGTGGGCTGCCAGCAGCGCCAGATCGTGCTGCGAACGATCGAGCGAGCTGCGATACTCCGCACCGTTGAAGCCGAATTTAATCGAACTGATGCGCGATGCGCTCAGTGCAAATGTCGCGCAGCCGATAATGGTTCCGATCAGGACGCCGGCGATAAAGCCCCACTTCACGATAATGAAGATGATCGCGAGCAGCGACAGATATTCAATGGTGGACAGCCGCCGCCGTGATTCGATGATCCAGCGGTTGAGCTGGTCCACGCCGAGATAGATCAGCAGGCCGCCGAGAATGAACTTTGGCATGAAGCTGAGCAGCGCCGGATCGGCCACCAGCATCAGCACCGCAATAACGGCAACCGCCAGCCCGGAAAGGCGGCCGGTGGCTCCGCCGTTGAAATTGAGCAGCGACCGGCTGAGCGAGATACATCCCGCATAGCCGCCGAAAAGTCCCGACAGAATGTTGGCGGCTCCCGCGACATTCAGTTCACGCTCGAGATTCGCTTCGCGGCTGGTCGCGACCTCAAGGCCCGTGGTGTTGAACAGCGTGCTGATTGCGGTGACGAAAATCACCGCAATGAGGTTGCCGATCAGCCCCGGCACGGCCTGCCACGGGTAGCTTTCAATGTCGCTCAGATGCCACGGCAGCGAAAACGTCGCCCGCGGCAGCGATTGAAAGGTCCAGCCGAGAGCCTGCGCCTGCTCCAGCGAGATGCCCATGAAGTTGAAAACGATATGGGTCGCCACCACGCCGGCGATCAGCAGCGCCGGCAGCGCAAGCGGATTGCGCGAGCGGTGCCATGTCAGATAGATCGTGAATGCCAGCGCGACGCCTGCGAGAAGTTCGTACATCGTCATCGGATTTGCGAACGACGCCAGGTTGTCGAACCGCAGAGATTCGTTCGTGATGACGCGAACGCCACCGAGCGCGATCAGGAGCGCTGTCGCGCCAAGGAATCCACCGATCACGGGATAGGGCACATACCGGATCGCGCGGCCGATCCGGGTAAGGCCCAGACTGCACAACACGAGTCCGGTGATGATGGTTGCGGCGGACAGTGTCAGCAGCACGGGGCCGAGCAATTGTGCGGACGGATCGGTTGCCTTGATGTGTTCGACCACCGACGTCGCCAGAATGGCGGTGACCGCCGCTGTGGACGTTTCGGGACCCCCAACCGCGATAGAAAAGGTGCTTCCCAGCGCGACGACGATGGCGATGACGGCGGTGGCGATGAAGGTCGCCGCTATCCCATAGGGCAGATACTTGGCCAGCGGGCCGGAAAAGATCAGAACCGAATAGGACAGTCCGAAGGATACTGTCAGGACAGCAGGGGCTGCGCTGGCGAAGATATCGTTCAACCACGCGCGAAGCTTCACGCTCGGGCTTGGAACTGGGCTGACGGAGGGGAATGCCACGTGGGTCGTCCATGGATGGAGGCGAGCCAGTCCTAGACGACGGCAATGCGGACGTAAAAGAGATTTTTGTGACAGTCCCAGTCACGATCAGCGTTTGCGCAAAATGAGATATGCGGTCGTTCCGGCGGTAGAAAAAAGGCTGCGCTGTTTCCAGCGCAGCCTTTTGCGTAGGATCTTGTGGGTGCGGATCAGCGCCCCTTGAATTTTGCCGGGCGCTTTTCCAGGAACGCGCCGACGCCTTCCTTGAAATCTTCGCTGCGTCCGGCGACGCGCTGGAATTGCTGTTCGAGGTCGAGCTGTTCTTCGAACGAATTGTTCTCGCTTTCCCAGTAAAGACGGCGGATCAGCGACAGCGCCACGGTCGGGCCGTTGGCGAGATCATGGGCAAGCTTCCTGGTCTCCTCGGCCAGCGCCGCGTCGTCGACCACGCGGTTGACCAGTCCCCATTCCAGCGCCTTCTCGGAGGGAAGCCGTTCGCCCATCAACGACAGCTCGACCGAGCGGGCCTTGCCGATCAGACGCGGCAAAATCCAGGTCGAGCCACAATCCGGCACCAGGCCGATACGGCGAAACGCTTGCAGGAAATACGACGACTGCGCGCAAACGATGATGTCGCCCATCAGCGCGAAGCTCATGCCCGCGCCGGCAGCCGGTCCGTTGACCGAGGACACTATCGGACAATGCAGGTTGCGCAGGCGGCGCAGGAACGGATGAAACGCTGTTTCGAGCGTGGTGCCTGCGCTCGGCCGCTTGCCGCTCTGATCGTTGCGGCCCTGAAGATTGGCGCCGGTGCAGAACGCCTTGCCAGCGCCGGTGAGGACGAGGCAGCGGACGTCGTCGCGCTTCTCGTCGATAGCATCCATCGCCTCGGTGAGACCGGCGAGCATGTCCTGCGACACTGCGTTCATGACTTCAGGATGATCGAGCACAAGTGTGGCGACCGGTCCGTCGAACTCCAGTCTGCAATGTTTGAACTGCATGCGTTCCTCGCTTGGTGATTTTGATTTGAGCGTGACGTCCGGCAGGCACTGCCGCGTCCGTTTCGCCGCGACTATTTCGGAAACCGAATCGGCTGTAAACGGCGCGATTCCGCACACGAAGTCTGACCTGCCATGCGCTGCGAATTTGAGTTTCGCATGGCGGAAGAGCCTCAACGCAGCCGTGGCCGTTTGATTTTGCGGGACCGATTGGCCAATGTCGCCGCCAAGAAGTAACGGGAGACAAACGATCATGAGCATTTTCGATCTGAGCGGCCGCGTGGCGGTGGTGACGGGCGGCAACGGTGGCATTGGGCTTGGCATCGCGCAGGCGCTGGCGGCCGAGGGGTGCGCTGTGTCGATCTGGGGCCGCAATGCCGAGAAGAATGCGCGGGCGGTCGCCTCGATCGCCAGCAAGGGCGGCAAGGCTGAAGCGCGTATCTGCGACGTCACCGACGCCGCATCAGTGAAAGCCGCGATGGCAGCGACACTGGACAAGTTCGGCCGTGTTGACGGCTGCTTCGCCAATGCCGGAATCGGCGGCGGCGGCCGTCACGCCTTTATCGACCGCACCGAAGAGGACTGGCGCAAGATGTTCGTGACCAATCTCGATGGCGTGTTCCATGTGTTTCAGGCGGCGGCGCGGCACATGACGGAGCGCGCGGCAAAAGGTGATGCTTTCGGACGGCTGGTGGCGACATCAAGCATGGCGTCGCTGTTCGGCACGGCGCGTAACGAACACTACGCGGCGACGAAGGCTGCGATCAATGCGCTGATCCGCGCGCTCGCGGTCGAACAGGCGCGCTACGGCATTACTGCCAACGCGATCTTGCCGGGCTGGATCAAGAGCGACATGACCGAAGGCCTGATGGCCAACGACAAGTTCGTCGCCAACGTGATGCCGCGGATTCCGATGCGCCGATTTGGCGAGCCGTCGGACTTCGGCGGCATCGCCGTCTACCTGATGAGCAAGGCGTCGTCGTATCACACAGCGGATATGATTGTGATCGACGGCGGCTATACCGTGTTCTGAGTACTATTCAGGCAGCGGAATGAATTCGTGCTCGTTGGGCACATGGGCGAAGCGACCGGCTTTCCAGTCGGCCTTCGCTTCTTCGATGCGCTCCTTGCTCGACGAGACGAAATTCCACCAGATATGGCGCGGGCCTTCCAGCGCGGTGCCGCCGAGAAACATCATCCGCGCCCGCCGTGTCGCCTTGACGGTGATGCGGTCGCCGGGGCGGAAGATCAAAAGCCGCGGGCCTTCGAATTTCTCGCCGGCGACTTCGATCTCGCCGTCGACCACATAGATTGCGCGTTCCTCGTGGTCAGCGTCGAGGGGCACGCGCATGCCTTCATCGAGCGCGACTTCGACGTAGAACCAGTCCGACACCATGTCGACCGGCGATTTCGCACCGAACGACGAGCCTGCGATGATGCGCGCCTTGAAGCCGGTGTCGTGGACTTCCGGCAGCGTGGCGGCAGCGAAATGCTGGAACGACGGTGCGATTTCTTCCTTGCCGACCGGCAGCGCGATCCAGCTTTGCAGGCCGAGCATCTGCTGGCCGTTGGCACGCTGCACATCCGGCGTGCGCTCCGAATGTGCGATGCCGCGACCGGCGGTCATCAGGTTCATGGCGCCGGGCTGGATTTCCTGGATGTTGCCCTCGCTGTCGCGGTGCATGATGCTGCCGTCGAACAGATAGGTGACGGTGGCGAGCCCGATATGCGGATGCGGGCGCACATCCATGCCCTTACCGGCGACGAACTGCACCGGTCCGAAGTGATCGAAGAAGATGAAGGGACCGACCATCTGCCGCTTGCCGTGCGGCAGCGCGCGGCGAACCGCGAAGCCGTCACCGAGATCGCGTGTGCGCGGCACGATGATGAGGTCGAGTGCGTCGCAGGTCTGCGGATCGCCGAGGATCGGATCGTTCGAGGGCATCCAGCTCATGGCGAGTCTCCCTTCTTAGGATTGTCATTGCCGGGCTTGACCCGGCAATCCATCTTTCAAGAGAATTCTTCTTGATGGATATGCGGGTCAAGCCCGCGTATGACAACTGAGGTTGTTATATCTTCCATCGTTCTACGCGCTTGCCGATGTCTCCACGAGCGCGTGTGCAGGCAGTATCTTACGAACCGCGGACGACGATGCAACCTGGCCCTTTTCGGCAAAGGCTTCGTGGTTCGCCTCGATCTTGTCGAGAGCGTAGAGATAATTGACCATCAGCCCGTGCGACTGCTGCGTGCCCTTCTCGGAGCGGTCGCCGAGGAAATTCAGCCGCTCCAGCCGCGCGCCGTTGCCAAGATGGAAGCGCGCCACGGGATCGAGCGGATGCCCGCGCGAGCCCTTCGCCTCCAAGAAGTAGTAAGCCGCCAGCGGCAGCAATTCGGTCTTGACCTGTTCGGCGAGGTCGGGATCGTCGGCCCAGTTCGGCATATCCAGCGCCTCGAGCGTAGCGCGTGACGCCGCATCGAGCAGCGGCGAGTTCTCGGAGGCGCGCTCGCGCTTCAGCCAGGCCGCGAATCCCGGAACCGGCGACAGCGTCACGAAGGTCTGCACATTCGGCAGTTCGCGTTTGATCTCCTCGACCACCTGCTTGATCAGGAAGTTGCCGAAGGAAATGCCGCCGAGACCGCGTTGTGTGTTCGAGATCGAATAGAACACCGCGGTCGTGGCGTCGGTCGCGGCGATCGGCGCGCGCGTCAGATCGAGCAATGGCGCAATGGCCGCCGGACTTTCGCGCGTCAGCGCCACCTCGACGAAGATCAGCGGCTCATCCACGAGCTGGGGATGGAAGAAGCCGTAGCAGCGGCGATCCGACGGTGCGAGACGGCTGCGCAAATCGTCCCAGTTGGAGATCGCATGGACCTGCTCGTAGCGGATGATCTTTTCCAAAATGTTCGCGGGCGTGGTCCAGTCGATCCGTTGCAGCACGAGAAAACCCCTGTTGAACCACGACGCGAACAGATGCACGAAATCGCTGTCGACATGTTTGAGCGCGGGATGATCCTTGATATGCGTCAGCAGCGCTTCGCGCATACGCACCAGCGATGCGGTTCCGCCCGGCGCCAGATTGAGACGCCGGATCAATTCCTGACGGCGCGGCTCGGCCGCCTTCAAAAGCTTGCTGACGGCGTCGGGCGACGTGCCCTTGTCGCGCACCACGGCCAGCGCCGCATTCAATTCGTCCATGTTCGGCCCGAATAGATCGGCAAGCGCATTGAGGAAGGCGAGCTGATCGGCTTCGCTTGCGGCCGAGTAACCCGCAAGCAGCGTATTTGCGAGTGCGACGCCGGTGGCTTCGCCGCGCCGCGACAGCAGGGTCTCGCCGAGCCCGATCAGTTCGGCCTGCGACATTGCGCGCGCGCCGTTGGACAGGCCCAGAAGGCTGCGTCCCCGCTCGGTCAGCGTGGTGAGCAGATTGCTTAAGGAGGCCCGATCCAGTCCCAGCGTCGCCATAGGTCAGCTTGCTCCTGCGCAGTCAGGCATCATTCGCCGATGATAGACAGCGAATGCGACCGATTCCAGACGGTCCGGCCCCGACTTTCGTTTGGGAATGCCTGATCCGCAGGCTGCCTGATGCGACTCAAAGCCGCGCGAGCGACGTGACGCGTTCGATGCGGTCGAACTTGTCGAGCGACAGGATGGCGTCGGCGAAGCGGTCGGCACGCTCGTTGAGCACCGGCCGCGCGAGCTGCAGGAACTTTTGCTGCATTGCCGCCGCATCGGGAAACGACGACGGCTCGCCCGACGGATCGGGGATCAGGCGTTCCAGCGTGCCTTCACCGCTTTCGATGCTGACACGCGCGCCAAACGGATGGGTCTTGCCTTCAAGCCGGGCGTCCTGCACGACCTCGATCCTGTCGGCGAGCGCTTCGATGGCGGGATCGCCGAGTCGCTTGTAATCGTCCCAGCCGAACGAGCCCTGATCGAGCGCCAGCGCGCCAGTGAAGAACATCGAGAACTGTCCGCCGACCACGCTGCGGGCATGGCGCTTGGTCGCAGCATCGCCGGTGAGTGTGATGCCGTTGCGATGCAGGCCGATCTCGACGCTCTTGATGTTTTCCGGCGTGAGATTGTGCTCGCGGCGCATGGCGATCAGCGCATCGATGGCGGCGTGGGTGTAGCGGCAGCTTGGATATGGCTTCACGCCGATCTTCATGGTCTCGTAGATTTTGCCGAGCCCGGCGGTCGCCTTGTCCGGATGGGCGTCATCGCTGTAGCCGACCAGCAGGCCGTGCTTGCCCTCAACCGATTCCGTCGCGCCGATGAAGCCTTCGCGCGCCAGCGAGGCGGCGACGACGCCGTTCATCGCGGCAGCGCCGACCTGATAGCGCTTGTTCCACGCGCCGTTGACCAGAAATTGCAGCGAGCCGGCGGCCTGGCTGCCGGAGACGCCGAACGCGGCGACGATCTGCTCGGCGTTGAGCTTGTAAAGTTTCGCCGCTGCAGCCGCGGCGCCATAGGTGCCGGCGGTGGCGGTGGGGTGAAAGCCCTTTGCATAATGCGAGGTCGGATCGAGCGCGTTGCCGAGGCGGCAGCAGACCTCATAGCCGGCGACGATGGCGGTCAACACGTCACGTCCGCTGGCTTTCACGATCTCGCCGACGGCGAAGGCAGCGGGTACCACAGGTGCGCTGGGATGCAGTGATGAATCCGCGTGGGTATCGTCGAAGTCGAGCGAGTGGCCGAGCGCGCCGTTGAGCAGGGCGGCGATGGCCGGCGTATAGGTCTTGGCGTCGCCGCAAACGGTCGCCTCGCCCTTGCCGTCGAGGCCGAGGGTGGCGAGCATCGCCAGCAGCGACGGCGTCGATTCCGCCTCGCTGCGCGCGCGTACGGCGCTGCCCAGAAAATCCAGCGTCAGCGCCTTGGCGCGCTCCAGAACTTCAGGCGGAATGTCCTCGTATTTGAGGTTTGCGACGTAAGCGGCCAGCGTTGCGGTTTCATTCGCCATTGTTGTTCTTCCTGTTTGTTGGGCGGCAGACTAGGCATCCTGCGGCGCTTGTTCAACCCGCTGTGCGTCCTGCCTGCCTTGACATCGGGCGGCTTGTGGGACGACCTTTGCGGCCGGTTGTCGGGTTTTCATTTTCACCAGTTGATACGGCCATGTTTACTGGCGTCGGTTTGATCGCTTTCATCTGTATCTTTGGCGCAGGGCTGCTGGGCTTTGCGATTCGCGGTTTCCTGCCCGCGCATCACCGGACAGACGAGACGGGCAAGACGGTGCACAATGTCATGGGCGTTGTTGCGCTGCTGGCGGCGCTTGTGCTCGGCCTTCTGGTTGCCAACACCAAATCGAGTTTCGATTTACGAAGTCAGGAAGTCCAGCAGTTCAGCGCCAATCTGACGCCGCTTGACCGCGAGCTTGCGCATTTCGGCCAGGACGCAGCGAAGATGCGCGAGACGTTGCGCACATTCACGGTACACAAAATCGCGCAGTTGTGGACCGATCGCGATGCGGCCTCTGCGAACGATGCCGCAGAGGCGGTGCGGTTGCTCGATGAGATCGAAGGCGATCTCCGCCTGTTCGCGCCAAAAAGCGCAGTTCACATCGAAGGCCGCAAGAATGCACTCGATATCATTCGGGATTTGAAGCGCACCAGTCGTCTTTTGTTCGTCCAGCAGGTCAACGCGACACCGCGTCCGTTTCTGATTGCCGGCATTTTCTGGGTCAGCGTGCTGTTCCTGTGCCGCGGAGTATTCGCTCCATTTAACGGGACCGTGATCGCAGCATTCTTTCTCGCCGCACTGTCGGTGTCGGTGGCGATCAATCTGATCTTCGATATGGATCAGCCGTTCGCAGGGTTCATCAAGGTCTCGCCCGTGCCGATGCAGCAGGCGCTGGATTGGATGAAGCCTTAGGCTGGCGCAGCGACCTGCCGCAGCATGGCCGGAACGATGATCCGGTGGAACGGCATGATGGTCGCGAGATAGACGCGGCCAAGCAGATTGTGGGTCATCACCAGCGTGGTCGCCGTGACCTGACGGTCGGGAACGCTGCCGGTCACGTCAACAATCACGCGGAAGTCGAGATGCTTGTCGTCGAATCCCGCCACCAGCCGCTGCGGCGTGTCGCTGATCACGGGAAACGGTCCGATCGAATCCGCAACGATGGTTTTTGTATGGGTGGGTGTCTTGAGGCCGAGAGGTGCGACCACAAGATTTCGCAGCTTCATCAGACCGTCGATCCCGCGCGGCAAACGGAGAAACATTCGCTCCGCCGCCTGCCGCGCGGTGAGGGTGTCGTCATTCACTGCGATGCGAAACGCATCGGCGAACTGCGCGCCGGGAAGCAGCCCTTTCATCCCGGCATCGGCTTTGAGATCTCGAATGCTATAAGCCTGAACGGTCATGTTGCAACCTCAGCCGTTGCGTCAGAGTGTGGAAACGCGCCACAAGCAGGATGGCATAGATACCGGTGCCGATCGACAGGCCGATCCAGACGCCGATGGCACCCAAACCGGTCCAGAATGCGAGACCGTAGGCGGCGGTGAAACCGATCAGCCAGTAGCTGATCGCGGCAAGCAGCAGCGGGATACGCGTATCGCTGAGGCCGCGAAGCGCACCGGCGGCCACGGTCTGGATGCCGTCGGCGATAAAGAAGGTTGCGCCGACCAGCATGAGCGTCGCGGCGAGTTCGATCGCAGCCAGGCCTTGCCGGGTATCGCCGAAGAAAAATCCCGCGAGGTCAAATCGCACCACGATCACGGCAAGCGTCATCGTCGTCATGAAGATGATGCCGAGCACGATCGCCGCCACGCCGGCGCGGCGGATCGCCGGGACATCACCGCGCCCCAGCGCCTGCCCGACGCGCACGGTGGCGGCCATGCCGATGCCGAACGGCACCATAAACAGGATGGCCGCGATTTGCAGCGCGATCTGATGCGCAGCCAACGCGGTCGTGCTGATCAGGCCCATCAGCAGACCGGCGGCGGAGAACAATCCGTATTCCAGCAGGAACGACACCGCGATCGGCGCGCCGATGACGACGAGTTGGCGCATCAGCGGCCAGTCGAGCCGCCAGAACCGTCCCAGCACGTGAAATTTCTTGAACGGGCGCTGGCTGTAGGTGAACCACAGCGCCGCGGCACACATCCCGAAGTTTACAGTGGTCGTGGCAACACCTGCGCCCAGCAATTCCAGTTTCGGCATGCCCCAATGGCCATGGATCAGCGCGTAGCCGAGCACGGCATTCGCGGGAATGGCGGCCAGAGTGATCCACAGGCCGGGTTCGGGCCGGTTGACCGCACCCATGAAGTTGCGGATCGCCATGAAGCACAGCGCGGGCGCCATGCCGGGTGCGAGGCCCAGCAGGTAGCGCTGCGCGAGGCCGGCATTCTCGGGCGCCTGACCGAGCAGGAGCAGGATCTGCTCGCCGAACAGCGGCAGCATCATCATCGGCACGCACAACAGCAGCGCGGCCCACAGGCAGACGCGAAGTGCGCGGCGAACCGTGCGTGGCTGGCGCGCACCCAAGGCCTGCGCTGCCAGCGGCGCGACAGCGGACACCAGCCCCATGCCAATCACAAAGGCAACGAAGAACACCGTATGCGCCAGCGACGCTGCGGCGACCGCGGTGTCGCCGAGCCGTCCGATCAGCGCGAGATCGGTGGTCATCATGGCGATCTGCCCCAGCTGCGTCAGCGCAATGGGCAGAGCGAGCTTGATGGTTTCAATAAACTCGGTCGCGACCGGATTGCGGGCCGCGATCCGGGCTGCTTGTGTCGTCTCAATGCTGGCCATGATGACTGAGTAGCACCGCAGCCTGACAAAATCATGGTCGAAGGCTGCGGCGATTCGCAGTCGCCGCGCTATTTCCGGCCGTTCTGCCGCTCTGCTGCGCGCTTGAGGGCTTCAGCAAGTGCGCCGCCGCCCGATGGGGCCGGTTGCGCTGCTGCCCGCTGCTGGGACTTTGATAACGGACGGTCCTGCTGACGCGGGGCGCTGCGTGTCGCGCGGTCTGAGGCCGGCCCGATCTCGTCGTCGAGGCGCAGCGTCAGCGCGATGCGCTTGCGCGGAACATCCACGTCCAGAACCTTGACGCGCACAATGTCGCCCGGCTTCACCACATCGCGCGGGTCCTTGATGAAGGTGCGCGACATCGCCGAGATATGGACGAGGCCGTCCTGATGCACGCCGACATCGACGAATGCGCCGAACGCGGCGACATTCGTGACCGCGCCTTCGAGCACCATGCCGGGCTTGAGGTCGCTTACCTTCTCGACGCCGTCCATGAACACGGCCGCCTTGAAGGCGGGCCGCGGATCGCGTCCCGGCTTTTCGAGCTCGCGCAGAATATCGGTCACGGTGGGCAGGCCGAATGTGTCGTCGACGAAGCTCTGCGGCTTCACCTGCCGCAGAATCTCGGCGTTGCCGATCAGGGCCCTGATGTCGCTCTTGGTGGCGCTGAGGATGCGCCGCACGACGGGATAGGATTCCGGATGCACGCCGGAGGCGTCGAGCGGATCGTCGCCGTTGGTGATGCGCAGAAAGCCGGCGCACTGCTCGAACGCCTTGGGCCCCAGACGCGGCACCTCTTTCAGCGCCTTGCGCGACCGGAAGGGGCCATTGGCGTCGCGGTGCTGGACGATGCTTTGCGCGAGGCCCGTGCCGATGCCCGAGACGCGCGCCAGCAGCGGCGCAGAGGCGGTGTTGGCGTCGACACCGACGGCATTCACACAGTCTTCCACCACGGCATCGAGCGAGCGGGAGAGTTTCGTCTCGCCGAGATCGTGCTGATACTGTCCGACGCCGATGGATTTCGGATCGATCTTGACCAGTTCGGCCAGCGGATCCTGCAATCGGCGTGCGATGGACACCGCGCCGCGCAGCGTCACATCGAGATCGGGCAGTTCTTCGGAGGCAAAGGCGGATGCCGAATAAACCGATGCACCGGCTTCCGACACAACGATGCGTGTCATCTTCAATTCCGGCAGCAGTTTCACCAGATCGCCGGCGAGCTTGTCGGTTTCGCGCGATGCCGTGCCGTTGCCGATCGCGATCAGTTCCACGCGATGCTCGCGCGCGAGCTTTCCAAGGATTGCGAGCGATTCGTCCCAGCGGCGCTGCGGCTCGTGCGGGAAGATTGCCGTCGTCGCCACAACCTTGCCGGTGGCATCCACCACGGCGACCTTCACGCCGGTGCGGTATCCCGGATCGAGACCCATGGTGACACGCGCTCCCGCAGGCGCGGCGAGAAGAAGATCGCGCAGGTTCGCGGCGAAGACGCGAACGGCCTCTTCCTCGGCCGCAGTCCACAGCCGCATGCGCAGATCGATGTTGATGTGAATGAGAATCTTGGTCCGCCACGCCCAGCGGACTGTTTCGGCCAGCCATTTGTCGCCGGGCCGCCCCTGATCGGAGATCGAAAAACGCTGCCGGATGCGCAGTTCGTATGAACTCACGGCGGCAGGCACCGGCGCGGGCGGCTCGGGAAGAATCTGCAGGTCGAGGATTTCTTCCTTCTCGCCGCGGAACGCGGCGAGGATGCGGTGCGACGGCAACTTGTTCAACGGCTCGCTGAAATCGAAATAGTCGCTGAACTTGGCGCCGGCCTCTTGCTTGCCGTCGCGCAGCTTCGAGGTCATCACGCCGCTCGACCACGCCTCTTCACGTAGCGCGCCGATCAAGTCGGCGTCCTCGGCGAACCGTTCGACCAGGATCGAACGCGCGCCCTCAAGCGCGGCAGTGGTATCGGCCACCTGTTTGTCGAGGGCGACGAAAGGCGCGGCAGCGGCATGCGGCTCGTTCGCAGGCTGCGTCAGCAACAGGTCCGCCAGCGGTTCGAGGCCCGCTTCTTTCGCGATCTCAGCCTTGGTCCGGCGCTTGGGCTTGAACGGCAGATAGATGTCCTCGAGGCGGCCCTTGCTGTCTGCCGCCATGATGGCGGCTTCGAGAGCGGCGTCGAGCTTGCCCTGTTCGCGGATCGAATTGAGGATTGTGGTGCGCCGCGCCTCCATCTCCCGCAGATAGGTCAGGCGTTCGTCCAGCGTGCGCAATTGGGCATCGTCGAGCGCGCCTGTCACTTCCTTGCGGTAGCGCGCGATGAAGGGCACGGTCGAGCCTTCGTCGAGCAGCTTGATCGTGGCTTCGACCTGCGCTTCGCGAACGCCGAGTTCGTCTGCAATCTGTTGGGAAATTGTCTTGGCCACGCCGGATCCTTCAACCAGGAGAGATCGCCGCGGCAGTTGAGTCGCGACAAGGGGGAAGCGGCTTATGGACCACGGCCCATATGCGCATCAAGCCCGATCATCGCGCCCGGATGTGGATGAAACGTGGCGATGCCGTGTGCGTCTCAAGTAAATGCGGACGTCAATCGAATGAGGATCATACGTCCACGTTGGCGTCGAGCGAGTTGTCCTGGATGAATTCGCGGCGCGGCTCGACGACGTCACCCATCAGCTTGGTGAAGATATCGTCGGCGGCGTCGACTTCCTTGACCTTCACCTGCAACAGCGAGCGGGCGTTGACGTCGAGCGTCGTCTCCCACAATTGCTGCGGATTCATTTCGCCGAGGCCTTTGTAGCGCTGGTAGGTCACGCCCTTGCGGCCGGCATCGGTTACCGCCTCGAACAGGCTGACCGGTCCGTGGATCGGCGTTTCGGTGTCCTTGCGGCGAAGCACGGCGCTGCGCGGATAGGCTTCCTGAAGCGCGGCGGCGTATTCGTCGAGCTTGCGCGCCTCGGCGGAGCCGAGCAGCGCGTCATCAATGATGGCGACATCCTTGACGCCGCGCACGGTGCGCTCGAAGAAATAACCTTCACCCTCGGTGAAGCGTCCGATCCAGCCGCGCTCGACCTCATCGGCCAGCGCGTCGAGGCGCTTGGCGATGTAGTCGGCGGCGGCATTGGCGGTGTCGATATTGCCGATCACATGCGGGCTGAGCACGCCTGCGATCGCGGCCTGCTCCACCACAGTGCGGTTATAGCGGCTGTGCAGGTTGTGCAGGATGCCGCGGATGACGCGCGCGTCCTCCAGCAATGCCTGAAGGTCGCGGCCCTTGCGGTCCTCGCCGGACGACAGCTTCAGGACGCAGTCATCGAGGCCGGTCTCGATCAGGTAATCTTCCATGGCGCGCTCGTCCTTGAGGTACTGCTCGGACTTGCCGCGCGTCACCTTGAAGAGCGGCGGCTGCGCGATGTAGAGAAAACCGCCTTCGATCAGTGCCGGCATCTGCCGGAAGAAGAACGTCAGCAGCAACGTGCGGATATGTGCACCATCGACGTCGGCGTCGGTCATCACGATGATCTTGTGATAGCGCAGCTTCGAAATATCGAAGTCGTCGCGCCCGATGCCGGTGCCGAGTGCCGTGATCAGCGTGCCGATCTGCTCGGATGAGAGCATCTTGTCGAAGCGCGCGCGTTCGACGTTGAGGATTTTACCGCGCAGCGGCAGCACCGCCTGGAATTCGCGGTTACGGCCCTGCTTGGCGGAGCCGCCTGCGGAATCACCCTCGACGATGAACAGTTCGGATTTCGCCGGATCGCGCTCCTGACAGTCGGCCAGCTTGCCGGGCAGCGAGGCGATGTCGAGCGCGCCCTTGCGGCGGGTGAGGTCGCGCGCCTTGCGCGCGGCTTCGCGCGCGGACGCGGCCTCGATCACCTTGCCGACAATGGTCTTCGCTTCCGCCGGATGCTCCTCGAACCAGGCCGAGAGCGCCGCGTTCAGCACGTTTTCGACCACGGGCCGCACTTCCGAGGACACCAGCTTGTCCTTGGTCTGCGACGAGAACTTCGGATCGGGCACTTTCACCGACAGCACAGCCGTGAGGCCTTCACGGCAATCGTCGCCGGTCAGAGCGATCTTTTCCTTCTTCGCCATGGCGTCGGCATAGCCGGTGACCTGGCGCGTCAGCGCGCCGCGGAAGCCCGCCAGATGGGTGCCGCCGTCGCGCTGGGGAATGTTGTTGGTGAAGCACAGCACGCTCTCGTGGTAGCTGTCGTTCCACCACATTGCGACTTCAACGCTGATGCCGTTCTGCTCCGAGCGCATCACGATGGGGCTCGGCACCACGGGCTTCTTGTTGCGGTCGAGGTATTTGACGAACTCTTCGACGCCGCCCTCGTAGAACAGCTCCTCACGCTTCTCGACCGCGTGGCGCATGTCGGAGAGCACGATGTTGACGCCGGAATTCAGAAACGCCAGCTCGCGCAGGCGATGTTCCAGCGTCGAGAAATCATACTCGACATTGGTGAAGGTCTCGGTCGAGGCGAGGAACGTCACTTCCGTTCCGCGCTTGCCGTTGGCATCGCCGACGATTTCCAGCGGCGCGACGGAATCGCCGTGCTTGAACTGGATGTAGTGTTCCTTGCCGTCGCGCCAGACCCGCAGTTCCAGCTTGCTCGACAGCGCGTTGACCACGGAGACGCCTACGCCGTGCAGTCCGCCGGACACCTTGTAGGAGTTCTGGTCGAATTTGCCGCCGGCATGGAGCTGGGTCATGATGACTTCAGCGGCCGAAATGCCTTCGCCCTTGTGAATGTCGGTCGGGATACCGCGGCCGTCGTCGCGCACAGTGACTGAATTATCGGGATTGAGAACGACCTCGACACGTGTGGCGTGACCTGCAAGCGCTTCGTCGATGGCGTTGTCGACGACTTCGTAGACCATGTGATGCAGGCCCGAGCCGTCGTCGGTGTCGCCGATATACATGCCGGGACGCTTGCGGACGGCGTCGAGACCTTTCAGGACCCTGATCGATTCAGCGCCGTAGTCCGCACCGGAATTGGCGACAGGTTCGGCGCTGGTTTGCCGGGCTGGTTCGGTCATGAGTGGCCTTCGAGAATGGTTCGGCAGAGAGATCGAATCGGGTCGCGGAAAATGCGCCTTCGATTGTCGATTTGTGCCATGAAAACAGACAAGCTCCTAGGACAAAGTGACGCCCTACAAGCTGTTGATTAGATAGGATTTTTTGGCTGTTTTTCAAGGTTCAGAAACGGCATTTTCGGGGCTGTGGAAAAGCCTGATTCGGCGCGCCTGTGAAACGGTATTTGGCGATGAGATTGCGGCCTGATTCAGCTGCGCGCGCGCCGCTTCACCGTCCCCGCCTCGACATCGAAAATATCCGCGCGCGCGCCGATGTCCGTGAACGCCACCGGATCAGCGCCGGTCATCCAGACCTGCGCGCCGAGCGCCGCAAGTTCGTCGAACAGCGCCGCGCGGCGATTGGGATCAAGATGGGCGACGATTTCGTCGAGCAAAAGTAACGGCGTGATGCCGGTCATCTCGGCCACCAGAGTGGCATGAGCAAGCACGAGGCCGATCAGCAGCGCTTTCTGCTCGCCGGTGGAGGCATCGCGCGCCGGCATGTTTTTGGGCGCGTAAATCACCATCAGATCGGTCAGGTGTGGCCCGTTCAGCGTACGCCCTGCGGCGGCGTCTTTGGCGCGGCTGTCACGCAGCATCTCGCGGTAACGGTCCTCGACAGCGGTGGCAGTTTCCGTCAGCAGCGCGTTTTCCATCCAGCCGTCGAGTGCAATCAGCGCCGACGGAAACACTGATTTGCTGCCACGCGCGGCGAGCATCGAACTCAAACGCTGCAACGTCTGGCCGCGCTGGGCAGCGACCGCGACCGCGAGTTCCGCGGTTTCACGTTCGATGGCATCGCACCAGTGTGCATCGAAGTTGCGGTCTTCCAGCAGGCGGTTTCTTGAGCGCAAGGAGCGATCCAGCGCCGAGACGCGGCTGGAATGCTCGCTGTCGATCGCCAGCACCAGACGGTCGAAGAAGCGACGACGTTCCGACGCCGCGCCCATGAACAGGCCGTCCATCGCGGGCGTCAGCCAGACCATGCGCAGATGATCGCCGAAGGCGGCCGCCGAGGTGACCGGTTCACGATCGATGCGCACGCGGCGGGGCGAGGACGCACCGTCGGCCTTTGGGGCGTCGATTCCGGTGCCGAGCGTCGCGAGGCCGAGTTCGCCTTCCACCTCGGCCGACACCGCCCATGAGCCGTCGCCCTGGATATCTGCGACGTCATCGAGCGTGGCGCGGCGCAAGCCACGTCCGGGCGAGAGAAACGAGATCGCTTCAAGGCAATTGGTCTTCCCGGCGCCGTTGGGGCCGACAAGCACCACGACATCGCCGCGCGTCTCCACGCTCGCCGCGCGGTAGTTGCGGAAATGCGTGAGGCTGAGGCGCAGGATGCGGGAGACGGTCATGGTGAGCCGTCTTACAGCAGAATGCGGGTTTCTACACCCGCATCGGCATCAGGACATAAAGCGCGCCCTTGGCGTCCTTGTCCTGCACCAGCGTCGGCGATCCGGGATCGGCCAGGCGCAGCACTGCGACTTCGCCCTCGATCTGGGCTGCGATGTCGAGCAGGTAGCGCGAGTTGAAGCCGATATCGAGCGCATCGGCGGCGTACTCGACTTCAAGCTCTTCTGTCGCGCTGCCGGAATCCGGATTGGTCACCGACAGCACGAGCTTGCCGGCGGACAGCGCGAGTTTCACGGCGCGGCCGCGCTCGCTGGAAATCGTGGAGACGCGGTCCACCGCGGCCTCGAAATCCTTCTTGTCGACGATCAGTTCCTTGTCGTTGTTCTGCGGAATGACGCGGCCGTAATCGGGGAATGTGCCGTCGATCAGTTTCGAGGTCAGCACAACATCGCCGATGGTGAAGCGGATCTTGCCCTGTGACAGTTCGATCTTGAGTTCGGCCTCGTTGTCCTCGATCAGGCGCTGCACTTCGCCGACGGTCTTGCGCGGCACGATCACGCCCGGCATGCCATCGGCGCTCTTCGGCAGCGGCAAGTCGACCTGCGCGAGGCGATGACCGTCGGTCGCGACCGCGCGCAGCGTCGCGGCTTTGGCAGTGCCTGCTGCATGCAGATAGATGCCGTTGAGATAGTAGCGGGTTTCTTCGGTGGAGATCGCAAACTGGGTGCGGTCGATCAGCCGCTTCATGTCGGCAGCGGCCAGTGTGAACGAATGCGTCATGTCGCCGGCGGCGAGATCGGGGAAGTCGCTTTCCGGCAGCGTTTGCAGCGTGAAACGCGAGCGTCCCGCGCGGATCGCCAGCACCGAGCGATCGCCGTCGCCTTCCAGCACGATCTGCGAGCCATCCGGCAGCTTGCGCACGATGTCGTAGAACATGTGGGCCGGAACCGTGGTCGATCCGCCGGTGCCGGTTTCGGCCGCCAGCGTTTCGGTCACTTCAAGGTCGAGGTCGGTGGCCTTCAGGCTGAGGCGCGACTTGTCGGCGCGGATCAGCACGTTGCCCAATATCGGGATTGTGTTGCGGCGTTCGACCACGCGATGAACGTGGCTCAGCGATTTCAGGAGTTGCGCCCGCTCGACGGTAACCTTCATGACAATTCCGCCCGATCCCAAGTCCCGGAGCAAGTCCGGACACGCCGGACAAGTCCATATCGTTATTGGAGGTGCCGGACGGCTGGACAGCACGCCGCGGCGACTGAACCCTGCGGACCGGCAAAACGGGAGTTTCGCCGGGGTCCACGGGGGACCGTAAGGTGGCGCGGTTGGACGGGAAGCGCAAGGGTGAGAGCCGCCGGAAGGCGGCTTTCCCCCTTTGTTATCTCAGGTTTTTTCAAACCATTTCGGCTGGATCACTCCTGAAGCTGGCGCTTCAGCAGTTCGACCTCGTCGGACAGCGAGACATCCTTGGCGACCAGCGCCTCGATCTTGCGCACCGCATGGAGAACCGTGGTGTGATCGCGGCCGCCGAACCGGCGTCCGATTTCCGGCAGGGAGCGCAGCGTCAGCGTCTTGGCCAGGTACATTGCGACCTGACGGGGGCGGACCACATTGGCGGTCCGGCGCGACGACAAGAGGTCGGAGCGGCTGACATTGTACTGTCGGGCGACCACGCGCTGGATGTCCTCGATCTTGACCCGCTTCGGCTCCATCGGCCGGACCAGATCGCGCACTTCGCGCTCGGCCATTTCCAGCGTCACCGTGGTGGCGTTGAGCTTGCTGTGTGCAAGGAGGCGGTTGATCGCGCCTTCGAGATCGCGGCCGTTATGGGTGATGGTCTTGGCGAGATATTCCAGCACCGGCATCGGCACATCGAAGGTGGCGTGATGCGCCTTCGCGGCGGACACGCGTGACTTCAGGATTTCGAGCCGCAGCTCTTCGCCAAGCGAACCCATCTCGACCACAAGGCCGCCGGCAAGGCGCGACCGCACGCGATCGTCGAGGCTTTCGAGATCCGACGGTGGCCGATCGGCGGCGATCACCACCTGACGTCCGGCGTCGATCAGCGCGTTCAGCGTGTGGCAGAACTCCGACTGGGTCGACTTGCCTTGCAGGAATTGGAGATCGTCGATCACCAACACGTCGATGCCGCGCAGCGCTTCCTTGAAGGCGAGCGCCGTCTGAGATTTCAGCGCGGCGACGAAGCCGTACATGAATTTCTCGGCGGTCAAATACAGCACCTTGCGCTCGGGATTGGAATTCCCGGCCCAGGTCACTGCCTGCAACAGATGGGTTTTGCCGAGGCCCACGCCGGCATGAATATAGAGCGGGTTGAACATCACGCTGTCGCCGCGGCGGCCTTCGGCGACCTGACGTGCAGCGGCATGCGCCAGCGTGTTGGAGCGGCCCATCACGAAGGTTGCGAAGGTCAGACGCGGATCGAGCGGCGAGCCGCCGAGAGCATCATGGCTCGCCGAAACCGGCGCGGTGGCGGTGTTGCGCAGTTCGGGGGCCGGGCGGCTTGCGCCATTGCCGAGCTCCGGCCGGCGCTGGTCCAGCGGCGCCTTGGCGTCCTTCACGGGCGCTGCGCAGCGCATCGCGGTCCGCACCGTCAGTTCAACGCGCTTCACGCTCGGTGCTTCCGACTGCCAGCAGGCCAGAACCCGGTCGGCATAGTGCGCCTGAATCCAGCTCTTGAGGAACTTGGTCGGGACCGTCATGTGAACGCAGTCGTCATGGATGCGCTCAAGGTCCATGCGGGCAAACCAGCTGGTGTAGAAATCCTCTCCGACGTTCGTCCGCAGTCGTCCTTTGAAGCGCGCCCACTGATCGCGTTCGATGTCTGCCAGTTCGATGCCTGATGAAATTGCTTCTGCCGAGATTGTCATTTGCGTTCTGATCTTTTGATTGAGGTGTGGTCCGGCCGTAGCCGTGATGAATCCGCCGCTGGCATGCGCTTCTCCCGTCGCCTGCAGACGCTCCGCCGTTCGGCGTCGATCGCCGCGGGCATCGCTCGGCTTTGGGGAAGAAAACGCGTGTCGCGTTAGCGCGTACTGGAATAAGGTGGCGGACCGCAGAGCTCGGCTGGAGTGCCGACTGAAATGAAATCGCTGGAAATGATTGCTGTAAAGCCGCGGTGCCTGCTCTGACTGCTGGACATAGAAATTCCCCCTCCTGCCACGGGAAAACCATGGCAAGTTGTTGTCGCCTTGATCTGTTCTATTCTTTTGTTCCGCCCGACCAGTTGACTGGTCAGGCTTTTGCCGCCGCTTCGTATCGCCCGTCCAAACCTATCCCCTGCCTTCGAAGCGGGTGGGGTTTTTCCTCTGCGGGGTTTCTCGCTTTGTTACACGGAGCCCGGAATGTTCCGATCGCCGTGGCGGAGAAATTTTTCACACAGAAGACCATTCTCACAAATCGTGAGTCCGCGCCCAAACCATCGCTAGGAAAGTGTCGCTGACTTGCAGACCAACCTCACTGCATGCCCGCCCAAGATTCTCAAACCGCGCTGATCAAGAGAGCCGTAGACGACGTGACGGAATAAGAAATACACGAGGCGCTGCGGGCCGCAATGAAATTGATTTCGCATCGCGCGTTCAAAGCGCGACTTGCTGCTGATGCGAAACACCGAGCGGTTCATGACAAAACAGCAAGGTTTTGAATCTGTGCGCAGATTCGAAAAGTCGGACAACTGTCACAAACTGAGCGATCCTGAAAACTTCCTTCATAAATAATTTAAGATTCATCCGGCGACCCATGCGTTTTCCAACTGCTGTCGCTCGCTATGCCGATAAGGCCTTCGCCAAGCGTGTTTTTTTGTGATCGGCAGAACAGGGTAACCCCTGCTCAAGTTTTGGAGTCGGCGCATCACCCTGCTTGCATTTCCAAAATGTCGAAAGCACGGCGCATGCCGTGAGCGCGCATGTTTGGACGGTGTTGGCATGCCGCCGATCCTTGTCACACACCGGAGATTGTTTGCGCGTGATCGTGCAGGTGCAAAAGAAAAAGCCCGGCGTTAAGCCGGGCTTTTTCAGATCATCTCTTTTGACGGTCAGTTTTTTCGGGACAAGTGCGCCGCGGAACTTACTTGGCGAGCTTGGCGATCTGATGCGTCAGACGCGATACCTTCCGGCTCGCGTTGTTCTTGTGAATGATGTTGCGCTGCGCTGCCTGCATCAGATCCGGCTCGGCGAGTTTCATCGCCTCGAGCGCGGCATTGCGGTCGCCGTTCTTGATGGCTTCCTCGACGCGGCGAACCGAACCGCGCATCTGGGTACGGCGGGACTTGTTGATCTCGGTGCGGCGAGCAATCTTGCGAGTCGCCTTCTTGGCGGAAGTGGTGTTGGCCATGGTCTCTCGGTTTCTCTCGGTCCGTCAGACCACGGCGCTGTGAGCCGCTGGACTGATCGCTATCGACCGTTCGGCCGATGATGGGTGAAAATCGGGTGTTCCTGAAAATGTTCTTCTCAAAGAGCCTGTCGAAACAACACACTCTTAAAGAACATCGGCGGCAGGATTGCGCCCGCCGCCAGTTGCGGGTTCTTATAGGGATACTGGCCTGCACCGTCAACGATTTCCGGGCCCATTTTGGGGTTTCCGGGGCCGGTTGGGGTCCCTGCCGGTACCGGCGAAGTGATTGAAATGAATGGGGTGAATGATGATCCGTGGGTTTTTTCGTCTGATTGGGCTGTTTCTGCTGGTCATCGGCTTCCTGTCGCTGGTTTACGACGGGGCCCGGACCATTGCCGACCAGACACTGCGGATCACCCGGCTCGGCGAGCTCTGGAACGACATCAACCAGACCAGCCAGCAGTCGTTTCAGGCCATGGTCGAGGGTGTCTCGCCGTTGCTTTGGAACAGCGTGATGAAGCTTCTGCTCAACCAGCCGGCCTGGGCGGTCCTTGGTATTCTCGGCATCGTGCTGATGCTGCTGTTCCGGCCCTCCAAGCCGCTGATCGGTTACTCACGAAATTGAGCAACATTCAGGGCAAGGAGAATCCGCCTGGCGAGCAAATTTCGAGAGCGAGTTCGCACAGATTTCAAGGGGTGATGCCGGACATATGATGAGCCGGCGGCGCGTAACGCTCTGACAATTGCTGCGTACAGGCTCATATATAGAGACGCGAACCCGTAAGGAGCACGCCATGTTCTTCTCCCGCAAGCCCCTCGATCTGCCGAGCGCCGCCGACGCCCTGCCGGGCCGCGCGACCGCGCTGCCGACGGCCAGGACCCACTTCGTCAACGGACACGCGCTGAAGGGCCCTTACCCCGCAGGCCTTGAGACTGCGATTTTCGGTCTCGGCTGCTTCTGGGGCGCCGAGCGCAAGTTCTGGGAAATGGACGGCGTCTATGTCACCGCAGTCGGTTATGCTGGCGGATCGACTCCGAACCCCACTTATGAAGAGACCTGTTCGGGCCGCACCGGCCACACCGAAGCGGTGCTGGTGGTGTTCGATCCGAAGAAGGTGTCCTACGACGCGTTGCTGAAGACATTCTGGGAAAGCCACGATCCGACCCAGGGCATGCGCCAGGGCAACGACATCGGCACGCAGTATCGCTCGGCGATCTACACCACCAGCGACGCGCAGATGAAGGCGGCGCTGGCGTCGAAGGATGCTTACAACAAGGCGCTCAACGCCAAGCGGTACGGCTCGATCACCACCGAGATCAAGCCGGCCGGCGAGTTCTATTTTGCCGAGGACTACCATCAGCAATATCTGGCGAAGAATCCCGCCGGGTATTGCGGCCTCGGCGGAACCGGCGTGTCGTGCCCGATCGGAGCAGGTGTGAGCGCCTGACGCATGATCCGGAAAAGTGGAAACCGGTTTTCCGATCAGATCATGCGCAACTAACCCCGCGCTTACTCTTTATTAACCATAAATGCCGCAAACCGGGCCTGTCTCTCATGTGAGGACAGGCCCGGAGCGTTGGATGCGTGCGTCGCGGTTGTCGCTGATCGCTGTCGTTGTTAGTGCGCTCGCGCTGACGGGCTGCATGCAGACGTCCGCGTCTGTGACGACCGGCTATGCCCCGGTCGACGAGCCGTACCGGCTCGATGCCGGAGACAAGTTGCGCATCGTCGTCTACGGCCAGGAAGGTCTCACCAACACCTACGCTGTCGGCGCCAGCGGATCGATCACCATGCCGCTGATTGGCCCGGTGCCCGCACGCGGTCTGACACCGGCGGAGCTTGCGGCGGCGGTCACGGCGCGGCTGAAGCGAGGCTATTTGCGGGAGCCGTATGTGGCGGCGGAAGTCGAGAGCTATCGGCCGTTCTTCATCCTGGGCGAAGTCACGGCACCCGGCCAATATCCCTACGTGCCCAACATGACGGTCGAGAGCGCGGTGGCGATTGCCGGCGGCTTCACGCCGCGCGCCGAGCGGAAGGCTATCAAGCTGACCCGCGTCGGTGAAGGCGGTGCTGCGCAGGCGGTCGTGCCGCCCGGCACCTTCCTCAAGCCCGGCGATACCATCTCGGTGGCCGAACGCTGGTTCTAGCGCAGGATCCTTCCGCCCGTTGTCCCGGTCAGCGGGGACGACGTTGAGTGTGTGGCGCGTATTCGACTTAACTCACAGATTGTCATCACCGGGCTTGTCCCGGTGATCCCGATCAGGTGAGCACGGTGCCTCCGTTATCGGGATGGCCGGGACAAGCCCGGCCATGACATCGATTATGCTGGTGCTCTCAACGGCCCGCCCTCGGCATTTTCCAGATGCAATTTTCAAACAGCATGCGCGTGTGGGGTTTGCCCCATTCGCGCCAATGAAAGACGAGCGTGATAGCTCTCGCGCTTCTTCGCGCGAGGTGAGCTTTAGTTCTGCCCCTCAAAAAGCGAGGGGCATGGAGCGCCGCGAGGCGCAAAGGTGGTGTCTCGCTTCCTTTGCGATCAGGAAGCGCATCGCCTCACGGCGCTCCACTGCGGCGATTTTGGGCGAGGGGA
>JAFVHU010000117.1 GCA_017474385.1 Afipia sp. | reverse complement strand
GACATACGGACTACAAACGCGATCAGAAGTCCGCAGGTCTTGAGCGAGGAAGGTGCCGGGAGGCTTCGAACCTGATGTGGCGGCCGGTCCAACAATGAGACCGGGACTCAACCACATCCGCCTGCGTTCGGTGGGATGACAAGAATATAGAAAATCGTCCGGGTCTTCGCAAGACGGTCATTGCCGCGTCAACCGACAATAGGTCGTCCTAAAATGGTTTCACGATCACCAGAATGACAATCCCGATCATCAGTACCGTCGGTAATTCATTGATAATACGGTAGAATTTCTGACTTCTGGTATTTTTGTCGTTGGCGAAATCCCGCACCCGGGCTGCGAAAAATCCATGCACGCCTGACAGAATCAGCACCAGCAGGAATTTTGCGTGAAACCAGCCTGAAACATACCAGCCACCCTGCCAAACCAGCCACAAACCGGCCAGCCAGGTCACGATCATCGCCGGATCGATGATCGCCCTAAGCAATCGCCGCTCCATCACCTTGAACGTTTCGGACTGTTTCGATCCAATTTCAGCTTCGCAGTGATAAACGAACAGGCGCGGCAGATAGAGCATGCCTGCCATCCAGGAAATCACGGCGATCACATGCAGCGCCTTGATCCATTCGTACATCCGAACTTCTTTTCTGCTGAGCTTATCGTTGCCTTGAAACCGGCTTTTTCAGTTTCAAGATGCTGGATCTAATTTCTGCTCAGCGTGTTGAGCAGCATCGATAGATGACGCGAGAAGGGGTCTGTCCGCAAGCACGACTTGCTTAAAGAATCCTTTTAGATTCTTAAGTTTGATTAAGTGTAGCCGTGATTAGCGCTCGCGCATTTCTCTCCCCTGTTTATCCAGCGCTCGTCCACAAGCCGCCGGCTTATACCCGCTGCCGGGCAGTACGAGGGTGGTGGAAAATATGCCGATAGTTTCAAGTGTTTGCCGGCTATTGGCCCGCCATTATCCCAAGACAAATCCACACAACCCCGCTACCATCCATATGAAGGTTAGATTTCATCCCGAAATCAGCGCTGTGAATGGATAGGCGAGTTATCCCGGGCGGCGCCGACCAGCGCCTGATCGAGGCCAATATGCCCACAGGGATTCACAGCGATTCACAGCCGCCGGATTGAGCGGAAACGGGTTCGACACGCCATGGCGCCTACCACCGGCAGTTATTTTCACCTCCATATGATTTCCGATTCGACCGGTGAAACGCTGATCACAGTCGCGCGCGCGGTGGCTGCGCAGTATTCCAACGTCTCGCCGGTGGAGCATGTCTATCCACTGGTCCGCAGTCAGAAGCAGCTCGATCGCGTGCTTGCTGAAATCGAGGAAGCGCCGGGAATTGTGCTGTTCACGCTGCTGGAAAAGGATCTGGTCGAGCGGCTCGAAGCCAAGTGCCAGGAAATCAATATTCCGAGCCTGTCGATCATCGGTCCGGTGATGCAGCTGTTTCAGGCCTATCTCGGGACTGAGACCTCGCGCCGCGTCGGCGCGCAGCACACCCTCAATGCCGAGTACTTCAAGCGCATCGACGCGCTGAATTATTCGATGATGCATGACGACGGCCAACACGTTGAAGGGCTCGAGGAGGCCGACGTGGTTCTGGTCGGTGTGTCCCGCACGTCGAAGACGCCCACCTCGATCTACCTTGCCAACCGCGGTGTCCGCACTGCCAACGTTCCGCTGGTGCCGGGAATTCCGATTCCGCATCAACTCGAGACATTGAAGAAGCCGCTTGTGGTCAGCCTTCATGCGACGCCGGAACGGCTGATACAGGTGAGACAAAATCGCCTGCTCGGCATCGGCAGAACCGGCGACGATACTTACATAGATAGGCAGTCGGTAGCCGAGGAGGTCGCCTTTGCCCGCAGGTTGAGCGCGAAGTTCGACTGGGCTCTCCTCGATGTGACGCGGCGCTCGATCGAGGAAACCGCTGCGGCCATCATGAAGCTCTATGCGGATCGTCAACGTCAGAAAGCACCGGAAACGTGACGGTCTGGCGTGAACGGCAATCCCTGATTCTGGCGTCGCAGAGCGCTGTGCGCAAAAGCCTGCTTGCGAATGCGGGCATTTCTGTCGACACGATTCCTGCCGACATTGACGAACGCGCTGTTCAGGATAAATCGGGTCTGAAGAATCCAGGCGAAATCGCAGCGCTTCTTGCTGGCGAGAAAGCGAAGTTCATCTCCGCGAAGTATCCGGGCCGGTATGTTGTCGGTGCGGACCAGACGTTGGCGCTGGGCGAGCGGCTTTTCAGCAAACCTGCGAATCGCGTTGCGGCAGCGACGCAAATCGCCACGCTGTCCGGGCAGACCCACGAATTGCACAGTGCGGTCAGCGTGACAAAAGATGGTGCGCCGCTGTTTTCCCATGTCAGCGTGGCGCGCATGACGATGCGGTCTCTGACCGAACGGGAGATAGCCGCCTATATCGAAGAGGCTGGCGATGCCGTGACTGCAAGCGTCGGCGCCTATCAGTTGGAGCGCACCGGCGTGCACTTGTTCGAGCGCATCGACGGCGATCATTTTACGATTCTGGGATTGCCGCTGCTGCCGCTCCTTGGTTTTCTGCGCAGCCGCAACCTGCTGGCTGTTTGATGAAAGAAGTGTCGATGCTGCTGCTGGGTTTGACGGGTTCGATCGGGATGGGAAAATCCACCACCGCGAAACTGTTCGAGGAGGCCGGGGTGCCGGTCTATGACGCCGACGCCACCGTCCATAAGGTCTACGAGGGCGAGGCTGCGCCGGCCGTCGAAGCGGCGTTTCCAGGCAGCACGGTGAACGGCAAGGTGGATCGGCAAAAGCTGTCGGCCATGGTTGTGAACAATGCCGATGCCATGAAGCGGCTTGAGACCATCGTGCATCCGATGCTGCGCAGCCATCAGCTCAAGTTTCTCAGCGATGCGGAACAATCCGGCGCGCCTGTGGCGGTGCTCGACGTCCCTTTATTGTATGAGACCGGCGGCGAGAACCGCGTCGATGCGGTGGTGGTCGTCACCACGGCGCCCGAGATTCAGCGCGAACGCATCCTGGCCCGGGACAATATGACGCCCGAGAAGCTGGATGCCATTCTGGCGCGGCAACTCCCCGATGCGGAAAAGCGCAGACGGGCGGATTTTGTGGTGGACACATCCCACGGTCTGGACCCGGTGCGCCAGCGGATCAGTGAAATCCTCCGCGAAGTCGTTAAAATGCCGAAACGGCGAAGCTGATTCGCAAAAACCAACCGGCATTCTCATGCGCGAAATCGTTCTCGATACCGAAACCACAGGCCTCGATCCGCTGCGCGGCGATCGGCTGGTCGAGATCGGCTGCGTCGAGATGATCAACCGTATGCCCACGGGGCAGACGTTTCACGTCTATCTCAACCCCGAGCGCGACATGCCGCAGGAAGCCTTCGCGGTGCACGGGCTGTCGAGCGAGTTTCTCGCCGACAAGCCGTTGTTCGCGGCGGTGGCTGAGGATTTCCTGACCTTCATCGCGGACGCGCCGCTGGTCATTCACAATGCGTCGTTCGATATCGGTTTCATCAATGCCGAACTTGGCAAGGTGTCGCGAGCGGCGATCCCGCGCGATCGTCTGGTCGATACCCTGACGCTGGCGCGCCGCAAGCATCCCGGCGTGTCGAACCGGCTTGACGATCTGTGTTCGCGCTACGCCATCGACAATTCCCGCCGCACCAAGCACGGTGCGCTGCTCGACGCGGAACTGCTGGCGGAAGTCTATATCGATCTGATCGGCGCGCGGCAGTCGCAGCTTATTCTGTCGGAGACGCGCCAGTCATTCAGCACGGGACAGACGGATGCGCCGCGCCGGCAGCGCGAGGTGCCGCTTGCGCCGCGGATCACAGAAGCGGATGCCGCCGCGCACGCAGCCTTCGTCGCGACGCTGGGCGGCACGCCGGTCTGGAACGAATTTTCCAAGGAATCCTGAAACGGCGTGAATGTGCGCCGCCAAGCCTTAGCTCGGTTCAAGCCTTAGCTCGGCTTGACCTGTTGCTGCTGCTGCTCGGCCTGACGCGCCATGTTCTGGCGATAGAGGCCGACGAAATCCACCGGATCGAGCATCAGCGGCGGGAAGCCACCGGAGCGCACCGACGTTGCGATGATTTCCCGGGCGAACGGGAACAGCAGCCGCGGGCACTCGATCATGATGAACGGGTGCATGCTGTCCTGCGGGACGTTCTGAATGCGGAACACGCCGGCATAGATCAGCTCGAAAGCGAACAGCACAAGAGTGTCGGTCTCGGCCTTGCCCTCGATGGAGAGCGCGACTTCGAAGTCGTGCTCGGCAACTGCGTTCGCGGTGACATTGATCTGAATATTGATTGTGGGCTGCTTTTCCTGGGCCGCCAGCGAGGCCGGAGAGTTCGGATTCTCGAACGAGAAGTCCTTGATGTACTGCGCCAGGACATTGAACTGGGGCGGGGCCGTGTTCTCGAGAGGTGCACCGTTGCCGTTGGTCATGTGTAGATCTCTCCGAGAAAGTGGAAACGGAGTCGCCTGAGGAGCGATCCGGCCTGGGAACTGCCTGCGAAAAAGGCTCTGGCGGCGGAAACGTCCGCTTGGGAAGGCCTTTGTTGGGGCGAGTGGCTATCATAGCCTTGCCTCATTCGACAAGGACGATGGGCCTCATTCTGTTGCGTTTCGGCTGGCTCTGACCGCTGGATCGGGTAGAATTAAGCGAAACAGGCGCCGTGAATGCCCTAAACCCTGTCTTTTGGGCACTTCAAAGCGCGGCATATGGCGGTGTTGGCTGGATCGGGTTTCGTGCCTACATGTGACAGGCAAATTCCTGAGTGACCCCTCTTTAAACAGGGTTATCCCTCGGGCGGCGTGAAGCACCGATCAGAAAGTGAAGCGACGTGGATATTTACACTATCATTTTTCTGGCTCTGGCCGTCTTCATCTTCCTGCGGCTGCGCAATGTATTGGGACAGCGTACGGGTGATGAGCGCCCGCCATTCGATCTTCCGGCGCGCGGAAGCGCGCGTGTGTCCGACAACGTCGTGCCGTTGCCCGGCAAAACCATCGATCAAGCCCCGCTGGCGCCGTCGGCTGAACCTGCGGTCGTGCCCGACCGGTGGAAGGGAATCGCCGAATCCGGCTCAGCACTTGCGCGCGGTCTGGATCAGATCGCCGTTTCAGACCCGTCCTTCGACGCTCAGCATTTCGTCAGCGGCGCCAAGAGTGCGTACGAGATGATCGTGCTCGCGTTCGCCAACGGCGACCGGCGGACGCTGAAGGATCTGCTGTCGTCCGAGGTCTATGAAGGATTCGAGGCCGCGATCAAGGAACGCGAGCAGCGCGGCGAAAAGGTCGAGACCCGGTTCGCGTCGATCGACAAGGCTGAGATTGTCAACGCGGAAACACGCGACCGCTCAGCCCAGATCACCATCCGGTTTGTGTCCCAGATGATCTCGGTCACGCGCGACAAGGCCGGCACCGTCGTCGATGGCAACGCGGAAAAGCTCACCGATGTCACAGATGTCTGGACGTTCGCCCGTGACATCGCCTCGCGCGATCCGAACTGGAAGCTGGTTGGGACGGAAAGCGGACAGTAAGGAATATGCTGCGCCCGGCGCGAGTGCCGGGCGTTTTGGCGCGTGGCTCAAAGCCGGTACCGGACTTCTCATCGCCGGTTTTGTTGTCGCTGAGGCTCAGGCCAGGACGACAGGCCGGCATGCAGCTCACGATCATCATGAACATGTGAAGCGCGGGCCGGTTGTCTGGCCGCTGGAGTTTCCCGGCGCCCAATATGCGCCGTTGAAATGGAGCGAAGTCGCCGGCTGGGCCGAAGACGATCCCCTGCCGGCCTTCAAGACGTTTCGTGCAAGCTGCAAGCCGATCGCCGCGCAGAAAGGTCCGCTTGCGGAGAGCAAAGCGATCGGCACATCGCTGCGCGATCCGTGCATCGCCGCCAGAGCCGACGACATTTCCGACAACGCCAAAGCGCGCGAATTCTTCGAGCGGAGTTTCACGCCGTTGCTGATTTCGCGCATCGGCGAAGATGCCGGCTTTGTCACCGGCTATTACGAGCCCATCGTCGATGGCTCACGGGTGCAGACCGATATGTACAATGTGCCGGTCTATCGGCGGCCGTCGAACCTGTTCGTGCGCGGATACTCGCAGGCCAATTCCAGCATGCCGAACAAAGGGCAGGTGTTCCGCAAGATCGGGCGGCGCAAGCTGGTGCCTTACTACGACCGCGCCGAGATTGAAGACGGAGCAATTGCGGGGCGGGGACTGGAAGTGGTCTGGCTCAAGAGCCAGACCGACTTGCTGTTCATCCAGATTCAGGGCTCGGCGCGAATCAAGTTTGAGGATGGCTCGGTCGTGCGCATCAACTATGATGCACATAACGGCTTTCCCTACATGCCCGTCGGCCGCATCCTGATCGAACGCAACATCATTCCAAAAGATCAGATGTCGATGCAAAAGATTCGGGAGTACATGGAGCAGAGCCCCGATGCCGCAAAGGAATTGCGCCGGCAGAATCGCTCCTATGTTTTCTTTCGCGAGGTGAAGCTGGCGGCGGACGACGAAGCCGTCGGCGCGCAGGGCGTGCCGCTGACGGCCGGACGCTCAATCGCCGTCGACAAGTCGCTGCATGTTTACGGCACGCCATTCTTTATCGAAGGCAATCTGCCGATTGAATCCGACACATCGAACACACCGTTCCGCCGATTGATGATCGCGCAGGACACCGGCTCCGCGATTGTCGGTCCGGCGCGCGCGGACATCTATTTCGGGGCGGGCGCGGACGCTGGCCGCGTCGCGGGCCGTCTGAAGAATCCGGCACGCTTTGTCATGCTGCTGCCGAACAGCCTCGATCCGGTGCCGCGCGGCAAGACCATGCCGTTGCCGGAAGATCGGCCATCGGCCACCATTGCAAAATTGTTTCCGCAGAAAGATCTGCCCAAGGAACCGGTCAAGGAGACGCCCAAGGACGCCGCGAAGGACGCTCCTAAAGAGCAACCGAAGGATTCATCCAAGAGTCAGTCCAAGGATCAGCCCGCGGCAGCCCAGGCGCCGGTTACGTCGGCCGCACCTGCTGCTGCAACCGCGCCGGTCGCACAGGCCGTGCCGCTGCCGGAAGCTCGCCCGAAAACCGCGCCGGATGTGGCAGCAACTGCGTCAGCCAAGCCTGAACAGCCGCGCCGCAAGCGGCATTACCGGCGCTATCGTCATCGCCAATGAAACGTCCGCGCAATCTCGATCCGCCTCCGATGTCCCGGCGAAAGCGCGCGCTCAGCCGCGAAGAGGTCGAACTATGGGAAAGCGTAGCCAAGCAGGCGAAGCCGCTACGCAAAAGGCCGCGCTCGCCAAAGGCTTCCGCAGAAGTGACGGAGGAGTTCCTGTTGGTGTCGAAACTGCCATCGGCACCGAAGCCTCCTGCGACGCCCCGCAAGATTCCAACCGCTCCGCCGGCACCGCCGCCGCTTGCTCCGCTGGGGCGGCGTGAGCGCTCCCAACTCTCGCGAGGTCGGAAGGAAATCGACGCGCGGCTCGATCTGCACGGCATGACTCAGACCAAGGCGCACCGCGTGCTGCTCAACTTCCTGCATCACGCGCACGAGAACGGAATGGCGTTCGTTCTCATCATCACCGGCAAGGGCCGCACCGTGGGGCCGGAGTCGGAGCGCGGCGTGTTGCGCCGGCAGGTGCCGCACTGGCTCGGCCTGCCGGAATTCCGCAGCTTTGTGATCGGCTTCGAGGAGGCGCATATCGGCCACGGCGGCGAAGGTGCGCTTTATGTGCGCGTTCGCCGGGCGCGGTAATGCATGAGCGCCATTGCCGGGCTTGACCCGGCAATCCACCTACTTCGTAAAATGCATTCTCATGAAGAATGATGGACGCGGGTCAAGCCCGCGTATGACGATCTGAGCTGTGGAGGCGATCGTCACACTGCCTACAGAATAAAGCGGCTCAGGTCGGTGTTCTTGGCCAGATCGCCGATATGCTTCTGCACATAGGCCGCATCGATCGTGATGGTCTGACCGTTCATGTCCGGAGCATGGAACGACGCCTCGTCCAGCACGCGCTCCATCACCGTCTGCAAACGCCGCGCGCCGATGTTCTCGATGGTTGAATTCACCGCGACGGCAATATCGGCGAGAGCGTCGATGGCATCGCCGGTGATGTCGAGCGTCACGCCCTCGGTCTGCATCAGCGCGACATATTGCTTGAGCAGCGAGGCTTCCGGCTCGGTGAGAATGCGCCGCATGTCGTTACGGGTCAGCGCCTGCAATTCGACGCGGATCGGCAGGCGGCCCTGCAACTCCGGCAGCAGGTCCGACGGTTTAGCGATGTGGAAGGCGCCCGACGCGATGAACAGGATATGATCGGTCTTCACCGCGCCGTGCTTGGTGGAAACGGTGGTGCCTTCGATCAGCGGCAGCAGGTCGCGCTGCACGCCTTCGCGCGATACGTCACCGGCGCGAACGCCGTCGCGGACGCAGATCTTGTCGATTTCATCGAGAAACACGATACCGTTGTTTTCGACGGCCTGAATCGATTCCTGCACGACCTGATCGTTGTCGAGCAGCTTGTCGCTTTCCTCGTTGACGAGAATCTCGTGAGAATCCGACACGCTCAGCCGCCGCGTCTTGGTGCGGCCGCCCATTTTGCCGAAGATATCGCCGATGGAGATCGCGCCGACCTGCGCGCCCGGCATGCCGGGAATCTCGAACATCGGCGAGCCGCCGGACGACTGTGTCTCGATCTCGATTTCCTTGTCGTTCAGCTCGCCGGCCCGCAACTTTCTGCGGAACGAATCGCGCGTTGCAGAGCTTGCGTTGGCGCCAACCAGCGCGTCGAGCACCCGCTCCTCGGCGGCCTGTTGCGCACGCGCCTGCACGTCTTTTCGTTTGCGCTCGCGGGTCTGCATGATCCCGACTTCCACCAGATCGCGCACGATCTGCTCGACATCGCGGCCGACATAGCCGACTTCGGTAAACTTTGTGGCTTCGACCTTGATGAACGGCGCATTGGCCAGCCGCGCCAGCCGCCGCGCGATCTCGGTCTTGCCGACACCGGTCGGCCCGATCATCAGAATGTTTTTCGGCAAGACTTCTTCGCGCAGTGAGCCGGTCAGTTGCTGCCGCCGCCAGCGGTTGC
Source organism: Afipia sp. (assembly GCA_017474385.1). Classification (GTDB taxonomy): domain Bacteria; phylum Pseudomonadota; class Alphaproteobacteria; order Rhizobiales; family Xanthobacteraceae; genus Afipia. The sequence continues at coordinate 5,300 of JAFVHU010000117.1, read as the reverse complement.
GCAGCGCGATGGAAACCGCGCGCTTGGCGTCGTCCTGTCCGACAATGAAGCGGTCAAGTTCGGAAACGATTTCGCGGGGGGAGAAGTCTGTCATGGCTCTTAGCTATTGTTGAAGGAGCGGGATCACAAGCCGCTTGGCGAAGGCTAGATAATCGGCGGTCCGCTCTGCCATTGCCGCATCGCATCGAACGGATGGATCAGCATGATGATGTTCAGCGTCAGGTTGTCGCGGATGTGCAGGCCGACGGCGATCTCGAACACGATCGCCAGGATCACCGTCGCGATCACCGGTAATTTTCGTGCGGCGAGAAAGCCCGTGATCATCGCCAGCGTATCGGAAACCGAGTTGACGATGCTGTCGCCGAAATAGTCGAGCGAGATGGTGCCGGCCCGCGGCGACAGCCCCGGCGTCGCTGTCGCCACGGCATTGTCCGCCGCGCTCATGCGGTCAGCGTTTCGATGGTGACGTTGCGGTTGGTGTAGACGCAGATGTCGGCCGCGATATCGAGCGCGCGGCGCACGATGGTTTCGGCGTCCTTGTCGGAATCGGCGAGCGCACGTGCCGCGGCCAGCGCATAGTTGCCCCCGGAGCCGATCGCCATCACGCCATGCTCCGGCTCCAGCACGTCGCCGGTTCCGGTCAGCACCAGCGAGACGTCCTTGTCCGCGACGATCATCATGGCCTCGAGGCGGCGCAGGTAGCGGTCGGTGCGCCAGTCCTTCGCCAATTCGACCGCGGCCCGGGTCAGTTGACCCGGATACTGCTCCAGTTTGGCCTCGAGCCGCTCGAACAGCGTAAAAGCGTCGGCGGTGGCCCCGGCGAAGCCGCCGATGACGTCGCCCTTGCCGAGCTTTCGGACCTTCTTGGCGTTGGATTTGATGACGGTCTGGCCGATGGAGACCTGCCCATCGCCGCCGATGACCACCTTGCCGCCCTTGCGGACCGTGAGAATGGTAGTCCCGTGCCAGATTTCAGCTTGTGATGCCTGCATAAAAACCTCGTTGAGGGCCCTGATCTAGGCACTGGCGCCGCCGGTTGCAATCGACCCGCCGGGGCGGCGAATTCCGGTCACCATATCTGAAAACTCAGGCAAAAATCGCGTCATCCCGCAGTAGCGAAGGCGTCATGTGCCTGTTAAAAGGGCGCGACTTCCGGCTTCTGGAGAGCACTTTTCATGCGCACGGCCACCATCAAGCGCAAGACCAAGGAAACCGACATCATGGTGTCGGTCAATCTGGACGGGACCGGCATATCCAATGTCGCGACCGGCATCGGATTCTTCGATCATATGCTGGATCTTCTGGCACGGCATTCGCGCATCGACATCACCGTGCAGGCCGACGGCGATCTCCACATCGATTACCACCACACCACGGAGGATGTCGGCATTGCGCTCGGGCAGGCCGTGAAGCAGGCGCTCGGCGACATGAAGGGCATCACCCGCTATGCCAGCGTCCACATGCCGATGGACGAGACGCTGTCGCGGGTCGTGATCGACATTTCGGGACGGCCGGTGCTGGTGTTCAAGGCCGAGTTTCCGCGCGACAAGATCGGCGAGTTCGATACCGAGCTGGTGCGCGAATGGTTCAACGCTTTTGCAATCAATGCCGGCGTGACGCTGCATGTCGAGACGCTGTATGGCGAGAACAATCACCATATCGCCGAGTCGTGCTTTAAGGGCCTGGCGCGCGCGCTACGGGCGGCGGTCGCAATCGACCCGCGCGCCGCGGGCGAAATTCCCTCGACCAAGGGCACGCTCGGCGGCTGATTTGACCTGAAGCGCATGCCGGGCATGCGCTGGACTTCACTTTTGGACCAGTGAGCGGCGCACGATCTTTGCCGGATCGTGCTGAACGAGGTTCCGGAGAACGATCATGGCGGTTTATACGGTTCACGCTCCGGCCAGCTACGGCGTCGATGTCCGCACGGCGCCGGAAAAGCTCGTGTTCGTGCGCGACGGGTTTTATGTCTGGGCTTTCGTAGCGGCGCTCTTCTGGCTGCTCTGGCACCGGCTCTGGTTGGCGCTGATCGGCTATATCGCGCTGATGATCGTGGCCGAAATCGCAATGTCGGCCGCGGGCGTCGGGTCGGGCGCGCGTCTTCTGGTGATGGCGGTGATCGCGTTGCTGGTCGGGCTTGAGGCCGGATCGCTGCGCCGCTGGAAGCTATCGGGCCGCAAGTGGCGTCAGCTCGATGTCGTCGTGGCGGACTCTGAGGAGGACGCCGAGCGTCGGTTCTTCGAGCGCTGGAATGCAAGGACCGCGCAAGGCAGCGAGCGCAGCAACATATCGTCACCGCCTCCGCTGCCGCGCGCATCCATCTCGCAGCCGGGCATCATCGGCCTGTTTCCTGAATCCGGAGCGTCGCGTTGAGCGTTGCCATCATCGATTACGGCTCGGGCAATCTGCACTCGGCAGCGAAAGCTTTCGAGCGCGCCGCGCGTGCGATGGAGGAGCCTCAAAAGATCGTTGTGACGCGCGATCCGGACGTTGTGTTTCGCGCTGATCGTATCGTGCTGCCGGGCGTCGGCGCATTCGCGGATTGCCGCAAGGGCCTCGACGCGCTGGACGGTATGGTCGATGCGATGACAGAAGCGGTGCGCGACAAGGCGCGGCCGTTCTTCGGGATTTGCGTCGGCATGCAGTTGATGGCGACCCAGGGCAAGGAATACGTCACGACGCCGGGCTTCGACTGGATCTCGGGTGACGTGGTGAAGATTTCGCCGCGCGAAGAAGATTTGAAGATTCCGCACATGGGCTGGAACACCCTCGATCTGGTGCGCGAACACCCGGTGCTGGAGCGGCTGCCGCTCGGCGACAAGGGCCGCCACGCTTACTTCGTGCACTCCTATCACCTGAACGCGGCGAATGAGGCGGACGTTGTCGCGCGCGCCGATTACGGCGGGCCGGTGACGGCGATCGTCGCCAAGGACACCGCCATAGGCACGCAGTTTCACCCCGAGAAGAGCCAGCGCTTCGGTCTCGCCCTGATCTCCAATTTTCTGAAGTGGAAGCCGTGATGGTCATGGCTTGTCTTGCTGATTCATCCCTCCCCCCGCGCGCTCTTGCGCGTGGTGGGGAGGGTCGACGCCATGGGCGTCGGGGTGGGGGGCACTTTTCAGGAGTGTCCCCCCACCCCCGACTCCTCCCCGCCGCAAAGCGGGGGGAGGGGAGAACCAGCTCGCGCGTGCCCTCAATTACCCACAGAAGTCACCCATGATCCTTTTTCCCGCCATCGATCTCAAGAACGGTGAGTGCGTGCGCCTCGAACAGGGCGACATGGCGCGCGCGACCGTGTTCAATCTCGATCCCGCCGCGCAGGCGAAGACCTTCGAGACGCAGGGCTTCGAGTATCTTCACGTTGTCGATCTCGACGGTGCGTTTGCCGGCAAGCCGATGAATGCGCAGGCGGTCGAGGGCATGCTGAAGGCCGTGAAATTCCCGGTGCAGCTCGGCGGCGGCATTCGCGATCTTGCGACCATCGAGGCGTGGCTCTCCAAGGGCATTCGCCGCGTCATCATCGGCACCGCAGCGGTGCGCGATCCTGCGCTGGTGAAGGAAGCCGCGAAAAAGTTCCCGGGCCGGGTTGCGGTCGGGCTCGATGCGCGCGACGGCAAGGTCGCCGTTGAAGGCTGGGCGGAGACGTCCACGGTAACTGCGCTCGACATCGCGCAGCGCTTCGAGGATGCCGGCGTGGCCGCGATCATCTTCACCGACATCGCGCGCGACGGCCTGCTCAAGGGTCTCAATCTCGATGCGACGATTGCGCTGGCTGAGGCTATTTCAATTCCGGTGATTGCATCGGGCGGTTTCGCGTCCATCGCCGATGTGAAGGCGCTGCTCGAACCTCGCGCCAGAAAACTGGAAGGCGCGATCTCGGGCCGCGCGCTGTACGACGGCCGCCTCGATCCGGCTGAGGCATTGACGCTGATCCGCAACGCGCGGGCGGCGGCTTAAGGGCAGGGCAACGATGTTCAAGGTTCGCGTGATCCCCTGTCTCGACGTCAAAGACGGCCGTGTCGTCAAGGGCGTCAACTTTGTCGATCTGCGCGATGCGGGCGATCCGGTCGAAGCGGCGATCGCCTATGACGCGGCCGGCGCGGATGAACTTTGCTTTCTCGACATCACCGCAACCCACGAGAACCGCGGCACCATTCTCGATGTGGTGCGGCGGACGGCGGAAGCCTGCTTCATGCCGCTGACTGTCGGCGGCGGCGTGCGCACCGTGGACGACATCCGCACGCTTCTGACCTATGGCGCCGACAAGGTGTCGATCAATTCGGCGGCGGTTGCCCGGCGCGAATTCGTCAAGGAAGCCGCGGAGAAGTTCGGCGACCAGTGCATTGTCGTGGCCATCGACGCCAAGCGCACCGGCTCCGACCGCTGGGAGATTTTCACCCACGGCGGCCGCAAGTCGACCGGCATCGACGCCATCGAATATGCGCAGGAAGTGGTCTCGCTGGGCGCGGGCGAGATCCTGCTGACCTCGATGGACCGCGATGGCACGCGGCAGGGTTTCGATATTCATCTGACCCGCGCCATTGCCGACAGCGTCAAGGTTCCGGTCATCGCCTCGGGCGGCGTCGGTAATCTCGATCATCTGGTCGCGGGCATCCGCGAGGGACACGCCACCGCGGTGCTGGCGGCTTCGATTTTCCATTTCGGCGAGTTCACCATCCGCCAGGCGAAGGACCACATGGTTCGCGCGGGATTGCCGATGCGGCTTGATCCATGAGCCCGGCCGTATGCCAAATACCTGAATCCGATCAACTCTTTGCGCTCCCTACCGGGGTACGGAAGTGATAGAAGGCGCTTTATGAGCCGTTTTACGATCCATGACCTGGCAGCCACCATCGATGCCCGCGCGGCGTCGGGGGGAGATGCGTCCTATACCCGCAAGCTGCTGGACAAGGGCCCGGATTACTGCGCCAAGAAACTCGGCGAGGAAGCGGTCGAAACCGTGATCGCCGCCATTGAAAACAATCGCGATCATCTGATCGCCGAGAGCGCCGATCTCGTCTTCCATCTTCTGGTGCTGCTGAAGTCGCGCGGCATCAGTTTCGCCGATGTCGAGGACGCGCTGGCGCAACGGACTCAGATGTCGGGCCTTGAAGAGAAAGCTGCGCGCAAGCGCGATTAGTTCAATTCCGGCAGACGCGGGCATACGCGGGTGCCGGGCAGGAGGGAATGGCTCATGGATGTGAGAGCCGACCAGGTTCAGTACAATCCCTACCGCGTTTTCTCGCGCGCACAGTGGGCCGCCCTGCGCGACGACATGCCGATGACGCTGACCGCCGAGG
>JAFVHU010000013.1 GCA_017474385.1 Afipia sp. | reverse complement strand
TGGAGCGACCGGCAACGTAGGCCGGGAGATGCTCAACATCTTGGACGAACGCAGTTTTCCGGCTGACGAGGTGGTCGCATTGGCCTCCCGCCGCAGCATGGGCGTCGAAGTGTCCTATGGCGACCGCACCCTGAAATGCAAGGCGCTCGAACATTACGATTTTAGCGATGTCGATATCTGCCTGATGTCGGCCGGCGGAGCCGTGTCCAAGGAATGGTCGCCGAAGATTGCAGCCGCTGGCGCTGTCGTGATCGACAATTCGTCGACGTGGCGGATGGATCCGGACGTGCCGCTGATCGTACCGGAAGTGAATGCCGACGCCGTCGGCGGTTTCACCAAAAAGGGCATCATCGCCAATCCGAACTGCTCGACCGCGCAGCTCGTGGTCGCGCTGAAGCCGCTGCACGACAAGGCTGTGATCAAGCGCGTCGTGGTCTCGACCTATCAGTCGGTGTCGGGCGCGGGCAAGGATGCGATGGACGAATTGTTCTCGCAGACCAAGGCCGTCTACACCAACGATGAGCTCATCAATAAGAAGTTTCCGAAGCGGATTGCGTTCAACGTGATCCCGGAAATCGATGTGTTCATGGAGGATGGATACACGAAGGAAGAGTGGAAGATGATGATGGAGACCAAGAAGATTCTTGATCCCAAAATCAAGCTTACCGCGACCTGCGTGCGCGTGCCGGTGTTCGTCGGCCATTCCGAGGCGGTGAACATCGAGTTCGAAAATCCGATCTCGGTCGACGAGGCGCGCGATATCCTGCGCAATGCGCCGGGCTGTCTCGTGATCGACAAGCGCGAGCCGGGCGGCTACGTCACGCCGTATGAAGCCGCCGGCGAGGACGCCACCTACATCAGCCGCATCCGCGAGGACGCGACGGTGGAGAACGGTCTCGTGCTGTGGTGTGTGTCGGACAATCTGCGCAAGGGCGCCGCACTGAACGCGGTCCAGATCGCGGAATGCCTGATCAACCGCAAGCTGATCAGCGCGAAGAAGAAAGCGGCCTGAGCCGCTTAATGTGAGCAGGACAACGCGGGCCGGGGATCAGGATGACAAACGAGCCATCTGAAGACCGGCCTGCCACTGCGGAATATCAGGCGAATCCGACGCTCAAGCGCGCGGAATAGGGATTCGAATCCCTGCTGTTCAAAGCCGCTGGCTGATGGCGCCGTTCTATCTCGGTCTTGTCGTCAGCCTTGTGGTGCTGCTTTACAAGTTCGTCCTGCTGCTGGTGGAGTTTATCCTTCACGCCGCATCGGCGAAGGAGTCCGACATCATTCTCGGCGTGCTGTCGCTGATCGACGTGTCGCTGACCGGAAATCTGGTTCTGATCGTCGTGTTCTCGGGCTACGAGAATTTCGTCTCACGCATCGACCCGCGCGGCCATCCGGACTGGCCGGAATGGATGACCAAGGTCGACTTTGCGGGGCTGAAGCAGAAACTGCTGGCGTCCATCGTCGCGATCTCGGCGATCCAGGTGCTGAAGGCTTTCATGAATATCGATGTGGCGTTCGACGCCCAGAAGCTCGGCTGGCTCGCCGGCATCCATCTCGTGTTTGTCGTCTCAACGCTGCTGATCGTGTGGTCGGACAAGCTTGGCGATCACGGCGCATCGAACAAGGCCGGCCACTAGCTGATGAAGGTCGCTAGCCGACCAAGGACGGCTGGTAGACGCGGCTGAATTCATTCGTGCTCTGATCGACGATGGACAGCGAGCCTTCGGCTACGCCGAAATAGGCGCCGTGGAGTTGCAGCTCGCCGCTTTCGACGCGATTCTTCACGAACGGAAACGTCATCAGGTTTTCGAGGCTGCGCAGAATCGCGGCCTTCTCGATTCTCGTGACGAACTGCTGCATCGTTTCGTGATCGCGCTGCGCGACCTTTTCGCCCGGCTTGACGAACATCGACATCCATTTGCCGATGAAGTCGCCGGGGGACAGCGGCGCGCTGTCATCGACAAAGGCGCGAATGCCGCCGCACTGCGCGTGACCCAGCACGACGATGTGCTTTATCTTCAGAACCTGATTTGCATATTCCAGCGCGGCCGAGACGCCGTGCGCGTTGCCGTCAGGCTGGAAGACCGGCACGAGGTTCGCGACGTTGCGCACGACGAACAGTTCGCCGGGGCCGGCGTCGAAAATCACCTCCGGTGAGACGCGGGAATCACAGCAGCCGATCACCATGACCTCGGGGGATTGCCCCTTCTGCGACAATTCGCGGTAGCGCGACTGCTCGGTGGGCAGGCGCTGGGTCACGAAGGTCTGGTAGCCGGCAAGCAGGTGTTCGGGAAACGGTGACATGGGAGCCTCGCAAAATCGTCTCAGTTTGGTTCGCAAGTCCGCAACATTTTCTCAGCCTGTCCGGTTTGCGGACTTGCGAACCACACTGGCAGCATCCTTTTCCAGCGTCCTTCTGAAATCCGAAGTTCGCGAAGGAGTGTGCCGCAAAACGAGGCGACCTTCGGATTTCAGGACACTGGTGGCTAACCCAGGAGAGCCATCGGAACAAGCCTTTCGGGCGCGGGACGGAAATGCTACTCAGGCTGCTTCCCCCAATGGAAACCAGACCATGATCCGTCCGCGCCGCAGTGTTCTGTTCATGCCAGGCTCGAATGCCCGCGCGCTCGACAAGGCGCGGAACCTTCCCTGCGATGGCGTCATCCTCGATCTTGAGGACTCGGTTGCGCCCGACGCCAAACCGATGGCGCGCGATCAGATCGCGGAAGCCGTCGCCGCCGGGGGCTTCGGCAAGCGTGAGATCATTATTCGCATCAACAATCTGGAATCGCCATGGTGGCGGGATGATCTGGCGATGGCCGCCGCGGCCCGGCCCGGCGGCATTCTGGTGCCGAAACTCTCAAGCCCGGACGATGTGAAAAAGCTCGAGGAACATCTGCGCGCGCTCAAGGCCGATCCCGCGATCTCCCTCTGGGCCATGATCGAAACGCCGCTGGGAGTGCTCTCCGCGCAGCAGATCGCGGCAACGGCGCGCGAAGGCGACAAGCGTCTCGCCGGCTTCATCATGGGGCCGAACGACATCGCGCGCGAGACGCGGATGCGGATGCTGCCGGGACGCGCGGCCATGCTGCCGCTGTTCGCGCATTGCATCCTCGCCGCGCGGGCCTATGGCCTCGAGATTCTGGACGGCCCCTACAACGACATCAGCGACGTCGCCGGTTTCGCCAAGGAGTGCGCGCAGGGCCGGGACATGGGCTTCGACGGAAAGACGCTGATCCATCCGGGCCAGATCGATGCCGCCAATGCGGCTTACACGCCGCCCGCGGAAGAGATTGCCCGCGCGCGCAAGATCATGGGCGTGTTCGACCTGCCGGAGAACGCGAACAAGGGCGTGGTTCAGCTCGACGGCCAGATGGTCGAGCGGCTCCATGTCGAGATGGCGAAGCGCACCATTGCGATTGCGGATGCAATCGCCGCGCTGAAGCCGGTGTAAGTGCGACAAATACGCCGATGTGCCGACATTCTCGATGTCATTGCCGGGCTTGACCCGGCAATCCATCTGAAATTGCTTTTTGAGAATTGATGGATACGCGGGTCAAGCCCGCGTATGACGCGTCATTGTTTGGCTATATCGCAAATTAAAGCGAGGACCTTACAGCCACGGCCGCTCGGCTTTTTCCTTCGCCTCGAACACGTCGATCGACTTGCCCTTTTCCATGGTCAGGCCGATGTCGTCGAGGCCGTTGAGCATGCAGTGCTTGCGGAACGGATCGATCTCGAAGGTGATCGTGCCGCCGTCGGGTCCGCGGATTTCCTGCTTCTCGAGATCAATCGTCAGCGTGGCGTTGGAGCCGCGGTCGGCGTCGTCGAACAGCTTGTCGAGTTCATCCTGCGAGACGCGGATCGGCAGGATGCCGTTCTTGAAGCAGTTGTTGTAGAAAATGTCGCCGAACGAGGTTGAGATGATGCAGCGGATGCCGAAATCGCCGAGCGCCCACGGCGCATGCTCGCGGCTTGAGCCGCAGCCGAAGTTGTCGCCGGCCACCAGAATCTTTGCCTTGCGGTAGGACGGCTTGTTGAGCACGAAATCCGGGTTCTCGCTGCCGTCATCCTTGTAGCGCTGTTCGGAGAACAGGCCCTTGCCGAGACCCGTGCGCTTGATGGTCTTGAGATACTGCTTCGGGATGATCATGTCGGTGTCGACGTTGATGATCTTCAGGGGCGCGGCGACGCCTTCGAGTGTCGTAAACTTGTCCATGATGTTCCCGTGAACCGGATGTAATTTGAGCTGTTCTAAATATACCATCACCGCCGTCAAGGCTATGCGCTGAGGGAGGACACATCATGAACGCCATGCGCTGCGGCCACCTGCTGAAGCTGGTTTTTCTGGCGGGAATGATGGTCTTGCTGATGGCGCCAAGTGGCGCTCGTGCGGAGATGTGGTGCATACGCGATTTCGGCAGCGACAAGCCGGTGTGCGTGTTCGCCACGGCGCGGGACTGCACGTCGGCTGCGGTGATCCGGGGCGGAATCTGCGAACGCGAGCCGCTCGCCGCACCAGATCGCAAGCCTGCGTCGCCCGTCAGGTGACGGCGGCCTCGATCGCTTCCATATCGTCATCCGACAGTCCGAAATGGTGTCCGATCTCATGCACCAGAACATGCGTCACGACATGACCCAGGGTCTCGTCGTGTTCGGCCCAGTAATCGAGGATCGGACGGCGATAGAGCCAGATCATGTTTGGCATGGGAGCAATATCGCCGCTTGAGCGAAAGGGCAGGCCGACACCCTGGAAGAGACCGAGCAGATCGAATTCGCTCTCGGCCCGCATCTCCTTGAGAACTTCTTCCGTTGGGAAGTCGTCGATCTGGATGATCAGCCCCTCGCAGAGGTCGCGGAAATGCTTCGGCAGCCGCGCAAAGGTGTCATGCGCGATCGCTTCCATGTCCTCAAGGGTGGGGGATTTTGCAGTCGGCCACATCGTCCCTGTTTAGAGGGCTTGGCCGCCGGGGCCAAGGGTTTCAGGAGTTTCAAGTGTCTGGCATCACGCTGAAACCTCCAATTTGGGCGTTCACGGTGTTGACGGGCGCGCCTCAATCGGAGACGTTGCCGCCCATCGATTGAACTTATGGATACGGGGCGGGCGCTTCATGACGCGGGCAGGGACTTCAGCCATTCTGATGGGCCTTTTCGCAGGCCTGATTGTTCTGGCAATGCCGGGTGCGGCGCAGGCTCAGGTCGCTTCGACCGCCCCTCACCATGGGCTCACCGCCGAGGAATTTTCGGCGCAGAGCCGCGAGGTCATTCGCCGCGCACCGCGCCGCATCCGGATCTATCGCGGATCGAGCTACCCCGGTCCGAACTCCAAGCGCGTCTGCAATGCGCACTACGAGCAGGAATACCGCCCGAGCGGAACGGTGATCGTGCCGCGCATGAACTGTTACTGGAGCGGCTGACTTTCGGCGGACGGTTCAATTTTTCCTTGAACGTGCCGGTCCTGCCGGCGGCGAGTGCCACCGCGCACAATCCATAGACAGCGATTGCCATTGCCGTTTGCGCGGCGACGCCGTCGCCGGTCTGTTCATCAATGCGGCGCAGACATTCAGGGCGCATTCACGTCATCCCTCCTAGCCTGATGAAAATGGACATCGGACGGATGGGGCATGATGCGTTGGAATTCGTTCAAGCTCACGACGAGAGAGTGTTCATGAAGATGAATGTCAGAACGATTTTTGGTCTTGCGACCGTCGCCGGACTGCTGGCGGCTGCGGCACCCGCTGACCGGGCGCAGGCGCTGTCGCTGATGAATCCGGGTACGAGTTCGTCCGCGAAGCAGGCATCCGAGCCCATGACGACGGAGGTCCATTGGCGCCGTCATCACCACCACCGCTGGCATCGCCACCACGGTTGGCGCCGCCATCACGGCTGGCGCCATCACCATGGCTGGCGGCATCATCACCGCCATCACTGGCATTAGGTTAAAGCTTCGATCACCATGCGGTTTGACCAGAATTGATCAAATCCACGCGTCATGGTCTTGCTGCGAACACGACGTCATCCCTATCTTATGCTGGGCCGCCGTTTCGGTCTTGCCTGGTTCGCGCGGCCAACGGAGGCCAGCCCGCTGGGCGGATGAACGGAAATCGGTGATGCGCGTTATCTTTAACGTGTCGAGCAACGATTGGAGGAGAACTGCAATGAGAAAGCTTGTGGGAGCCGCGGCGATTGCTGCCGCTCTTTCAATTGCCGGCTGGATGTCGCTCGCGCCTGCGAGCGCCGCATCATCGGGCCCAACCGTGTCGCGTGACGCGCGTCCGGCGGAAACCCGGCCAACGGATGTCAGCGCCCACCGCCGCTATTACCGGCGCTATGGCTACTATGGCCCGCGTTACTACAGACCGTACTATCGCCCATACTACAGGCCGTATTATCGACCCTATTATTACAGGCCTTACGGTTATGGAGGTTACGGCTACCGGCCTTACGGCTATGGCTATCCGTACGGCGGTTATGGCTACGGCGGTCCCCGGTTCTATGGCCCGGGGTTTGGCTTCGGCTTCGGCTGGTAAATCCGGCGCGAATAAAACAAAATAGGCGCTCAGCGCATGATCCGCCAAAGTGTTGGCGGTTTGGCGAAAAGATCATGCGCTCTTAATACAATTTAAGAGCGCGATCGGACGCAAAACCGGTTTCCACTTTTGCTGATCGCGCTCTGGAGCGCCTGTTTTTATTTGATTGGTCGATATTGATGCGAATGGTTCAGGTCGAATGCCACTCGCGGATGTCGACGAAGTGTCCGGCGATCGCCGCGGCTGCGGCCATGGCGGGCGACACCAGATGGGTGCGGCCCTTGAAGCCCTGACGGCCTTCGAAGTTGCGGTTCGAAGTCGACGCGCAGCGTTCTTCCGGCGAGAGCTTGTCGGGGTTCATCGCAAGGCACATCGAGCAGCCCGGCTCGCGCCACTCGAAACCGGCCTTGATGAAAATCTTGTCGAGACCTTCGGCTTCGGCCTGCTCCTTCACAAGACCTGAACCCGGCACGATCATCGCGTTGAGGTTGCCGTTGACCGTGTGACCGGCGACGACCTTCGCGGCGGCGCGCAGATCCTCGATGCGTCCGTTGGTGCAGGAGCCGATGAAGATGCGATCGAGCTTGATGTCGGTGATCTTGGTGCCGGCCTTCAGCCCCATGTAGTCGAGCGCGCGCTGCTTGGACAAACGCTTGGCCTCGTCCTGGATCTTTGCAGGATCCGGCACAAAGCCCGAGATCGACACCACGTCCTCAGGCGAGGTGCCCCAGGTCACGATCGGCGGCAACTTCGCTGCATCGAGACGAATCTCGTGATCGAAATGAGCGCCTTCGTCGGTGCGCAGCGTCTGCCAGTAGCGCAGGCCGGCTTCCCACGCTTCGCCTGTCGGCGCCATCGGGCGGCCTTTCAGGAATTCGTAGGCCTTCTCGTCGGGCGCAATCAGGCCGGCGCGCGCACCGCCTTCGATCGACATGTTGCAGACCGTCATGCGGCCTTCCATCGACAGCGAGCGGATCGCTTCGCCGGCGTATTCGAGCACGTAGCCGGTGCCGCCGGCCGTGCCGATCTCGCCGATGATGGCGAGGATGATGTCCTTCGCGGTGACGCCGTCGGGCAACGTGCCGTCGACGGTCGCGCGCATGTTCTTGGCCTTCTTCTGGATCAGCGTCTGGGTGGCGAGCACATGCTCGACCTCCGATGTGCCGATGCCATGCGCCAGCGCGCCGAACGCGCCGTGCGTCGAGGTATGGCTGTCGCCGCAGACGATCGTGCTGCCGGGCAGCGTGAAGCCCTGCTCCGGACCGATCACGTGCACGATGCCCTGACGCTTGTCGTGCTCGTTGAAATACTCGACGCCGAACTCGCGCGCGTTCTCGGCGAGTGTCGCGATCTGCTCGGCGCTTTCCGGATCGGGGTTGGGCTTCGAGCGATCAGTGGTCGGGACGTTGTGGTCCACGACGGCAAGCGTCTTCTTCGGCGCGCGAACCTTGCGGCCCGCGGTGCGCAGTCCTTCAAAGGCTTGCGGCGAAGTGACCTCATGGACAAGATGGCGGTCAATGTAGAGCAGACAGGTGCCGTCGGGCTGCTCATCAACCAGATGGTCGTTCCAGATCTTGTCGTAGAGGGTCGTCGCTTTGGCCATTTTGGGTTGTCCGAATTGGTGTTTGTGGCCCTCGGGACCACTGGTAATCGCTTCCGCCCTTTTTACTCGCTTAACAGGACATGGGAAAGTATCCTGGTGTCCTGAATTGGAAGTTCGCCTCATTCTACAGTTCGTTCATAGCGAACTTCGAATTCAAAAGGACACCAGAAACTATAATTCTGGTGTGGTTTTGGTTCGCAAGTCCGCAAATGAACGTGCCGAGGCAATAATGCGGACTTGCGAACCCCACACCAGCCACATACTAGCCCACGCAGGATCGCACAATGACCGCACGCCCGCCGGTTGCACCCTACCTCACCGTCTCACCTGCCGCCGGCGCGATCGCTTTTTACACCGCCGCCTTCGACGCCAAGCAGAAGGCGCTGATGCCGGCGATGGACGGCTTGCGGATTCTGCACTGTGAGCTCGAAATCAACGGCGGCGCGCTGTTTCTGTCCGACGCGTTTCCCGAATTCGGCACCGCGCGCATGCCGCTGCCTGGCGAGCCGGTGACCATGTCGGTCAGTCTCGAATTCGCAACGGCCGACGAAGTCGACGAGGTCTTCACGCGCGCCACCAAGCTTGGCGCGAAAGGCGAGGTGACGCCGACCTATTCGTTCTGGGGCACGCGCACCGCGATCCTGCGCGATCCGTTCGGCCATCGCTGGATCATGAACGGGCCGCTGACGCAAAAGTAAGCGCCGCTGAATCCGTTTCTCCAAACAAAAAAGCGCGGTGATGCACCGCGCTTTTTCTTAAATCAATGAGCGTCGCGCGATTACTCGCCGGAAGCGGCCTTCAGCGCTTCCTTTTCGCGATTGTCCTGCTTCTCGACAATGCGCGCCGACTTGCCGCGCAGACCGCGCAGATAATACAGCTTGGCGCGACGCACCTTGCCGCGGCGCACGAGCTTGATCGAGTCGATCATCGGCGAGTAGATCGGGAACACGCGCTCCACGCCTTCGCCGTAGGAAATCTTGCGGACGGTGAAGCTCTCGTGGATGCCGCCGCCGTTGCGGCCGATGCAGACGCCTTCATAGGCCTGCACGCGCGAACGCTCGCCTTCGACAACCTTGACGTTGACGATGACGGTGTCGCCCGGTCCGAAATCCGGAATCGTCTTTCCCGCGGAAAGCTTTTCCAGCTGCTCTTTGTCGAGCTCTTGAATGAGGTTCATCGCAAAACTCCATCGGCGGCGCGCCCGGAAGGGGCTGCGCGGAAATTCGTATCCAGCACGTGCACGGATTGGCCGGTCGTATACGCCATAGCCAGCCGGTTGTCACCCTTTTGTCGTGTCTTTTCGCGGCCTCGAGACGACGTTTTGGGCTTTTTTGGCCACCCAGAGATCCGGCCGCCGGGCCTTGGTCAGGGCTTCGGCCTCGGCCCGCCGCCAGGCGTCGATCCGGGCATGATCCCCGGACACCAGAATATCGGGAATGGGCCGCCCCTCGAACTCCTGAGGGCGGGTGTACTGGGGGTATTCCAGTAGTCCATCCGAGAAACTCTCGTCCATTCCGGAGCTTAGCTTGCCCATGACGCCCGGCAGAAGCCGCACACAGGCGTCTATCAGGGTCAGGGCTGCGATTTCCCCGCCCGAGAGCACGTAATCCCCGAGGGAGATTTCCTCGAGCCCACGGGCCTCGATGACCCGCTGATCGATGCCTTCAAACCGGCCGCAGACGATCAGGGGGCCGGGGCCGGAGGCGAGTTCCGCGACTCGTTTCTGGGTCAAAGGGGTGCCGCGCGGGCTCATCAGCAGGCGCGGGCGCTCGGGGGCAATTTTTGCGGCATCAATCGCTGCCGCCAGCACATCGGCGCGCAGCACCATGCCGGGTCCGCCCCCGGCAGGGGTATCGTCCACACTGCGATGCTTGTCGGTGGCGGCGTCGCGAATGTCGCGTGCCTCCAGCGCCCAGACACCGGACGTCAGCGCCTTCCCCGCAAGGCTGATGCCGAGCGGGCCTGGAAACATCTCCGGAAACAGCGTGAGCACGGTGGCGCGCCAAGTCATGTCAGCATCCGTAGCGATCTGCTGGTTTGAATCGTCATACGCGGGCTTGACCTGCGTATCCATCTTCTTTCGAAAGAATGGATCGCCGGACCAAGTCCGGCGATGACACCGCGTAGTTATCAGGGCTGCGCGTCACTTGGATCTTCGCCATCGATTTCTTGCGGCATCACGATCACCACATGGCCGCCGGCGAGATCCACCGTTGGCACCACAGCGTCGGTAAAAGGCAGCAGCAGGGTCGGGCCCTGCATCGGCGCGATTTCGATGATGTCGCCCGCGCCGAAATTATGCACCGCGAGCACCTTGCCGATCGCGACGCCTGCGGGATCGAGCGCGCGCAGTCCGATCAGATCGGCGTGATAGTATTCGCCTTCTTCCGTCTCGGGCAGCTTGTCGCGAGCAATATAAAGTTCAAGACCGTTGATGCGTTCGGCATCCTCGCGGGTCGTGATGCCCTTGATGACCGCGACCAGATGATCCTTGGCAACGCGGGCACGCACCACTTCAAACTGACGCGCGCCGTCTTTGGTCGAGAGCGGGCCGTAGTCGATCACCGCCATCGGATCTTCGGTGAACGGCCACAGCCGCACCTCGCCGCGCACACCGTGCGCGGCGCCGATTCTCGCAACGCAGATTTGCGCTGCTTTGGTCACGCTAGTGTCCCGCATCCGAAGTTCGCCTCATGTGCGGCACTTTCCCCAGCGAACTTCGGATGCGAAAGGACACTAGCCAAATATAATTGCGGTGTGGCTTTGGTTTATAAGTCCGCAAACGAAACGCGCTGCGCGAACGATGCGGACTTATAAACCGCCACACTGTGGCTTACGCCTTGGCGGCGGCTTCAGCGTTGGCCTTGCGCTCCTTGCGCGGCATGGCCTTCTCCGGATTCTTGCGCGGCTCGCGCTTCTTCACGCCTGCTGCATCAAGGAAGCGCATCACGCGGTCCGACGGCTGCGCGCCCTTGGCGAGCCAGGCCTTGACCTTGTCCATGTCGAGCTTCAGGCGGGTCTCGTTGTCCTTCGGCAGCAGCGGATTGAAGTGGCCGAGACGCTCGATGAAGCGGCCATCGCGCGGAAAGCGCGAGTCGGCGACGACGACGTGATAGACCGGGCGCTTCTTGGTGCCTGCGCGAGCAAGGCGGATAACGACTGACATTCTCTTCTCCGTTGGTGTGTTTGAATTTCGTGAAAAACTGTTTCGGCTATTTCTTCTTGCCGATCCCCGGAAATCCGCCGAGGCCCGGCAGTGTTGGTTTTCCAAGACCCGGAAGGCCGGATCCTGGAAGATTTTGGAAATCTTTCGGCAGCGATGGCGCGCCCTGCGGAATTCCGCCGGGCATCTTCGCAGCCAATTCTTTCATCGCGTCGGCCGACGGCATGCCGTTGCCGCCGAAGCCCATCGCCTGCGCCATGCCCGCCAGCGGGCCGCGCTTGCCCTGACCCATGGCCTTCATCATGTCGGCCATGTTCCGGTGCATCTTCAGCAGCTTGTTGACTTCCTCGACCTTGAGGCCTGCGCCGGCGGCGATGCGCTTTTTGCGGCTGGCCTTGAGGATGTCGGGATTCTTGCGCTCCTCGCGCGTCATGGAGTCGATCACCGCCATCTGACGCTTGACGACCTTGTCGTCGAGGTTTGCAGCGGCGATCTGGTTCTTCATCTTGGCGATGCCGGGCATCATGCCCATCAGGCCGCCGAGACCACCCATGGTTTGCATCTGCGCAAGCTGATCGCGCAGGTCGGCAAGATCGAACTTGCCCTTGCGCATCTTCTCGGCGACGCGCGCGGCTTTCTCCGCATCGATATGCGCTGCGGCCTTCTCGACGAGGGAGACGACGTCGCCCATGCCGAGGATGCGGCCCGCAATACGCGAAGGATGGAAGTCTTCCAGCGCATCGGTCTTTTCACCGGTGCCGATCAGCTTGATCGGCTTGCCGGTAACGGCGCGCATTGACAACGCAGCACCGCCACGTCCGTCGCCGTCGACGCGGGTCAGCACGATGCCGGTGAGGCCGACGCGCTGATCGAACGCGCGCGCGAGATTGACGGCGTCCTGACCGGTCAGCGAGTCGGCGACCAGCAGCACTTCATGCGGCTTCGCGGCGGTTTTCACCTCCGCGGCTTCGCTCATCATCTCTTCGTCGAGGGTGGTGCGGCCCGCGGTATCGAGCAGCACGATGTCGTAGCCGCCGAGCTTGCCGGCCTGCAGCGCGCGCTGCGCGATCTGCACCGGCTTCTGTCCCGCGACGATCGGCAGCGTCTCGATGGACAGGTCGCGGCCGAGCACAGCGAGCTGTTCCTGCGCAGCCGGGCGATAGACGTCGAGCGACGCCATCAGAACTTTTTTCTTGTCGCGCTGGGTCAGCCGGCGCGCCAGTTTTGCGGTGGTGGTGGTTTTGCCGGAGCCCTGCAGACCGACCATCATGATCGCGACCGGCGCCGGCGCGTTGAGATCAATCTGCTGGCCGTCGGAGCCAAGGGTTGCGACCAGTTCGTCGTGGACGATCTTGACGACCATCTGGCCCGGCGTCACCGACTTGACGACGGTGGCGCCGATCGCCTGCTCGCGCACCTTGTCGATGAACGAGCGCACCACGTCGAGCGCGACGTCGGCCTCGAGCAGGGCGCGGCGCACCTCGCGCATGGCGGCATCGACGTCAGCTTCCGACAGCGCACCGCGCCGCGTCAGCCGATCGAGAATGCCTCCAAGCTTTTCCGACAGATTGTCGAACATCGCCGCACTGTATCCCGTTGCTCATGTCCCGGTCGGGACGTGAAATTCCAAACACTTTTACGCCCGAGGGCGCACAGCGCTGTCGGGCGTTGGCCTCCGGCATCCAGTGCCGGGCGGCGGGTCGAAAAGAACGTCTTTCCGAGAAGTGCCGGGGTTAAACCGCCCATGGCCCGAAAAGTCAAGAAAGGACCGAAAAATGCTGATTCTGGGGCGGGTTGCACTGTACCTTCGGGGAACCTAACTGTTGCCCCGACAGGCCATTTCCGGCCTTTTGGACCCCATGAACGTCACCCGTCGCCGCCTTTTTGGTCTGCTCGCTGGCGCCGCGGTCGCCGTGGGCCTCCCGTCCCTCTGGATTTCCCGCATGAAAACCTATGCCGGCCCGCTCTCGGATCATTTCGATGGCACCTATTTTTTTGACCCCGACGGCTCCCCGCCGAAGAAGCTCTGGGAGGTGCTGCGCTGGCAGATCACCAAGCAGGCCGCGAAATGGCCCGAGCGCGCGCCGAGCCCCTATGCCGATACGCCGCCGCCGCAGGTGAACGGCGGCAAGGTGCGGTTTTCCTATGTCGGCCACGCAAGCTGGCTGATCCAGACCGCAGGCCTCAACATCCTGGTCGATCCGGTGTGGTCCGAACGCGCCTCACCGGTGTCCTTCGCAGGACCGAAGCGCGTCAACGATCCCGGCATCGCCTTCGACAAGCTGCCGCCGATCGACGTGGTGCTGGTGTCGCACGGCCACTACGATCATCTCGATGCACGAACCTTGTCGAAACTCGCTGCGAAGTTCTCGCCGCGTGTCATCACGCCGCTCGGCAACGACGTCACCATGATGTCGAATGACAGCGCCATCCGCGCCGAAGCGTTCGACTGGAATGAGCGGATCGAGATCGGCAACGGCGTCGCGGTCACGCTCGTTCCAACTCGTCACTGGACGGCGCGAGGCCTGTTCGATCGCAACAAGGCGCTGTGGGCGAGCTTCGTGCTGGAGACGCCGGCCGGGAAGCTCTATCTCGTCGGCGATTCCGGTTACGGCACCGGCTCGCATTTCCGCCGCGTCCGCGAGGCGCATGGCCCGCTGCGCGCGGCGATCCTGCCCATCGGTGCCTATGAGCCGCGCTGGTTCATGCGCGAGATGCATATGAACCCCGAAGATGCCGTGAAGGCGCTGGCCGACTGCGGTGCCGAGATGGCGCTGGCGCATCATCACGGCACGTTTCAACTGACCGACGAGGCTATCGACGCGCCGGTCAACGATCTGGCGACGGCGCTCGATGCAGCCGGCGTTGCGCGCGAAAGATTTTTGGCGCTCAAGCCCGGTCAGGTGTTCGAGATTTAGGAAAGCGACTTAATTCGTCATTGCGAGCGAAGCGAAGCAATCCACTCTTAAAAAGCTGAATTGCTTCGTCGCTGCGCTCCTCGCAATGACGAGATTTACTGCGTCTTCGGCTTGAGCTCGTAGGACACGCTTACCGAGACGCGCAGCGTTTCCTGGCCCTGCGCGACCGGCGCGGACGCCGCCATGTCTGCCGCCATCTTGCGATACGGCACCGGACCCGGTGCGGTTTCTTCCGAAATGCTGATCGGCGCGCCGAGCGAGATGTTCGCGGCCTTCGCATAGATTTCAGCCTTGCGCCTCGCGTCGGCGATGGCTTCGGCGCGTGCGTCGTCCAGCAGTTTCGAGGCCTTCGACACCATGAAGCTGATGCCGCTGATCTCGTTGGCGCCGGAGCCCACCAGCACGTCGATGGTGTCGGCGACCTTGGTGATGTCGCGAATGGTGACGGTGACGCGGTTGCTTGCGCGATACCCCGTGATCTGGAATGGCGCGTTGGGATTGCGTCCCGGTGTGCTCTGCGGCGACAGCGACAGGCGCGAGGTCTGGATGTCCTTTTCGGCGATGCCAGCGTTTTTCAGCGCCTGCAGGACGCCGCCCATCGCCTTGTTGTTCGCCTCAGAAGCCTCGCGCGCGGTCTTTGCTTCGGTGGTGACGCCGCTGTCGATCTGCGCCAGATCCGGTGGCACTGAGATCGAGGCTTCGCCGGTGACTGAGACCGTCGGCGGCAGGGATTGTCCGAACGCGGACGATGCCATGGTGGCAATGGCTATCGCTGCGAAAACGGTGCGGGCACGCATTTATCAAACTCCAGTTTTTATTTTGAGCGGCGGTTTTACTTGAGCGGGACGTAGACATTGATGACGAGGTTGTCTTCCGTCGTCGTCAGCGGATCGGTGACGTATTCCTCGATGAACGTGTCCTTGGCTTCCAGTTTCTTGTCGTCGAGATGGTTGGTGATCGCCTCGTAGGTGTTGTCCATGTTGTCGTAAGAGCCGCGATGAACGAACTTCAGCGTCAGGCCTTCGGGCGATGTGCCGATGCTCATGCCCTTGGCGAGAGTCTTCGGGTCCTGTTCGACCGGAATTTCGGCCTGATAGGTGAATCCCGCATCGTCGGTCGAGGTGTAGACGATCAGGGACGATCCGGCCGGCTTGACGCCCTGCTTGTCGAGAAAGCCCGATAGCGTTTTCAGCGATCCGACCAGCGTCTCGAACGCGTTATCCCAGGTCGCGCTGCCTTTCAGGATCACGACCTTTTTCGCGCTCAGGGTCTGCTGCTCGCCGAACGGATCGGCGGTTTTCACATTTGGCACGGCGGGGACCGCGGGAGCCTCTGCCGCAGGAGCTGGCGACGTTGCAGGGGGTGTCGCCGGTGTTTGCGCCGTGGCTGGCGGGGTTTCCGCGGCGGGTGCTGGCGGAGCCGCTGGGGTTGCCGTTGAAGCTGGCGGAGGAGCGGGCGCGGCCGGAGCGGCTGTCTCAGGCGCGGCCGCTGCAGGCGATGGCGCCGGAGCTGCCGGTGGGGCCGCCGTGGCTGTGGTGTTGGACGGTGGCGACGGGGCCGGTACCGGCCCCAAATTTGATCCCAAGGGCAGCTTGAACCAGACCGCTGCCGCGACGACCAGCGCCATGGCGACCAAAACGGCAACGCGGGTATTCGTCATTCATGGTCTCCGAAGCGTCAGCGGGGTAAATCTTGTCCGGCGGCGAAGCGGATAGAGTTTACCACGAACCGCTCGGAACTGGCATGCGTTCCAAACGCGGCAATCGCGAGGCAGGCGGCCACTCTGGTCAAGTCGCTCTGCATTCGCCATATAGGCGGGGACAATGAGCACGCTCGCCAACCATAGCTTTGCCAAGATGAACGGCATCGGCAACGAGATCGTCGTTGTCGATCTGCGCGATTCTGCCGCAACCGTCACGCCCGATGAGGCCCGCGCGGTCGCCTCCCCTGCAGGCGTGCCTTACGACCAGTTGATGGTGCTGCATCCGCCGCGCGTTCAGGGCACCAGCGCCTTCATCCGCATTTACAACAATGACGGCTCGGAAGCCGCCGCCTGCGGTAACGGCATGCGCTGTGTCGCGCGGCAGGTGTTCGAGGAAACCGGCAAGACCGCGCTGACCTTCGAGACCCGTGCGGGTTTGTTGAATTGCTGGCAGGGGCCGTCGCCCGATCTTTATACCGTCGATATGGGCGTGCCGAAGTTCGGCTGGCAGGACATTCCGTTGGCCGAGGAATTCCGCGACACGCGCTACATCGAGTTGCAGATCGGGCCGATCGACGCACCGATCCTGCATTCGCCGTCAGTCGTCAGCATGGGCAATCCGCACGCGATCTTCTGGGTCGACGATATCGAGGCCTACGATCTCGAACGGTTCGGCCCGCTGCTTGAAAATCACCCGATCTTTCCGGATCGCGCCAACATCACGCTCGCGCACATCGTCGACCGCGAGCATATCGTGATGCGGACATGGGAGCGCGGCGCGGGCCTGACCAGGGCCTGCGGCTCTGCGGCCTGCGCGACGGCGGTGGCGGCGGCGCGGCTGAAGCGCACCGAACGCACTGTTCACATGACGCTGCCCGGCGGCGAACTCACCATCGAGTGGCGCGCGCAGGACGATCACGTCCTGATGACCGGCCCCGCATCTTTCGAGTTTGAAGGCCGTTTCGATCCGGCGCTATTCGCGTCCGAAGCCACGACGTAACGCTTACAATGTCAGATAGCCCCTCACCCTCGGGATCGCCCGCTTTCGCGCGCGATCCCTCTTCCCTCTCCCCGTTTGACGGGGAGAGGGTGGGCGGCGCGCAGCGACGTCCGGGTGAGGGGCAGGTTTCCACCGTCGATGTCGTCACCTTCGGCTGCCGGCTGAATGCATTCGAGTCGGAGGTGATCCGGCGCGAGGCGGAGAACGCAGGTCTTCAGGACACCGTTGTCGTCAACACCTGCGCCGTGACCAACGAGGCCGTCGCGCAGGCCCGCCAGACCATCCGCAAGCTCCGGCGCGAGCGGCCCGGTGCGCGCATCGTGGTCACCGGCTGCGCGGCGCAGACCCAGACGCAGATGTTTGCGCAGATGGTTGAGGTCGATCGCGTGCTGGGCAACGACGACAAGATGCGTGCAGCAGCGTGGCGCAACACCCGCTCGGCGTTCGAGTGCGGCGGCGAAAAGATCGCCGTTTCCGACATCATGGCGGTCACTGAAATGGCGCCGCATCTGGCCGCCGGTTTTCAGGCGGGATTGCCGCGCGTCTTCGTGCAGGTGCAAAACGGCTGCGATCATCGCTGCACCTTCTGCGTCATTCCCTATGGCCGCGGCAATTCGCGTTCGGTCGCCATGGGCGTGGTGGTCGATCAGGTGCGCGCGCTGACAGAAGCCGGGCATGCCGAGATCGTGCTGACCGGCGTCGATCTCACGAGTTACGGCGCGGATCTGCCGGGTGCGCCGAAGCTTGGGACGCTGACGAAGCAGATTCTCAAGCATGTGCCGGACCTGAAGCGGCTGCGCATTTCGTCAATCGATTCGGTTGAGGTGGATCGCGACCTGCTCGACGTCATCGCGACCGACGAGCGGCTGATGCCGCATCTGCATCTGTCATTGCAGGCCGGCGACGATCTCATTCTCAAGCGCATGAAGCGGCGGCACACGCGCGCCGATGCCATCGCGTTCTGCCAGCAGGTGCGGCGGCTGCGGCCGGACATCGCATTCGGCGCTGATATCATCGCGGGCTTTCCAACCGAAACCGATGAGATGTTTGCGCGCTCGCAGGCGCTTGTCGACGAATGCGGCCTCACGTTCCTGCATGTGTTTCCTTATTCGCCGCGTCCCGGCACGCCTGCGGCGCGGATGCCGCAGGTGAACGGCCGCGTCATCAGGGATCGCGCCGCGCGTCTGCGTGCAACCGGTGAAACGGCGTTGCGCCGCAGGCTTGCATCGGACGTGGGAGCCGCGCGTCAGGTGCTGATTGAGAGCGCGACGCAGGGACGCACCGAGCATTTTGTGCCGGTCGTGATCGCGGATGATGTGCCGGGCGCCGTTCGCGCGCTCCGGATTACCGGTCACGACGGTGAGCGATTGCTCACGTAAGGTGTGCGCGAGCAATCTCGCTCTTGTTATCTTCAATTTGCATCGCAATTGATGTAATGAAGTTACTATGCATCAAGGCTGCACTCGCAAAAGCGCGGGATAACTTTTCAGAGCGACGGTCTTCATGGTCGTTGCAAAGTATCTGATGCCCGAGGAGAAAATCCATGTCGCTCGATTCCGATGTCATCGTTGATCGCCGCCGCATTCGCCGCAAGCTGACGTTCTGGCGTGTGGTGGCTGCGCTGGGCGTGATCGCCGCCGTGGTTGCCGTGGGTGTGCTGGCATCACCGGCGAGCCGCGCGATTACCGGATCGAACGCGATCGCGCGGGTGAAGATCGACGGCCTGATTCGCAGCGATCAGACCCGCGTCGAGGCGCTCGAGCGGCTTGAGAAATCATCCGCCGCCGCCGTCATTGTGCACATCAATTCGCCGGGCGGCACGACGGCGGGCTCCGAGCAGCTTTTCGATGCGCTGACGCGCCTGAAGGCGAAGAAGCCGCTGGTCGTGGTGGTGGAAGGTCTCGCCGCGTCGGGCGGATACATCGCAGCGCTTGCGTCGGACCAGATCATTGCCCAGCAGACATCGCTGGTCGGTTCGATCGGCGTGCTGTTTCAGATTCCGAATGTGTCGGATCTTCTCAAGACCGTTGGCGTCAAGGTCGAAGAGGTGAAGTCGTCGCCGCTCAAGGCCGCGCCGAACGGTTATGAGCCGACCAGTCCGGAAGCGCGCGCCGCGCTCGATGCGCTGGTGAAGGATTCCTATGCATGGTTTCGCGGTCTGGTGAAGGATCGCCGCAATATGGATGATGAGACATTGCAGACCGTGGCGGATGGCCGTGTGTTCACGGGCCGTCAGGCGGTTAGCCTGAAGCTGGTGGATCAGCTCGGCGATGAAAAAACCGCCGTGGCATGGCTCGTTGCGCAAAAGAAGGTCGGCGCCGACGTCCCTGTGAGGGATTTCAAGCTCACTCCGCGCTTTGGCGACATGACATTCTTGCGGGCAACCGCAGCAGTGGCTCTCGATGCAATGGGACTTGGAGCGATTTCACGGCAGCTTGAGCAGTCCGGCGTGACGCAGGCCGTCGATCGTTTCGGTCTCGATGGGATGCTGGCGCTATGGCAGCCGTCATCGGCAAATTGACGGTCATGAATCCAGTTTCAGACGTTCTTCGCCGCATTGCGGTTGCCGGCGCAACAACGAAACTGGACATTTGTCACGCGATTTAGCCTTGTCACACTTTGAATTAGCGACTTGACAGTTCAAGGCTTTTTCACGGAAATGTCTATCCGCACGTTACGGGCACAGCATCCTAATGATCAAATCAGAACTCGTTCAGCGCATCGCCGAGCATAACCCGCACCTCTATCAGCGGGATGTCGAGAACATCGTGAACGCAATTCTCGACGAAATCGTTGCGGCGCTCGCACGCGGCGATCGCGTCGAACTGCGCGGTTTTGGGGCTTTTTCGGTCAAGCATCGCCCTGCGCGCGCGGGCCGCAATCCGCGTACCGGAGCGCACGTTCCTGTCGAGCAGAAGAGCGTGCCGTTCTTCAAGACCGGCAAGGAAATGCGCGAGCGGCTGAACCGCGATGAGGCAGGGGATCCGGCCGCAGCGACCTGAGTCTGTCAGCCGCGTGTAATAATTCTAAGGGCGGCTGCTCACATTTCTGCGAACTGCCTCCGGGATGGTCGCGAGGACGCACGATGCTCCGCAAGATTTTCAACATCCTGGTCATCCTGCCGCTTGCGATCCTGTTTGTCGTGTTCGCGGTTGCGAACCGTCATATCGTCACGCTGTCGTTCGATCCGTTCAACTCCAGCGACCCGGCGCTCGGCGTCTCGCTGCCGCTGTTCGTCGTTATCATCGCCGTTGCCATGTTCGGGGTGATCGCCGGCGGCGTCGCGACCTGGTTCGGTCAGCACTGCTGGCGCCGGGCGGCCCGGCAGCATGAGGCGGACGCGCGCCATGCCCGCGCCGAACTGGCTGATTTGCGCGAGCGGTTGGCCGCGTCGCGGAACGGCGGAAACCAGGTTCCGGCGTCCGGCTCCAGCCCCGGCCTTACCCCCTCCTACCTGGCCATCGGGCGAGACAAGCACGGCGCGGCGTTGTAGAACCCGCCCGGCTGTTCCAAAGCCTGTTTTCCGGTTGCCGACCCGCAGCCCAACCACGCCATGAGACCATGTCATTCGCGGTAAAAATTTGCGGCCTGTCCACGCGCGAGACCCTTGAGGTCGCGCTGGACGCTGGCGCGGACATGGTGGGCTTCGTGTTCTTCGAGGCGTCGCCCCGTCACATCAGCCTCGGCCCCGCGCGCGAGCTTGGCCGGCTGGTAAAGGGCCGTGCCGTCAAGGCGGCGCTGACCGTGGATGCGGACGACGCTTCGCTCGAGAACTGCATCGAGGCATTGCAGCCCGGACTGCTGCAGCTTCACGGCTCCGAGAGCATCGCGCGGGTGCGCGACATCAAGCAGAAATTCGGACTGCCGGTGATGAAGGTGCTGTCGGTTGCGACCGCTGCTGATCTCGCGGAGCTTCCGGGCTATGCGGCGGTGGCCGACCGCATCCTGTTCGACGCGCGCGCCCCGAAGGATGCCACCCGGCCCGGCGGCCTTGGCGTGCCGTTCGACTGGCACCTGCTTGAAAACATCAAGCTGGCCATCCCGTTCATGGTCGGCGGCGGGCTCAATGCCGGCAATGTCACTGAGGCGATTCGCGTCACCCGCGCGAATGGCGTCGACGTATCGTCCGGCGTCGAAAGCGCGCCGGGCGTCAAGGACCCCGATATGATCCGTGCCTTCATCCGCGCCGCGCGTGAGGCGGAGCGTGCGGTGACCTCTTCCACGATTGCGAGCAGTGTATGAGCGTTCAACTCCCCAATTCCTTCCGTTCCGGCCCTGACGAGCGCGGGCACTTCGGCATTTTCGGCGGGCGTTATGTCGCCGAAACGCTGATGCCGCTGATCCTCGATCTGGAAAAGGCCTATTCCGACGCCAAGGCTGATCCGGCGTTTCAGAAGGAAATGAACGGCTACCTGAAGGACTATGTTGGCAGGCCGTCGCCGCTGTATTTCGCGCAGCGCCTCACCGAGTATCTCGGCGGCGCGAAGATTTACTTCAAGCGCGAAGAGCTGAACCACACCGGCTCGCACAAGGTCAACAACGTGCTCGGCCAGATCATGGTCGCGCGCCGCATGGGCAAGAAGCGCATCATCGCCGAGACCGGCGCGGGCCAGCACGGTGTCGCGACCGCCACGCTGTGCGCGCGCTTCGGGCTTGAATGCATCGTCTACATGGGCGCGGTCGACGTCGAGCGGCAGCAGCCGAACGTGATTCGCATGGAAATGCTTGGCGCGAAGGTTGTGCCGGTGCAGGTCGGCGCGCGCACGCTGAAGGATGCGATGAACGAAGCGATGCGCGACTGGGTGACCAATGTCGCGGACACGTTCTATTGCATTGGTACGGTGGCCGGTCCGCATCCGTATCCGATGATGGTGCGCGATTTTCAGTCGATCATCGGCACCGAGACTCGCGCGCAGATGCAGGAAGCCGAAGGCCGCCTGCCGGATTCGCTGATCGCCTGCATTGGCGGCGGCTCTAACGCCATGGGCCTGTTTCATCCGTTCCTCGACGATCCCGGCATCGAGATTTTTGGCGTCGAGGCGGCGGGGCATGGCCTGACCAATCTGCATGCAGCGTCGATCGCGGGCGGCCGGCCGGGCGTATTGCACGGCAATCGCACCTATCTGCTGATGGATGACGACGGCCAGATTCAGGAAGGCCACTCGATCTCCGCGGGCCTCGATTATCCCGGCATTGGTCCGGAGCATTCATGGCTGCATGAGACCGGCCGCGTGACGTATCTCTCGGCGACCGACGACGAGGCGCTCGCGGCTTTCCAGATGTTGTCGCGTCTGGAAGGTATCATTCCCGCGCTGGAGCCTGCACATGCCATTGCGAAAGTGATGGAGCTCGCGCCGAAGCGGCCGAAGGATCACCTCATGGTGGTCAATCTGTCCGGCCGCGGCGACAAGGACGTGCCGCAGGTCGGCGATATTCTCAAAGGTAAAAAGAAGTGACCACGCGCATCGACACACGTTTCGCCGAATTGAAGAAGGAAGGCCGCGCGGCCTTCGTTACCTTCGTGATGTGCGGTGACCCGGATCTGGTGACCTCGCTTGCGATCATCAAGGCGCTGCCGAAGGCGGGCGCTGATATCATCGAACTCGGCATGCCGTTCACCGATCCGATGGCCGACGGTCCTGCGATTCAAGCGGCGGGCCTGCGCGCGCTGAAGGCCGGCACCACGCTGAAGAAGACACTCGGTGTGGTGCGTGATTTCCGCAAGGATGATGCGGCGACGCCGATCGTGCTGATGGGTTATTACAATCCGATCTACATCTACGGCGTCGACAAATTCCTGGCCGATGCGAAATCTGCCGGTGTCGATGGGCTGATCATTGTCGATCTTCCACCTGAGGAAGATACCGAACTCTGCATTCCCGCGATGAACGCCGGACTGAATTTCATTCGCCTCGCCACCCCGACCACTGACGACAAGCGGCTGCCTGCCGTGCTCGCGAACACTTCGGGCTTTGTCTATTACGTCTCGATCACCGGCATCACCGGCTCCGCCAGCGCCGATACCGCGCAGGTCTCCGCCGCAGTGGCGCGCATCAAGCGCCATACCCAGTTGCCGGTCTGCGTCGGCTTCGGTATCCGCACGCCAGACGCCGCGCGGGGGATCGCGCAGGCGGCGAATGGTGCCGTGGTAGGATCGGCGCTGATCGATGCCCTGCGCGCGACGCTCGATTCGGAGGGCCGCGCCACGGCAAAGACGGTTCCGGCGGTCGCGGATCTTGCAGCGGCGCTGGCGCAAGGCGTGCGCGGCGCAAAACAGGCGGCGGAATAGCTTTTTTCCCTCTCCCCTTGTGGGAGAGGGGGCCGAACCGCATTTATGCGGTGAGGCGGGTGAGGGGTCGTATCGGCTCTTCATCTCAGGTAAAAACCCCTCACCCGGCTCGCACCTTGCTTCGCGCGGTGCTTGCCGCCCTCTCCCACAAGGGGAGAGGGTTTGCACATCGCCTGCTCTGCGATGGACATGGAGTTTGACGCATGAACTGGTTGACCAACGTTGTCCGGCCGAAGATTCGCAGCATCCTCAAGCGCGAAACGCCGGAGAATCTCTGGATCAAGTGTCCGGATTCCGGGCAACTCGTGTTCTACAAGGATGTCGAACAGAATCAGTTCGTGATTCCCGGTTCGAACTATCACATGCGCATGGGCGCAGCCGCGCGGCTGAAGTCGATCTTCGACAACGAGACCTGGTACGACGTGGCGCTTCCCGAAGTGACGCCCGATCCGCTGAAGTTCCGCGACGAGCGGAAGTATGCCGACCGCATCAAGGATGCGCGCACCAAGACCGGCATGAACGACGCTGTGAAGGTCGGCTACGGCAAGCTCGAAGGCAATGCTGCGGTGGTGGCCGTGCAGGATTTCGATTTCATGGGCGGTTCGCTCGGCATGGCGGCGGGCGAAGCCGTCGTGAAAGGCCTCGAACTCGCGGTCGAGAAGAAGTCACCCTTCATCATTTTCGCGGCCTCGGGTGGCGCGCGGATGCAGGAAGGCATTCTCTCGCTGATGCAGATGCCGCGCACCACGGTGGCGATCCAGATGCTGCGTGAAGTCCAGCAGCCTTACATTGTCGTGCTGACCAATCCGACCACCGGCGGCGTCACCGCCTCCTATGCCATGCTGGGTGACGTGCAGATCGCCGAACCGGGTGCGCTGATCGGCTTTGCCGGCGCGCGCGTGATCGAGCAGACCATCCGTGAAAAGCTCCCCGAAGGCTTCCAGCGCGCCGAATATCTGAAAGAACACGGCATGGTGGACATGGTGGTGCATCGCCATGATCTGCGCGCGACACTGGCGCGGCTCTGCCGTCTGCTGACCAAGGCGCCGGCTGCCGAAGGCTTTGAACCGCGGACAGCGCCACTGCCTGTCGATTTGCCCGCGGCAGCGTCTCCCGCGTGACGTCACCGGCGGCCAGAGAACCATCGCGCTCCTACGACGACATTCTCGCGCGTCTCGCGTCGCTGCATCCCAAGCGCATCGATCTCACGCTGGACCGGATGTGGCGCATCCTAGAGCGTCTCGATCATCCCGAGAAGAAAATCCCGCCTGTCATCCATGTCGCCGGCACCAACGGCAAGGGCTCGACCGTGGCGTTCCTGCGCGCCATCCTTGAAGCCGCGGGCCTGCGCGTTCACGTCTACACCTCGCCGCATCTGGTGCGGTTCAACGAGCGCTTTCGTCTCGGCAAGGCCGGCGGCGGCGTCCTCGTCACCGACGATCAGCTACGTGCCGCGCTCGATCACTGCGAGCACGTCAACGGCGGCGAGCCGATCACGATTTTCGAAATCGAGACCGCCGCAGCATTCCAGTTGTTCGCGGGGCATCCGGCTGACGTCGTGCTGCTGGAGGTCGGCCTCGGCGGCCGGCTCGACGCCACCAACGTCATCGATGCGCCGCTGGCCAGCGTCATCACGCCGATCGGCATGGACCACATCGAGTTCCTCGGCGACACGCTGATCAAGATCGCGGCCGAAAAGGCGGGTATCATCAAGAAGACTGTTCCGGTGGTCTGCGCGGAGCAGACCGCGGAAGCAACCGCCGTCATCGAGCAGGCCGCGAAGCGCGCCCGTGCGCCGTTGCATGCCGCGACGCAGGATTGGCATGTCAATGTCGAGCGCGGACGGCTGGTTTATTCCGACGAGCGCGGCTTGCTGGATTTGTCCGCGCCGCGGTTGTTCGTGCGGCACCAGTTCGACAATGCCGGGCTCGCGATCGCGACGCTGCGCGCCATCGGCTCCCTGAAGCTTGAGCCGTCCGCCTTCGAGCAGGGCATCGCGCGGGCCGAGTGGCCGGCGCGGATGCAGCGGCTGACATCGGGAAGGCTGGTCGATGCCGCGCCAAAGGACGCCGAGGTGTGGCTCGACGGCGGTCACAATCCCGACGGCGGACGCGTGGTGGCCGATGCGCTCGGCGATCTTGAGGAGCGGGTGTCGCGTCCGCTGGTGGTGGTTGTAGGCATGATGGGTAACAAGGATGCCGGCGGTTTTCTGGCCAATTTTGCCGGACAGACCCGTCACATCATCGCGGTCAAGATTCCCGATCAGGACAATGCCATGCCGCCGGATGTGCTGGCCGACAGCGCGCGGCATCTCGGCATGCGGGTCGAGACCGCCGCAAGTGTCGAGGCCGCGCTGGGCGCCATCGCCAGGCTGGCCTATGACGTGCCGCCGCGCATTCTCATCACCGGCTCGCTGTATCTGGCGGGGCATGTGCTGGCGGAAAACGGAACGCTGCCGCAGTAGACGGAATTTCCATCATGCGCTTTGCCGCCATTGCGGATGTTCACGGCAACTATCTCGCGCTGGAAGCGGTGATCGCCGATATCCGCGCGCAGCAAATTGAAAAGATCGTCAATCTCGGCGACATGGCGCGCGGGCCGCTCGACGGGCGGCGGACGATGGACATGCTGATGGCTCTCGATGCCGTCCATGTCCTCGGCAATCACGATCGTTATCTGATCGACAGGGCGTCGGAGGCGATGGGGTCATGGGATCGTCCCGTCCATGCGCAGCTCGAGGTGCGCCATCTCGACTGGCTGCGCGGCGTTCCGCCAACACGCGTGTTCGAAGATGCAGTTTATCTCTGCCATGCGACGCCGCTGAGCGACGAAACGTACTGGCTCGAAACCGTGCAGCCCGACGGCGCGGTGCGATTGTCCCCGGCCGAGACGATCGCGCAGGCCGCAACAGGTATCGCGCAGTCGCTGATCCTGTGCGGACATACCCACATCCAGCGTGCGGTCCAGCTTCGCGACGGCCGCATGATCGTCAATCCCGGCAGCGTGGGATCGCCGGGCTACCGCGATGTCGTGCCGTTTCCGCATGCCATGGAGGCGGGCACGCCGGATGCGCGCTACGCGATCCTGGAGCGGCGGGACGGGCAGTGGCATGTCACCTTCCGTCATGTGCCCTACGATCACGATGCGATGGCGGCGCTGGCGCGGCAGAACGGTCATCCGGATTTGGCGAGCGCGCTTGCGACCGGTTGGATCACGCGGGCGTAGCTGAGTGGCCGTGGATTCCGGGTTCGCGCAGACGCGCGCCCCGGAATGACAGCGGAGGATGCCGGCAGGGAATGTCGAGCGCTTCAACACATTCGATGTCGTCCCCGCGAAAGCGGGGACCCATAACCACCGAACGCCGTATTGATAGCGAGACGATTGCTCCAGCATCCTTCTCAAGTCGATGACTCAGGGAGTATGGGTCCCCGCTTTCGCGGGGACGACGTGGAGAGATTCGGAATAGCCGCTGCAACATTTCGTGATGGGGATACGCATCCCCGCGCTCTGCACCGCGCTTAAGTTCGACCCGTCCTGTTCGTGAGGGGCGCTTCTCGAGGGCGCTTTGAAGCGGAGCGGGATGCGGCGCCTGCACACACGGTTCGCACCCGTTGCGTCCGGGAGGCTGGGGTCACCGTCCGGGCCAACTATGTGGCTCTGCCGTTCGCGGCTGGACGCGGTGTGGATGAAAGCGGCGAAAGCCGTCCGGATCAGGGATGATCAGCTCTCCCGTCCGCACCCGGAAGTACGGTCCCCTCGCCCAAAATCGCCGCAATGGAGCGCCGCAAGGCGATGCGCTTCCGGGACACATCATCGCCTCGCACGCGATGCCGGAAGCGAAACAAACACAAGGTGCGCCTTGCGGCGCTCCAGCCCCTCGTGTTGTGAGGGGCGAGACGAAAGCAACTCGCGTGATGATGCGCGAGAGCGATGACGCACGTCTTTCGTTGGCGCGAATGGGGCAAGCCCCACACGCGCATGCTGTTTGAAAATTGAATCGGATGTCCTGCACGATGCAGGACAACTCCCTCCCCCTTGCGGGGAGGGTCGGCCGAGCGGAGCGGAGGCCGGGGTGGGGGTGAAAGATAGCGTACGGAATTATACCCCCACCCGACACGCTGTTCGCTTCGCTCTCAGCGCGCCACCCTCCCCGCAAGGGGGAGGGAGAAGAAAGATGCGCTTTCGTGGGGACGACGTGGGGAGACATCGCACATAGATGCAGAACGCTCACCCGAAAAATCGCTCAAAGCTTCGGCAAGACGGCCAAACAAAAACGGCCAGCTTTCGCCGGCCGTTTTAAATATCCGCTAGAATGCGCGATCAGACCGCAGCGGTGATCCACTGCTGCAACTTGGCCTTCGGAGCCGCGCCGACCTGGCGCGAGGCCATCTCGCCGCCCTTGAAGATCATCAGGGTGGGGATCGACATCACGCCGTATTTCGAAGCCGTCTTCGGGCTCTCGTCGACGTTGAGCTTCACGATCTTGACCTTGTCGCCCATGACGCCGGCGATCTCGTCGAGCGCGGGCGCGATCATGCGGCACGGACCGCACCATTCCGCCCAGAAATCGACGACCACCGGGCCGTCCGCCTTGAGAACTTCCGCATCGAAATCGGTGTCCGAAACCTTACCCACACTCATGTGATCTGCCTCGTTGGATGAAAGGCGCGGGGATCTGAGAGAATCGCGCGCTGAAACGTAGGATCAACCTATGAATGCACCCTTGCGCGGTCAAGGCTGGTCACCGGGACGTGTTCCATCGGCTGGGCGTGGGCGTTTGTGGGAATGGCTCCCGATTCAAGGGGTTAGCCCCCAACCGCGACTAACGTCGGACGGCGGGTGGCACTCAGGACACAAGCGATTGCAGCTCTGCGTCCAGCGCGGAGGCCGGGATTTCCATCATGGCGGCTGTCTCTGTCCACAGCAGGGCGCAGCGCACCGGCCGGCCGGGATACAGCCGCTGCAACACATCGCGATAGAGCGCGAGCTGCCGGACATAGGCCTGCGGCGCCTCGGCGGCGGCCTGCGGCGGGGCGTGATTGGTCTTGTAATCGACGATCAGCACCTCATGCGGCGTCACCACCAGCCGGTCGATCTGACCCGAGACCAGCGCGGGCGGCCGTCCGCGTCTGGCGACGCGGCCCGCGATCGAAACTTCGGCGCGGCTGCCCTCGGCAAACAGCGGGGCGAAGGCGGGCGTCTCGATCAGCGCCACGACCTGCCGCGCCAGCGCATTGCGCTCATCGTCCGTGAACCATGGATGCGCATTGCGCTGAAGAAAATCGCGCGCGGCTCCCTCGCGCCGCTCAAGGGCGACGTCCGGCAGCGATTGCAGCAGCCGGTGAATCAGCGTTCCGCGCCTCAGCGCGCGTTCGCGCGCCAGGCGCGTTTCGTCGGTGACCTTGGCATGACTTTCGGCATCGTTGTCCGCGGCATCGGATGGACGCAGCAGGAAATCCGCAGGCGTTTCCCTCGGAGCATCGGTTTTCAGCCAGTTCGGGAAGTGCTCCAGCGCCAGCATTTCCTGAACCGGCGTGGCCGTATCTGGCTGCGGTTGGACATCCTCCGGCCGCGAATAGCGCTTCACCGGCCCGAAACCCGTCTCGATGGTTTCACATTGCAGGCCCAAGTCCGGGTGCGTCAGGCCTTGTTGAATGAGGTCGTACCAGGACAGTTTGCGGACAGCGCGCATGTTGCCGGGTAATACGCCGCCGACAATCAGGCGATCCGCCGCACGCGTCATCGCCACATACAGCAGCCTCCGGTATTCGTCCTCGGTGTCCTCCTTCATGACGGCGCGTGCGTCAGCGACCACAGGGAGATCGTTCGCCTTCTTGCCGGCCCAGAGCACGACCGCCGGCGCGTTCGGCGCGGCGTTGCCTTGCGGCATGCGGATGAGATTCATGCGCTGGGTATCCGCCGGCGAGGTGGTGGTGTCGACAAGGAACACCACGGGCGCTTCCAGTCCCTTCGCGCCGTGCACGGTCATCACGCGAATCTCGTCGCGTGCTATTTCCATGTCGCGTTTCACCTCGGTATCGGCGGCACGCAGCCACGCCATGAAGCCCTGCAACGAGGCGGGCGCTTTCCGCTCATAGGTCAGGGCCAGTTCGAGAAACTCGTCGAGCGCGTCATCGGCTTCAGGGCCCATCCGCGCGAGGATGCGTGCGCGGCCGCGATCGCCGCCAAGCAGCCACGCGTAGAAGGTGAAGGGTGTTTGATGGGCGAAGCGCCGTTCGCAATCTTCCAGCCGCTTCAGCGCGGCCATCAATCTGTCGTTCGTCTCGGCATGTTCGGTCAGGGCGTCTCGCAGCGTGCCCTTGCGATGGGGTGCGAGGATCTGAAGATCGTCATCATCGAGACCGAACAGCGGGCTCTTCAGGGCGGTTGCCAGCGCAAGGTCGTCGCGCGGAAGCAGCAGCGCATCCGCCAGGTTCATCAGATCGATGACCGCGATATGCTCGGTGAGCTTCAACCTGTCGGCGCCAGTGACCGGAAGGCCCGCATGTTTGAGCGCCTGAATAATGGCGTCGAAGGCCCTGCCGCGCCGCCGCACCAGCACCAGCATGTCGCCATAACGCAGCGGGCGGCGCCTGTCGCGCGGACCTGTCATGGTGCGGGCCGCGATCAGCGACTTGATCTCGGCCTGAATGCGTCGCGCCATCCGTACTTCGGGACTTGTTTCTGCGATGGCGTCGAACGCCGCACGCCAGCCTTCGATATCGTCCCGCGTGTCGGGATATTCGATGTCCCACAGATCGACCAGGGCCGGTGCGGCATCGCTGAGAGCATCGTGAAGTGGATGCGCGTTCTCCAGCGCATGAATGCTCTTGTAGATCGCAGGATCGCGGAACACGAAGTCGACCGACTGGAGAATTGTCCAGCCGGATCGGAACGAGTGCTTGAACGAGACCGGTTCGAAGGCCAGTCCTGCGCCCTTGAACCGCTTCTCGATGTCGCGCTTGCGGCTGTCGAATTCGCGCGGTGCTGCGCCCTGGAACGAGAAGATCGACTGCTTCTCGTCGCCGACCGCGAAGATCGTACGCTTGATGCCGTCGCGTGCACCGGCGCCCGAGGTGAATTCCGAGGTGAGCCGCTCGATGATGTCCCATTGCCGCGGGCTGGTGTCCTGCGCCTCGTCAATCAGAACATGGTCGATGCCGCGGTCGAGCTTGAAATGCACCCAGCCCGACGAGACATTGGTGAGCATCTCGTAGGTCTTGTCGATCAGGTCGTTGTAATCGAGCAGGCCGCGTTCGCGCTTTTCCCGGCGGTAGTTTGCGGCGACCGCACTGGCGATGACAAGAAGCGCATAAGCGCGGTCGCGCTGCATGACCGCGCGGCGCTTTTCATCCAGCTGGACGATTCGCGTCTGCTCCGCGTCCAGCCGCGCCGCGAACACCGATTGCAGCTTGGCGAGCGGTTTCGTCATCAGCGTCTTGCGCGGGCCGATGACGCCTTTGGTCTCGGTCAGGAAAACATCGAGATAGGCCTCGACCTGCGCGCGATCGGTCAGGCTATCAGCGATCCGGAAGCGTTCGGCCTGAGAAATATCGGCAGCGCTGCCGCCATCGAATGCCGCTGCTACCGCAGGCCAATCGCGGCGCGGCAGATTCGGCCCATCGACGATCTCGCGTTCGATATCCTCAATGCGTTCACTGGCGCTGACCCCCAGCGCAGCCGTGATCTGCGTCATCGCCGCGTCAAGGCTGCCAGTGCTGTCGGACCATTCCATGAAGTGGTCGCGGCTGAGACAGGCCTCGCGCACCACATCCTTGAAGGTCACATCGGCGGCGGTGGACATGGCGATGTTGAGTGCGCGTCCCGTCTCGCTGGTCGGCGCACGGGCCGCTTCCAGCAGGACCGCAAGATTGGCGCGCTCCATCATGTCGTTCTGGTCGCGGTCATCGAGCACCGAGAAACGCGCGGGGACATTGGCCTCGAACGGAAACTGCTGCAGCAGCCGGGTGCAGAGCGCGTGAATGGTCTGAACCTTCAGCCCGCCGGGGGTCTCCAGCGCGCTTGCGAACAATTTGCGTGCACGCAGCCGAGTGTTGGGGTTGAGCGGCGCGCCCACGGTGCGGATCGCTTCATCCAGTTGCCGATCGGGCAGCGTGACCCAGCGGCCGAGCGTCTCGAATACGCGCTGCGCCATGTTGGCTGCCGCCGCCTTGGTGAAGGTGATGCAGAGAATTTTCTCCGGCGGCACGCCGTTGAGCAGCAGACGGATGACGCGATTGACCAGCACGTGGGTCTTACCCGATCCGGCGTTGGCCGCGACGAAGGCTGACGCTTCCGGATTCGATGCGCGCGCCTGCGCGTCGCGCACGGCGTCGGGAATATCGGGGCGAGGCGAGCTCATTCGATGTCCTCTTGTCCATCGCCGATGGCCGACCATTCCTTGATGCGCGCCAGGTCGTCGTAGTTGCCGTAGCGGTTTTCCCACATCGGCAGCACGACCGAGCGATAGGGCGTATCCTTGTTCTCGAACGTGCGGATCAGAGTTTCGAGCTTTTGCAGGGCTTCGTCGGCGGCATCATCAGGCGGCTGCGGCGGATCGCTCTTGTTGATCTTCAGTTCAAGAACGGTTGCCCTGCCGGGCGGATTGTTGCCGCTGAGCCTGACATAGACCAGTTCACTGACCGAGGAGCCCGCAGGAATGGTTTCGAATCCGCCCTTGCGCAGGATCGCGCCTTCCAGCGTCAATTGAGGCGAGAGGCCGAGGCGCACTTGCTTGGCGCTGGGGGGCTGACCGGTCTTGTAATCGAGAATGGCGTAAGTGCGATCGGCGCGATGCTCGATGCGATCGGCGCGGGCCGAGAGAACGAATGTCCGGCCGTTGCCGAGCTGGATGGGAATCTCGCCCCGGATTTCGGCGTCGACGCGGGAGACGTCCAGCCGCCGCCGCGCTTCCCATCCCGCAAACCAGTCGGCGATGCGCAAGAATCGCGGCCACCACAGCGCACGCGCCTCGGGGCGCTCCATCAACGGCGCGAAGTGCTTGTCGCCGATCTTCCGCAAGGCATCGGCAATGTCGTCCGGCAGGTCGGTTGCAAACCGGCCGGTGAATTCGCCCAGCGCTTCGTGGATCGCGGAGCCGCGATCGGCCGCGGTCAACGGCATGTCTACCGGATCGAGCGGCGTCAGTCTGAGAATGCGCTTGGCGTAGATAGTATAGGGATCGCGCAGCCAGTCTTCGATTTCGGTGACCGACATCCTGAGCGGACGCAGCGCGACATCCGGCTTTGGCTCCGGCCGCGGCGCGGGCGCGACGCTCTGCGGCCGGTCGAGTTCATTGGCGTAGCGGACATAGGTTGCACCCTTGTCGGTGGCACGCGTCCAGGAATCTGTACCGGCGACGGCTTCGAGCCGGTGCAGGAAGCGCGAGGCCACTGCGGGCGCGCCGCCGACCTTTGCGGCCCGCGATAAAATGACTTCTCGCGTGCCGAGCAACTGCGCGAAATCATGCGCCGACAGTCCGATGCGCCGCTCGGGCAGATCGAGGCCGAGTTGATGCCGCATCGGACGGCTCAGCCACGGATCGATGCGCGGCGCGGGCGGCCACACGCCTTCGACAAGTCCGCCGAGAATAACGCGATCGCATTCGGTGAGGCGGGCTTCGAGCGGGCCGTAGATGCGAAGCCGCGATGCCGCCAGTTGCGGTCGCCGCACAATGCGATCGCCGAAAGCGGTCTGGAACACATCCGGATAGTCGCTAAGGACGAGGACCAGTCCGCTCGGCTGCGGCTTGTCGCCATCGGTGGACGCGTTCGCCTGAAACAGATCGTCGAATGCTTTCGACAGCGCATTGCCGTCGGGACCGTCGAAAGCAACGAGGAGGCCGGTGTCGTCGGCAGACAGGCGTTTGATGATATCGTAATGGCGCGCGGCATAATCGGTGAGGTCATGCGGCTTGCCGCGCCTGATCTCTTCGAGCGGCGACAGCGCAGCGGACAATTGTTCGATCAGTCGTTCGACCGCAACGAGATCGGCGTCGGTTAGTTTTCGCCGTGGATCGGCGTGATGCAACTCGGTGATGCCGTTGCGCAAGGCCGCAAGGTCGTGCTTCAGCCCGGCGCTTCCGGGTGCAGGCCGCGTCCCGCGCAGCAGGGCCAGCTCGAGGTCGCCGATGGTCTTTGCAAGGGTGCCTGGCGCGTGACCGAGCCTGAACAGCGGGTGTTTGAGCAGCGCCAGCAACGCCGGAGGCGCTAATTCTTCGGCGACCGTTTGCGCCGCGAGCCGCGCGAAAATACCGGCCGGCGTGTCCATCAGGGAATCGCCGCCGGAGTCGTCGTATTCGAGCTTCCAGCGATCGAGCGATGCCATCACGCGGCGCGCCAGCGCGCGATCCGGCGTCACCAGTGCGGCGGTGAGATTCTTTTCGCGCGCCTCGCGCATTGCCACGGCGATCGCCAGCGATTCCATCTCGGGATTGGCGGCTTCGATCAGAGCCACACCTTCCATGCCGGAGGCGATACGCTGCGCGACCGACTTGTCGCCAAGCCGTGCGTGCCATTGCTCGCTCGATGTCGCGGGACGCATCGCCTCGGACGCAAGCACCTCGCGGCCATAGGAAGCAGGCACCGCCAGCGGCTCGACGTCGCGCCGCTTGATACCGAACCGCGCGAGCAATCCGTGCAGCGCGACCTGAGGATGACTCCATGCCGTGGGTGTCGCAACGAGATCGCCGGCCGCTACGGCGCCGCCGATTGAGTCCCACGCCGCGTCGTCGAGGTCGGCGTCGAGACCGGGTAGCACCACCGCGCCTTGTGGAAGTTGTGCGATAGCATGCAGGAACGTTGCCGTCGCCGGCATCGAGCCTGTCGAGCCTGCGGCGATCACCGGGCCCTTTTGCCGCGTCCTGAGCCGCTTCGCTTCCGCCGCGATCAGCATGTCGCGGCGCGCGGCCGGCTCGATGCGATCGATGGTTCTCAGATAGTCCGGCCATGTGTCTTTCGCGATCTTGAGAAACTTCAGCGTATGCTGCCAGTAGATATCAAGGTCATCCGGCACGATGCCGTCGAGTGCATCCCAGCCGACGCCGCGCGTCACCATATCGTCCATCAGCCGCGCCAGATCGCCCGCGAGTGCCAGTGTCGAAGCAGGACTGCCGACGACGAGCGACGACGGCTGAAGCTTGGCCCAGGCTGCCACCAGCTTCGCCAAGGTCAGTCTGCGTTCGAGATCATCCAGTTTTGGCGGAAGCAGGGATGCGTCCGGGCCGCCGAGCAGCCCGTCGTCGGAAAACTCCAGTTCGTCCTCATCGACGCTGCCGAGCGCGACGATGCGCGGCAACACCACGGCATCGGTTTGCAGCACATCCAGAAACACCTCCCGCGCCATGCGGCCCGCGCGGCGGGTCGGCAGATACAGCGTGACATCGGCCAATCGCTCCGGATTTGTGCGCGCGTCAAATCCCTCGACGAGCCGGCCGTCGACAAGCGCTGCAATGACCGTGCGGAGAAACGGCGCAGACGGGGGAACGTTGAAAACGCGCATGAACTATCCGATTCGCAATCGGCGGCATCATGGCACGCGGAGGGTGGACGAGGGGAGTCTTGACGCGGCTTCAGGCGACGCTGGCGAGCAGCGCTTCTTCGGCCGCCTGCACTGCGTCGGGCGTTCCAACGTGCATCCACAGGCCATCGAGCCGCAATCCGAACAGCCGTTCCTGTTCGTTGGCGGCGTCGAATATCCTGGTCAGGGAGAATTCGCCGGCCGGCGCGTTTTTGAAGATCGCGGGCGACATGATGGCGGCGCCGGCATAGACGAACGGCACCACCTGATGCTCCTTGCGCTTGCGCAGCGCGCCGTCCGGCAGCATGGCGTAATCGCCGCAGCCGGAATAGCCGATGCTGTGCGAGGTCGGCGCCATCAGCAGCAGGATGTCCATCCGCGCCGGATCGAACGCCTCTGCGAGGCGGAGCAGGTTTGACTGCACGCCGTCGACCCACATCGTGTCGGCGTTCAGATGGTAGAACGGCGCATCGCCAAGCAAGGGCAATGCCTTCACAACGCCGCCGCCGGTGCCAAGCACGACGTCGCGTTCGTCGGAGATGACGACGCGCGGGGCCGTCCGGCCTTTGACATGCTGGATGATCTGGTCGGGGAGATAATGCACGTTGACCACGGCGGTGGTCACGCTGACTTCGGCGAGCCGGTCGAGCACGTGATCGAGCAGCGGCTTTCCGGCGACCGAAACCAGCGGCTTCGGCATTTTGTCCGTCAGCGGCCGCATCCGAACGCCGAGACCGGCGGCGAGAACCATGGCAGAGACGGGTTTGGTGGGCATCGGCGCGTTTATCTCAACTGGTCCGCGGCAGCCCTTGGCAGGGCCGACCGTGAGGTCTGGCAGATGCCGAGCATAGCATCCGAATCGGCGCCGCGCGCCGGCGGCTCAGGCTGTAGTCGCACTTTGTGACGACGGTACGACTCAAGTTTTGGGCGGCGGTTCCGGCCACCCGGCGTGATATCAGACTTCCACAATCTGCGAGCCGGCAGAGCGGCGTGCAGGCTTTTTCTTGGCATCCGGCTTCAGGAAGCCCGCGCCGATCTGCTCGCCATTGACCCAGGCCAGTTCGCAGCGGCGGTATGCCAGGCCGGTCGATGACAACAGCAGAAAGAATTCCTTGAGGTTCAGGCCTTCGACCGAGCCTTCGACGGTCAGCTTCGCACCGGTCTCGGAAATATCCTCGACCAGACAGTTGCGCCGCCATGTTCCGTCAATGCCCATCAGGTGAGCTGCAAAACCGCGCTCGAAAACCACGCGGTCGCCCACGCGTCGTTCCGTTGCCATGAATTGTACTCCGCTCGCTGCTTCGATGTCGTGCGTTGCATCGCCGGGGCTGCGCGCCGCACAGTCGTCGGAACCCAAATTACGTGCTGGCTGGCTAACAACCGGTAAAGGCAACGCCTTCAAGTGGCGGCTTTGCCTAGGTCCCTCGGCGGCGGGACATGGGCCGTGCACCATTCCCGGTAGGTCTCAAGCGACGGATGGGCGAGGGCCCGGTTGAGATACGTCCAGATTCGGGGCTGATGCCGCAGGTATTGTGGCTTGCCGTCCCGCCGGTTCAGCCGTGCGAAGGTACCCAGCAGCCGTGTGTTCCGCTGCGCCGACATGATGGCATATTGCTGGACGAAGGCGGCCGGATCGAAGCTGGCGTCGGCGGCCCGCCGCTCACCGGCATAGCGGGTCAGCATCGCGATCTCGATTTTCTCGGGGATGTCGAGCCGGGCGTCCTGCAACAGCGAGACGAGATCGTAGGCCGCCGGACCCATCACGGTGTCCTGAAAGTCGAGAATGCCGACGCGGCCAATGTCCTTGCGGTGTTCGAGCCAGATCAGGTTGGGCGAATGGAAATCGCGCAACATCCAGGTTCTCGGAGTGTCGGCGAGCTTTGCCAGCAGATCGCGCCAGATCAGCAGGAAGTCCGCCTGCATGTTGCTGGACAGGGTCACGCCCTTGTCGGGCAGATACCATTCCAGCATCAGGCCGATCTCGATCATCATCGCGTCGTCGTCGAACGGCGGGATGACGTAATCGAGGTGCGGCGCGAGAGGCAGCACGTCCGGCAATTGCTCGCGATGAAACGCCGCCAGCATATCGACCGCGGTCTGGTAGCGTTCGACGATCGGTTTGGGCGGATCGCCTTCAACGAAGGTGGCGCGGCCGAAGTCCTCGGTGATGAGAAAGCCTTTATCCAGGTCGGCATGATGGATCGCGGGCGCCGAATAGCCGCGTTCGCGCAATCCATTGGCGATGGCGACGAACGGCTTGACGTCTTCGGCGAGATGGACCGCCTCGCTGTAGGACTTGCCGTCATACAGCGACGGGCCGTCGGGACGGCGCGGTGAATTCATCAGAATGGTCGACTGGTCGTTCTTGATCAGCCGCGCGTAGGACCGCGTCGAGGCATCGCCCGGCATGCGCTGCCGCCTGGCGTCGAGACTGCCTGCGAGTTCGAGAAAGCGCCGAAGCGCGGCCAGACGTTCGACCTTCGCAGCCAGTTTGCCGAATCCTGAGATCTCCGCAGCGCGCGCACTGGTGCCGAGTGACGGCCGGTGGCTGAACGCGATGTCGATCCGGTCAGGCGGCAGCATGCTTGGTGCGCGCTCCGGCCATTCGATCAATGCCACCGTCCCATCGGGCAGTGGCGACAATCCGATTTCTTCCAGTTCATCGGGATCGTTGACGCGATAGA
Organism: Afipia sp.; assembly: GCA_017474385.1. Lineage (GTDB taxonomy): Bacteria > Pseudomonadota > Alphaproteobacteria > Rhizobiales > Xanthobacteraceae > Afipia. Next base: position 23,552 of record JAFVHU010000013.1, on the reverse strand, counting down.
GATCGGCATGCAGCAGCGGAAACGACGGAAGGTCGTAAGTCTGTGCCAGCGTGAATGTGGGGCTCGGCACTTCCAGTTCGTCGTCCTCTGCGAGATACCGGATCAGCGCGCGCGCGGCAGCGGTTTTGCCGGCGCCGAGATCGCCCGACAGGGTGATGACATCGCCTGCACTGATCAGCAGCGCTAGATCCGCCATCAACTGGCCGGTTGCGGCCTCATTCGCCAGTGCGACATGGAATGTCGAAGGATCGGTCATTCAGCGGCATTGCGATAAGTCTGATCGACGGGAAATTCGCAGATCACTGTCGTGCCCTTGCCGACGACCGAGTCGACATGGACCTTGCCGCCGTGCAGTTCGACGAACGAGCGAACCAGCGACAGGCCCAATCCGGCGCCGCGATGGCGCGAGCCGTTGGCGTGGCTTTCGAACCAGTCGAACACCTTGTCCCTGACCTCTTCGGGAATGCCGGGTCCGGAGTCTGATACCGAGAAAACCACGCTTGCATCGTTACGGCGGGCGCGCAGCGTCACGGTGCTGTTTTGCGGCGAGAAGCCGACCGCGTTGGCCAGCAGATTATACAGCACCTGGACGATGCGGCGCTCGTCGGCGACGAAGTCGCCGATCGCCGGATCAATCTCGACATCAAGCCGGATCTGTTCGCGGGCAAGCCGGTCCTGAATGCCGGCAGTCGCATCCGAGACGGTCTTCTGCACGTCCACCGGCCCGAGATTGAGCGTCATCGCGCCGGCATCAATGGTGGCGAGATCGAGAATGTTGTTGATGATGGCCAGCAGCGCGTTGGTCGAGGTCGTGATGTAGCTGAGGTACTCGCTCTGCTTCAGCGTCATCGGCCCGGTCGACGGATCGCTGAGGAAGTGCGCGAAGCCGATGATGGTAGTGAGCGGCGAACGCAATTCGTAGGATACGTGGTGAACGAAATCGACCTTCATCTGGTCGGCGGCTTCCAGCGCTTCGTTGCGCTCGCGGAGAGCGCGCTCGACATTCACGGTGTCGGTGACATCCTGGAAGGTCAGCATGGTGGCGCCGTCGGGCAGCGGCATTGTGGTGCAGTCAATCACGCTGCCGTCCTTGCGCTCGAGCTTGAGCGGAACGGAAATCCGGTCGTCGATGCCGGTAATTGCCGCGCGCAGGGTCTGCCACGTCGCGTTGTCATCGAACAAAGGCCGGCACAACTGCTCGATGGTTTCGATATGCGGTTGCCGCGCCAGTGCTTCGGGAGACAGCTTCCACATGCGTGCGAACGGCGGATTGAACAGTTGCGCGCGGCCGTTGCTGCCGAACACGGCGACGGCTTCCGACAGGTTATCCAACGTTTCACGCTGGACGCGGATCAGGCCGTCGTTCTGCCGCGCCAGCTTCAGGCTCTCGGTGACGTCATCGAACAGATAGGTGACGCCGCCTTCCGGATTTGGCGCGGTGACGACGCTGAGCGCGCGGCCGTCCGGCAGATACCAGGTGTCTTTCGCCGGTTCGATGGCGCGATAGGCTTCGAACAGTTTGTTCTTCCAGGCGCGGAAGTCCGGCTGTTCGGGGATCTTGCGCGCGACGCGCAGCCGGTCGAGGACGCTTGAATCGTCGGGGTTGTCGTCGAGAAAGGCGCGATCGAAGTCCCAGAGCCGGCGGTAGGAATCGTTGTAGAAAGTCAGGCGCCGCGCGGCGTCGAATACCGCCACGCCGGACGAGAGCTGATCGAGCATGCGGCGGTGGGCTTCCGCCATCCGCTCCAGCGACGCGCGCAGGCTGGCGGCTTCCGTTGCATCAACCGCGATCCCGGCGCTGCCGCCTGCCACGTTCAGCGCATGAATATCGAGGATGCGGCGCTGGCCGCCGGTGACGACCGGCACGCGCGCCTCGAAGACGTTCCTCTCCGCGAGCGTGCGCGCCATGGTGGCGCGATCGTCATGGTCGAGCAGTTCGAGATTGCGCTCAATCGCATCGGCGATCGAAGCTGCATCGGTTGCCCGCGCATAGGCGGCGTTGGCGAAGTTGAGCGTGCCGTTGCTGCGGCGTGCCCATACCGGCAACGGAACGGCGGCGGCGAAAGCGCGAAGCGCGCCGGTTTCTTCCAGCAATTGATTGTGCCGGATGTTGATCTCGGCGAGTTCCATCCGCACGCCGGACAGCTCGCGAATCCGGACGATGGCCTGCCCGCCGATGGCGCGTCCCATCGCTTCGATGGTGCGGCCCGCTGCGGTGGTGAGATTGAGCTGGAAGCCTTCACCCGCCTCGCGCAGTTTGTCGACGGCGTGATCCATCGTGAGCGCCTGCTCGGGAAGCAGCCAGCTTCCGAACGCAAGAATTCGCTGCGGATTGAAATGGTCCGTGCCGTGCGGCATCAGCAACGCCACGTCGCCGCTGATGTCAGGACGATCTTCGCCGGCGGCCCATGAGATCAGAACCTGCGGCTCGGCGAACAGCAGCGCGCGAAAACGATCCACCTCGAGCTGGAGCGCCTGGTTGTCCGACAGCAGACGGGATTCGATGCGTGCCGCGCGAAGCCGGGTGCGCATCAGCAGGATCGCCGAGACCACTGAAAATCCCAGCACGGCTGCCGCGACGCTGAGTGCTGCAATTTCCTGCCGGTCGAGGTTTGCAAACAGCGACAATGTAGTGTCGATGAAGCCGTCGCGCGCGAATGCTGGCGCGATACCGAACAGGGCCGCCGCACCAAGGCCAACCGCGCCTCCGCGCACAATCGAAGTGCACGACAGCAAGGTCCGCCGCATCCCCTCGATCACGCCTGACATGATCTATCCCAACCGCCCGCACACGAATCGAACGACAATATCCTCAAGAGGAGTCGCCGGGTAAGAGTCCAGACCGTGAACGTGAATCGCGCTGCAAAATAATGGCTGGACGAGCGATTGTGCGGTGCGATTCGCCCCTCGCGAGGGATCGATTTACCGTCCGGTGGAACCAAATCCGCCGCTGCCCCGATCGGTGGACGACAGCGATGCGACCACCACCAGATTTGCCTGTGTCACTGCCGCGATGACAAGCTGGGCGATGCGTTCACCGCGCCGGATCGTGAATGGCTCGTCGCCATGATTGATCAAAAGCACTGAAACTTCGCCGCGATAGTCGGCGTCGACGGTTCCCGGCGAATTGAGAACGGTCACGCCATGCTTGAATGCGAGACCGGAGCGCGGCCGCACCTGCGCCTCATGGCCCGGCGGCACGGCGATCATAAGGCCGGTCGGCACCAGAGCGCGTTGCCCGGGCTGCATCGTCAGCGGCTGACTCTCGGGAACCGCCGCCAGCAGGTCGAGACCTGCAGCATGCGCGGACTGATAGGCGGGTAGTGGAAGGCCCTCGGTGTGGGGCAGGCATTGAACCTCGACGGTGATGGCGGATGTCATTCGGATGCTTTCTTAAGCCCTATTCTTGGGCATGACCTTTTCCGAAAACCGGTTCCCACTTTTCGGGGTCATGCAATGGTCTCGGCGATTTTCGCCACAAGGGCGTCGGCGACTTCCTCTTTCGTCATCACCGGCCAGGAATCAACCGCGATGTCTGATTTATCCAGCGTGAGAACATGGACGGTGTTGCGATCCCCGCCCATCACGCCGGAGGCGGGCGAGACATCGTTGGCGACGATCCAGTCGCAACCCTTGCGTTTCAGCTTCGAGGTCGCGTTCTCGATCAGATTCTGGGTCTCGGCCGCGAAGCCGATCACCAGTTGAGGCCGGTTTTGCTTGAGTTTCGAGATCGTCGCCAGAATGTCGGGGTTTTCGACCAATGCTAGCTGTGGCATGCCGCCTGCGGTCTTCTTGATTTTCTGCGCACCGGCATTGGCAACGCGCCAGTCGGCCACGGCGGCGGCGAAAATCGCGATGTCCACCGGCAGCGCACGTTCCACTTGCGCCAGCATGTCGCGAGCGGATTCCACACGAATGACGCGGACACCGGCGGGATCATCAAGATCGACCGGGCCTGAGATCAGCGTCACTTCCGCGCCGGTCTCAGCGGCGGACGCGGCAATGGCAAAACCCTGCTTGCCGGAAGAGCGGTTGGCGATGTAGCGCACCGGATCGATCGGCTCGTGGGTCGGCCCCGCGGTGATGAGAATCTTTTTCCCCGCAAGAGGTCCTGTTTGCGGCGGGCGCAGCATCGCCTCGGCTGCGACGGCAATTTCGGTCGGCTCGGACATGCGCCCGACGCCGGCCTCATTCGCCTCCGCCATCTCGCCGGAATTCGGGCCGATGAAACTGACGCCGTCGCGCGCGAGCTGCGCGACATTGCGCTTGGTCGCGGCATTGGCCCACATCAGCGGGTTCATCGCAGGCGCGACCAGCACCGGACGGTTGGTGGCCAGCAGGATCGCGGTGGCGAGATCATCGGCCTGGCCCTGCGCCATCTTGGCCATCAGGTCGGCGGTGGCGGGTGCGACAATAATCAGATCGGTATCGCGGGCGAGGCGAATATGTCCGGCGTCGAACTCGCTCTGGGCATCGAACAAGTCCGTGTAGCAGCGCTCGTCCGCCAGCGCCCCGGCTGTGAGCGGGGTTACGAACTGCTGCGCGGCGCGTGTCATCACGCAGCGGACATGGATGCCGCGCTCCTTCAGGCGGCGGATCAGGTCGAGCGCCTTGTAGGCGGCGATACCGCCGCCGATGATGAGCGTGACCCGGGGAAGCTCCGTGGCTGAATGCGTGCGGGTTCGGTGCAGCTGGGCCGGAGTGTTTCGTGCGGGGCCGGGCAGGGCTTTGGCCGGTGCTTCTGTCTCGGCGGCCTCCCGCAGGATCATCCGCACCTCGTCCTCGACCGAGCGGCCGGCCCTGGCGGCGCGTAGCCGGAGGCTGGCCTTGAGGGCTTCATCGAGTTTGCGGACGGTCAGGCTGGCCATGGCATGCTCCGAGATGAGCAGTTCATAGCAAATGATGGCAATGCAATCAAATCATGACTGCAATGCGATCATTTTAGCGGATGGACCAGAGAATACCGATAAACGTCAGCGCGATCACCCACAGCGCAGCCGTCTGCCAGCGGTTGCGTCTGGCTTCGGCTTTGCCGATGGCCTCGACGGTCTCGGGCGACAGTACCAGCCCGTCGCGGGTCATCTGGTCGAACTGGTTCAGCACAGCGACCGACCGCGCGGCAATCGCCGGCAGCCCGGCCAGCACCTTGCCGAGGTCGCCCGCGCCGTGCACCACGCCCTCGATCTGACCGAGCGGCCCGAGGTTGCGGGCAATCCATTCGCGCACCACGGGATCGGCGGTGGTCCAGATGTCGAGCTTGGGGTCAAAACCCCGCGCCACGCCTTCCACCACCACCATGGTCTTTTGCAGCATGATCAGCTCAGGCCGCGTCCGCATATCGAACAGGCCGGTCACTTCAAGCAGCAGCGACAGCAGCTTCGCCATCGAGATTTCGTCGGCGGCGCGGTTGTGGATTGGCTCGCCAATGGCGCGGATGGCCTGCGCGAAATTCTCCACCGAATGATGCGCGGGGACATAGCCCGCCTCGAAATGCACTTCGGCGACGCGGCGATAGTCGCGCGTGATGAAGCCCAGCAGAATCTCGGCAAGGAAGCGCCGCTCCTTCAGGCCGAGTCGTCCCATGATGCCGAAATCGACCGCGACCAGCCGTCCGGTGTCGTCGACGAACAGGTTGCCTGGATGCATGTCGGCGTGGAAGAAGCCGTCGCGCAGCGCGTGCCGCAGGAAATTCTGTATCACCTTGCGGCCGAGATCCGGCAGGTCGATCTGCGCGGCCTCGAGTTTGGCGCGATCGTTCAGCGCGATGCCGTCGATCCACTCCATCGTCAGCACATGATGGCTGGTGCGATCCCAATCCACCGACGGCACGCGGAAATCATGATCCTCGCGGGTGTTCTCCGCCATCTCCGAGAGCGCGGCCGCTTCCAGCCGCAGATCCATTTCCATCGCCACCGTGCGCGCCAGCGTATCGACGATCTCGATCGGACGCAGCCGCCGCGCTTCGGACGAAACCGCTTCGATCTTTCGCGCCGCGAACATGAAATCGCTGAGATCATGACGGAAGCGGCCGCCAACGTTGGGTCGCAGCACCTTCACCGCGACCGTCTTGCGGACGCCGTCTTTCTCGACTTCGGCGCGATGCACCTGCGCGATGGATGCGGCGGCGACCGATTCGCCGAAGCTCGCAAACACCTGTGCCACAGGCCTCTCGAAGGCGTCGGCGACCACGGCTTCGGCCTGCGCTTGCGGAAACGGCGGCAGACGATCCTGCAGATTCTCAAGATCGCGCGCCATCGTGACGCCAACCACGTCGGGACGGGTGGCGAGAAACTGGCCGAGCTTGACGTAAGTTGGGCCAAGCCGAGTCAGTGCGCGGGACAGCCGTCCGCTCGTGACCGCGCCGCGCCGCTCGATCAGCCGCGCCATGCGGACCGCGAACTGCGCCTGCGGCGGCATGGTGGATGGATCGGCGAAGCCGAAAACGCCTTCGCGCGCGAACACGTAACCTGCGCGCGCCAGTCTCAGGGTATGAGTGATGGCAGAGATCACAAACGCCAGCCTGAATGGAGCGCGACGATGCCGCCGGACATGACGTCGTATTTGACGCGGGAGAAACCTGCGGCTTGGATCATGTCGGCGAAGGCATTGGGTTTTGGAAATTGCCGGATCGATTCGACCAGATAGCGATAGGACTCGGCGTCGCCGGTGACCGCGCGGCCAAGCCGCGGGATCACATTGAACGAAAACAGATCGTAGATCCGATCGAGGCCGGGCACATCGACGGACGAGAATTCCAGGCACAGAAACCGCGAGCCCGGTTTCAGCACGCGATAGGCCTCGCTGAGCGCCAGCGGAATCCGCGGTACATTGCGGATGCCGAAAGCGATGGTGTAGGCGTCGAAGCTCTTGTCCGGGAAGGCCAAGGCTTCGGCATTGCCTTCGACAAACGACACCTGATGATCGAGATGCTGCGCCACCGCGCGTTCGCGGCCGACGGCTAGCATCTCGCCGTTGATATCGCAGACGGTGGCCTGAAATCCGTGGCCTGCGGCCTTGGCTGCGCGGAAGGAAATATCGCCGGTGCCGCCGGCCACATCGAGCAGCGCAAATGGCGCATCGGAGCGTGGCGGGTTGAGCGCGGTAATCATCGCCTCTTTCCAGAGCCGGTGCATGCCGCCGGACATCAGGTCGTTCATCAGGTCGTAGCGCTTCGCCACGCTGTGAAACACCTCGTTCACCAGCGTCTGCTTCTTGCCAAGCTCCACATCCCGGAAGCCGAAATGCGTCGTTCCGTCAGGCCGTTCCATACTCATCCAATCCAGGCGGCTTTTTGCGGCGGGACCATAGCGTGTCGCGCCGCAGCGCGCTACATACCCTGTCGGAAAGCGCGAGCCTGAGGCTGCATGGCGTCAAGGTTAATGCGCAACCTGAGGGGCCGCCGATGCCGATCGAATTCAGCCGAGTTATTCCAATTCTGCGGATGTTCGATATCGCCAAAGCGCGCGAATTCTATTTCGATTATCTCGGATTCAAGCCCGATTTCGAGCACCGTTTCGAGCCGGGTCTGCCGCTGTTCATGGGAATCTCGCGGGGCGGGATCCAGCTATATCTGAGTGAGCATCATGGCGATGGCTCGCCGGGCGTGCATATCACCGTCGATACTGTTGGCGTTGCCGAGTACCACGCCGAACTTGCGGCAAAAGGTTACAACTATATGCGCCCGGGCCTCGAGAAGCAGCCGTGGGGCGCGACCACTTTGACCGTGTACGATCCGTTCTCCAATCACATCACCTTCAGCGAAGCTGACAAGGCCTCGGCGTGAGCATGCCCGATGCCTGAACTGCCCGAGGTCGAAACCGTTCGGCGCGGCCTGCAGCCGGTGATGGAGGGGCAGCGGATCGCGCGCGTCGAGACCCGCCGCGAGGGCTTGCGATTTCCGTTTCAAAAGGATTTTGTCGCGCGTCTTGAGGGCAAGGTGGTCAGCGGCCTCGGCCGGCGTGCGAAATACCTGATGGCCGACATGGAGAGCGGCGACGTGCTGCTGATGCATCTCGGCATGTCCGGCTCGTTCCGCGTGATACTTCCCGAGGGCGAGAGCACACCGGGCGACTTTCACTATCCGCGCAGCGAGAACCGGACCCACGATCATGTGGTGTTTCACATGGCGTCCGGCGCGATGATCTCGTTCAACGATCCGCGCCGCTTCGGCTACATGAAAATAGTGCCGCGCACGGACATGGAAGCGGAGCCCCTGCTGCGTGGTCTGGGACCCGAACCGCTCGGCAACGAATTCGATGCCGCGATGCTGGCGCAGTCCTGCGCCGGCAAGAAAACGTCACTGAAAGCTGCGCTGCTCGATCAGCGCGTGGTGGCAGGCCTCGGAAACATCTATGTCTGCGAGGCGCTGTTTCGCTCGCATTTGTCGCCGAAACGGCAGGCCTCGACATTGGCCGATCGCAAAGGTGGCCCCACCGATCATGCCAAGCGTCTGGTCAGTTCAATTCACACCGTGCTGAATGCCGCGATCAAGGCGGGCGGCTCATCGCTGCGCGATCATCGCCAGACCGACGGTGAGCTTGGGTATTTCCAGCATTCGTTTCTGGTCTATGACCGCGAAGGCGAACCCTGCAAGACGCCGAAGTGCAAAGGCACGGTGAAGAGATTCACCCAGAACGGCCGCTCGACGTTCTGGTGTCCGACCTGCCAGAAGTGATGTAGTTACTTCCGAACGCAGACCAGCCGCAGCACCGATGCCTTGGTATCGGACGCGCCAGATGCCGGCGTCACATTTTTCGCCTTCAGAAACTCGCGCACCGAATCGGCAGAAACAAGCACTGCTTGCGATGGCAGCGGCGTGCCCGTTGGCCCCACCACGATTGCGGGTTTGAGCCGCGCCAGCCCTGCGAATTTACCGTCGCTGTCGACGGCAGCCGCGCCGGAGAAACCAACGGCGGGCTCGGGCGACAGCGTCATGTCGGTGCCCACGGGCGCGGCAACGGCAGCAACGCTGGTCACGGCATTGCGTCCGCCCTGGTTCTGCGGATCGGAAATGCCGATGATGCTCACATTGGGTTTTGTCGCGCCATTGTTGGCTATCGCCAGCGGCTTCAACCCGGTCGCGCCGTAGATGCGCAGCAACGCCAGCTCGCGTGCTTCGTCATCCGCGATGCGGGTCGCGTTGCCGTATCCCGGCACGGCAATGGTCATGCAGCCGTCGGTCGCCTGACGGTCCGCGACAATCGCGCCGTCGGCGCTGGCAATGATGCCGGTGGAGTATTCGACCTTCTTGCGCGGCGGACTGATCTGCGCGACGCCGTTGCCGGGGAATGGATTGTAGGCGCTCGACATCGCCACCGTGACCGGAACCATGGTGCCTTCGGTGGCCTGATCGTAGAGGATGGTGAGAACGCGGACTTCGTCGTTCCGCGTCTGACCGCGAATATAGAATTTCTTCAGGCCCTGCGATCCCGACAGCACGAAGAACTCCGGTTTCACCACGCTGTAGTCAGCCTTGCGCGCGTTCAGTTTCTTCTCGCTGGCGGCGACTGTCGCGGTGGTTGCGCCGGCTTCCTTGCGGCGTGCGTATTCGATCTGGATGGTGCCGGTGGCGGAGGACCATTTGGTGCCATTCACGTCGCTGACGATCAGCGGCACCAGTTTCGATGGCAGGCCGATGCGCGCACCGCTGGTCGCGTCGCTGACGATCCTCCAGCCGACATTGTCCTGCGATTTTTTCGCAGCCGCACCTAGCGTGCTGCGTTCCTGCGCGTTCAGCACACCGGTTTCCTTGGCGCCATGATCCTTCTGGAAGGCCTTGATGGCGGCCACCATTCGGTCACTGGCCTCGCCATTGATGGCGCCGTTGTAGAGGCTGACCCAGGCCAGATCCGACTGGATTGCGAGACGCTCGGCCTGCTCCATCGCCTTGGCGGTATCGACCGGGGCCTGCACCGCCGGGCGGATCGGCACTGTCGTCACCGGTTTGGGCTTGATCTGCGAGGGCGCCTGCTTGGCCTGCGGCTGCTGCTTGGCCGGCGTCTGCGCGGCGGCGGAGCCGGGCAGGGCCGCCAATATCGCGGCAATGACGAGCGGCAATTTCATGATTGGTCTCGTAACTGGTAATAAGCGCACTTAAGCATAGATGGTTTGTCTGCGACAGCGGCGCAGCGGTTCAATCTTTGCGTGGAGATAACCGGGACGATGACGGTCCTGAAGCGGCGTACAAGATGGAAACGACGACGAGCATGCTGACATCTGAAGAACTGGAGCGCTACGCGCGCCATATCGTGTTGCGCGAGGTCGGCGGTCCCGGTCAAGCCGCGCTGAAAGCCGCCCGGGTGCTGGTGATCGGCGCGGGCGGTCTCGGAGCCCCGGCGCTGATGTATCTTGCTGCGGCGGGGATCGGCACCCTCGGGGTGGTCGATGACGACGCGGTGTCGCTCTCCAATCTGCAACGCCAGATCATTCATGCCACGCCGGATGTCGGCCGTCCGAAAGTGGACAGCGCAGGCGACAGAATCCTCGCACTCAACCCGCATGTTGCGCTGCGGACCCACGCGGTACGGTTGAACGCGGCCAATGCGCTGGATCTGATCGGAAACTATGACGTGGTTGTCGATGGCTCCGACAATTTCGCCACGCGCTATCTGGTGTCGGACGCGTGCTACCTCGCGAAGAAGGCTCTGATCGCTGGCGCGCTCGGCGTGTTCGATGCGTCGCTGACTACGATCCGCGCGCACGGAACAGACGCGAACGGCAACCAGAATCCGACCTATCGCTGCCTGTTTCCCGAAGCGCCGCCGCCGGGCACGACGCCGACCTGCGAGGAAGCCGGCGTTCTCGGCGCACTCGCCGGTGTGCTCGGTTCGATGATGGCGCTGGAGGCGATCCGCGAGATCGTTGGGTTCGGTGAAAGCCTTGTGGGGCGTCTGGTGATGATCGATGCGCGCGCGATGCGCTTCGAGACGCTGCGCTACACGCGCGACCCGTCAAATCCGCTCAACGGCGACAAGCCGACGATCACGGATTTGAGCGGGCACAAGTAACGTAACGATCACACGTCATCCTGAGGTGCGAGCCGTCTTCGGCGAGCCTCGAAGGATGCGTGTTCGCCGTCGCCCTTCGAGGCGCGGCAAGCGCCGCGCACCTCAGGATGACGGCGTTCAGAACATCGTGTGCAACTACGCCACGCCGGGCAGCACGCGGTCCGGCGGCTTGTGGCCGTCGAGGAAGGTACGGATGTTGATCATCACCTTCTCGCCCATCTCGACGCGGCCCTCCAGAGTGGCCGATCCCATATGCGGCAGCAGCACGACCTTGCCTGCTTTTGCCAGCCGCACCAGTTTCGGATTCACCGCTGGTTCGTTCTCGAACACGTCGAGCGCTGCGCCCGCAATCTCGCCGTCTTCGATCAGCTTGGTCAGCGTCGCTTCGTCGATCACCTCGCCGCGCGCGGTGTTGATGACGTAGGCATCCTTGCGGATTAGTTTGAGCCGCCGCGCCGACAGCAGGTGGAACGTCGCCGGCGTGTGCGGACAGTTCACCGAGATGAAGTCCATGCGCGCCAGCATCTGGTCGAGGCTGTCCCAATAGGTCGCGCCCAACTCTTCCTCGATCTGCGGCGCGACGGGGCGGCGGTTGTGATAGTGAATCTGCAGCCCGAAAGCATGGGCGCGGCGCGCCAGCGCCTGGCCGATGCGGCCCATGCCGATGATGCCGAGACGTTTGCCGCCGATACGATGCCCGAGCATCCAGGTCGGCGACCAGCCCGGCCAGTCCTTGCCTTCGGTCAGGATCGATGCGCCCTCGATCAGACGGCGCGGCACGGCGAGAAGCAGCGCCATGGTCATGTCGGCGGTGTCTTCGGTCAGAACCTTCGGCGTGTTGGTGACCATGATGCCGCGCGCAATCGCCGCAGCCACATCGATGTTGTCGACGCCGTTGCCGAAGTTCGCAATCAGCTTGAGGCGGATGTCCGGCTGGCTGAGCAGCTCCGCAGTGATCTCGTCGGAGACGGTCGGCACCAGGATGTCTGCCGTGCGAATTGCTTCGGCGAGCTGGTCCGGTGTCATCGGCGTATCGTCGAGATTGAGCCGGGTGTCGAAAAGCTCGCGCATGCGCGTTTCGGTGCTGTCAGGCAGCTTTCGCGTGACCACCACCAGAGGCTTTTTCTTACCCGCAACCATTCTCCGAAGGCCCTTCGATGTTGAGCGGAGACACCGTTTCCGGACAGTTTGGTCCGGCCGTTCAGTTCACATTAACCGGCCTGTTCGAAGGTAGAAATTCGTTGTCGGTCCGGTGAGCTTTTCGCAGCTTTTCAGGCGCTTGGCCTGTGGTCCCTCTCTAGCAGAAGGCCGCGCCAAGACAAGAACCCCAAGGGGCGTGGCTGGTCTCCAAAGCCCTCTCAAGGTTCCTGAAAGCGCGGTCAGTGGCGATCAGGAAATGCCGCGGGCATCACGGACGGCGGGGAAGCGGCGTTGGGGGCCGCACGAGGGAACGTTGTTATGGGATCTGCTCGGAATTTTGCGTCACTTGCGGGGATTTGTGCGCTCTGGGTCGCGTCATGCGCGACCGGCTTTGCCGCAAAGGACAAGGATGCGGTGGCGACGGCGAGCGGCTTGCCGGTGCCACGCTATGTCAGCCTGAAGTCGGACCACGTCAATGTCCGCGCCGGGCCGACGAAGGATCAGGATGTGACCTGGATCTACACGCGCTCCGGTCTGCCGGTGGAAATCACCGCCGAGTTCGAGAACTGGCGGCGTGTGCGCGATTCGGAAGGCGCGGAAGGCTGGGTCTATCATTCGCTGCTGTCGGGCCGGCGCACCGCGGTCGTCACCATGAAGAAGAAGGACGATCTCGCGCCGATCTATGACAGCGCGGATGCCAACAGCGCCGTCGCCGCCAAGCTTCAGGCCGGCGTGGTCGTCACCGTCAAGCGTTGCAACAACGGCTGGTGCCGCGTCGCCGGCAACGGTTTCGACGGCTGGATCGAGCAGCAGCGGCTGTGGGGCGTCTACGCCGACGAGAAGGTGAACTGACGTCCAAAAGCAAATCGCCGGGCAAGGCCCGGCGATTACATTCTCAAGACAATGAAGATTGGCTCAGCGCTTCTTGCGCAGGCGAACGACCATGTCGATGCGGCTGATCTCGTAGCCTTCCGGCACGTCGGGCATCTTCTGCAGCACGAGATTTGGGTCGGGAATATCGACCAGCTCGTGATTGCCTTCCATGTAGAAGTGATGATGCGCGCTGGTGTTGGTGTCGAAATAGGTCTTGGTGCCGTCGACGCTGACCTGACGCAGCAGGCCGGCCTCGGTGAGCTGGTTGAGCGTGTTGTAAACGGTCGCGAGCGACACCGGCACCTTGGCGTGGGTCGCTTCCTCGTAGAGCATTTCGGCGGTCAGGTGGCGTCCGCCCTTGCCGAACAGCAGCCAGCCCAGCGCCATGCGCTGGCGGGTCGGACGCAGGCCGACCGATTGCAACATTTCGTTGACGTCATGCCACGGACATCCGGTGAGCGCCGGCGCATGCCCATGGTGCGCATGCGGCTCGTCGTGCTTGTTCTCGGTGGTTACAACGTCATCCATCAGATCACTCGTACACATTGGGGCAGCCGATAACCGCCCGCTGAGAAAGGCTTGTTGCCCGGACTATAGGAAAGGATGCAGTTACATGCAAGTTTTTCGCAACTGGCAGGGGTAATTTTAGGGTAAAAATGGCCTCGAATCGGGCGGTTACGGCCACTTTGACCCACGGTGGGCCTATGTTAGAGGTCCCGCGAGGCTGCCGCAGGACCGGCATGCCAAAATAAGGGATCCAGATGAAAGACCGCCGGAACAGCTACTCCTATGAAGAGCTCCTGGCCTGTGGCCGGGGCGAGCTGTTCGGAGCAGGCAATGCCCAGCTGCCGCTCCCGCCGATGCTGATGTTCGACCAGATCACGGAGATTAACGAGACCGGGGGCGAGTACGGCAAAGGTCTGATCCGGGCCGAGCTCGATGTGAAGCCGGATCTGTGGTTTTTTGGGTGCCATTTCAAGGGCGACCCTGTGATGCCCGGATGCCTTGGACTCGATGCGCTGTGGCAAATGGTCGGCTTTTTTCTTGGCTGGACGGGTGGTCTAGGTCGCGGCCGGGCGCTAGGCCTCAGCGAGTTGAAGTTTTCGGGGCAGGTTCTGCCGCACGTCACCAAGGTCGTGTACAACATCGACATCAAGCGCGTGATGCGCTCAAAGCTGGTGCTGGGCATTGCTGACGGGACGTTGTCGGCCGATGGCGAAATCATCTATCGCGCCAAGGATCTCAAGGTAGGGCTATTCCAACAGGATGCCCCATTGCAGCCGGGAACGTAATGCAGGGTCGATGAAGCTCACGAGGATGAGCTTTGGAATTGCCGGATATAAAACCGGCGTGGACAGTCGAAGGCGCAGATTTTAAAGCGCAGCAACTAGAGGCGAGGAATCATGAGGCGAGTTGTGGTCACGGGGATGGGCATTGTCTCTTCCATCGGAAACAACACTCAGGAAGTGCTTGCGAGTCTCTACGAAGCAAAGCCGGGCATCACTCATTCGGAAGACTATGCCAAGCTCGGTTTCCGGTCGCAGGTTTTCGGCAGGCCGTCTCTCAATCCTGCCGATGTGGTTGATCGTCGTGCAATGCGTTTCCTCGGTGAAGGCGCTGCGTGGAATCACGTCGCGATGGAGCAAGCGATCCGCGATTCGGGACTGGAAGAGTCCGATATCGTCAATCCGCGCACCGGCATCATCATGGGATCGGGCGGCCCGTCCGCGCGCGCCATCGTCGAAGCTGCCGACACCACCCGCACAAAGGGGCCCAAGCGCGTTGGTCCGTTCGCCGTACCCAAGGCGATGTCGTCGACAGCGTCCGCGACATTGGCGACCTGGTTCAAGATCAAGGGCGTCAACTATTCGATCTCGTCGGCTTGCGCCACGTCGAACCATTGCATCGGCAATGCCTATGAGACCATTCAGGTCGGCAAGCAGGACATTATCTTCGCCGGCGGCTGTGAGGATCTCGACTGGACCATGTCGGTTTTGTTCGACGCCATGGGTGCGATGTCGTCGAAATACAACGATACCCCGGCCACCGCATCGCGCGCCTATGATGTGAATCGCGATGGCTTCGTCATCGCAGGCGGTGCGGGCGTCGTTGTGCTCGAAGAGCTTGAACATGCCAAGGCGCGCGGTGCGCGGATTTACGGCGAGGTCGTCGGCTACGGTGCGACCTCCGACGGCTACGACATGGTCGCGCCGTCCGGCGAGGGCGCCGAGCGCTGCATGAAAATGGCGATGTCGACCGTGAATGTCCCGATCGACTATATCAACCCGCATGCGACATCGACGCCGGCTGGCGATCCGCCGGAAATCAACGCGATCCGCGCCGTGTTCGGCGCGGGCGACAAGTGCCCGCCGATCTCGGCGACCAAGTCGCTGACCGGGCATTCGCTCGGCGCGACCGGCGTGCAGGAGGCGATCTACTCGCTGTTGATGATGAATAACGGCTTCATCTGCGAAAGCGCCAACATCACCGAACTCGATCCAGCGTTCGCCGACATGCCGATCGTGCGCAAGCGGATTGACGGCGCCAAGATCGGCGCGGTGCTGTCGAATTCATTCGGCTTTGGCGGCACCAACGCAACATTGGTATTCAAGCGTCTCGACGCGTAATCATTTTCAGGTCTCACGAAAATTATTGAGTGGGCGCAGCAGGGTTTGACATGTCCGGATTGATGCAAGGCAAGCGCGGGCTCATCATGGGCGTCGCCAACGATCACTCGATCGCATGGGGCATCGCGAAAGCGCTTCATGCCCAGGGCGCGGAGCTCGCCTTCACCTATCAGGGCGATGCGCTCGGCAAACGCGTCAAGCCGCTGGCGGAATCGCTCAATGCGCCGCTGATTCTGCCGTGCGATGTCGAGGACATCGCCAGTGTCGATGCGACCTTCGCCGCGATGAAGGACAAGTGGGGCACGATCGATTTCCTGGTCCATGCGATCGGCTTTTCCGACAAGAACGAACTCAAGGGCCGCTACGCCGACACCACCCGCGCGAACTTCTCGCGCACCATGGTGATCTCGTGCTTCTCCTTCACGGAAGTCGCCAAGCGCGCCTCGGAGATGATGCCGAACGGCGGCTCGATCGTGACGCTGACCTTCGGTGGTTCGACCCGCGTCATGCCGAATTACAATGTGATGGGCGTGGCCAAGGCGGCGCTGGAGGCGTCGACGCGCTATCTCGCGGCGGATTTCGGGCGCAACGGCATTCGTGTCAACGCGATTTCTGCGGGACCTGTTCGCACATTGGCCGGATCGGGCATCGGCGATTCGCGCGCGATGTTCGCGTTCCAGCAGAAGCATTCGCCGCTGGGACGCGGCGTCACGCTCGACGAACTCGGCGGCACCGCCCTCTATCTGCTGTCGGATCTGTCCGGCGGCGTGACCGGCGAAATTCACTTCGTTGATTCCGGATACAACATCATCTCGATGCCGCATCCGGATGCGTTGAAAGCCGAAGACAAGGCCGACTAATCCCGGCGCGATCGTTTCGCGCGCCGGATTCTTATCCCGCCGCGATCACCGTAGCGCGTTGAAACGCGGGCCGTGCCGAGCAGGCATCGATGTAGCGGTCGAATGACGGGCGCGCCGGCACCATCTTGAACAGCCTGATCGCGAAATTCAGTCCTGAACCGATCATGATGTCGGCGGCTGAGAACGTCTCGCCCAGCAGGAATGGGCCCCTTTCAAGCGCCGCGTCGAGGACATCGAACACCTGCGTTGCGCTGCCCCAGGCGGCGGTTGAAGTCGGCACATCGATCTTGGTGAAGATCTGGATCAATGCGGGTTCGATGCAGCTCGGCGCAAAGAACAGCCATTGCAGATATTTTCCGCGGCGCGGATCGCCGATCGGCGGTGCGAGCTTCGCGTCCGGATAACGCTCCGCGACATAGGCGCAGATCGCAGATGCTTCCGCGATGGATATATCGCCATCCTTCAACGCGGGCACCTTGCCCATCGGATTGACGGCGAGAAATTCGGGTGTCTTCTGCGCGCCGGTGGAAATGTCCGTCAGCACCCGCTCGTAAGGCTGGCCGGTCTCTTCCATCAGCCAGAGGCCGGAGAACGAGCGCGAGCGCGGCGACCAATAGAGTTTCATCATCCGATCCTCCCTGACTTTTTGCCACGTTATAGCTCATTCGTAGCAAGATTGTCTCTCGGCGACGATTTAATGAAAAAGTCCCCGCGATGCGATCGCGGGGGCTTTGTTCGTTCTGTCGTCAGGCGGGATGGCTTATTCCGCGGCTTGCAGCGCCGGCGATGCGAGATCGAAGCGGTCGGCGTTCATCACCTTGGCCCACGCCTTCACGAAGTCCTTGACGAACTTTTCCTTCGAGTCCGCGCTGGCGTAGACCTCGGCCAGCGCGCGCAGCACCGAGTTCGAACCGAACACGAGATCGACGCGTGTGCCGGTCCACTTGACCTCGCCGCTCTTGCGGTCGCGTCCTTCGAACAGGCCCTGATCGTCGGAGATCGACTTCCACTGCGTGCTCATATCGAGCAAGTTGACGAAGAAGTCGTTGGTCAGCGTACCCGGCCTCTCGGTGAGGACGCCGTGCTTGGCTCCGCCGGTGTTGATGTTAATGGCGCGCAGGCCACCGATCAGCACGGTCATTTCCGGCGCAGTCAGTGTCAGCAACTGCGCCTTGTCGATCAGGGCGACTTCACCAAGTGCAGCTCCCGCCTTGTGATAGTTGCGGAAGCCGTCGGCAAGCGGCTCCATGACGGAGAACGCATGGATATCCGTCTGCTCCTGCAAGGCGTCGGTGCGGCCAGGTGTGAACGGCACCGTCACGTTGTGACCGGCGGCCTTTGCTGCCTGCTCGACACCGGCATTGCCGGCGAGGACGATCAGGTCCGCGAGAGAGACCTGCTTGCCGCCGAAGTTCGCGCCATTGAACTCCTTGTGAATCGCCTCAAGAGCCGCGATGACCTTGGCGAGCTGCGCCGGATCGTTGGCTTCCCAATCCTTCTGCGGCGCGAGGCGAACGCGCGCGCCATTGGCGCCGCCACGCTTGTCGCCGCCGCGGAAGGTCGACGCCGAAGCCCAGGCTGCGGCGACCAGTTCGGATGCTGACAGACCCGTAGCCAGAATCTTGGCCTTGAGTGCTGCGGCATCGGCATCATTGATCACCGGATGATTCACGGCAGGCACCGGATCCTGCCAGACCAGCACTTCCTTCGGCACTTCCGGCCCCAGATAGCGCGAGCGCGGGCCCAGATCGCGATGGGTCAGCTTGAACCATGCACGCGCGAAAGCCTCCGCGAAGGCCTGCGGGTTTTCCAGGAATCGGCGCGAGATCTTCTCGTAGGCCGGGTCGAGGCGTAGCGAGAGGTCGGTCGTCAGCATGGTCGGCTTGCGCTTCTTCGCCGGATCGTGCGCGTCGGGGATGACGGCTTCAGCATCCTTGGCTTCCCACTGAATCGCGCCGCCCGGGCTGCGGGTCTGCACCCATTCGTACTTGAACAGGTTTTCGAAGAAGAAGTTGCTCCACTGGGCCGGCGTCTGGGTCCAGGTGACTTCGATGCCGCTGCCGACGGCGTCCGCGCCGAAGCCGGAGCCGTAGTTGCTCGTCCAGCCAAGGCCCTGCTCTTCCAGACCAGCGGCTTCGGGATTCGGTCCCTTGTGTGACTCGGGCGCTGCGCCGTGGGTCTTGCCGAAGGTGTGACCGCCAGCGATCAGCGCGACGGTTTCTTCGTCGTTCATGGCCATGCGGGCAAAGGTCTCGCGAATGAACGCGGCGGCGGAGACCGGATCGCCATTGGCGCCTGGGCCTTCCGGGTTCACGTAGATCAGGCCCATTTCGGTGGCGCTGAGCGGCGCCGGAAACTTGTCGAGAGTCCGGTGCGTCAGCCAGGCGGTTTCAGCGCCCCAGTTCACATCGAGATCCGGCTCCCAGACATCCTCACGGCCAGCAGCGAAACCGAAGGTGCGGAAACCCATCGTCTCCAGCGCCACGTTGCCGGTGAGGATCAGGAGATCTGCCCACGAAATCTTCTGGCCATACTTCTGCTTGATCGGCCACAGCAGGCGGCGCGACTTGTCGATGTTGACGTTATCAGGCCACGAGTTGAGTGGAGCAAAGCGCTGCTGGCCACGGCCACCGCCGCCACGGCCGTCCGACAGGCGATAGGTGCCTGCTGCGTGCCATGACATGCGGATGAACTGCGGACCATAGTTGCCGAAGTCGGCCGGCCACCAGTCCTGCGAGTCCGTCATCAGCTTGCGCAGGTCGTTCTTCAGCGTCTCGTAGTCGAGTTTGTCGAACTCTTCGCGATAGCTGAATGCCTGTCCCAGCGGATTGGATTTTGACGAGTGCTGGTTCAGCAGATCGATGCGCAACTGATTGGGCCACCAACCACTGCTCTGTGTGCCGCCGCCTGCGCCATGGTTGACCGGGCATTTGCCAGCGCCCTTGTCATCGGTTTTTGCGTCCATGTTCTTCTCCGATCATTCTGTGATTTTTGGTTTGCCGGTTTGATCCGATGCGCCGTCCACGTTGGAATGTCTTCCTGCCGAGACCCTGGTGTTGTCTCGGATCTCTGAAATGCGCTCGCTGTAGCTGGGGCGTTTCGCCGTGGGCGACGGTACGATTGAGAACCGTTCCAGCAGAACTTTGGAAGAATTCCAGCATCAGGTCCAGTCGGTTTTTCTTTGCGCTCAGATAAGTTATTCTGATCGTACGGCTTCGCCGGAACCTACCGTCTTCAGACGATGGGCTCATGAATCGAAAAGGGCGGCTGAAAAGCCGCCCTTTTGTTTGAAATTGACTTGCTTTGAGAAGCTACACCCCGAGGGTGCCAGCCTTCGCCGCGGCATAACGTTCGGCAATCTTCGCCCAGTTCACCGTGTTCCACCACGCCTTGAGATAATCGGGGCGGCGGTTCTGGTAGTTCAGATAATAGGCGTGCTCCCAGACATCGTTGCCCATCAGCACGCGCTTGCCGTCCATGATCGGAGAATCCTGGTTAGGGCGCGTCTCGATGGCAAGCTTGCCGTCCTTCGCGACCGTGACAAACACCCAGCCGGAGCCGAACTGGCGTCCGCCGGCGGCGTTGAAATCGGTCTGGAATTTCTCCATGCCGCCAAGATCCTTGTCGATCGCGGCAAGCACTTCGCCTTCCGGCTTGCCGCCGTTCGGGCCCATGATGCTCCAGAACATGGTGTGGTTGGCGTGGCCGCCGAGATTGTTGCGCACCGTGAACTTGATCGAGTCATCCAGTGCGTTGATGTTACCGAGGATGTTTTCGATCGGCACCGCTCCGAGCTGCGGATTGGTCTTGGCGGCGGTGTTCATGTTGGCGACATAGGCTGCGTGGTGCCTGTCGTGGTGGATTTCCATGGTCTTGGCATCGATATGCGGCTCGAGGGCGTTTGTGGGGTAGGTGAGAGCCGACAGCGTGAACGGGCCAGTGGCGGGCGCGGCGGCAGGGGCGGCGGGAGCCGGTGCAGCTTGTGCAAACACGATGCGCGGTGCGGCTACAGAAGCCGTAAGCCCGGCGGTGGCGGTCATAAGATGGCGTCGGGATATCGATGACATAGTATTCTCCCTGATGTGGCAGCGTGGTGCGGATCCGCTGCGAATGCAGCCGAGCCATCACAGGGCTACGCTGCGGACACAAAACGAGTTTCGCATGAGGCAAACAAAAAGGGGCGGCAAAATGCCGCCCCTTTGGGTCGTCACACGAGGTTGTGAGACAATTACTCCGCGGCGGAAACGCCCTCGGCCTTCTGCTTGGCCTCGAGGTCCTCGCCGGTTTCCTGATCGACCACCTTCATCGACAGGCGAACCTTGCCGCGATCGTCGAGCCCGAGCAGCTTGACCTTGACCTTGTCGCCTTCCTTGACGACGTCGGAGGTCTTCTGCACGCGGCTGGCGGCGAGCTGGCTGATGTGAACCAGACCGTCCTTCGGTCCGAAGAAGTTCACGAACGCGCCGAACTCCATCACCTTGACCACGGTGCCGTCGTAGATCTGGCCAACTTCCGGATCGGAAGCGATCGACTTGATCCACTTGATCGCCGCGCGGATCGATTCGCCGTTGGCGGATGCGACCTTCACGGTGCCGTCGTCCTCGATGTTGACCTTGGCGCCGGTCTTTTCCACGATCTCGCGGATCACCTTGCCGCCGGTGCCGATCACTTCGCGGATCTTGTCGGTCGGGATCTGCAACACTTCGATGCGCGGCGCATGCTCGCCGAGCTCGGCGCGGGCATTGGTCAATGCCTTCGCCATTTCGCCGAGGATGTGGATGCGGCCGTCCTTCGCCTGGGCGAGGGCGATCTTCATGATCGCTTCGGTAATGCCGGCGATCTTGATGTCCATCTGCAGCGAGGTGATGCCGTTCTCAGTGCCGGCCACCTTGAAGTCCATGTCGCCGAGATGATCCTCGTCGCCGAGAATGTCGGACAGCACCGCGAACCGCTCGCCCTCAAGAATGAGGCCCATCGCGATACCTGCGGTCGGCCGCTTCAAGGGAACGCCCGCGTCCATCAACGCCAGCGAAGCGCCGCAGACCGATGCCATCGATGACGAACCGTTCGACTCGGTGATCTCCGAGACGACACGCAGCGTGTACGGGAATTCGTGATGCGCCGGCAGAACCGGATGGATCGCGCGCCAGGCGAGCTTGCCGTGGCCGATTTCGCGACGCTTGGTGCCGCCGAGACGGCCGGTTTCGCCGACCGAGTAGGGAGGGAAGTTGTAATGGAGCAGGAAGCGCTCCTTGTATGTTCCCGACAGCGAGTCGATGTACTGCTCGTCTTCGCCGGTGCCGAGCGTGGTGACAACCATCGCCTGGGTTTCACCGCGGGTGAACAGCGCCGAGCCGTGGGCGCGGGGCAGCACGCCGACTTCGGCGACGATCGGACGGACGGTTTTGACGTCACGGCCGTCGATGCGCTTGCCGGTGTCGAGGATGTTGTTGCGAACGACGTTCGCTTCCAGTTCCTTGAACACGCCGGCGACGCGCAGCTTGTCGTATTTCGGCTCCTGACCTTCCGGGAAGAAGTGGTCCATGACCTTCTTCTTCACTTCGCCGACGGCCGCATAACGATCCTGCTTGACCGCGATCGCGTAGGCCTTGCGCAGTTCGGCTTCGCCGACGGCGCGCATGTCCTTGTCGATGGCGCTGTTGTCCACGGAAGAAACCTCGCGCGGCTCCTTCGCGGCCTTCTCGGCCAGTTCGATGATCGCCTTGATGACCGGCTGGAAATGCCGATGACCGAACATCACGGCGCCGAGCATGATGTCTTCGTTCAGTTCCTTGGCTTCCGATTCCACCATCAGAACGGCGTCGGCGGTGCCGGCGACAACGAGATCGAGATTGGTGTCAGCCATCTCGTCGAGCGTCGGGTTGAGAACGTATTCGTCGTTGATGAAGCCGACGCGGGCTGCACCGATCGGACCCTGGAACGGCGCGCCGGAGAGGGTCAGCGCAGCAGAAGAAGCCACCAGCGCCAGAATGTCCGGATCGTTTTCCATGTCATGCGACAGCACCGTCACGATGACCTGGGTTTCGTTGCGCCAGCCGTCGACGAACAGCGGGCGGATCGGACGGTCGATCAGGCGGGAAACCAGCGTTTCCTTTTCGGTGGGCCGGCCTTCGCGTTTGAAGTAGCCGCCGGGAATGCGGCCGGCTGCGTAGGTCTTTTCCTGATAGTCCACGGTGAGCGGCAGGAAATCGACACCTTCGCGCGGCGACTTGGCGGCGACGACGGTGGCAAGCACGATGGTCTCGCCATAGGTGGCGATCACGGCACCATCGGCCTGACGCGCGATCTTGCCGGTTTCGAGTTTGAGTGGACGTCCACCCCAGTCGATCTCGACTGAATGAGCTTTAAACATTGTCTTCGTCTTTCATGGGTTCACGAAAGAACGGACGCCTGAAACGCAAAAACCATGCGCAAGATTGCGGGACGCTGCTCGCGCGCGAATGCGGCATCAGCGTCCGGCGATCCTGCCATGGTCTTCAGGTTTGAAATGGCGTCCATCCTTTCGATGGTACGGGCATGTTACCCGTTATCGCCCAGCTGCCGGATTGCTGCTGGACACGCCGCGTGGACATTTCAAAGACCCACGCGTTGGAAAATGCGCGACGTATTTCCACGCCACGCAAAAACGCGCGCAAACCTGCGCGCGTGTATTTCTTAGCGGCGAATGTTGTGCTTCTCGAGAAGCGACTTGTATCGCGCCTCGTCCTTCCGCTTCACATAGTCGAGAAGCGAACGGCGCGTGGACACCAGCTTCAACAGACCGCGGCGGGAATGGTTATCCTTGCCATGGGTCTTGAAGTGCTCGGTGAGGTTGGCAATGCGTTCCGACAGGATCGCGACCTGGACCTCGGGCGAACCGGTGTCACCGGTCTTGGTTGCATTCTTCTTGATGACTTCCGCTTTGCGTTCTGCGGCAATCGACATCGTCAAACACCTTCTTTGCGGCCGGGATGAGCTGTCAGCCCGGTCAGGTTGAACACACGCTTGGGGATGAGTTCGCCATTGCCAATCTCGGCGAGGGCCAG
>JAFVHU010000116.1 GCA_017474385.1 Afipia sp. | reverse complement strand
TCGCTTTCTTGGCCATGTTGCCCTCCTAAGTTAGTGAGATGGCTTAATCGCTGTGTGCACTCGGGAATCGAAATGCACTTCATCTGGATTACACCAACGCGTTCAAAAAAACAGTGTCCCGCTTAAGGAAGTGTTTACGCACAAGGCGCCGCGCGCGCTGCAAACACGAAACGGAAGCATCGCGACGCATCCGCGCGACACTCCATCGCGCGCAAGAAACGCTCAAGAGACACAACATCTCGCATCAAAGAAATCCCTGTGCCGCAGTAACTTCTTTCATCGCAACACAACGCGCATCGTAACGCCTGTAAAACCGCGGATAACTCTACGGTTGTCAAAAAACGCGTTTCGCGGACTCTGAGTCGTAAATTTTGGCAACAAAAATATTTTCTGGAAAATTTGGTTTTGGCGCGATCATCGCTCGCACCGGAGAACTTTTCCCGACCTTTTTGCGAATCTGATTCGCAAATCGATTCCGCGTCGCGAGGCGTTTTCGTTATCGGCGCGGCCACGCGGTGCGTTCGTTGTCACATCGAAAAACGGAAAACGAGACGACTAAGGGACGCGCGGAAGCGACGCCGCGCACGCGCCATCCTCTCGTTAACGATGTTTAGATACCGAGCTTGGCCTTCAGCAGGTCGTTCACCGCCTGCGGATTCACCTTGCCGCCCGATGACTTCATCACCTGACCGACGAACCAGCCCATGAGCTGAGGTTTGGCGCGCGCCTGTTCGGCCTTGTCGGGATTGGCGGCGATGATGTCGTCCACCACCTTCTCGATGGCGCCGAGATCGGTGACCTGCTTCATGCCGAGGCTGTCGACCAGCGCTTTCGGATCGCCGCCCTTGGTCCAGACGATCTCGAATAGGTCCTTCGCGATCTTTCCGGAGATGGTTCCTTCTCCGATCAGATCGATGATCGCGGCCATTTGCTCCGCCGACACCGGCGACGAGGCAATATCCTGCCCTTCCTTGTTGAGGCGACCGAACAGTTCGTTGATGACCCAGTTTGCAGCCAGCTTGCCGTCTCGCGCCTTGTCGGCAAGCCTCGCCAGCACCGCCTCATAGAAGTCCGCGCTCTCGCGCTCGGCGACCAGAACGCCAGCATCGTACGGCGTCAGGCCGACTTCAGCGATAAAGCGCTCGCGCTTCTCATCCGGCAGTTCCGGCAATTTGGATTTCAAAGCCTCGACATAGTCCGCAGTGAATTCCAGCGGCAGCAGATCGGGGTCCGGGAAGTAGCGATAGTCATGCGCCTCTTCCTTGGACCGCATCGAGCGGGTCTCGCCCTTGTTCGGATCGTACAGCCGGGTTTCCTGATCGATGGTACCGCCATCCTCCAGAATTCCGATCTGGCGGCGGGCCTCGTAGTCGATGGCCTGACCCATGAAGCGGATCGAGTTGACGTTCTTGATCTCGCAACGGGTACCGAACGGCTCACCGGGCTTGCGCACCGAGACGTTGAGGTCCGCGCGCAGGTTGCCCTTCTCCATATCGCCGTCACAGGTGCCGAGGTAACGCAGAATGGTCCGCACCTTGGCGACGTACGCCTGTGCCTCCTCGGACGAGCGCATGTCGGGCTTGGAGACAATCTCCATGAGCGCCACGCCGGAGCGGTTGAGATCGACGAACGTCATGGCCGGGTGCTGATCGTGCAGCAACTTGCCGGCGTCCTGCTCCAGATGCAGCCGCTCGATACCGATCGGCACGCTGGTGCCGTCGCGCAGTTCGATCGTCACCTGCCCCTCGCCGACGATCGGCGACTTGTACTGGCTGATCTGGTAACCCTGCGGCGAGTCGGGATAGAAATAGTTCTTCCGGTCGAAGACCGATTTGAGATTGATCTTCGCATTCAGGCCCAGCCCGCTGCGGATCGCCTGTGCGATGCATTCCTCATTGATGACAGGCAGCATGCCGGGCATGGCTGCGTCCACCAGCGAGACATGATCGTTCGGCACGCCGCCGAATTCGGTCGAGGCGCCGGAGAACAACTTCGAGTTCGAGGTCACCTGGGCATGGACTTCCAGACCGATGACCATTTCCCAGTCACCGGTAGCGCCTTTGATGAGTTTTGACGATTTGACGGGTGCGTTCATGGGGTGCCTTTTACCTTGATGGCGCGGGTGAGAAAACCCCGAATCAGATCACAGGTTCGCTGCAAAACTGCGGAAAGTCGGACTCGCCCGCAGCGCATCGCCACCGGCCGCAATGACACTGTCGACTTGCTCCGGCGGCAGGTTGAAGCGCGTCGGGACCCGTTCAAGCTCAGCCGCGCGCGCCTGATCGAGTTGATCGAAGCCGATCCGGCCGACATAGAATTTCAGATCGCGGCAATTCCAGTTCGGACCTACTCCGTACTTCGCGCGATCCGCGGCCGACAATCCGCAGCGCCATCTGATCAGTGCGCCCTGCCAGTCGGTCATTGTGGCGCTGAACGCCGTGAAGCTGCCTGCGACGCTGGCGTCGAGCGCAGTATCGGCGGCAGCCTTGACCAGTTCTGCTCCCGTCGGCCCCTCGACGGTATTGATCCAGTTGCCGGACAAACCGGTCTTGGCGTCGACCACCAGAATCAGAACTCGCCGCAACTTCACCGCCTGTCGCGGACTGATCGGTCCATACGGCGTATCCGACGACAATCGTGCGATCGTGATGCCGGCAAGGCCATAGTTGTCGACCAGGCCGCCGTCGAGCAGCTTGATGTAAGGCATCGAGCCATCGTGATAGCGGCTGATCGCCTTTGCGAACGAGTTCAGCATCGGAGGTGCGTTGGCGTTGTCCCCCGCCCGTACGACCCACGACGGCAGCCGGTCGTTGCACTTTCCGGGGAACGTCTGGATCACGACCGGCGCGAACGCCACGGGGACCGCCGCCGAAGCCGCAACCGCGTTCGCCAGCGGATACTCCGACAGGTTGCTGCACATGGCGCCGAACGCCACCGCACCGAACACGAATGGTGTCCGGTTATAAATGTCGGAGGCATTGATCCAGACCTGCGGCCGGCTTGTCGCGCCCAAATCGCGAAATGTCGCACCCTGAAACAGATTGGCATCAAGCCAGCGCGGAAATCCGGTCGAGTCGTTGATGCCGCCGGCAGCCGCGCGTGAGAGCGTTGCGAGAGTGAGATTTGTCTGCAGTCCCTCCTCCGCGTTGCGCAGGAGAAACCGTTCACGAAAATCGGCAAGGGCAGCCCGCTTCCGCAAGCCGTAATAAGCCGCGGTGACCGAGCCGCCTGACACACCGGAGACGAATTCGACCCGGTCGATCATCGGTCCCTGCGCGCCGCGGACCGGAATCCGCTCCAGCTCCTGCAGCACGCCGAAGGAAAAGGCGGCGGCGCGGGTTCCGCCACCTGAAAAGGACAGTCCAACGACCGTGTCCTCGTAGCTCGTCGTCTCGCCGAAGCCGATGTTACCTCTGTCCGCGAGATTGTCGGATCCCGGCAGATTGATCGGTGCGTTCTGAATCGACGCGCACCCCAGCAGCAAGCCGGACACGAACGCAACACTGGCGAGAGGCCGCACCCAACGCATAATCACCGATCCCACCGGCCGTTATCGCCGCAGGCGGTTAATGAACACATACCGCCCCATCAGGCATTCGGCGGATAAAGTGGTGAATACAAGGCGGACCAACACGGCCAGCGCCCGCAACTCCTTCGCCTCAGGATTTCACTGACGATGGATTCTCGGCGCCGCCCAGATGCCGGTCCTCATAGGCGATCGACCAGTCGATCAGCTTGCGCCAAAGTGCCTCGGCAAGGTCGGGCGGCATGCCGGCGGCTTCTGCTTCCGCTCGCACGTTGGCGACGACACCTTCGATCCGCTCGGGAATAGCGGCGGGAAGATTGTCACGCGCCTTTACGGCGATCACCTGGTCCAGACATCTCACCCGTTCGGCAAGCAGCGCAACTATGTCGCGGTCAATCCGGTCGATGACGGCGCGCAGATCGGCAAGGCCTTCCTGCCCTGCCTGCACTATGCCCACCACTTCTTCGCGCTGAAGCTTCCTGCCGACTGCTCCATCACCTCGCCGAGCGAGAACAGCGTCTCCTCGTCGAACGGCCGGCCGATCAGTTGCAGGCCGAGCGGCAGCCCCTGCCCGTCCATGCCCGCAGGTACTGCGATGCCGGGCAGTCCCGCCATGTTCACGGTCACCGTGAAGATGTCGTTGAGATACATTTCGATCGGATCGGCCTTGCCCTTCTCGCCGATGCCGAATGCCGCAGACGGTGTCGCCGGCGTCAGGATGGCGTGAACGCCCTTGGCGAACACGTCCTCGAAGTCCTTCTTGATCAGCGTGCGGACCTTCTGCGCGCGCAGATAATAGGCATCATAGTAACCAGCCGAGAGCACGTAGGTGCCGATCATGATGCGGCGGCGGACTTCCGGCCCGAAACCTTCGGCGCGTGTGTTCTCGTACATCTCGACGATGTTACGGCCGTTGACGCGCGCGCCATAGCGCACACCATCATACCGCGCGAGGTTGGATGACGCTTCAGCAGGCGCGACCACGTAGTAAGCCGGCAGCGCATACTTCGTGTGAGGCAGCGAGACCTCGACCAGTTCGGCGCCCGCGGCCTTCAGCCAGTCGGCGCCCTGCGCCCACAGCTTGTCGATTTCGCCGGACATGCCGTCGAGACGGTATTCCTTCGGAATACCGATCTTCATGCCCTTCACCGACTTGCCGATCGCGGCCTCATAGTCGGGCACGGGACGATCGACCGAGGTGGTGTCCTTCGGATCGTGACCGGCCATCGAGCGCATCAGGATCGCGGTGTCGCGCACCGTGCGCGCGAACGGCCCGGCCTGATCGAGCGACGACGCGAACGCCACGATGCCCCAGCGCGAGCAGCGGCCATAGGTCGGCTTGATACCGACAATGCCGGTAAACGCCGCCGGCTGGCGGATCGAGCCGCCGGTGTCGGTGCCGGTGGCTCCGAGACACAGATTGGCCGCCACCGCCGACGCGGAGCCGCCCGACGAGCCGCCGGGAACCAGCTTAGCGTCATCAAGTTCCGGAAATTCAATTCGCCCGACCTTGGCATTGTCCGCATCGGGTGGCCGCGCATCGACCGCCTGATAGTGCCGACGCCACGGGTTGATCACCGGCCCGAACGCCGAGGTCTCGTTTGACGAGCCCATCGCGAACTCGTCGCAGTTGAGCTTGCCCAGCATCACCGCACCGTCGCGCCAGAGCTGCGAGGTTACGGTGGATTCGTACTGCGGAATGAAATTGCCGAGAATCTTCGAGCACGCGGTCGCTCGCACGCCGGTGGTGGCGAACAGATCCTTGATCCCGAGCGGAATGCCGGCGAGCGGGCCCGCGCCCCCCTTTGCAATGGTCGCATCGGCTGCACGCGCCTGCGCGCGCGCTTGCTCCGGCGTCTCCAGCACATAGGCATTGAGCACGCGCGCCTTCTCCATCGCGGCGAGATGCGCGTCGGTCAGTTCCAGCGCAGTGAAGGATTTCTGCGTCAGCCCCTCACGGGCATCGGCGAGCGTCAGCGAAGTAAGATCAGTCATTCATTCTTCAATCGGGTCGCAGTGAAAAGGAGACTTGTTCTTTTTGGCTTGCGCCGCCTCGGCTTCGAGCATGTCGATCACCGCGTCGATGGCCTTGTCGGGATCGACATTCTTTCCCTGCCGTTCCATCTCGTCGAGATAGGTCATGTAGGCCGCGTAAGCCTTCTCGTCGCTGCACAACAGGCACATGGCGTTTGCCTCGGGTTCTATTCGACGACTTTGGGCACCAGGAAGAAATGATCCTCGGTCGCGGGCGCGTTGGCGAGAATCTTCTCGGGAATCTCGCCGTCGCTGACGACGTCGGCGCGCTTTTTCATCTCCATCGGCGTGACAGAGGTCATTGGTTCGACGCCGTCGATGTTCACCTCGGACAGTTGCTCGACGAAGGCCAGCATCGCATTGAGTTCCCCCTGCAGATGGGAGACTTCCTCATCCTTCACGGCGATGCGCGAAAGATGCGCGATCCGGCGGACGGTGGCGGCATCGACTGACATATTCCGGAGACTCCAGGACGGCGGCCCAATTCAGGCTGCCGTATAGAGCATTTTCCGGCAAAGTGGAATCCGGTTTAGGGCTAGAAATACGTCAATAAAACAAGCACCTTGCCCGGTGCTGCCTGCCCTTTGGGCCTATAGAGGTAGCGCCGGCAACGCGGGCACGCCGTCCTTTACCTCCGGCGGCGTGTGCGCGACGTTCAGCACCAGCGAAACGGTGATGAAATAGCCGATCAGGCCGGTGAGATCGATCACCCCCCGTTCGCCGAATCGCTTCACGGCGGCTGCATACGTGGCATCGCAGACACCGTGGTGGGCCATGAGTTCCTGCGTGAAGTCATAAACCAGAGCTTCGTCCGCATGCATGTCGCCTGGCCTGCGCCCGCAACGCAACGCCTCGATGGTCTCCGCACTGGTGCCCTCCTTCATGGCCAGAGGCACATGCGTGAACCATTCGAACTGCTGGGTGCAGGCGCGCGACACCACACACATGGTGAATTCCGAAATCCGCGGCGGCAAGCTGCTGTCGAAACGGATGTACTCGCCGACCCGCTGCAACCGGTCCATCAATAGCGGACTGCGCAACAACGCAATGAACGGACCTTTGACCGCCTTGCGCGGTCCGGCGATCAGCGCTTCCGCCGCCGTCTTCTGAACCGAATCCATTTCCTCCATCTTGAGGGGCGGCATGCGGTCGGGATGTTGATGCAT
This sequence comes from Afipia sp., assembly GCA_017474385.1. Classification (GTDB taxonomy): domain Bacteria; phylum Pseudomonadota; class Alphaproteobacteria; order Rhizobiales; family Xanthobacteraceae; genus Afipia. The sequence continues at coordinate 70,380 of JAFVHU010000116.1, read as the reverse complement.
CGATCTTCTCCTGCGAATTTCAACCAGCGTCGCCCGAGGCACGTGCGCTCAGGCCGAGTGTAAAACTGCTCGCCGCCAGCGCAAACGCTGCAATCAGGCTGGGCCATGTCAAACCACCGTGGAACAGATTCACGGTGAGAGGTCCAATGATTTGCCCGAGCGCGAACGCGGCGGTGTAGACGGCGATCAGCCGCGGTGCCTGCGTCCCGCCGAGACGCCGTGCCTCCTGAACGCCGGCCATGGTGATGACCATGAATGTGCCGCCGACACATAATGCCGAAAACAGCAGGACATAGAGATTGACCGCCAGCACCGGCGCGATCACGCCGATGGCCAGCACCCATTGCCCGTAAGCCCAGAGCCGCCGCGGCGAGTGTCCCGGAAAAAAGCGTGCGGCAAGCGCGGTCGATATGGCAGCCGCAGCGCCGAACACCGGCCAGACCCAACTGAACACTGCAGGGTTCGTGATCACCTCGCGCGCCAGCGCAGGCAGAAATGTCGCGGGAATGATGTAGCCGAAACCGAAGGCGCCATAACAGAGCGCCCCGAGCCATGCTTGAGCGGACAACGGCGTATGTCCCGTCCCAACCGCTGCCGGGGCATGCGCGCCGTCGTTCGCGAGCCGGCGCCACAATGTGAATGCGAAAACTGCGGCCGTCGCGCCAAGCACGATCCATGTCGCGCGCGATCCCCACGCCGTCACACCCGCGACCAGGCTGATCAAACCAGCGAAGCAGATTCCCGCGCCGACACCCGAGAACACTCGCCCGGACCATGTCGCCTTGCCGAGATGCACCAGAATAGGCATGGCCCAGGCGGACACGCCGACCAGGACGAAAGCGCTCGCCGCACCGGCAAGAAAACGCAACGTGAGCCACAGCCAGAAATCGTTCGTCAGCGCCATGCCGAGCGTAAACACCGCAATCGATGTCAGACCCCACTGGATCGCGCGGGCCGGCGCGGGCGGCGCGGAAATGCAGATCACCGCTCCGACCAGATAGCCCACGTAATTCGCGGTCGCGAGCCAGCCTCCCTGCACAAGCGTCAGGCCCGCATCCTGCTGCATCAACGGCAATAGCGGCGTGAAGGCGAAGCGGCCGATCCCCATCGCCACCGCCAGACCGATCAGCCCGGTCCATACGGCGGTGACAGCCGTGGGTGGCGCGGAGAAAACAGCGGGTGCGGCGGTGGACGACATGGTGAACCTAACGATGAAGCGGTCTGCACGACGGCAGCAGGCTGATGTTCCCACACGCCGCGGCTTGAATCCATTCCCGAGAAGAGTACGCTGGTTTTCAATTCCTGAATAATGAATAATTGAGAACATGTTGTTCTTGAACTGGGAATACCGTGAATTGCTCCGGAGAACCGAACGATGAACTTCGCCGATTTGCAGATCTTCAAGACCGTTGTGGAGGAAGGCGGGATCGTCAAGGCCGCGCAGAAGCTGCACCGCGTCCCCTCCAACATCACAACGCGCATCAAACACCTTGAGACCGCGGTGGGCATTCCGCTGTTTCACCGCAACCGGCAGCGCCTGCACCTGTCGCCGAGCGGCGAATTGTTGCTGGGTTATGCCGCGCGGCTGATCGACCTCTCCGAAGAAGCGCGCCACGTCGTCTCCGGCAATGCGCCGCAAGGTTTGCTGAAGCTGGGATCGCTGGAGAGCACAACCGCCAGCCGCCTGCCCACCGTGCTCGCCGAGTTTCACCGCCGTTACCCCGACGTGCGTCTCGAACTGACCACCGGCACCAACGATGCTCTGGTCAATGCCGTCACCGAACGGCGGCTCGATGCTGCCTTTATCGCCGAACCTCCCCCTTCACGGACGCTTGCCCATCTGCCGGTGTTTCGTGAGCGGTTGATGGTGATCTCCAGTCTCGACCACGAGCCGATCAGGAACGCACGCGATGCCGATGGACAGAGCCTGATCGCCTTCCCCGATGGCTGCGCCTATCGCCGCGTCCTGCAGCGCTGGCTCAGGCGAGACAGCCTCACCACTTCACGGGTGCTCGAGTTGAGTTCGTATCACGCCATAGTCGCGTGCGTCGCCGCCGGTGCCGGGATTGCCCTGATGCCGGAGGCCGTGCTCGATGCCATGCCGCTGACGCGCGTGCGGCGTAACCCGATCCCCCGCGCCCAAAGCGAGATCGTCACGCCGCTGATCTGGCGGAAGGGTGAAGTCTCGCCGCCGGTGCTGGCGTTGCGCACGCTCATGGCCTCGGTCGGCACAGCCCCCCGGCGACGCGTGAAGCAGAACGCTTAAGCCGGCGTATCCCGGAACACTTCCTGCTGAGGCTTTGCAACGGTTGCACTTCGCGTGATATGCGAAGCCATGCCTGCATCCATCCACCCGCTGATCGAGGCCGCTGCGCTCTGGCCTGCACGAGGAGCCCTGATCGGGCTTGATCTCGGCACCAAGACCATTGGCGTTGCGGTGTCCGATCCCGACCGCAAACTGGCGACCGGCATCGAGACCATTCAGCGCAAGACTTTCACCGCCGACGCCGCGCGGCTGCTCAAGCTGTCCGCCGAGCGCAATGTCGTGGGTTTCATCCTCGGCCTGCCGATCAACATGGACGGCAGCGAGGGGCCGCGCGCGCAATCGACCCGCGCCTTCGCCCGGAATTTCGCGAAACTCACGGAGCTTGCCATCGGCCTGTGGGACGAACGCCTGTCCACTGTCGCGGTCGAGCGCGAACTGATCGATATGGACATGAGCCGCGCCAAGCGCGCCAAGGTGATCGACGAACACGCGGCGATCTTCATTCTTCAGGGTGCGCTGGATCGCCTGCGCGTCCTGCGCCAGGCATCGGGAGAGAGCTGACGGATGCTGGCTATCATTGCGGCCATCGTGCCGATCTTCCTCCTGATCGTGATGGGCTTCGTCCTGCGCCGCCTTCTTCTGAAAGAAGAGTCCCATTGGGTCGGCACCGAGCAACTTGTCTATTACGTGCTGTTCCCTGCGCTGCTGTTCCGGACGCTAAGCCGCGCGAAGCTTTCGGAAGTGCCGCTGTTGGGCGTCGGCGGCGCGCTGCTGATTGCCGTGCTGCTGATGGCTGCGCTTTGCCTCGCGCTGCGGCCGCTCCTGATGAAGCGGCTTGGCGTCAGCGGCCCTTCGTTTACCTCGATCTTCCAGTGTTCCTGCCGGTGGCAGACCTATGTCGCGCTCGCGGTCGCGGGAAATCTGTACGGCGACATCGGGCTCACGCTCGCCTCCGTGGCGATGGTGGCGATGATTCCCATCCTGAATGTCATGTCGGTCTGGGTACTGGCGCATTATGCCGCGCCGACGCGGCTGTCATGGCCGCGCATCCTGCTCACGATTGCGCAAAATCCCTTCATCTGGGCCTGCGCGCTCGGGCTGGCGGCCAACCTGATTGGCCTGAAGCTTCCGACATGGATCGATGAGTTCATCGATGCGCTCGGCCGCTCCTCGCTCGCGATCGGACTGCTTGTTGTCGGCGCAGGGCTTCAGCTCAAAGGCGTCTTGCGGCCCGATGCTCCGGCGCTGCTGTCATGCGCGCTGAAGCTTGTCCTGATGCCCGTCTTCGCAATCTCGCTCGGTCTGGCTTTCGGACTGTCGGGAACGAATCTTGCGATCGTCGCCTGCTGCGCCTCGGTGCCGACAGCGTCGAGCGCTTACGTTCTCGCCCGGCAACTGGGAGGCGACGCGCCGCTGGTCGCGGAGATCCTCACCCTGCAGACGGCGCTCGCCATCATCACCATGCCAATCGCCATCGCGCTGGTGACGTGACCTTTCAGGAATTGTTCGCCAGCCAGATGGTCTGGATCGTCGCGGCGAGATTATTGAGGCCGTGCAGGATGACGGTCAGCCACGTCGAGTTGCTTCGATAGCGCAGATAGCCGAGCAGCAATCCAATGGAAAACACCTGCGCCAGAAAGAACCAGTTGTATTGCAGGTGCATCATCGTCCACACCGCCGACGACAGCAGGATCGCACCAGCCGGGCGCAGAAACGATTCCGACCAGCCGCGATAGAGGAACCCGCGGGCGAAGAACTCCTCGACAATCGGCGCCGCAACGCAGAACGCGAAGACCAGAAGCCACAGCGCGCCGTCAGCGCGCGCCGTTTTCAGGACATCCATCATGAAGCCGGGGGACGACTCGCGTCCCGCCATGCGGCTGATGATCTCCCACGCTACCATCAACAGCACCATGCTCGCCACACCGGCCGCGAGCATGCGCCACGATGGCCAGCGTAATGCCAGATAGTCGGCGAACGGCGCCCGTGACAGCCGCGTTGCGAGCCACAACATGGCGAGGATGGCCGGCAATCCCATGATTACCGAGAGCGAAATGATCCGCCCGTTCGTCAGCAGCGCCGTCATGGCGCTGGTGTCCATCGGCTCGCCGCTGGTGACGAGAAAATAAGCGACCACCGTGACCTGCCCCGCAAACATCGCGCCGAACAGCGCAATGCCCCACAGACTGGTGCCGATGAATTTCCAGACCCGCGGCTCGCGGCTCTTGCCCGGCGGCGACACAGGAGCGGCGGCGGCAGGGCTTTCAGCAGCAGTCATGGTCCGATCTCCGATTTATGGATCGCTTCAGAGCCGATTCTGACGAGCAGTCATTAATGATCCATTCCGTCATTGCGAGTGAACTGAAGCAATCCAGTTCGAACAGACCAGCGACCGGAGTTTGGGTTGCTTCGTTGCTGCGCTTCTCGCAATGACGAACAGGTCACGCCGGCAAGGCGCGATCCAGCAGCCCGCGAATATCATCCCCGGCAAGATCGACCGCACCGTAGAGATTGCCGTGGTTTGCATCGAGCCGCGTCGCCGCGAACAGGTCCGCATGTTTCGGCGAGACCTCATTAAGCGCGGCGGTTGCCGCGACCAGCGCAAGCGTTTCCACCGCGAGCCGCGCAACACGCTCCGCGTCGGGCTGACGAAACGACTTCGCGATGAAGCCGACCGCTCCGACCACGCCCGGCAGGCCCTTGGTCTGCTCGACAAGGCCGCGCAACACATCCGCCGCCGCATCCGCCTCACGCGACAGCGCACGCAGCACATCGAGGCACATCACGTTGCCCGAGCCCTCCCAGATCGCGTTGACCGGAGACTCGCGGTAATGCCGCGCCAGAATGCCCTCCTCGACGTAGCCGTTGCCGCCGAGGCACTCCATCGCCTCATAGAGAAATCCCGGCGCGCTCTTGCAGGTCCAGTATTTCACCACCGGTGTCAGCAGCCGCATGTACGCGGCTTCGGCCTTGTCCGACGGCGCGCGATCGAACGACCGGCACAGCCGCATCACCAGCGCGGTGGACGCTTCCACATGCAGCGCCATGTCGGCGAGCACGCTACGCATCAGCGGCTGATCGGAAAGATGCTTCTGGAACACGCTGCGATGGCGGGTGTGATGAAGCGCATGCGCCAGGCCCGAGCGCATCAACCCAGCAGACGCCAGCGAGCAATCCTGCCGGGTCAGCGACACCATCTGGATGATCGTCGGCACACCGCGCCCTTCCTCGCCGAGGCGCAGCGCGTAAGCGTTTTCGAACACGACTTCCGACGAGGCGTTCGAGCGATTGCCGAGCTTGTCCTTCAGACGCTGGAAGTGAATGCCATTGACCGAGCCGTCCGGCGCGAAACGCGGCATGAAGAAACAGGTCAGCCCGCCTTCCGCCTGCGCCAGCACGAGGAACGCGTCGCACATCGGCGCAGACATGAACCACTTGTGCCCGGTGATCCGGTAGGCATCGCCGTCACGCACCGCACGCGTGATGTTGGCGCGCACATCGGTACCGCCCTGCTTCTCGGTCATGCCCATGCCCATGGTCATGCCGCGCTTGGTCCACCACGGCGCGAACGCCGGATCGTAGCTGCGGGTGCCGAGCACCGGCATCACCTTGGCGCGCAATTCAGGGTCAACCGACAGCGCCCCGACTGCGGCCCGCGTCATGGTGATCGGGCATAAATGTCCGGTCTCGACCTGTGCTGCGATGAAGAACTTCGCGCCGCGCACCACTTCGGATGCGCCGCCCGCGGTCTCGCCATTCTCGTTCCAGGTCGAGTTGTGAAGGCCGGCATGGGCGCTGTGCGCCATCAGTTCATGATAAGCGGGATGAAATTCGACTTCGTCACGGCGGAAGCCACGCGCATCGAAGATCTTCAGCTTCGGTGTGTTTTCGTTGGCGACGCGGCCGCGCTGCGCCATCGCCGCCGAGCCCCAGTGCTTGCCGAAATCGGCAAGTTCCCCCGCCGCGCCCTCTCCGCCGTTCGCCGCAACCGCTTCCGCGAGCGGGCGATCGAGCGAATACAGATCGACATCCTCGAACGGCGGCGACTGGTTGAAGACTTCAGTCGTGGCGGACAGAATCGATTGCGTCATGTGTTGTTCCCGCAGTTGAGAACAACAGATTACACCGGAACGCGGCGCGTTTCACATCACCCGGTTACGGAATATTGTGCGACGCCGGTTCTTTGCTGGAGGGCTCTTTCGCCTGCGGAAGGTCGTCATAGCCGCGACGGCTCGAATAGAATGTCAGCGCCATCAGGCCGAAACCGATCAGAAGCGAGAAGAAAATCCCCAGTCCCATGGCGATGTAACCATGGATCGACATCTGGACATCGGAATGTGCAACCCAGCCTTGCCACGCCCACCATATCGTGGCCGCGAGGATGGCCAGAAGAACTGTCGTGATTGCAATGGCGCCCCTGCTCATGACGGACGAGGCCTTTCTGCATTTGCGCACTGGGTCGTACGTGCTCATCAAAGCTATGCTGGAGGATTGGAAATTCAAGCCCGAAAGCGCGGTCGCGCTGAGCTCCGCGCCGATCGCAGTCGGCAATTTCTGCCGCTCCAGTTCCATCTCAACTGCGACAATTCGTACGCAATAGGACCGAGTTTTGGCGCAAGCTTTTACCGCAAATTCAGGGTTCCCGAGGGATACTGCCCGGCATGAAAACCATTCAGCGTTTCATCAAAGACGAATCCGGCGCCACCGCTATAGAATATGGGCTGATCGCCGCCGGTATTGCATTGGCAATTATTGCTGCCGTGAACGGCCTGGGCACGAAGCTCAATACCAAGTTCACCAACATCAACGCGTCGATCAAGTAACGACGCTTGCACGCGCCGACCCTCATGGCCGGCGCGTGACTGGGAAATCGAACGCAGTATTCCCCGGCCCTGGCAGAGAAAAGTGCCACCACTCAAGCCGGAAGTTCGCGAAGCCCTGCTTCGCCATCGCGCTGACCAATGTCTCACGCCACCTGCGCTGCTGTGCGGTGATTGCGTTTGATCCCGTATGCGCCTTCTCGTCCGAACAATCGTAGCCGGTGCCCATGTCGACGCTGCTGTCCGGCGCGCGCAAATTTGCGGGCGCTGTGCAATCGGCATAGTCGGCCTTCGGATCGAACGGTGCGGCCTTTGACACGGGCAATTGCACCAGCGTGAGATCCACCGCCTTGCCGGTCGAATGTCCGGAATGTTTGGCGATATAGCCAAGCCTGAACAGATCGGCTTTGCGCATCTTCGGATTGTAGCGGCGCTGCGCTGGTGTCTCTTGGCCGTCCTGCGCCCACGCGTACATGTCGTCCACCGCGCGCTGCGGGCGATAACAGTCATACATCTTCAGCGACAGCCCGCGCGGCTTGAGATCCTGCTGCACCCGTTTCAGTGCGGTGCCGACGCTGCGGGTGACAACGCACTCACCCGCCTCGTAGCCGTTCAGCACACGCCCGACGAAATTGTTCGCCGTGGCGTAGCGCATGTCCTGAACGATGCTCGGATCGGCATCGCGCAGATAGACAAAATCTGCGGGCAACGGCTGAGCTGCCGCGGCAGACATCCCGAGGCCAACGAGCAGGATTGCAGTCGCAAGTCTCATGATCCGGCGTCCGATGTTGTGGCGCCGGGACAGGCCCGGCCATGACGGCGAAAATACGATAGGTGCAATGCTCCGCAGCACGCTTTCGACCCGTTTACCCTGCCCGGACATCAGCGGGGGAAAACTCCTTAAGGCCCGAATCCGCCTTGCTCCGCCGGGCAACTCTGCCTATAGCTCTTGCTTTAATGACAACTGCATCGAAATCGACTTTCGTCCTCGGACACCGGCATTTGCTGGGCATCGAGGGCCTTTCCGCGGCCGATATCAGCGGCCTTCTGGACCTTTCCGAAGAGTTCGTCGAACTGAACCGGCAGGTCGACAAGAAGCGCACCAATCTGCGCGGCCGAACCCAGGTCAATCTGTTCTTCGAGGCCTCCACCCGCACGCAGTCCTCGTTCGAGATCGCGGGCAAGCGGCTCGGCGCGGACGTGATGAACATGTCGGTCTCATCGTCCTCGATCCGCAAGGGCGAGACGCTGATGGACACGGCGGTGACCCTCAACGCCATGCATCCGGACATTCTGGTGGTGCGCCATCATGCGTCCGGCGCAGTGGAACTGCTCGCCCAGAAAGTCGACGGCTCGGTGATCAACGCCGGCGACGGCGCGCATGAACATCCGACCCAGGCGCTGCTCGACGCGCTCACCATCCGCCGCAACAAGGGCCGGCTCGAAGGTCTGCTGGTCGCGATCTGCGGCGACGTGCTGCATTCGCGGGTCGCGCGCTCCAACATCATCCTGCTCAACGTGATGGGCGCGCGTGTCCGTGTGGTTGCGCCCTCCACGCTGCTGCCGCCCGGCATCGAGCGCATGGGCGTCGAAGTCGCGCGCGACATGCGCGAAGGCCTCGAAGGCGCGGACATCGTGATGATGTTGCGGCTGCAGCGTGAGCGCATGAACGGCTCTTTCATTCCCTCGAGCCAGGAATACTTCCATTACTACGGCCTCGATCAAAAGAAGCTCGCCTATGCCAAGCCGGACGCGCTGGTGATGCATCCGGGGCCGATGAATCGCGGAGTCGAAATCGACTCCATCGTGGCGGACGGCGCGCAATCGCTGATCCGCGAACAGGTCGAAATGGGTGTGGCGGTGCGCATGGCAGTGCTCGAAGCACTGGCCCGCAACCTGCCGAACGCGTGAATCCCATGAGAACCGACAGACGCCCCATCCTGCTCGCCAACGCCCGCCTAATCGACCCGTCCCGCGATCTCGACGGCCCCGGCGATGTGCTGATTGCCGATGGAACCATCCGCGACGCGCGCCGTGGCATCGGCGCCGCCGGCGTGCCCGAAGGCACAGACATTATTAATTGCGCCGGCAAGGTGGTCGCGCCCGGTCTGGTCGACATGCGCGCCTTCGTCGGCGAACCGGGCGCGGGCCATCGAGAGACTTTTGCGTCGGCGAGCCTCGCGGCTGCCGCGGGCGGCATCACCACCATCGTCTGCCAGCCCGACACCAATCCGGTGATCGACAACTCCGCGACCGTGGATTTCATCCTCCGCCGCGCCCGTGATACCGCCATCGTCAACATTCATCCCATGGCCGCACTGACCAAGGGCATGAAGGGCGGTGAAATGACCGAGATCGGCCTGCTCAAGGCGGCCGGCGCGGTCGCCTTCACCGACGGCGACAAGAGCGTGATGAATGCGCTGGTGATGCGCCGCGCGCTGACCTACGCCCGCGATTTCGACGCCCTGATCGTGCAGCACACCGAAGACCCCGACCTCGTCGGCGAAGGCGTCATGAACGAAGGCGAGTTTGCGTCACGGCTCGGCCTGTTCGGAATACCGAATGCATCCGAAGCTGTCGTGCTCGAACGCGACATGCGTCTCGTGGCGCTGACCGGCGGGCGCTATCACGCCGCTTCGCTGACCTGCACCGACTCGCTCGACATTCTCAAGCGCGCGCGCGAGGCCGGCCTGAACGTCAGCGCATCGGCCTCGATCAATCACCTGACACTGAACGAAAACGACATCGGCCCGTACCGCACCTTTCTGAAGTTGTCGCCGCCGCTGCGCACCGAACAGGATCGAAACGCACTGGTCGCCGCCGTCGCATCGGGACTGATCGACGTCATCATGTCGGACCACAATCCGCAGGACGTCGAGGTCAAGCGCCTGCCGTTCGCCGAGGCCGCCGCCGGCGCGATCGGCCTCGAAACCATGCTGTCCGCAGGATTGCGGCTGGTTCACTCCGGCGACATCGAACTCAAGACACTCATTCGCGCCATGTCTACCCGCCCCGCCGAACTGCTTGGCCTGCCCGGCGGCTCGCTGCGTCCCGGCTCTCCTGCGGACATGATCGTGATCGATCTCGATACGCCGTGGGTGCTCGATCCGGCGGACCTGAAATCGCAGTGCAAGAACACGCCGTTCGACGAGGCGCGCTTCACCGGCCGCGTCGCGCGCACCATCGTTGACGGACGCACCGTCTATGAGCATGTGTAAGCGCGGCCCGCAGCCGCGCTTTATTTTGATGACGTGTGAGGCACCATGAGCGGCTTTCTGACGGCCTTTGTGCTCAGTTTCGTGCTGGCCTTCCTGTTCGGCTATCTGTGCGGTTCGATTCCATTCGGGCTGATCCTGACGAAACTCGCCGGCACGCAGGACCTGCGCTCGATCGGCTCGGGTAATATCGGCGCAACCAATGTGCTGCGCACCGGCAACAAGGGTCTCGCCGCCGCGACGCTGCTTGGCGACATGCTCAAGGGCACGATTGCCGTCATCGTCGCCGGATATTTCGGCGGACCCAACGCCGCAATTGCCGCAGGCGTCGGCGCCTTCATCGGTCATCTCTTTCCGGTGTGGCTGAAGTTCAAGGGCGGCAAAGGCGTTGCGACCTACATCGGCGTGCTGCTCGGATTGTTCTGGCCCGCCGCGCTGGCGTTCTGCGCGATCTGGATCGCAGTCGCCCTGATCTTCCGTTACTCGTCGCTGGCGGCGCTGGTCGCTAGTGTCGTCGTGCCAGTGATGTTGTTCTGGTCGCAGCACACAGCGCTCGCCGCCGTCTTCGCACTGCTCACCGCCGCGCTGTGGATCATGCACCGCGCCAACATCACGCGGCTGATGAACGGGACCGAGGGGAAGATCGGGAAGAAGGGGTAAGTGGTCGAGCGTTAAACCGGAATGTCGAGCCGGCCTTTATCATTCAGCTCGTAGTCGATTTTTTCTGCCTCTAAATGCTCTATGACATGCGGCCTGACGGACGGGACGACTCCATCCCAGTTCATCTTGATGCATGAATTGCAAACGCTTGCATTCCACTGCGCTATCCAACGACCATCATAAACGTGTGGCCCGATCTGAAAAGCACGCCTGCAAACAAGGCAGTCGTACATTTTCATTTCTGATCCTGATTCTTCCATTCGCATTAAATATCTCCGAGTTAATCAACGTCACTATGCCATGAGCAACTGCAACTAGCTCACAGTTCTGCGTCATTGCGAGCGAAGCGAAGCAATCCAGACCTTTAGACATAAGCTCTGAAGGTCTGGATTGCTTCGTCGCTTGCGCTCCTCGCAATGACGGTCCCCGATCCGGCGTCGATTACGTTTTAACAATTGTCCCTACCCCGCCTTCAGCTTTCTCGCCTTCCGCAAATCCGCATTGATGCGCGTCTGCCAGCCGTCGCCGGTCTTGCGATAGGCTTCCAGAACATCGGCATCGAGCCGCAGCTTGATCGCCTCTTTCGGCTTGTCGAGCTTCGGCCGCCCGCGCTGGCGCATGATCAGCGCCGCGGCGTCTGCGAGTTTCGTGCCTGGCGGAAACTTCGTCGCCCGCGCGAAATCTTCCGCGGTCCATTCCGGATTGTCTTCGTCGAATATCACCGGCTTACTTTTCTTGCGGGGCATATTTTCTCTCCTTTGCATGCGCTCGCCGCAGGCTGATGACCCGGATTATCTCGCCGCGAACTGTGTAGGCCAGACAGTAAGAGCGTCCATCTATGGTCCCATAGGCGCGAAACCGCGGCTCGGCGAAACGCCCGTCCTCGACAATCGATGCCGTATCAAGATCAACCGCCTTCGCCAGCGAAATCCCGTGCTTGCGGATATTTTCCGCATCCTTGGCCGGATCGAACTCGATTCACATATATTATTGTACCCCCAATAAATCAAGCATCAAATCGAAAATGAAAGCAACCAGCCACAATCGAATGAGAAATCTTGTTCATTACCCGCTCTTAGGCAACACTCCCCGTCCACGGGGGCCGCGTGGACATCAAGACTTCAGCCACGACCAGACTGACCGACGCGCAGCGCATCGACTGGCTGCGGCTGATCCGTTCCGACAATGTCGGACCACGCACCTTCCGCTCCCTCGTCAATCATTTCGGCAGTGCACGCGCCGCACTCGACCGCCTGCCCGATCTGGCCCAGCGCGGCGGCGCCTCCAAGGTTGGCCGCATCTGCGCGCAGGCCGAGGCCGAGCGCGAGATCGACAACAGCCGGCGGATCGGTGTCGCCCTGCTCGCACCGGGTGAATACGGTTATCCGCCGCGCCTCGCCTTGATCGATGACTCTCCGCCGCTGCTCGGCGTGCGCGGCGTTTTGAATGTCCAGACCCAGCCGATGATCGGCATCGTCGGCTCGCGCAACGCATCCGGCGCGGGATTGAAGTTTGCGCAAACCATCGCGCGAGATCTCGGCAGCGCCGGATTTGCCATCGCCTCAGGTCTGGCACGCGGCATCGATCAGGCCGCGCATCGCGTCACGCTGGATACCGGCACCGTCGCCGTGCTGGCGGGCGGACATGACAAAATCTACCCGGCCGAGCATGAAGACCTGCTGGCGGCGATCATCGCGTCAGGCAGCGGCGCAATTTCCGAAATGCCGCTCGGTCATGGTCCGCGCGCACGGGACTTTCCCCGCCGCAACCGGCTGATCTCCGGCGTCGCGCTTGGCGTCGTCATTGTCGAAGCCGCGCATCGCTCAGGCTCGCTGATCACCGCGCGCTTTGCCAATGAACAGGGGCGCGAGGTGTTCGCCGTGCCCGGCTCGCCGCTCGACCCGCGCGCGGCGGGGACGAACGATCTGATCAAACAGGGTGCGACGCTGGTGACAGAGGCCGCCGACGTGATCGACGCGGTTCAGCCGATCATGGGACGCCCGCTCGAACTACCGATGAGCGAGCCGGAAGACGGCCAGCCAACGGACGACGAACCCGCCGCCAGTGACCGTGCGCGCATTATCAACCTGCTCGGTCCCTCGCCCATCGGCATCGACGATCTCATCCGCATGACGGATGTGTCCCCCGCCGTGGTGCGCACCGTCCTGCTCGAGCTTGAACTGGCAGGACGGCTGGAACGCCACGGCGGCGGGATGGTGTCGTTGCTCTAAAGCGAACAGAATGCCTTATCCGCGATAGATCGGCGCACCGGCGGGAGATGCCGTCGAACCGCCGTCGATGAAGATTTCCTGGCCCTGCACATGCGCCGCGTCGTCCGACGCAAGAAACAGCACGGTCTTGGAGATATGATCCGGCTCGCCGATCCGTCCGAGCGGCGTGGAGAGCGACATGCGTTGCTCGAGCTGCTTGAAAGCCTCCGGCGACGCGAAACGATCGCCCCAGATCGGCGTGCGAGTCGCGCCCGGCGAAACCAGATTGACGCGGATACCGCGCGGCGACAGTTCGGACGCCATCACCCGCGCCATGGCGCGCACACCGGCCTTGGTCGCGGCATAAGCCGAATAACCCGGATTGCCGAGCACCGAGATCACCGAGCCATTGAGAATGACGGATGCGTTGTCGTTGAGATGCGGCACAGCAGCCTGCACGGTGAAGAACACGCCGGTAAGATTGGTCTTGATGACAGTCTCAAACGCTTCGAGCGTGGTGCCGCCCAGCGGTGTGTTGCCTGGGATTCCCGCGTTCGCGAAAACTATATCGAGCTTGCCGAACTTCGCCTCGGCCTGCGCAAATGCTTTCTCCAGCGCCGCCACATCGGTCGCGTCGGCTTTAACGCCGAACCCGTTCGGCCCGAGGTCCTTCACCGCAGCATCGAGCTTGGCCTGATCGCGGCCGGTGACCACGACGCGCGCCCCTTCCGCCACGAACAGCTTTGCGGTCGCCAGACCGATTCCGCTGTTGCCACCCGTGATGAACGCCGTTTTTCCTTTAAGCCTCATGGAACGCTCCTGTTTTGACCAGTTTGGTTTCTGGTTTCATAATAAAACTAGCATTGCTGAGTAGCGTTTTTGGTTTTATGATGCAACCACAATGTTGTGACCGGAGGTCAGGCCGTGAAACGCAAGAGTCTTGAGGGTGATGTGTGCCCCGTCGCGCGGACGCTGGACGCCATCGGCGACTGGTGGTCGCTGCTGATAATCCGCGACGCGCTCGTCGGCGCACGGCGCTTCAGCCAGTTTCAAAAGAATCTCGGTGTGGCGAAGAACATCCTGACCGTGCGGCTGCGCTCGCTGGTGGCGCAGGGCATTCTCGAGGTGAGGCCCGCTTCTGACGGCAGCGCGTATCAGGACTATGTGCCGACGGCGAAAGCGCGTGCGCTGTTTCCGGTGCTGGTGGCGCTGCGCCAGTGGGGCGAGGAATATGCCGTTAAACCGGGCGAAAGTTGCAGCTTACTGGTCGATCGGAAGGACGGATTACCGCTCAGCAAGTTGCAGATCCTGGCCCATGACGGCCGCCCGGTCGATCAGACCGACACCAAAGTGATTGCTCCCGCGGCCGCCTAGAATTTACCGCCGGTCAGTTGCCGCCGGACAACGTCATCCGCTTCGAGTTGCGCCATGTCGAGCAGGTGCGCCAGCATGTCCAGGCGGTGCCGGCGCGAGAGCTGCGCCAGTTCCGCGACCGCCCCTGAAATGAAGCCCGCAGCCTCGGCCGGACCGCCATCTCTGGCGACGGAATCGGCCTGCACGAAATCGCTGCGACTGTCGCGCGCGGCCATCCGCACCGACCCCTTCCAACGCGAGAATCGATCAATTTAAGAGTGTTCTTCGATGATACACGCATAGGATGCACAATCACAAGTACCCATAAACTACAACTTTTGCGAGAATTCCGGCTCCGGTTCCAGCCTCATCACCGGATCCCCATTTGACAGGGGCCCCCCTTTTACCCATGTATCGGCCAAGCCAGCCTGATGGAATCTCGCGATTCCGGCCCGCGTACTCCCAGTAAGTTATTGGAAACAAATGAATCTCGTCATTGTCGAGTCGCCTGCGAAGGCCAAGACGATCAACAAGTATTTGGGCTCCTCCTACGAGGTTCTGGCCTCGTATGGCCATGTCCGCGACCTTCCGGCCAAGAATGGATCGGTCGATCCAGACGCCGATTTCCAGATGATCTGGGAAACCGACCCCAAGGCCGCCGGCCGTCTCAACGACATCGCCAAGGCGCTCAAGGGTGCCGACAAGCTGATCCTCGCAACCGACCCTGATCGCGAGGGCGAAGCGATCTCCTGGCACGTCCTGGAGATCATGAAGCAGAAGCGTGCGCTCAAGGATCAGAAGATCGAGCGCGTCGTCTTCAATGCGATCACCAAACAGGCCGTCACCGAGGCCATGAAGAATCCGCGCCAGATCGATGGCGCGCTGGTCGACGCCTATCTGGCGCGCCGCGCACTGGATTATCTCGTCGGCTTTACCCTCTCCCCCGTTCTCTGGCGCAAGCTGCCCGGCGCGCGCTCCGCCGGCCGCGTGCAGTCCGTTGCCCTGCGGCTGGTCTGCGACCGGGAACTGGAAATCGAGAAGTTCGTCCCGCGCGAGTACTGGTCGCTGCTCGCCACGTTGGCGACCCCGCGCGGCGATTCCTTCGAAGCGCGCCTCGTCGGCGCCGACGGCAAGAAGATTCAGCGTCTCGACATCGGCACCGGCGCGGAAGCCGAGGATTTCAAGAAAGCGCTTGAAGCCGCAAACTTCACCGTCACCACGGTCGAAGCCAAGCCGGCGCGCCGCAATCCGCAGTCCCCGTTCACAACGTCGACACTCCAGCAGGAAGCCAGCCGCAAGCTCGGTTTCGCGCCAGCCCACACCATGCGCATTGCCCAGCGCCTTTATGAAGGTATCGACATCGGCGGCGAGACCACCGGTCTCATTACTTATATGCGTACCGACGGTGTGCAGATCGACCCGTCCGCCATCACGCAGGCGCGCAAGGTCATCGGCGAGGACTACGGCAAAGCCTATGTGCCGGACTCGCCGCGCCAGTACACCTCGAAGGCCAAGAACGCGCAGGAAGCGCACGAAGCCATCCGCCCGACCGACCTGTCGCGCCGTCCTTCATCGCTGAAGTCCAGGCTCGATAACGATCAGGCTCGCCTTTACGAACTGATCTGGATGCGCACCGTCGCAAGCCAGATGGAATCGGCCGAGATGGAACGCACCACCGTGGACATCACCGGCAAGGTGGGTGCGCGCGTGCTCGAATTGCGCGCCACCGGTCAGGTCGTCAAGTTCGACGGCTTCCTTGCGGTGTATCAGGAAGGCCGCGACGACGATCCGGAGGACGAGGACTCAAAGCGCCTCCCCGTCATCAATGAGGGCGAAGCGCTCAAGCGCGAAAGCCTCAACGTCACCCAGCATTTCACCGAACCGCCACCGCGCTTTTCAGAAGCCTCGCTGGTCAAGCGCATGGAAGAACTCGGCATCGGCCGCCCTTCAACCTATGCGTCGATCATTCAGGTGCTGAAGGACCGCGGCTATGTGAAGCTCGAGAAGAAGCGCCTGCACGGCGAGGACAAGGGCCGCGTCGTGGTGGCGTTCCTCGAGAACTATTTCGCGCGCTACGTCGAATTCGATTTCACCGCCGACCTCGAGGAAAAACTCGACCTGATCTCGAACAACGAGATTTCCTGGAAGCAGGTGCTGACGGATTTCTGGAAGGACTTCATCGGCGCGGTCAACGAGATCAAGGACGTCCGCGTCACCGAAGTGCTCGACGTGCTCGACGCGATGCTCGGCGAACACATCTACGAGCCGCGCGCCGACGGCGGCGATCCGCGCCAGTGCCCGAGCTGCGGCACCGGCAAGCTCAATCTCAAGGCCGGCAAGTTCGGCGCCTTTGTCGGCTGCTCGAACTATCCCGAATGCCGCTATACGCGGCCCCTCGCCGCTTCCAGCGGATCGAGCGATCGCCCGCTCGGCAAGGACCCGGTGTCGGGACTTGAAGTTGCGGTCAAGGCTGGACGTTTCGGCCCCTACATCCAACTCGGCGACGCCAAAGACTACGGCGAGGACGAGAAGCCGAAGCATGCAGGCATTCCAAAGAACATGTCGCCCGCCGACGTCGAACTTGAACTTGCGCTGAAACTTCTGTCGCTCCCGCGCGATATCGGACCGCATCCGGAAGATGGTGAAATCATCACGGCCGGCATCGGGCGCTTCGGTCCGTTCGTGCGCCACGGCAAAACGTATGCGAGCCTCGAAGCCGGTGACGATGTCTACCATGTCGGCCTCAACCGCGCGATTACACTGATCGCGGAGAAAGTCGCGAAAGGTCCGAGCCGCCGCTTCGGCGCAGATCCCGGCAAGGAGGTCGGCGACTATCCGGCCCGCGGCGGCAAGATCATGCTCAAGAAAGGCCGCTACGGCGCTTACGTCACCATCGATGGCATCAATGCGACGATCCCCGACAGCATCGAGCCAGAGAAGCTGACGATCGCGGAAGCTATCGCGCTGATCGAAGAACGTGCGGCAAAGACCGGCGGCAAGCCCAAGCGCGCCGCCAAGAAGGCTGCGAAGAAACCTGCAAAGGCAGCCGCCGCGAATGGCGCCGCTGAGTCCGAGGCGCTTGCGAAGAAGCCCGCTGCGAAGAAAAAGGCCCCAGCCAAGAAGGCTGCGCCGAAGAAGGATGCAGCCGAGCCGGTTTCGCTGACAGAAGCCGCCAAGGCGAAGGCATCGAAGGTCGCTGCAGCCAAGATCACGAAGGTCGCTGAAAAGAAGAGCGCCGGTAAAGCACGCGGATAATGAAAAAGAAAAGCGACGCGACGACTGCCTTTCCCGACAGAGAGAGCATTGTCGCGTTCGTCAAGGCGCAGCCCGGTGAAGCCGGGACACGCGAACTTGCGCGGCATTTCGGACTGAAGAATGAATCCCGCGCGGCGCTGCGGCGTATCCTGCGCGAACTTGCCGACGAAGGCGTGATCGCGAAACGCGGCAAGAAGGTCGCAGAACCGAAGTCGCTGCCGCCGACCATCGTTGCCGACATCACCGGCCGCGACAGCGACGGTGAATTGCTCGCTTCTCCTGCCGAGTGGCTGGAGGAAACCGATGGCCCCGCCCCGATCATCCGAATTCATGTTCCGCGCAAGGCCGCACCCGGCACCGCCGCGGGCGTCGGCGACCGCGCGCTGCTGCGCGTCGAGAAACCCGACAACAAACACGAGAAGGCCTATCGCGGCCGCGTCATCAAGCTGCTCGACAAAACGCAGCATCGCGTCCTCGGAATTTACCGCGAGATGCCGAACGGCGACGGCCGGATGATCCCGGTCGACAAGAAACAGGCGGGGCGCGATCTCGCCATCGCCGCCAAGGATTCCGGCGGCGCGCAGGATGGCGATCTGGTCAGCGTCGAACTGATGCGCTCGCGCGGCTACGGACTGCCGTCCGGCCGGGTGAAGGAGCGGCTCGGTTCGCTCAAGACCGAAAAGGCCGTGAGCCTGATTGCGATCCACGCACACGAAATCCCGCAGGAATTTCCCGCCGACGTCATCCGCGAGTCCGAGGCTGCAAAACCCGCCACGCTTGCAGGACGCGAGGACTGGCGCGATGTCCCGCTGGTGACCATCGATCCGCCGGACGCGAAGGACCACGACGACGCGGTTCACGCCGAGCCGGACAGCGACCCGAACAACAAGGGCGGCTACATCGTCAATGTCGCCATCGCGGACGTCGCCTTTTATGTGCGGCCGCAATCGCCGCTGGATCGTGACGCGCTCATTCGCGGCAACTCGGTCTATTTCCCGGACCGCGTGGTGCCGATGCTGCCGGAGCGCATCTCCAACGATCTGTGCTCGCTGAAGCCAAGCGAACCACGCGGCGCGCTCGCCGTGCGCATGGTGATCGACAAGGACGGCCGCAAGCGCTCGCACACCTTCCATCGCGTGCTGATGCGATCGGCGGCAAAACTGAACTACGCGCAGGCGCAGGCCGCCATCGACGGACGCCCCGACGACACCACCGGCCCCCTGCTCGATCCGATCCTGAAGCCGCTCTACACCGCCTATGCGCTGGTCAAGCGCGCCCGTGACGAGCGCGATCCGCTCGACCTCGACCTTCCCGAGCGCAAGATCCTTCTCAAAGCCGACGGCACGGTCGATCGCGTGACGACGCCGGAACGGCTCGACGCGCACCGGCTGATCGAAGAGTTCATGATCCTCGCCAACGTCGCCGCGGCGGAAACGCTTGAGAAGAAAACGCTGCCGCTGATTTATCGCGTGCACGACGAGCCGACGGTCGAGAAGGTCCACAACCTCCGCGAGTTTCTCAAGACGCTGGAAATGCCGTTCTCCGCCACGGGCGCGCTGCGTCCCGCCGTCTTCAACCGCATTCTCGCGCAGGTAAAGGGCCGCGACGCGGAACCGCTGGTGAACGAAGTGGTCCTGCGCTCGCAGGCGCAGGCGGAGTACTCAGCGGACAATTACGGCCACTTCGGCCTCAATCTCCGGCGTTACGCGCATTTCACATCGCCGATCCGCCGATACGCCGATCTGATCGTGCACCGCGCGCTGATCCGCGCCCTCGGACTTGGCGAAGGTGCCCTTCCCGAAACCGAGACGTTTGAAACACTTAGCGAAGTGGCTGCGGCAATTTCCCTCACCGAGCGCCGTGCGATGAAGGCGGAACGCGAAACCGCCGACCGGCTGATCGCGCATTTCCTCGCCGATCGCATCGGCGCAACATTCGAGGGGCGAATCTCCGGCGTCACCCGCGCGGGATTATTCGTAAAACTGGCCGATACGGGCGCGGATGGCCTCATTCCCGTGCGCACCCTGGGAAGCGAGTACTACAACTATGACGAGACCCGCCACGCCCTGATCGGATCGCGCAGCGGTGCCATGCACCGATTAGGTGACGTGGTTCAAGTTCGTCTGGTAGAAGCTGCACCTGTGGCTGGCGCGCTGCGGTTCGAATTGTTGTCCGAAGGACGAACCGCTCCCCGTGGAGGCCGCATTCGCGACAGCCGCGCCCGACCGCCCAATGCCGGCGGCAAGGCCCGGCCAGGGCGCGATACCAAGGACAGGAAAAAATCGCGCAAGCCTTCCCGCAAGGCTCGCAAATCGAAAAAGAAGGGCTAGCGCCTTTCAAAGGAGCCATCATGGAAAGCCGCACAGTGCCCGCAGCAACATGGACGCCAGCCTCCCAGCCGCTGCCGAAGCGCGATGTCTGGCAGGCGATGGCGCGCGGCCTCAAGTGCCGCTGCCCTAATTGCGGAGAAGGCAAGATTTTCCGCGCCTTCCTGAAAGTCGCCGACAACTGTTCGGTGTGCGGACAGGATTTCAGCGGGCACCGCGCCGACGATCTTCCCGCTTACCTCGTCATCGTGATCGTCGGCCATATCATTGTGCCGATCGCGCTGTGGATCGAGACCGACTATGCGCCGTCCATCGCGCTTCAGCTTGCAGTATATCTACCGGCCACCCTCATCATGTCGCTGGCGCTGTTGCAACCCGTGAAGGGTGCCGTGGTCGGATTGCAGTGGGCGTTCCGGATGCACGGTTTCGATGAAAGCCGCCCCGCGGACGTCGAAGAAGGTACGATTGTCAAGCTGGTGAAATGAGCGCTCCCGAGAAAGAAGAAAAGGAAGACGACAGTCATCCTTACCGCCGCCCGAAAGATGCCGCGACACTGATCCTCGTTGATCGCAGTGGAAGCGTGCCCAAGGTTCTCGTCGGCAAGCGGCACGACAAGGTCATCTTCATGCCGGGGAAGTTCGTGTTTCCCGGCGGCCGGGTCGATGCCACCGACAACAAGATTCCGGTGGCCGCGGAAATCCCCAAAGGGCTTGAGAAGAAACTCATCGGCGGCAGTCCGAAGATCGCGCCGGCCCGCGCCCGCGCGCTGGCGGTGGCCGCCATTCGCGAAGCCTGCGAGGAGACCGGCCTTTGCCTGGGGCGGAAAGTCGCGCGCATGAATGGCGCTGCGGCGAAATTGACCGGCGAATGGAAACCGTTCGCCGAGGCCGGCTTACTGCCCGATCCGTCCGGACTATTTTTGATTGCCCGCGCCATCACCCCGCCCGGCCGCGTCCGGCGGTTCGACACGCGATTCTTCACCGCCGATGCGTCGGCCATCGCGCACCGGGTTGAAGGCGTCGTCCATGCCGACGCCGAACTCGTCGAACTGGTATGGGTCGAGCTCGGTTCATTGTCGCTCGCGGATCTTCATCAGATGACCAAGATGGTGCTGCGCGAACTGGACAAGCGCCTGGCGCTCGGACCGCTGTCGCATGCCGCCGAGGTGCCGTTTTTCCACTTCTACGGCGGCGCGATGCAGCGGGACGTCATCTAGGGCGTCTGGTCCGCATTACCGTTGCACCAATCAAAATTGTCATCCCAATCCCCGTGCCAATCGCTATATTCCGGCCGGGCGACCGAACGCCCATGGATGATTGAACCACGGTTGTATGCGTACCGGCGCCGCCATATCGGTCGCCGCACATGTTGCGGCCCTGACAGCCTGTCTTGTGCTTGCGGGCGTGCGTCCGTTCGACCCGACAACAGCGGAAGCGATCACCGTCGACATCGTCACGCCTGAGGAAGCGCCGCCGCTTCCAAAAGAACCTGATTACGACTTCCCAAAGTTTGACGAAAAATCTCAAGAGCAGGCTGCGGAAAAAAGCAGGCCGCGCAGGAATCGCCGCAACAAGCAGCGCCGGAACAGCCCGCAAAACCTGCCCCTGCTCCAAGCGCCGCTGCAACGCCGAAACAGGATTCGCGGCAAGCAGCCCTCAAGCAGCCTTCCGCTGAAAAACCCAAACCCGTCGAACAGCCCAAACCGGCTGAACAGCCTCAACAACAGGCGCAGCCCCAACCGCAACCTCAGGAACAGCCGCAGCCGGAGGTGCCAGTGGCTGCGCCCGACATCACCAGCAAGTTCGGCATGATGTTCACCTTGCCGGACGCCGGAGCAGCCGGCGACTTCGACGCCAAGGCAACGGCAAAAGCGAATATTTCCAACGAGGACGCCGCAGCACTACGCGCCCATCTCAAGAGTTGTTCGATCCTGCCGAAATCGGTGACGCCTTCCGACAATGTCCGGATCGTACTGCGTGTGGCGTTTCAGCGTGACGGCAGGCTCGCAGCAGAACCGCTCCTGATCGAAGCAAGCGCATCTGAAAAAGGCCCTGCCCTAATGCAGAGCGCGATGAATGCGCTGGACAAGTGCCAGCCCTACGCCATGTTGCCGGCAGATCGCTACGACCAGTGGCGGATGCTCGATCTCAGTTTCTCGCCGAAGGATTTCAGGGGCGGATAATCCATCGAGAAGAAACGCCCCCGCTCCCAACTCAAAAAAGCAATAATCTTCCGTGGCGAGACGCATCGCGCCACCCCATACAATCACTGATCCTTTTGCATCGCCAAGCGACACCTGAAGTGCCGCCTCAAAATCGTCAGGGGAAGATTCCGATGAGCCCACGCCAGTTGCGCCTCGGCGCCTTCATGCGTCCGGTCAGCATTCACACCGCAGCATGGCGTTATCCCGGCAGTTTTCCCGACGCCAACTTCAATCTCTCCCATCTGAAGCGCTTCATCCAGAAACTCGAACACGGCAAATTCGACGCCTTCTTCATGGCGGATCACCTCGCGGTGATGAACATGCCGATCAACGCGCTCAAGCGCAGCCATACCGTCACATCATTTGAGCCCTTCACGCTGCTGGCGGCACTCGCCGGCGCGACGGAGCGCATCGGGCTGGTCGCGACGGCTTCGACCACCTACGACGAGCCCTATCATGTCGCGCGCCGTTTCGCGTCGCTCGACCATATCAGCGGCGGCCGCGCCGGCTGGAACGTGGTCACCACGGGCAATCCGGAAACAGCGCTGAACTTCGGGCGAGACGATCACATGGAGCACGGCGAGCGCTACAAGCGCGCACGTGAATTCTACGACGTCGTCACCGGCCTGTGGGATTCCTTCGCCGATGATGCTTTCGTGCGCGACCCCGAAAGTGGCATTTATTTTGATCCGGCGAAAATGCACACGCTGAATCACAAGGGCCAGTTTCTTTCGGTCAAAGGCCCGCTCAATATTGGCCGCCCGGTGCAAGGCTGGCCGGTGATCGTTCAGGCCGGCGCATCCGAACCCGGCAAGCAGCTCGCGGCAGAGACCGCCGAGGCGGTGTTCACTGGCGGCGGCACGCTGGCGCAGGCGCAGGAGCTTTACGAAGACATCAAGAGCCGCATGGACAAGCTGGGACGCGACCGCGACCACCTGAAGATTCTGCCCGGCGCGTTCGTTGTGGTCGGCGACACGGTCGAGGAAGCGCGGAAGAAGCGCGATCTGCTCGACAGCCTCGTCCACTATGACAGCGCCATCGCGGGACTCTCCGTCATCCTCGGCACCGACGCATCGAAATTCGATCCCGATGGCCCTCTTCCGCCGATTCCGGAATCCAACGCGAGCAAGAGCGCGCGCGATCGCATGGTCGAGTATGCGGCCAAGAACAATGTGACGGTCCGCCAGCTTGCCCAGCGCGTCGGCGGCTACGGCGGACTCACCTTCGTCGGAACGCCCGCCACCATCGCGGACCAGATGGAAGAATGGCTGGTGACCAACGCGTCCGACGGCTTCAACATCATGTTCCCGTTCCTGCCGCAGGGGCTGGACGACTTCGTCGACAAGGTGGTTCCGGAACTGCAGCGGCGCGGAATCTACCGCAAGGACTACGAGGGCCGCACGCTGCGCGAAAATCTCGGCCTGCCACGGCCCAAAAACCGGTTTTTCGAGCCTGCCGGGGCTGTGAATGCGGCTGAATAGCCTTTCAGACCCACCGAAACAGGGCGAAATCCGGGACATCCGCTTTTCGGAATAAAGCGCCCTAAAAACTTGACTTTGGGGCGTTCGAAGCTAGGTTGCGCCCCAAATGCAGCTCGATTTGTCGGGCCTGCTCGTGATTCCTGACATTCGAGGTTCTGAACATGGCCAAAGCGGTCACCATCAAGGTCAAGCTCGTTTCCAGCGCGGATACCGGCTTCTATTACGTCGCCAAGAAGAACTCGCGCACGATGACCGACAAGCTCGTGAAGAAGAAGTACGATCCGGTCGCGAAGAAGCACGTCGAGTTCCGCGAAGCCAAGATCAAGTAACTATTTCAGTTGCTTACGAACGAAACCGGGGCCTTGCGGCCCCGTTTTGCGTTTGATGCGGGATTTTGACGGGTCTCAGGCGGCAGCCGCCACGACCCTGTTCCGGCCGTCGTGCTTGGCGCGGTACAGCGCCTGATCGGCGCGCTTGAGGACGGCGCTGATCGCCTCTCCCTTGGTTTCCAGGGTCGAGATGCCGATCGAAATGGTCACCTCGATGCGCTTGACGCCCTTCTCGATCGTGAAGGGCTCACCAGCAATGGACCGGCGAAGGCGTTCGGCGACCATCCCCGCCACGTGCAGGTCGGTTTCCGGCATCACGATGACGAATTCCTCGCCGCCGTAGCGGCAGGCCAGATCGATCCCGCGGATCGACTTGCGGATGCGCACCGCGAATTCTCGCAGCACGTCGTCGCCGGCATCGTGACCGTAGGTGTCGTTGATCGACTTGAAGTAATCGATGTCGAGCATCATCAGCGCCAATGGCTTGGCCCGCATCGCCGCCTGCTCCGCCAGTGTGGCGAGATGGCTTTCCATGTAGCGGCGGTTATGCAGCCCGGTCAGCGGATCGGTGATCGCCATTTCGATGGAGTTCTGCACGTTGTCGCGCAGGTGATCGGTGTAGCGGCGCTTGCGGATCTGGGTACGTGCCCGCGCCAGCAGTTCGTTCTTGTCCACTGGACGCAGCAGGTAGTCGTTGACGCCGATCTCAAGCCCACGCAGCAGCCGCGCGTTGTTGTCGGCATCGGCAATGGCGAGGATCGGCACGCTGCGCGTCCGCTCCAGCGAGCGCGCCTGGCTGCAAAGCCGCAAGCCATCGAAATTCTCAAGTCCAAGCGACACGATCAGCAAGTCGTAGTTGCCATCGGCGGCATGGAATACCGCTTCGGCAGGATTCGGCTCGACATCGACGCTGTGCTCGGTGGCCAGCACCGGAGCCAGCCGCTCGTAGGACGACGGCCGGTCATCCACCAGCAGAATGCGCCCGCCCTTGCCCGTATCCGCAACCGCGTCGCGTTCCGGCGCATTGACGCCAATCTCGAGCGACGTGATCGCGCGCATGCGCAGTTCGTCGGTCATCATCTTCAGCCGTGTCAGTGACCGCACCCGCGCGATCATCACAACATCGGACACCGGCTTGGTGAGGAAATCGTCGGCGCCGGCATCCAGCCCGCGCACGCGGTCGGACGGACTGTCCAGCGCCGTCACCATGATGACCGGAATGAAATGGGTCTTCGGATTCGATTTCAGGCGGCGGCAGACTTCAAAACCGTCAATGTCGGGCATCATGACATCGAGCAGCACGATGTCGCATTCCGCGCGCTCGCAGATCTCAAGCGCCTGCGTCCCGCAATTCGCCGTCACCACGTCGAAGTATTCCGCCGACAGGCGCGCCTCGAGCAGCTTCACGTTGGCGAGAACATCGTCAACGACCAGAACGCGCGCGGACATCAAACTCTCCTAGCCGACAAACCGTCGAACCGTCTCAATAAACTTCCCAACCGAAATCGGTTTGGACAAATACGCTTCGCATCCGCCTTCGCGGATACGTTCTTCATCGCCCTTCATGGCAAAAGCCGTTACCGCGACCACGGGGATCGCACGCAATTCGACATCCGCCTTGATCCAGCGTGTCACGTCGAGACCGGAAACTTCGGGTAGCTGAATATCCATGAGGATGAGATCGGGCCGATGCGTGCGGGCGAGATCGAGTGCTTCAACCCCGTTCCGCGTGCCGACTGTCTGATACCCATGGGCCTCAAGCAGATCGCGAAAGAGCTTCATATTGAGCTCGTTGTCTTCCACGATCAGGACGGTTTTGGCCATCCTGGCCCTCCAATTCCCGCAAAATGCCCGTACGTGCTGAAACCATTGAATTCGCCACGCCGTCGTGACTCGGGCAATATCGGCGCAAAATAGAGACGATAAGTTACGGAAAGGCAAACACGATCAATGGCAAAAGGCCCTTCGACCCCTCAGGAAGTCGCTGAATTCGTTGCGATTCAGGCGCTCTCCTTCCTGGCGTCCGACCCCGAACGGCTAGGGTTATTCCTGACCGAGAGCGGTATCGGCCCGCAAACCCTTCGAACCGCGGCCGCCGACCCGAAGTTCCTCGCCGGCGTGCTCGATTTCATTGTACGTGATGACGCAACGGTGAAGGCCTTCGCCGACGCCTCGCAACTGACGCCGCAGGCCGTGGCAAATGCGCGCGAGGTGCTGGAACCGCGCTGGGAGTAAGTCGTTGAACGACCGTCCGCCAGCCGATTCGCCGGGATTCTGCCGCGACTGCCTGTCGGACGCCGCGGTGAAGGCGATGCGCTGCGCGGAATGCGGCTCACCCCGCATGGTACGGCACCGCGCCCTCAAGGCGCTGACGCTCGCCCATATCGATTGCGACGCGTTCTATGCGACCGTCGAGAAACGCGACAATCCGGACATCGCCGACAAGCCTGTGATCATCGG
This sequence comes from Afipia sp., assembly GCA_017474385.1. Lineage (GTDB taxonomy): Bacteria > Pseudomonadota > Alphaproteobacteria > Rhizobiales > Xanthobacteraceae > Afipia. The sequence goes on along the minus strand of JAFVHU010000116.1, from coordinate 43,801 downwards.
CGGCGGCAAGCGCGGCGTGGTATCGGCCGCCTGCTACATCGCGCGCACCTACGGCGTGCGTTCGGCGATGCCGATGTTCAAGGCGCTCGACCTCTGCCCCTCGGCCGTGGTCGTGCGTCCCGACATGGCGAAGTATGTCCGCATCGGCCGCGAGGTTCGCCACGCGATGATGGCGCTGACGCCGCTGGTCGAACCGCTCTCCATCGATGAAGCCTTTCTCGATCTCAGCGGCACGGAACTCGTGCACGGCATGATTCCCGCCAAGGTGCTGGCGCGGTTTGCCGCTCAGGTCGAGCGCGATATCGGCATCACCGTGTCGGTCGGCCTGTCGGTGAACAAGTTTCTGGCCAAGATCGCGTCCGACCTCGACAAGCCGCGCGGCTTCGCCGCGCTGGATCAGGAGGAAGCGCGCGAAATGCTCGCCGACCGGCCTGTCGGTTTCATCTACGGCGTCGGGCCTGCCTCGCAGGAGAAACTCTCGCAGCGCGGCTTCCGCCTCATCAAGGATTTGCAGCGCGCGGACGAAATCGACCTGATGAAGCAGTTCGGTCCCGAAGGGCGGCGGCTGTGGCGGCTGGCGCGCGGCATCGATGACCGCAAGGTCGTTGCCGATCGCGGCGCCAAGACGATCTCTAACGAGACGACGCTGGAAACCGACGTGCGGGATTTTGCGACGCTGGAGAAGATCCTGTGGCGGCTGTGCGAAAAGGTTTCGTCACGCCTCAAGAGCGGCGACCTCTCGGGCTCCACCATCACGCTGAAACTGAAGACCGCGGATTTCAGGCAGCGCACCCGCTCGCAATCGCTTCAGGTCCCGACCCAGCTTGCCACGCGAATATTTGCGACGGTGCGCGAAATGCTCAGCCGCGAGATCGACGGAACCGCGTTCAGGCTGATCGGCGCCGGCGTCAGCGCCTTGAAACCCGGCGCGGAAGCCGACGGTCAGGATCTGCTGGACCGGCGGTCCGCGCATGCAGAGCGCGCAATGGACGATGTCCGCAAGAAATTCGGCAATGCCGCGGTGATCCGCGGAATTGCGTATGACGGTCCGGCGAAGGCTGAGTAACGCCTCACCCTATTTGCAGGGCTTGGTTTCCTTGATGTCGATCTTGTCCATCGCGCCTGCGATGACGAAATCGTTGTAGTCGAGCGATAGCGCCCGCGACACGCCATCCTCATAGAGTTCGAAGGACATCGCATAAGCCGGCGTCTGTTCACCGCTATTCGATTTCGTTGCGCGGTCATAGTAGCTCACGGTGACCGGCCACCGGGTCTGGGACTTGAACTTCTCATTGGCGCTGGCCGCATCCGGCTTTGCCGGCGCCTTGGTCCCCGGGATCGGCTGCCCGATGACAGTGAGCGTGTTGTAAACCTTCTCGCCATCGTCGGAGCCGTCATAGACCACGAGTTCGAGCAGCGACTTGCCTTCGCGCGCGGCCTCGATGATCAGCCTGACCTGCTCCGTCGGGAACACCGCACCCTCGATGGTGAATGTCTTTGCCTTGGGCTTCTTCAGCTTGACCTTGATTGTCTTGCCGTCGCGCTCCGCGATACCGTCGATCGACGTCGTATCGGTATCGTTCATGCGCGTCTCGATCTTGAAGCGGTAGCTCTTGCCCTCGCCGTCTTCCCAGCTCGTGGAACGCAGATCGCTTATCGTGGTCTTGTTCTCGCCGGTATCGAGCTGTGACACCTGCCGGAAGTCGGTGGTGTAGCCCTCGCAGGCGCTGCCGGCGAAGTTATACAGGATGCGGCCGCGCGCGTTGCTGACGCTGGCGTTGCCGCGCGATGTTTTCAGGCTCAGGTCGTAGACTGCCTGATGCGAGAGAAAGGCGACGCTGGGCGCAGCTTGCGCTCCGCCTGCGGCTGACGCCAGAAACACAGCGGACAGGGTAACCAATCCACAACCCGAAATACGGCGCGCGCGACGCATGGCGTCTCCTTCAATGTTCGAATCGAACCCATATTAGCTTAACCGGCGCATGAAACCGCAACCGGCCGCATGTAACAGAATTTCTCAATTTGATGTGAAAAATGAGCCTTTTTTGAGGGTTCCATGCCGCCCAATCCGATGGCACAAGACTTGGGACCGTCACCTGGACCGTCCCCTGCTGTATACTCGGACGAGACAACCTGAACGCACACCCGCAGGTGGAATATGCATTCGCATTCTCTCAACAACTGGACGCACGATCACGTCTTTCTCGGCGCCGCGCATGCGCGCAATGAAAGGCGCACCTGGTTCGTTGTCGGCCTGACCCTCACGATGATGACCGGCGAGATTATCGGCGGCACGGTTTTCGGTTCGATGGCGCTGCTTGCCGATGGCTGGCACATGTCTACCCATGCTGCGGCCATCGGCATTTCGGCGCTGGCCTATCGATACGCACGGCGTCACATGCACGACCCGAGATTTGCGTTCGGCACCGGCAAGCTCGGAGAGCTCGCCGCGTTCGCCAGCGCCGTGGTGCTCGCCATGATCGCGCTCGCGATCGGTTACGAAAGCCTGATCCGCATCGGCAATCCCGTCCCGATCGCCTATGGCGAGGCCATCGCGGTGGCTGTCCTCGGCCTCGCGGTCAATCTGGTGTGCGCGTGGCTTCTGCGCGAGGATCACAACCACCATCATCATGGCCATAGCCATGATCATGACGACCATCACGATCATGGCCATCACGCACATGATCGCGACAACAACCTGAGAGCTGCCTACGTCCACGTGCTGGCGGATGCGGCCACGTCAGTCCTCGCCATCGGCGGCCTGATTACCGCGCGGGCCTTCGGCTGGATCTGGATCGATCCCGTTGTCGGATTCGTGGGTGCCTGCGTGATTGCAAGCTGGGCCTATGGCCTCATCCGCGATACCGGCGCCGTGTTGATCGACGTCGTTCCGGACCGGGAGACCGAACACAAGATTCGCCAGCTTGTCGAAATCGATGGAGACAGGATTTCCGATCTCCATCTGTGGCAGGTCGGCCCTGGGCACCAGGCTGCGATCATTTCGATTGTCACCGACCGGCCGCAAACCGCTGCCATCTACAAGCAACGTCTGGCGGTGCTTCCCGGCCTGAGCCATGTCACGATCGAAATCGCAGCCTGCGAGAATCATGGCCACGCCCGCGCTGCCTAGCTCCGCTGGATTACTATTGAATTTTGTGGCGCTTGCATGTGTCCGCTCATTGGGCGACATAGGGCGCTGCATTTGACGGGTTCACAAGCAACAATCATTCAATGAGGGCAAACATGGCGGGAACGGTCGAGCAGAAGTTGAACGAATTGGGCATTGTGTTGCATCAACCCAACCCTCCCATAGCAAACTACGTCGGCTTCGTGCGCACCGGAAATCTGCTGTTTGTGTCCGGCCAGGTCTGCAACACCCCGGAAGGCAAGCTGATCGCAAAGGGCAAACTCGGCGCCAGCGTAACCACCGAGCATGGCGCCGCCGCTGCACGCGGCTGTGCGATCAATCTGCTGGCGCAGGTCAAAATGGCGCTCGGCGATCTCGACAAGGTTGCCCGCGTCGTGCGTCTCGGCGGTTTTGTCAACGCGACGCCGGATTTCCTTGAGGGGCCGAAGGTGCTCAACGGCGCATCGGATCTGATGGTGGCGGTATTCGGCGACAAGGGACGTCATGCACGCACCACCGTCGGTGTGGCAGCCCTGCCCTCGGACGCCGCCGTCGAAGTCGAAGGCATCTTCGAGGTCGCCTGAGCATGATCCCGAAAAGTGGGAACCGGTTTTCGGACAAGATCATGCTCAAGAAATCAAACTGATGGTTGCGCGCGCGCCCGGCTGGCTCACGGCACGGCCAATCGCTCATCGCGGGCTGCATGACCGCGCGCGCGGCATCATCGAGAACATGCCGTCGGCGATCGACGCAGCGGTCGCCGGCAATTTCGCGATCGAGGTCGATCTTCAACCCACCGCCGACAATGAGGCGATGGTGCATCATGACTACGAGCTTGGCCGCCTCACACAGGGCACCGGTGAACTGCTGTCGCTGACCGCGGCGCAACTCAAGCAGGTCGGCTTCAAGCATACGGCAGAGCGAATGATGACCCTGGGCGACCTCTGCGCGCGCGTCGCCGGTCGCGTCCCGCTGGTGCTCGAGGTGAAGAGCCGATTCGACGGCAACCGGACGCTGGTGAAGCGGATGGCCGAAGTGCTTGCCTCGTACAGTGGACCGGTGGCGGCGATGTCATTCGATCCCGATCAGGTGATGGCGCTCCGCGACCTGATGCCGGACCTGCCGCGCGGCATCGTGGCCGAACGGCATTACACCGAGGGCGAATGGGCACGGCTGCCGTTCGAGAAAACCCGTGAGATGACCGGCCTGCGCCACGCCTTCCGCACGCAGCCGCATTTCGTCAGCTACCGGGTCGACGATCTGCCGGCCCCTGCACCCTGGATCGCGCGTAACATCTTCGGCTGTGCGCTGATCACATGGACCGTGCGGACACCGGAACAACGCGCACGCACCGCCCGTTACGCCGATCAGATGACATTCGAAGGTTTCGTTCCGGAGTAAGCCGAAAGCGCGATACCAGACATCTGATGCCAGATACTTGAAGTCATCCGCGCGAAGACCGATCTATAATGCTGAACGGTTTCGGTTTTCTGAACGCCACGGTACACCTACCCTTTGACGGATCCCTGCGAGATCACCCTTCAAGCGGTCTCCTCGGTCGGCCAGATCACGGCCGACGAGTGGAATGCGTGCGCCAATTCAGATGGCCATTACAACCCGTTTGTCACGCACGCCTTCTTCGCCGCACTGGAGACATCAGGCTCTGCCATCGCGCGTACCGGCTGGGCCGCGCGTCATCTGGTGGCGCGCATGGCAGGTCAAGTCGTTGGCATCGTGCCCGGTTATCTGAAAAACCATTCGCAAGGCGAATACGTGTTCGACCACGGCTGGGCTGACGCCTATGCGCGCGCCGGCGGAAGTTATTATCCGAAATTGCAGGCCACCGTTCCGTTCACGCCAGCATCCGGCCCTCGCCTGCTGGTGCGCAACGGCGAGGATGCGGCGCGAATCCGTGAGACGCTGGCAGGCGGCCTGATCGCGTTGTGCGGCGCCACTCACGCCTCGTCCGTGCATGTCACCTTCGCCCGCGAAGACGAATGGACGCTTCTCGCCAAACACGGCTTCCTGCAACGCACCGATCAGCAATTCCACTGGCGCAATGAAAGCTACGGCACATTTGAGGATTTCCTCGCCACCCTGGCCTCGCGTCATCGCAAGGCGATCCGCCGCGAGCGCCGCGACGCGCTCGCCAACGGCATCACCATTCACGCGCTGACCGGCGATGACATCACGCCCGATGCATGGGATGCGTTCTTCGAGTTCTACATGGAGACCGGTTCGCGCAAATGGGGCCGCCCCTATCTCACCCGCGCCTTCTACACCATGATCGGCGAGACCATGGCGAAAGACGTATTGCTGGTGATGGCGAAGCGCGACGGCAAGTGGATCGCCGGCGCGATCAATTTCATCGGCTCCGACACGCTGTTCGGCCGCCACTGGGGCGCCGTGGAGCATCATCCGTTCCTGCATTTCGAGGTTTGCTACTATCAGGCCATCGACTTCGCGATCCGGCGCGGCCTGAAGCGCGTCGAAGCCGGCGCGCAGGGGGAGCACAAGATCGCCCGCGGCTACATGCCCCAGACCACCTACTCCGCGCATTACATCGCCGATCCGGCGCTGCGCCGTGCGATCCGCGACTATCTCAAGCACGAGCGAAGCTATGTGCAGGAGGCGGTGCGCGAGCTGACCGAGACCGGCCCGTTCCGCAAGATTGACACGAGCGACTGATCGCGATGGACTAACAGGAACAGCATTTCCATCACAGTTTGTCATGCCCGGGCTTTATCCCGGGGCATCCCGATCACGAAGCACGGTGCTCAACCAATCGGGATCGCCGGGACGAACCCGGCGATGACAAGAAGAGAACATGCCTTGAGTTCAATCGCCGACCGGATCCGCGAATTCCTGACGCGCCGCGCCTCCGAACTGCGCCAGACCGTTCGTGTCACCATTGGTGTGGGCGCGGCTTATGCGGCCTACAAAGCCCTCGGCCTGCCCCAGGGCTACTGGGCAGTGTTCACCGTGATCATCGTCATGCAGGGCTCGATCGGCGGCACGCTCGGCGCGGCCACGGAGCGCATGATCGGCACCCTGGCCGGGGCGATCTTCGGCGGACTGGCGGCAGCCTTCCATTCGAACACATCGCTGGGGATTGGCATCGCCCTCGTTCTTGTCACCTGCGTCACCGTGTGGGGCGCGGCGGTTCGTCCTCAATTGCGGGTGGCGCCGGTCACCGCCGCCATCATGCTGCTGACCGAACCGGCCGGTGCGCCGGTCGAACAATTCGTTCTCGACCGCATCATTGAGATCGGACTGGGCGGCGTGATCGGCGTGCTGGCGACGGTGCTGATATTTCCCGCGCGCTCCCATGCCGTCGTGGTGGCCCGCTCGGTGACCGTGCTGACCCGCATGCAAAAGCTCCTGCTCGCGGAGGCGGAAGCGCTCGATCGCGGCGAGGCGCTGGCGCCCTCGCTTGAACATGCGGCCCTGCGGCAGGCGCTGACCGCAGTCGAACAGGCCTTGAAAGACGCCGACAGGGAACGCGCCTCTCGCCTCGCCGATCACCGCATTCCCTCCGCGATTCCACGAACGCTCTGGCGCGTGCGCAACGATCTCGTCGCCATCGGCAATGTGCTTCGCGAACCCCTTCCCGCCACCATCGCCTCAACGCTCGCGCCGGCAGCCGCCAGCCTGCTGCGCGCCGAAGCCGAATTGACCCAGCGATGTGCGATCGCACTCGACGCCGTCACCGTGGTTTCACGCGAGGACCTGTCCGCAAGGCATCTCGCTTTCACGGAAACGTTCAGCAGGCTGCGGCAGTCCGGTGTCATGCGCGCGCTGGATTTCAACGCGGTCGGGCGGACTTTCGGCCTCGCGTACACGCTGGATGGCCTTCATCGCGATCTGGCCGATCTTGCCGACCGGATCGACGAAATTGCCACTGGAATACCGGAACGCACAGAGAATTCCTGACATGCGCATCTCTGAGGCAACCCCGCTTGACCGCACGGCGCGGGGCAGCGATTGTGACGCGCCTCTTTTCCGGAACAGACCATGACCGCTTACGACACCAACAATATCTTCGCGAAAATCCTGCGCGGCGAGATTCCTTGTCACAAGGTCTATGAAGACGAACACACCTTCGCCTTCATGGACATCATGCCGCGATGCCCCGGACATACGCTGGTGATCCCAAAGGCTCCGGCCCGCAACATTCTCGACATCTCGCCCGACAGCCTCGCGCATGTCGCCCGCACGGCGAAGAAAATCGCGGTGGCCGCCATGAAAGCCTTCAATGCCAGCGGGATCACCCTGCAACAATTCAGCGAACCTTCCGCCGGCCAGGTCGTCTATCACCTTCACGTCCATGTCATGCCTCGGGTTGAAGGCGTCGCGCTGTTGCCGCCGGCAAGCCGCAAGGAAGACGTCAAGGTGTTAGAGGATCACGCCACGCGGATGATCGCGGCACTCAAGGGCTAACCCATCCACCACTTGCCCGTGAGCACGACGATTTCACCGGCGACCACGCCGGCGAACACTGATCTGCGCGTCGCTATGAAGACCGCAAAGCCGACGGCAACCGCGCCATAGCGCACCACGTCCGGCACAGTCGCGAGCGCGCCCGGTGGTGAAATCAGAATCTGCGCGATGACGCCTGCAAGGATGGCGGCGGCGACCGCCCTCACCCAGACCAGAAATTCCGAACTCTCATCGATCCCGCCGCCGATCACGAGACCGAGCACGCGCCACACCTCATTCGAGAGGAAGCCCGCGAACAGCAGCAGCGCGATGGCCTGTCCATCGCCGAACAGAGCGCTCATGCGCGCCTCCGGATGCGATGGACGCCATAGGCGATCGTGCCGGCAGTGAGGCCGCAGATCATGATGTCGACGCCGGTTTGCAGCAGTTGCACCAGCGGATAGAGCGCAAGCCCGAGTGCCAGCGCGAGCTTGTCGACCAGCTTGTGCGCGTTGCGCGCCGTGGACAGCAAGAACGTCAGCGGCGTAAGCGCGAGAATTCCGGCGGCCAGCAGCGGCGGCAGGCTCGCGGCAAGTCCGTAGCCGATCGCCGTGGCCACGCTGCTCAGGACCACCAGCCCGAAGCCGAGACCGTTCAGGAATGCGATCCGCCGCTCGCGCGGCACGCGCGGCAGCAGGCGAAAGCTCTCGACCCAGACCGTTACCGCCACGAGATGCGCCGGCAGCGCGAGCTGGCGCATCTTCGTCTGCGGCGTCCGCAACATCGGCAACACCGAGACCACCATCGGCAGCAGGCGGATCGCGCTGATGGTCACCGCCAGCGCCGACTCCAGCAGCGTGGCCCCGGCGTGGGATGTGGAGATCAGGATGATTTGCGCCGGTCCGGCCCAGACCAGCACCGTGCTGGCCAGCGCCCAGCCCAGCGTGAAGCCGGTATCATGGGCGAATGCGCCGACGCCGATGAAGGTCCCGAACAGCACCAGCGCCAGGATCGACGACAGAGCGGATTTTACCCCGAGCGCGAATGCGGCCGGCGTGCTTTGCCATTTCGGAGAATCGAGGGCGGGAAGCGCCAAGGGAAAGAATACCGGGTGAATCGTTTGATTCATCACGCGGTTGAAACGCCCCCGCCGTCAAGGGAGCGAGCACGCCTTTTTTTGAATATCAGTCCGTCGTTCGCATCCTTCGAGGCTCGCCGCTGACGCGGCTCGCACCTCAGGATGACGCCATCCCGTTTTCGTCACCCTGAGGTGCCATCGCAAAGCGATGGCCTCGAAGGGCGGCGGCAAGATAAGAAATCAGATCGACGGCTCGCGCGCGGATGACGACAGCGAACCGAGAACGCACAAGGCTGCAAATGCAATACCGATAATTCCGAACGTCAGCACGACGGCCTCCTCACAGAGTACAACGAAACGATTTCGCGGCACCCGATCAGATGATTGGAAAACGGTTTCGCAAAACTTAAGCGAAAAACGTCGGCATCGCGTTAGTATTTTGTTGAGCATAAGCCTCTGCACGAGGATTCAAGTTATGCCTGCAAATATTGCGTTTCTTTTGCACACGGCTCCGCTGCGGCGTTAACCGTCACAAGAGATTTCCGGAATTCTCGCCAGCGCTCGACACCGGTGCCGATTAACCATGCTGCTCCGCGTTCTTGAGCACGATGCACGCCTGCCCTGCCCGCCTGATGCGATCGCACAACTCGTTGGCGGCAGCGCGCGTGTCGGCTCCAACCCGCACCTGATAGAACGGGCGCGTCCCGCGGCTGCGGAAGATCGAGCTGAGAAGACTCGGATCGCGATCGCCGATGACAGAGCTCAATCGCTTCATGGAGCGGGCATACATCGCCAGCGCCTTGTCACGCGAGAAACCTGCCGCAAGCTGCACACCCCACGGCATCGCCGCGCCGAGCTTCACGCGCTGCTCAAGCTCCGCGATAAACGGGTTCGGCGCGCGCTGTAACAGCGCCATCAGTTCACGGCAGCCGGCCGGCGGCGCGCGGTCCTTGATCGCGCCGTTTTTGCCCGCAGCCGCCCAGTCGTCGACCGATGTACCGGTGATTGCGGAAACGTAGTTGCGGGTCTCGGACGGCATGTAGCCGGTGCCGGCGAGCCATTCCTGCACGCGCCGCGGACCCGCGTTGTAGGCGGCCGCTGCGAGCCCGAGATTGCCGAACTGTTCGCGCAGCTCGCTCAGGAACTCGGCCGACTTCGGCAGCGCCTGCACAGGGTCAAACGGATCGAGCAGCCGCCGTTCGCTCGCAGTCCCCGGCATGAACTGCGCCACGCCCTGCGCGCGCTGGCCGCTCCGTGTCACCGGCCCCACCGCATCCGGCTGAAACCGGCTCTCCTGCCAGATGACACGCGCAAAGAACTCCAGAGGCAGACCGTGCGCGGACGCCGCAGATTCGATCATCAGGCACATCGCCTCACGCGTGTTGCCGTCCTTCGCCGTGGCGGCAGCGGGTGCTGGGGTTGGTGCGGCGGGCGGATCCGGCTCATCTGCGTGCGCAAGCGTCGCCGTCAGCGTGATGGTCACAACGCCAACCGCAAGCCACTTACCCGGGTGCCGCCACTTCATCGCAACAGTATCGCAGCCGAGGATGTCGAAAAGCGGATCAGGATAGAAAAAACCCGGCGATCGCTGGACCGCCGGGTTTGTTGATCTCTAGAGCCTTGCTCAGACCTTCATCAGCGGCTTGGCCGGCGGACCTTTCGGCCGATCGCCGCCCTTGGGCTTGCGCGGCGCGGAGCGCTTGCGCGATCCGGGCAGCTTCTCGGGCTTCGGCGTCACCGGTCCTTCGACGAACTCGAAGCCGATCTTGTCGGCGTCCTGCTCGTCCTTCACCAGGACAACGCGAACATGGCCGCCGCCCTTCAGCTTGCCGAACAGCACCTCGTCCGCCAGCGGCTTCTTGACGTGCTCCTGAATGATACGCGCCATCGGCCGCGCGCCCATCTGCTCGTCATAGCCGTGCTCGATCAGCCAGGCCTTCGCGGGCTCCGACAGTTCGATGGTCACGTCGCGGTCCGCAAGCTGCGCTTCGAGCTGAAGCACGAACTTCTCGACCACCATGCCGATCACATCGGTGTTGAGGTGTGCGAACGACACGATCGCATCGAGACGGTTGCGGAACTCCGGCGCGAACTGCCGGTTGATCGCTTCCTGATCGTCGCCTTCCCGCTTGTTGCGCGTGAAGCCGAACGCCTGACGTGCGAGATCGGCTGCACCCGCATTGGTCGTCATAATGAGAATGACGTTGCGGAAATTGACCTGCTTGCCGTTGTGATCGGTCAGCTTGCCGTGATCCATGATCTGCAACAGCACATTGTAGAGATCCGGGTGCGCCTTCTCGATTTCGTCGAGCAGCACCACGCAGTGCGGATGCTGGTCCACTCCATCGGTCAAGAGACCGCCCTGATCGAAGCCGACATAACCCGGAGGCGCGCCGATCAGACGCGACACGGTATGGCGCTCCATGTACTCCGACATGTCGAAGCGGATCAGCTCGACACCGAGCGACGCCGCCAGTTGCTTGGCGACTTCGGTCTTGCCGACGCCGGTCGGACCCGAGAACAGATACGAACCAATCGGCTTCTCCGGCTCGCGCAGGCCCGCACGGGCGAGCTTGATCGACGCGGCCAAAGCCTCGATAGCCTTCTCCTGACCGAACACAGTCCGCTTGAGAGTGGTCTCAAGATGCTTGAGCACCTCGGCATCGTCCTTGGAGACCGACTTCGGCGGAATCCGCGCCATCGTCGCGATGGTCACTTCGATTTCCTTGATGCCGATGGTCTTCTTGCGCTTGTTCTCCGGCACAAGCATCTGCGCCGCGCCGGATTCGTCGATCACGTCGATCGCCTTGTCCGGCAACTTGCGGTCATGGATGTAACGCGCCGAGAGGTTCACCGCCGCCTCAATGGCGTCGTTGGTGTACTTCAGCTTGTGATAGTCCTCGAAGTAAGGCTTGAGGCCCTTGAGAATCCCGATCGCGTCTTCGACCGTCGGCTCGTTGACATCGATCTTCTGGAACCGGCGCACCAGTGCGCGGTCCTTCTCAAAGTGCTGGCGGTATTCCTTGTAAGTGGTCGACCCCATGCAACGGATCGTGCCGGACGCCAGCGCGGGCTTCAGCAGGTTGGACGCATCCATCGCGCCGCCCGAGGTCGCACCGGCTCCGATCACAGTGTGGATTTCGTCGATGAACAGGATCGCATTGGGATGCGCTTCCAGTTCCTTGATGACCTGCTTCAGGCGCTCTTCGAAATCGCCGCGATAGCGCGTGCCTGCGAGCAGCGTGCCCATGTCGAGTGAAAACACAGTGGACGCTGCCAGCACTTCCGGCACTTCACTGTCCACGATGCGCTTGGCGAGGCCTTCCGCGATCGCGGTCTTGCCGACACCCGCTTCGCCGACGAACAACGGATTGTTCTTCTGACGGCGGCACAGCACCTGAATGGCGCGGTTGATCTCGGCGTGGCGGCCAATCACGGGGTCGATCTTGCCGTCGCGCGCCTTCTTGTTCAGGTTGACGCAATAGGTCTCGAGCGCCTCGCCCTTCTTCTTGGAATCCTCGTTGCCCTTGGCTTCGGCTTCTTCGTCGACGCCGCGCACCGGCCGCGCCTCGGACACGCCGGGACGCTTGGCAATGCCGTGGCTGATGTAATTCACCGCGTCGTAGCGCGTCATGTCCTGCTCTTGCAGGAAGTACGCAGCATGGCTTTCGCGCTCCGCGAAGATCGCGATCAGCACGTTGGCGCCGGTGACTTCCTCTCGGCCGGAGGACTGCACGTGGATCACCGCGCGTTGCACAACGCGCTGGAATCCGGCAGTCGGCTTGGCGTCGTCCGAGCCTTCCGCGACCAGGTTTTCAAATTCGGTTTCGAGATAGTTGACCAGGCTGCCGCGCAGTTTGTCGAGGTCGACGCTGCATGCGCGCATCACGGCGGCAGCATCGGAGTCATCGATCAGCGAAAGCAGCAGATGTTCGAGCGTCGCATACTGATGATGCCGCTCGTTTGCGATGGCAAGCGCACGGTGCAGGGATTGTTCAAGGCTCTGAGAGAAAGTCGGCATTCGCGTCCCTTATGGCCCCCGCCATTTCATTCGATCGTTTGTCGTCCGGTCCCAGCTTGATCAGTTCCTGCAACCTGTTCGCGTTCTCATCATCTCGTCCGGTTCCCACAAAACGAACGAGACTCAAATGCTACTTCTTTTCCATCACGCATTGCAAAGGATGTTGATGTTTTCGCGCAAAGTCCATCACCTGCGTCACCTTGGTTTCGGCGATTTCGTAGGTAAAAACGCCACATTCGCCGATGCCGTGATGATGCACATGCAACATGATCGTGGTGGCGGCTTCAACGTCCTTGTTGAAGAACTTCTCTAGAACATGAACCACGAATTCCATCGGGGTGTAGTCGTCGTTCAGGATCAGGACGCGATAGAGGTTCGGCCGCTTGGTCTTCGGCTTAACCTTGGTGATGACAGACGTACCCGGACCACTGCCCCGCCCGCTGCCGTCGTTCTCGTCCTTGCTCATACGCAGGCCAAAGGGTGAGGTTTTTTCGTCGGACACCTCAGGGGCCGCGACTGGTTCCGGGTATGAAGACACGTGCAGCATGGCCTGAAAGTTCAAAATCCCCACAAAACGGCTACCCTGCCCGAGGCAAAGCGCCGTTGATCACATTAACAATATGGGTCGCCGTGCGCCCGCCCGCAAGCATACCGTTACCGGCTGAAACCGTGCCGGGCAGATCGCGTCGCATCGACGCAACCACCGCCTGTGGTTAACGCAAGTGCCCGAAATTCACGTCAATTTCGTCGCGCCGCATTGAGACGATGTTGAGGATGTATCCGGATTGAAGGCCGGAACAAGCCGTTTTATGGGACATTTTACGTAGATTGGCGTCAACTTTTACCGCCCCTTCATCGCCGGCTTCTACGACATGGCAGGACCCATTTTTGGTGACCGCCATGAACATTGCATCCATTTTCAAGCGTTCCCGCGCCTCAGATGCCGCTTATCCGGCTGGCGAATCGATAAAATTCGAACCAGGCGGGCAACCTAGCCTTCACCATGAAACCGTGACACAGGCTCCGTCGGCGGCTGTCTCCCCGGGTGTACCCGTTATTCACCGCAGCATTTTACTACCTCTTCACGCCTCCGGCCTATCCCGCATGCCAGAACCTTACTCTTCTTCTGGTGGCGTCATGAACGATGCATCGATTTTCAATCGGGTCCGCGGATCGCTCGCCCGCTTCCGCCGTGCCGAAGGCGGCAACGTTGCCGTGCTGTTTGCCATTGCGATCGTCCCGCTCCTGGGTTTCGTCGGCGCGGCTGTCGACTATGCCCGCGTCAACAATGCCCGTACCGCCATGCAGTCGGCGCTCGACACCGCGGCCCTGATGATTTCCAAGGACGCGAACAATCTGACGACCGCTCAGATCAACCAAAAGGCGCAGGCTTACTTCAATGCGCTTTTCAAGCATCCCGAAGCGCAAAACGTCACCGTGAGCGCGGTCTACACCAACAGCACGAGCCAGGGCTCGAAGGTGGTCCTGACCGGTTCGGGTTCGATGGACACCGATTTCATGAAGATGGTGGGCCTTCCCAAGCTCGATTTCGGCGCGAGTTCGACCACGGTCTGGGGCACCACCAAACTGCGCGTCGCACTGGCGCTCGACAACACGGGATCGATGGCAAGTTCGGGCAAGATGGACGCCCTGAAAACATCCGCCAAGAGCCTGATCGACACGCTGAAGGGGGCGGCAAAAACCGACGGCGACGTCTATATCTCGATCGTTCCGTTCGCGAAGGACGTCAATGTCGGCAGCACGAACAGGAATGCTCCGTGGCTCAAGTGGAGCGACCAGTCGGATACGTGGGACGAAAACAACGGTACATGCAACAACTACAAAAATTACTATGGATGGGGATCGCCTTCGACGAAGAGCGACTGCTTGAATTACGGCGGCACCTGGACGCCGGACAACCACAACACATGGAACGGTTGCGTCACTGATCGCGATCAGGACTATGACACGACAAGCACGCCCCCCAGCACGGCTGTGAGCGCAACGCTGTTTCCTGCTGAACAGTATGCCTCATGCCCTCAACAGATTACGCCGCTGTCATATGACTGGACCATGCTCAAGAACAACGTGGACGCAATGCAGCCAGTCGGCGGCACCAACCAGTCCATCGGCGTGGCATGGGCTTGGCTGTCACTGCTTCAGCAGGCGCCGCTCAACGCGCCTCCGGAGGATCCGAACTTTAAATATAACAAGGTCATCATCCTGCTGTCCGACGGTGACAATACGCAATATCGCAACCCGGCCTATGGCAACGGGAGTACTCAGTTCAACGGCCAGATCGATGCTCGCCAGAGGCTCCTGTGCGACAACGCAAAAACTGCCGGCGTCCAGATCTATACGATCCAGGTGAATACCAACAACGACAACAACTCCAGTGTGATGTCGTACTGCGCCACCAGCAGCAGCACCTACTTCTCGACGACCAGCGCCAGCGGCATCAATACGGCGTTCAGTTCGATCGGCACGGCGCTCTCGAAACTGCGTATCGCGAAGTAAGCAAAACAGATCGAGACAATAAAAAAGCCCGGCTGCGAAGCCGGGCTTTTCTCTTGGTAGAGAACCGTAAAATTAGTGAGTGGTCTGCGAAACCTTCGCGACGATGCCTTCGAAAGGCTTGAAAGCCTGCTTGGCAAGATCGGTGTAGAGTTCGCCGATCTTCTGCGACTCGGCAACGAACGTTTCGTAGGAGGTCTTCGCGTATTCTGTCTGAAGTTCGATAGCCTTTTCGATCGACTTCACGCCCGACAGCTTCTCAACGAAGGTCTTGGTGTCTTCGAACGACTTCTTGGCGTAGTCGCCGTAAGCGGTAGCAATCGACTGAAGGCCGCTCGAGAAGGTGTTGGCGGATGCAACCGCTGCGTCGAACTGCTCTTTGCCGAACTGCTGAAATTCTTCAACCTTGACCATTACACAGAGTCCTTTCCCAGACTGATGACCTGACCTGCCGGGAGGTACCCGGCTCCCTAACCACGACTTTAGTGGTACTGCAACGCACAATAGAAGTCAAGAATCTTGTGCGTCGCACAATCGTCGTAAATCCGAGACAAAGCCGCAGCATCGCGGAAACCCTTGCTTAACCCTTTTGAAACCGTGGCCTCCTACTTTGATTCCCTGCGCTTTTCGCGTTCCGCGATGAATTCGAAAAGCCGCGCGGTTCCAATGCCTTAGCCTGGATGGGCCACATCCGGCACCGGCTTCCGGGCCGCGGCTTCGCATGGACGACGTAGTTCCCGAAATCGGGCTGCGGCCGGACCAAATTTGGCCTCAGAACGAGGCGAATAAACTGGGAATCGGACGGGGAAATTCATGCTTGGGGTCAAATCGTCGGCGTCTTCACGCGCCCTCCGCCTTTGCCTTCTTGGCGTCGCCACCGTCTCGGTGGCCGTCACGTTTACACTCGACACCGCCGACGCCCGTCGGCGTCACCGGCACCGCAGCCACGCAGCCGTATCCAGCTACAGCCCCGCTTTCTCGTCGATCATCGTCGACGCCAATTCCGGCAACACGCTTCAGGCCACCAGCGCCGACAGCCTTCGCCACCCCGCTTCGCTCACCAAGATCATGACGCTCTACATGCTGTTCGAGCGGCTGGAGAGCGGCAAGATGAAGCTCGATACGCCGATGGACGTGTCGGCCCACGCATCGCAGCAGGCGCCCACCAAGCTGGGCCTGCGCCCCGGTCAGACACTCCGCGTCGAAGACGCGATCAAGGGTCTCGTGACCCGCTCCGCCAACGACGCCGCCGTCGTGATCGCCGAGTCCATTGCCGGCGACGAGGACGATTTCGCCAAGGCGATGACGCGCAAGGCACGCGCGCTCGGCATGAGCAAGACCGTCTACAAGAACGCGTCAGGTCTTCCGGACAGCGATCAGGTCACCACCGCCCGCGATCAGGCCACGCTCGGCCGCGCCATTCAGGACCGCTTCCCGAAGTACTATCGCTACTTCGCGACCGAGGCGTTCAACTACAAGGGCCGCTCGATCCGCAACCACAACAAGCTGCTCGGCCGCGTCGAAGGCGTCGACGGCATCAAGACCGGTTATACCCGCGCCTCCGGCTTCAACCTCGTCACCTCGATGAAGCGCGGCAATCGCTATGTGGTCGGCGTCGTGATGGGCGGCCGCAGCGGCGGTTCGCGCGACGCGATCATGCGCAACCTGCTCGCCGAAAATCTCGACGAGGCCTCGACCCGCCGCACCGTTGCCGCCATCACCGAACGCGGCGACACCAAGGTTGCCAGCGTCGACGACAACGATGAAGCCGAGACCAAGGTTGAGGCCAAGGCTGAATCCAAGTCCAAGCCCGCCGCGGCGGTTCAGGTGCAGGGCGCGATCAAGGTCGCATCTACCCCGCCGGAAGCCGTTCCGCTTCCTGCGCCGCGCGCGCCAGTGACGCCAGCAAAGGTGGCTGAGGCCCAAGGTGACAAGCAGGACAAGCCAGCTCCCGCTCCGCTCACCAGCGGCGTGATTTCCTCGCAGACCTTCGCAGCCATCCCGGGTTCCGCCGAACCGATGACACCCGTGCGCGTGAAGACTGTTCAGGTTCGCATGGGTCAAACCAAGGTCGCGTCCGCTGCACAGGGCGCCCCTGCTCCGGTTGCCACCAGCACCATTCCGGCACCGCAAAAGGCCGAGGTCGCAGAGACCTCGAAGACCGTCGTCGCCAAGGCTGAAACCAAAGTGGAAACCAGGGCTGAGCCGAAGGTTGAGGCCAAGACCGATCGCCGTGCCGAACCCTGGCCGGTCGCGTACAATCAGCCGCGCAGCGACTTCCCGGCTCCGCTCCCGGCTCAACCGAACACCAGCAACGGCATCGGACAGGGCATCATCGGCTCCGTCCCCACTCCCTCGTCATCGACGCCGCACGCGCAGACGATGGCCTATGCAGACCCCGGACGCGGCGCACCGCCCACCACGCTTGGCGCGCAGGCCGTCGCTCTCCAGACTTCCACGGCTCCGCAGCAGCAGCCTGCTCCGCAACCCGTCCAGCAGGCCGCGTTGCCGCCAGCACAGCCGGCGCAGACCGTGCAGCACAACGGCGCGATCAAGACCGTCGCACGCTCGGGCTGGATCATTCAGGTCGGCGCGCTCGAAACCGAGAGCGAAGCCCGCCAGCGTCTCGACGCCGCACGCGGCAGCGCCAGCAGACTGTTGAGCGACGCCGATCCTTTTACCGAGACAGTGTCGAAGGGCAACAAGACGCTCTACCGCGCACGCTTCGCCGGCCTCAATCAGGACTCCGCCGAAGCCGCCTGCCGCACGCTGAAGCGCTCCGACATTTCCTGCATCGCCATCAGGAATTGATTGCGAATAAACACCGAAACGACAAAAGCCCGCGGTTCCGCCGCGGGCTTTTTCTTTTTGCGGCGAGCGCGCACGCAACCATTTTTCAAGATTTGGTCTCTAAAACCTTAACTGCAGGATCGATCACGCCGGACAACGGCGGGCGTCCGCAGGGGCATTTCAATCAGAGGAGAAGGCTGCTCGCAGTTTGTAGCGTGATGTTGCGTGCTGGAGTCAGCGATGATTGCGAAGAAGAGTGTCCTTGGCTTCGTTCACACGGGCAGCGAGGTACGTCGAGCCCCCCTGGTCGGGATGCAGTTTCTTCATCAGCCCACGATGGGCCTTGCCGATTTCGTCGCGCCCCGCTCCCGGCTTCAGGCCAAGGATCTGATAGGCCTCCTCCGTCGTCATTTTTCCACTCGGCGCCGCGCGGCGATCCTCGCTTCCACCCCGGCCTGCCCCTTCGCCCTGCGCGTGCTCACGCCAGGCGGGAAACCGGCGGTCCAGATAACTTTCCAGAAGCGCCCAGCTCTCGGCGTCGAATCCGCGCGCCAGAGCGATCAGCTCGTCGAGCGTGAATTCGTCCAGTACACGCCCCGATTCGGGTCCGGCGGTAATAAGCCCCTCAAGCGCTCCAGTGTCGTGGTCGAGCGTCATCTTTATAAACTGGGACCGTACCTGGGACTTCTGCCCCTGTGATTTCCACGCGCCGGGGCCGTAGTTGCCCCAGGCTGAACCAAGCTGCGCGCCGAACGGCGACCAGCCCAGCAGACCCGCGCCGAAAATGCCAAGCGGGATCGCCACCGCGAGTTCCCCTCTGGCGCCGATGAACAGAGCCGCGGCCAGCGTCACCACACCGCCGCCGCCGCGGACGATCTTCGCGAGCCATTTCGGATCGGCGCCCTTGACGATGTTCAGCGCCACATAAAGCAGCGCGACGGCGACGATGCCTGCAATCAGGGTCGGCATGGGCGTTGGATCATCCTTGCAAATCGTTCGTCAGCAGTGTGCGCCGCTGACACGCATACCTGATCTATGGTGATATCGGGATTTGTTAAGCTGACATATTGCGAATTATTGCCGCGTGCCTCGAAGGAGCGCCGTCATCCTGAGGAGCGAGCCCTTGCGAGCCTCGAAGGAAGACGGCGCTGTATGGCCGCCGCGCGTCCTTCGAGGCTCGCCGCGAAATGCGGCTCGCACCTCAGGATGACGCGCTACCACGCGCTACTTCATCTGCCCAAGCAGGGCCGCAGCGCCTGAGGCGTTCTTCGCCAACCGCATGAGGGCCTCCCGCCCGCCCGCCGCATAAGCGGCGGCGGCGCGCAGAAGTTCACGCAACTGCGCAGCCGACCCCATATCGAAGCGGCACCACGCTCCTCCGGTCAGCCGCGCAATCTCACGGAACGCCGCTTCCGCCGCCGGATCGTTGCCTTCCTGAAACATGAAGCACGGCACCTTGAGCAAGCCGAGTTCACCGGCTGTTGCGCACAACGCATCGACGTTCTCTTCCATCGCATCGCCAACGAACACAATGGCGCGCACGCCGGAAGCGATGGCCTCGCGCCGCGCATCCGCCAGTACGCGGCCAAGCTGCGTCTTGCCGCCCTGACAATCGATCCTGCTCATCAGTTTGGCGAGATGCGCGGTATCCGAAATCCATGGACTCGCGCGGCACTCGTTCAGGCCGCGATAGTAGACGAGACGAATCGAAAGTCCGCCGATGCTGCCGGTTTCGCGGAACATGTCAGCCTGAAGCTGGCACGCCATGTCCCATGTCGGCTGGCGGCTCATGGTCGCGTCCAGCGCGAAGACCAGCCGGCCCGTACCGGCCTTGCCGGGCGTCATCGCCCGCGCCTTTGCGACGAAGGCGGCGATGTCGGCCGACGCCGATGTCTGCGCATCCGGCTCCGTGCGATTACGCCCTGTGACGGGCTGCTCGCCGGATTTCGGAATGGTCGGGTCGCGGGTCATCGGATCTCGCTGTTGGGTGCGAGTCCTATGTGGAGCGCGCAGAGCGGTTGGTCAATTCTCCGGCCGGAAACCGCTGGAGGATCGCCCTACTCGATCGGCACCGCCAGCCGCCCGATAAGCTCCACGACTTCGCCTAGCCGCCGGTCATCATGCTCGGCTACAGCGCGCGCAAGGCGCGACATGCACTCATCGTCGCTGATGGCGTGAGCGATCTGGTCTTTCACAGACGGGACCAGACCGGGAGATTGAAAGGTGCTGACGGACATGACTCTCACCTCGCTTGCAACTTAGGGTGCATCGAACCAAGCAGAAGTCATGCCACCAACGGAATGTGGCGAGAGCAAGCGGGAATCATTTGCGGTGGGATCATCTCACGCAAATGTGCAATGCGCCGGTCAAGCCCGGCGACGCCGCAATCGGGTCGTTGGTTTTAGTTGATGGGAGGAGCGACCTGCGCCACGGAGTCAGGCTTCGGCACGGCGATCTTCTTGGTCGTATCGACCGGCGCGAGCTTGCTGTTGTCGTCCGCGAGGAATTTGTCGAGAACGCCCTGGATCGACGTCTTCACGTTGTCAGGCCCGCGATCGCTCATGTCGGTATGCTGGAAGCCGGTGTTGACCACCGTGATACCCGACTGCTCGCACGTGTCGTCATCCGGCACGACGCCAGGATCGGCCTTGAACACAGGGTCTTTCGAGCGGAAAGAAAGAATCTTGAACTTGCCTTCGGTCAGGAACGGCACACGAAGATTGTCCAGCGTGACAATCTTCCTCACGTTTTCCGGATGCATTTTGGCGAAGTACATCGAGATGTCGCCGCCGTTGGAATGTCCAACCAGCGTGAGGCGATCGTAGTCCGCGTTAGGCTGGATTTTCCGCATCTGGTCGACGGCGAATTCGATGTTCGCCACGCCGCGCTGATAGACCGGCAGACGTCCGACATAAAGTTCGCCGACCTTGGTGACCAACGGGGCATCGCTCACCAGATCGTGCTGAATGCTCGTCACGAAATATCCGCGAGCCGCAAGCACGTTGGCGAGGAACGAGTATTCCGTGAATTTTACGGTATTGCCGTGATTAACAACGGCGACCGGCAAGGTGAGCATGCCGGCATTCGCCTGCATCTCCTTGTCCCGGCGGACAGCGATCGCGACATCGATCTGGCGATTACGCGCAGCGTCATAGAACGTGAGAGTCTCGTGACGGATCGCCCATTTGCTCGCGGTGAAATACGCGACGACGACGATCGCAAACAGACCAAGCAGGATGAAAATTCCGCGCTTCATCACGTCCTCGAGATTGTCAGGTGTCTTTGTCCAGATCACCCTTCACAACACAGTGTTTTAGAATCCTTGGCACTTGTCCAGTTAGATGATGACAGGCTGGCGACAAGCCAACTTAATTCCACGTCATGTGTCTGACAGAGACCAGTAAATTGTGCGATGCATCAAGCGTGCCACGGCACCTAAACGCGCCGCCTTGGTCTACGGCAGGTAAATAATAAAGCGCCTAATCGGCGATAAGTTCAGGTTTTGCAACAAAAGAATCGCTTTTTGGCCATGGAACCAGCCAAGAACCGCTACGGAACCGCTGCGGAACACGGCAGTTTCAGCCGCAAATTTAGGCGGTAAGCCCATGGTTTTCCAGCGGGCGGTCGACCTGGGCGAACCATTCGGCCCGGGTGGCGGCCCGGCGGCGGCCCCGTTCGTCGATTGGGAGCTTGAGGTGGCGCAGCAGGCCGGTCACCTCCTCGCGGGCGGTCACATGGGCCATGTTCGGGCGGGTGCCCAAGGTCGCCTCATCCAGATCGTCGAGTGCGGTCAGGCCGCGCGGGAAGAACTCGCGGTAGACTACGCGTTCGGCAAAACCATCGACCGGCCGGAAACCGAGTTGGAACGAGAGCTGGTTGAGCCCCTCCGCGATCAGTTGCTTGTTGCGCGATCCCAGCATCGAGAGCCGGTTCCGGACGACGATCCAGTCGGTGGTGGCGCCGTCGAGGTCGCGGCGTTGCTTGCGCGCAATCTTCACCATGGTCGCGTAGTGGCTTTCACCGATCACGGAATAGGTCGCCGGATCCACGGAACCGAGAACGTCGAAATCGAGGAAACTGTCGTTGATCGGCGTGACCAGCGTATCGGCCATCGAGTGCGCCAAACGCATCAGGTAGCTGTCGGTCCCGGGCGTATCGATGACGATGAAGTCGTAGGTTCGCTCCACCGCACTGACAGCGGCGGAGAACTGCTCGAACTCCGACATCTCGTTCTCGCCGATCTGCATGCTGGAGCCGAGGGCCACGCAGCAATGGTGCGGCAGTTCGAGGGAGAGCCCGGTGCGCTGGGCCCAGGCCCGGCGATTCTCGATGTAGCGGGTGAAACTCTTCTGACGCGAGTCGAGGTCGATTGTGGCAACGCGCTGCCCGGCTTTCAGCAAGGCAACAGCGACGTGAAGCGCGGTGGTGGACTTGCCCGACCCGCCCTTCTCGTTGCCCAGCACGACGACATGCGCCGACCCGGACTGCCCCTGACTCGCCTGCAAAAGCATGTGAAACCCCCTGTGGATATCTTCGGCCAAGTCCAGAAAGAATCAAGTGAAATTCGATCGGCTCATACTTCATGATGAATCGCCGTGCAGTTAGCGCAAACATGGCGAGCAGTCGTTGGCTCGCACCACTACCTTTGTTAAGACTACCGTCCACCCGACAATCACCCGTTGCACACACCGGCACGAATGACCCGCTCCCCCATCATCGCACGTTCGCTTTCATCCCTTCATCGCGCTCGCACTGAACTTTGCAAACGCAATGCCACGCTCGCGCTCGTGCCGACCATGGGTGCGCTCCATGACGGCCATGTGTCGCTGGTTCGTCTTGCCAAACGTCGTGCACAGAAGGTCGCTGTATCGGTCTTCGTGAACCCAACGCAGTTCGCGGCGCATGAAGATCTCGGCTCCTATCCGCGCACTTGGAAGGAGGACCTCGCACGCCTCAAGGCAGAGGGTGTCGATCTGATCTGGAATCCGGATGTGAAGACGATGTATCCGGACGGCTTCGCAACCAGGGTGGCGCCTGAGGGCCCGGCACTTGCAGGTCTTGAAGATAAATTCCGCCCGCATTTCTTCGGCGGCGTAGCGACCGTCGTCGCCAAGCTGTTCGCGCAGGTGCGCCCCGACATGGCGCTGTTCGGCGAGAAGGACTTTCAGCAGCTCAAGGTCGTCACGCGCATGGCGCGCGATCTCGATCTTGGGGTCAAGGTCATCGGCGGCGCGATCATCCGCGAGCGCGACGGCCTCGCGATGTCATCGCGCAACGTCTATCTGTCGCCCGACCAGCGCAGCACGGCAACTGTTCTGTTTCGCACGCTCAAGGCCACGGCAAAGCGGATGCGCGCCGGCGATGACTTCAAGGCTGCGTTGTCCGACGGTGCCGATCTCATTCGTCAGGCTGGCTTTACCCTCGACTATCTCGAGGCGCGGCACGCCGAGACGCTTGCACCGATTTCATCATTGAACGACGGACCGGTTCGGCTGCTGGTGGCCGCGAAAATTGGAACCACGCGATTGATCGACAATATCAAGGCCTGGGCGTGATCCCGAAAAGTGGGAACCGGTTTTCGGAATAGATTACGCCCAAACAAACTAGCGGAAGCACGCTTGGCTCATAGCAGACCCAGTTCGCGCAATTCGCGCCGCAACGGCTCAGGCATCGCGGCGACGCTGGCCGCAGCTTTACCCAGATCCGGCGGCGCGCTTTTCGGATCGAGATAGCGCCAACCCTGGAACGGCCGCATCGGCCGCGGCGATACTGCGATCAGCTTCGGCTCCATCACGAGGCGGCATCGCCCGATGCCATCCTTGTCGCGGAACGGCTCGATGCCAAGGATTTTCTCGCGCGCGGCAATCTCACCCTTGATGACCCAATAGATCGATCCGCCGTCGAGAAGTTCGTCAACGCGCTTGGGGGACATCCGGGTGACGTGGATGTGGCGCGGCGGCTGGCCCTTCGCCTTGGCCTGCTTCACACGTTCAGCAATCCAGCCCCGAATATCCTTGATCGACGTGGCACCGACGCTGAGCTTGACGAGATGAAGCGGCATATTCGGGATCGCCAGCGCGATGCCGGAACATCACGCTTCAAATGGAGGATGAGCGATCAGTTATCATCGCTCTCCTTGGGAGGCGCAAGCTGCACGGGTGCTTGTGCACGCGATTTCTGTGGCTGTGGCTGCGGCGCTGCCTTTTTCGCGGCGGTCGGCGCTGGCTGAGGATTGATCACCGCTCCAGGCACGTTACGGGCGGCCGGCGCTGCGGCAGGTTCCGACGAGCGCCGTTCGGCCTGGGCGCCCTGCGCAGCCGGCTCCGGCGACATGATGTTGATCGGAGGGATCGATGCGGCGCTCGGGAAATCGCCCGACACTGGCCTTCCCGGCGGCGGTACAGCGCCAAGCGCCGCCATGGGAGCAGCGGCAGCCACGAGTGGCGGTGCGTTCCACGCAGCGGTGTAGCGGCCGACAAAGCCGTCGTAGAGATTTTCGCTCATGTTGGACGAAATCTGCGCCGAATTGGTCAGCGACTGGAAGAACGGGCACGCTGCCGAGAGCGAACAACCCTCGCGCGTCTTGAGCACCTGAGCGACCAGTCCGTAACGGTCGCGTTCGATCGTCCGCCGCAGGGCGTTGAGTTCCGGCGTCATGACCTTGTTGGCAGCGGCGACATTGCCGAAGGCCGCAAGCCGCGTGATCTGGGCAGCGGTATAGGACACACCGGCCGCAACGGCATCGGCCGACGCAAACAACGCCTTTTCGCAAGCCGCCTCGACGCTCTCCCCGGCAAGTCCGTCGAGACACGCCAGTGCCGGAAGAGACGCTCCGGATTGAACAGAAGACTTGGAATCGCCGGACGAACCGTCAGTCACACCGGACGCGCGGATCATGGTGGTGATTGCGATGCCGATGGCCAGCAGCGTGATGACGGTCAGCGCGCCGTTCGCGACTGATCGTTCAGCGCGAAACAGCGTGACCAGCAGGATAATCGCAAAGAAACCCGCTGCGGCGATAGTCAGCCACATCGGCAAGCTCTGCGAATTCCAAAAGTTCTCGATCGACGTGGCCAAGGCCCGGTTCATGCAAGGTCCCCTTCACAACGAACCAGACCAAGCGCTGTAACCGCGGCGAAATTCCGTCAGGCCGAAATTGTCAGGCGACGGCGAGCTGGCTTTCCTTGGCCACGCGCTCGAAGGCTTCGGTCGAACTCTTGATACGGTACTGGCAGTCGTCACCGTCTGTCGGCAGGAGGCGGATCACCTCGTAGGTTCCGCTCGCGGCTGGCCGTGCCACGTTGCTTGCCGTGAAATAGACAGTCTCTCCAACGATGTATTTGTGCTTCAACACCCTGCTCCATCACGCGATACGCGCATTTTGGCGGCCTGCCGTTGTCCGGCTAAGCCAGTTTGACGCCCAGCAGAGGTATAGCACGCAGAGCCTCTATTTGCCAGATAAACCAGCGCATAGGTAATGACGAAATAACTTTTATTAATCAATATCTTGAACGCCTTTCGAGGGCGTTGCGCGGGCGGCAAGGCAGGGTGCAGCCCAGTGCAATGCCGCAATTTCGCCTTATCCGCGATGCGAAACGATTCCCCGGCAAGTTCAGTGCGTTAGCTGAGCAAGCTTATGCCGCACTCGGCAGCGTCCCCTCAGGACTCGCGCGGTCGACTGCGGCCGGCAAAACCTGTGCGAGCACCGTCGAAAGCTGATCCACCGGAATCCCGAAACGAGTCGCAAGCTGCCGGACCACATCGTTGCCCAACACCTGCTGAAGCTGCTGTGCGCTCACCGGCAGATTCTGGCCGGTGCCGATCCAGGACTTCACCTGATCGCCTAACCCGGCCTGCTCGAGCCTGGCCACGATCGCGGACAGCCCGCCCTGATTACCGCTGCCGAGCACTTCGCTGAGGACAACCGGAATGACGGCCGAGTCGAGTTCGCTCGCCGCTCTCGCCGCCATCACGCTGGTCAGCATGTCGAGAATTCCCATGACGCAGTCCCCGGCTCAATCGATCTCAAATCTTTCGATCACCAGCGTCTCGGCCAGAGCCGCATCGCTCCATTCCTTGAAAGCTGCGTTCGCCAGCATCGTTTCCATATAGGCGCGGACCGGCGGCGTCACATCAACGGCGTAGGTCCGGAAGCGATGGACGACCGGCGCGTACATCGCATCCGCACCGCTGAAAGCGCCGAACAGATACGGCCCCTGCCCGCCATAGCGGGCCCGGCATTCGGTCCAGATCTCCTGAATGCGCGCGATATTCGCCTTAGCATCGTCGGAGAGCGATTTTGAGCGGATCGGGCGATGAATGTTCATGCCGCATTCGTTGCGCAGCGGCATGAAGCCCGAATGCATCTCCGCCGAGATCGAGCGCGCGTGAGCGCGGGCAGCGACGTCCTGCGGCCACAGACGCGCGTCTGGAAATCGCTCGGCGGCATATTCGATGATCGCCAGCGAATCCCAGACCGTGATGTCGCCGTCGACCAGCGCCGGCACCTTGCCTGACCGGGTGACATTCAAAATGCGCTGCTTGTCCGCATCGCCGGTGTAGAGCGGAATGACGATCTCGTCGAAAGCGATTCCGGCCCCTTTCAGCGCCATCCATGGCCGCATCGACCACGAGGAATAGTTCTTGTTGCCGATAACAAGCGTCAAAGCCATTGATTGAAATCTCCCTGCGGCGCTGACCTTGCCATGACGGACGCGCCGCAGGCAACCAACCCCTCGGGAGCACCAAAACCGCTTCGCACCGGTCGGCTTCCTGTTCTATCGTGACAGATATCCTTCGGAAGGCATCGAATCGTGAACCTGTTTGCAACTGCCGACCTCGTGGCGATCGCGTTCTTCGTTCTGGCTTGGATGGTCTATGCGATTACGCTTGAGCGCACCTCGCATGGACGCAACAGCCTGAACGCCCGCATGAGCATCTATCGCGAGGTGTGGGTGCGGCGCATCCTCGATCGCGAGGCGCGGATGGTCGACATGCAGATCATGGCCTCATTGCAGAATGGCACGGCCTTCTTTGCATCCACGACCTTGCTGGCGATCGGCGGCGGACTGACGCTGCTGCGGTCGACCGAAGAAGCCATGTCGGTGCTCGCCACCCTGCCGCTCGGCATCCGAAGCTCTCCCGCCCTGTGGGAGATCAAATGCGTCGGGCTGATCGTGATCTTCGTCTATGCGTTCTTCAAGTTCTCATGGGCCTACCGCCTGTTCAACTACGTCGCCATCCTGCTCGGGGCGATGCCGTTCGCCGAGAAGCGCGATACGCCCGAGGCGCAATCCCATGTGATGCGAACCACAAAGCTGTTCCAGTCGGCGGGCCGGCACTTCAATCGCGGCCAGCGCGCCTTCCTGTTCGCCCTCGGCTACCTCGGATGGTTCATCAGCCCGTGGGTCCTGATCGCAACCACGTTGGCCATTGTGGTGGTGATATGGCGCCGCCAGTTCGATTCCGACGCCTATCGGGCAATGTCGAAATAGCCGCTAGTTCCACTGGGCCCGCTTGCCGCGCGGGTTCGGATGCGTCATGGCATGGTCATGAACCATTCCGATTCGAAAGCTCTCAAGAACCTGTCGCTCGACGACGCCATTCTCGGCGTGCTGGCGCGCGCCGGCGCAAAGACCCTCAGCGCGCCGGAGATCGCTCACGCTATCGCGGCCGGCGATGACTGGCATGGGTTGCTGGTGCCGATCAGGAGATCTGCTGTGGCTCTCGCGCAGGCAGGCAGGCTTGTGATCTATCGCAAGGGCAAACCGGCCGATCCGAATGATTTTCGCGGCGTCTATCGCCTCGGGCTGCCGCGGCACGATTAAACTTGGGCATGATCTGATCCGAAAACCGGTGCCACCCTCGGGTCAAGCACGAGGGCATGCTTTTCGGGATCATGCCTAGTTGGCTTTGCGCGGTCCCGGAAAGAACTCGCTGCTGCGCCCCGTCACCCAATAGGCGATCAACCCGATCCACTCGTGAACGGCGACGTCGGTGCGGGCGAGTCCCGCGCTTAATGCCGTAAATAGCATCGTCGCATCGATCCAGCCGCGCGTACGCCAATCCACCGGATAGGCCTCGACATCAAAGCCCGCTTTCCGGAACGCTCCGATGGAGCGCGGCATGTGAAACGCCGATGTCACAAGCAGCCATCGCTCGCCCGGCTTTGGTGAAACCAGCTTGCGCGTGAACTCCGCATTCTCGGCAGTGGTGCGAGAATCCCCTTCAAGCACAATGCGTGAAGCCGGCGTCCCGAAATCCTGCAGCAGATCGCCGGCGATCGGCGCTTCCGGCACCGGCTCCTGAATCAGGTTCGCGCTGCCGCCGCTGAACACGATACGCGCTTGCGGATAGCGCCGGGCCAATTGCAGCATGGTAATGATGCGCTCGGCAGACGCGTCCATTTCCAGCGAGCCCCGCGCCTGACTGCGTTCAGGATCGATGGAGCCGCCGAGAACGATGATCCCGTCCGGCGTTCGGCCCGCCGCGCTCCACGCCGGAAAGCGTTCGCTCAGAGGCAGCAGCAGCAGATTGCCGAGCGAGGAATACCCGCAGACCAGCATAAGAAGGACGCCTAGTCCGAGAATGCGCGACCCGGCCTTGCGGAAACGCGTCAGCAGCAGCAGCAGCGCGCCGAGCGCGCAAAGCATCGCCACCGCGTTGGACGGCACGACAAAGAAGCCGAGTATTTTGGAAACCGAAAAGAACATGATGGCCCTGAATGGGCGATCCCTGCGGCAAGATCAAGCCACACTCAATCCCATTTGGGTGCAAATCCGAAATCTGTGATGCGGCCGCCGCGCGTCCCCATCGCGAAGATCTCGCCCATTTCGTCGTCGGTCAGATTGAAATCGAACACGTCGAGATTTTCGGACAGACGCTCGACCTTGGACGTGCGTGGAATGGCAACCACGTCCTGCTGGATCAGCCAGCGCAAACAGACCTGCGCCGCGCTTTTGGCGTAACGCGCGCCGATACGGTTCAGCGCCTCGGCATTCTTGACGCGCCCCTTCGCGACCGGACTGTACGCGACCAGCGCGAGCCCATTGTCACGACAAGCCGCCAGCACCGTGTTCTGTTCGAGATACGGATGATACTCGACCTGATTACAAACCAGCGGCGCCGCGGCCTTTGCCACCGCCTCCTCGATCAGCGCCACCGTGAAGTTCGACACCCCGATGTGACGTGTGAGACCAAGCTTCTGGGCCTCGACAAGCCCGCCCAGCGTTTCTTCCAGCGGCACCTGCGGATTGGGCCAGTGCAGCAGAAGCAGATCGACCTCGGTCATCCGCAGGCGCGCCAGGCTTTCCTTGGTCGAGCGCAGCAGATCGTTCGGCGCAAAATGGGTGGTCCAGACTTTCGTGGTGACGAAGACGTCGGCGCGTTTGACGCCGGAGGCGCGCACGCCCTCACCGACCTCGCGCTCGTTCTCGTAAACCTGTGCTGTATCGATATGGCGATAGCCAAGCCGAAGTGCCTGCTCGACAATACGTGCGCAGGCACGGTCGCGTAGCTCCCAGGTCCCCAGACCTATCGCCGGAATGTTGGCGCCGTTCGCTTCAACGGTGTGCATCGCATGCCTCAGCATCGTTCCTGAATGCCGGAAAGCTCACCATCTTGCGCGGCGCAGGCCGCGTTGCCAAGAACGGCGCATGGCGGAACCTTGACGTCATGCCCGGTCAAGACCGGCGCGCAAGTGCCGCGAAAACCATATCGGGCTCGTGAGCGATCACGGTCAGCAGCGCACGCGCCGGACCGCGCGGCGAACGCTTGCCTTGCTCCCAGTTGCGTATGGTCTCGAGAGGAACGCCGAGGCGTGAGGCGAACTCGGCTTGCGTCAGTTTTGCGCGAAGGCGCAAATCGCGCACGACGGGTGTCGTGGAAGTTTTGCGCGATGGCGTGTCGCCGGGCATGTCAGGCACCAGCGGAGCTTCCCGCCCGTCCAGCACCTCGACAATCCGTCCATCTGCCTTCAGCCGTAGCCGCTGCATGTGACACCTCCGCAGATCGGAGGGTCAGCCCAACATGGTTAATCGCAGGTTAACAGAAGAGACCTAGTGGTCCGATTCTAACATTCGCATGCAGTTTCGGCAGGCGCTTTAGCGAATGTTAGAATCAAAGGACCACTAGCAAACATAAGTTTCTAGTGGAGTTTTGGATTTGACATTCGCTTTGCGGATTCGCGGTGAGATAGGTAGCGAATGTCAAATCCACTCCACTAGCCGTCCGGAAAGTCGACGTTTCCGGACGGCCCTGTCGTTCAGATTATCGCATGCGTGCGTTGGCTTCGCGCCACGAACGGCGTCCGCCACCGTGGGCAAAGCGCAGGCCCATTTCACGGCCGCCCGCATCGTCATAGGAAATGTGGATGTGCTGCACGCGTCCGGAGTCGGTCGAGTAACCGCCGCTCCAGCCTTTGAGCTGTGCGTAGATGCAGCCGTAAGGACCGCGCACGTCTACAGCCTTGCCTTGGGCGTGAAGCGACATCCGGCGCGTTCCCGCGATCCGTGTGTGGCGAATACCCGAGATCGCCTGCGTTCCCGCGCAGGCCGCCTGGATCGATGCCAGCTTGGCGGCCAATGGACCGACGAGACCGGCTGAATATCCTTCCGATGCGTGGGACGCGCGTTCGGCAACCGCACGCGGTGCCGGTTCAAAGTTGCGTTGCGCGCGCTCAAGCGCCCGCTGTTGTCGCCTGCTCAGTCGAGGCGTTGCCGCTGGCTGCATCATGGAAAATGCCGACTCGACTTTGCGCTGGCCGCGCTGACGTGCGTGAACAGGATTGTCGACGCCGATACATGGCATTGTGATGTTGCATTCTGGCGCGACGGCCGGTGTGCGAACACGCGCTTCGGCAATTGATGACAACGCACAAAGCGCCGCCACGGCGGTGACTGTTCGAATCAAATTTTTAGCTCCGGATGATTTTGGCGTGATGGACGGTCGCGTGCGACAACGTCACGTTCGCCTAATGTGCAAAGAAGCCGCCAAAACATCGATGTTTTGCGACAAGCGACATGCCCGTTTTATTGCGGCAGGTGGCAATAATGAGGCACAGATGTGGCCAGTGACCCGCTGAGCGCAGAGAACCTATGCGGAAACGGGCAGCGTGAATCGCTATTGGAATAAGCACGCCGCCAAGCGTCGACGATAAGACTGCACATCATCGCAAGATCGATGACGACGCTGATTTGCGTGTGCGTTTCAGGCATAATCCAATCGACACCACCGAATGCAATGCTAAATGTGCGCAAGCATCACACTGTTCCAGGAAGCCTGTCATGATCGTGTTGAAAGCCGTGGTGGTGGCGCTTTTCGCCACAGCCGCGACTGGTGTCTGCGCTGCCGAGTGCCCGCGCAAGGATGCGCTCGGCACCTCCCGCGTCATGACGGTCGATCCGCAAGCATTTCCTCGTGTCGGCCTTAAAAGCTTCCCGCAAACCCTGCCGCTGGCGGACAAGGAAGTCGTCCTGACATTCGACGACGGCCCCTTCCCGCCGACCACGACGAAAGTACTATCTGCTCTCGCCAGCGAATGCGTTCAGGCCACGTTCTTCCTCGTCGGCAGAAATGCCGAAGCCAATCCGGGGATGGTCAAGAAAATCGCGACGGCAGGCCACAGCATCGGCCATCACACATGGTCGCATCCATGGCTCGACAAGATGGGCCAGACGCAAGCGATGGAGGAAATCGATCGCGGGATTACTGCCGATGAGAAGGCATTACACGGTAAGGCAACATCCGTCCCCTCGACGCCCTTCTTCCGCTTTCCCGGCTTCGCTTCCACGCCCGCGCTGCTGAGCAGCCTTCAGTCGCGTGGGATCGCGGTTCTCGGCGCCGACCTCTGGGCCAGCGACTGGGATCCCATGCCCCCGGAGCAGCAGTTGCGCCTGTTGACCGAGCGCCTTGATGACGAAGGCAAGGGCATCATCCTTCTCCATGACACCAAGGCGCAGACGGCAAAGATGCTGCCGGCCTTCCTGCAATATCTGAAGCGCAACGGCTACAAGGTCGTTCATCTGGTCGCCCCGCGGCCGGTCAAGAGTTCGTCGAATGACCGATAGGAAGACCCGCCGAATTAAGCATGCGTTCAGGGCCCCGGCGGTAAGCACGACGGGATCGCGCCATAACGGATTAGCCATGCGCCGAACCGCCAGCGGAACCTGCACCGCGCTCCTCACGGCGCTTGGCCTGTCCATGGCGACAGCCTCGTTCGGGGCCACCGTTGTTCAGGCCGCCGAGTGCGGACCGGATGCGCTCGGCACATCGCGCACCATCGTCGTTGATCCGAAAGAACACCCGCGCATCGGCACCATGCAGTATGGCGAGACGCTGCCGCTCAACGACCATGAAGTGGTCCTGACCTTCGACGACGGCCCGCTGCCGGCACACACCAACGCCATTCTCGACATCCTTGCTGCGCAGTGCGTCAAGGCGACGTTTTTCATGGTCGGCCGCATGGCCAAGGAATTCCCGCAGGACGTGCGCCGCGTTCATGATGCCGGGCACACGGTCGGCACCCACAGCGAGAACCATCCGTTCCAGTTCGGCAATCTGCCGCCGGACCGCATGGCCACGGAAATCGACGACGGCATTGCGCATGTGAGCGCCGCCCTTGGCGATCCCTCGCTGCTCGCACCGTTCTTCCGCATTCCGGGGCTTCGCCGCAGCGAGGCGGTCGAGGCGGCTCTTGGCAGCCGCGGGATCATGAACTGGAGCGCCGATTTCCCCGCCGACGATTGGCGCCATATCTCATCCGGACAGGTTGTCCATTTCGCGCTGTCGCGGCTGGAGGCGAAGGGCAAAGGCGTTCTGCTGTTGCACGACATCCAGGCGCGGACGCAGGCCGCTTTGCCTGTGATCCTTCGCGAACTGAAGGCGCGCGGCTATCGCATCGTCCACGTTGTTCCTGCGACACCTGAGCGGCCCAAGACAGTCACCGACCCCGCGCAATGGGTTCCGTACTGGATTCACGGCCCGAATATCGCAGTGAAGGCTCCGAGCGGTTTCACGTTCGGCGCGGTGGAGACACCGTTCCATGATGCTCCGCGCTCAGTGCGTTCGGTCTGGCTGGCGCGGCAGAAGGTCGTCGCGCGGACATCGGTCGTTTTGTTACAGCCCACGGCTACCGCGCCACTTCTCGGCAAGCCTGCACGCACCAACATTTCCGCCGCGAGCAGGCAGCGAAGCCTTGTACGCCTTCCGGGCAGCCACCCGGTCCGGGCCTGCGACGGCGCATTCAAACCCCTCACCGCGCCGATCAAGACCGGCAGCCGGACCGATGCGCCGGCCGGTCCGAATATCCGCTGAATGTATGATTTTCGGTGAGGTGGTGCGCTCGGAGGGACTCGAACCCCCACCCTGTTACGGACTGCCACCTCAAGGCAGCGCGTCTACCAATTCCGCCACGAGCGCTAGAAGATCGGCCCCGGATTCGCACCCGGCGCGGGATCAACCGGCGCCCATGTAACAAATCGAAGATGGGGGGACAAGGCCTCAACCGATGGTTCGACAAGGCTTTTCCGGACTATCTGTGATCAGGCGTCCGGGGCAGCATTTGCTTGACTTCAACCGCGATGCGGTTGCGGTTGACGACCACCACACCGCTGGCGATGGGCAGGTTGTTGGCGAGCACCTTGACCTCGTCCTGCTCGGTCGCATCGAGTTCGATGATCGCGCCGCGGCTGAGCCGCATCACCTGATGGACAGGCATCGAGGTGGTTCCCAGAACCACCATCAGATCGACCGAGACGTTATCGAGAGTTGCCACTTTGATTTGACACCCACACATGAATGATGGACGCAGATCAGCACGATTATGGTTACCCAATGGTTAATATGCTCCAGGAGCGCCGCGAAGACCTTGCTTTGACGTCGTTTTTCCCCCGCTCCGGCCCGCCCGCCGAGTGGCGGATTGCGGATTCGCCGGTGGCCTATCAGGACGCCGTCGAGGTCATGGAACAGCGCGCTGCGGACGTCGCCGCCGGGAACGCGCCCGAACTGGTCTGGCTGCTGGAACACCCCCCGCTCTACACATCGGGCACCAGCGCCAAGGCCACAGACCTGCTCGATGCCCGCTTTCCCGTGTTTGAAACCGGGCGCGGCGGACAGTTCACCTACCACGGCCCCGGCCAGCGGGTGGTCTATCTGATGCTCGATCTGAAGCGCCGCCGGCCCGACGTTCGCGCCTATGTCGCCAGCCTTGAGCAATTCACGATTCGCACCCTCGCCGCCTTCAACGTGCGCGGCGAGCGGCGCGAGGATCGCGTCGGCGTCTGGGTGGCGCGGCCCGAGAGAGGGCCCGGCCACGAGGACAAGATCGGCGCGATCGGTGTTCGCCTGAAGCGCTGGGTCTCGCTGCATGGCATCTCAATCAACGTCGAGCCAGATCTCACGCACTTCTCGGGCATCGTCCCCTGCGGGGTCGAAGACCCCCGCTACGGCGTCACCAGCCTTGTCGATCTCGGCCTTCCGGTGACCATGGCCGATGTGGATGTGGCCCTGAAGCAGGCCTTCAGGGACGTCTTCGGCGCCTGAGGCCGCCGGGGCCAGCCTTGCCAACGGCCGCCCTTCGATGGCGTAATTGGGCCGATCTTCGATTTTTGAGCAAGGAATACAGCCAGAACAGCCTTCGCCTGCTGACACTTCTCATTCGTGCGCCAGCGCTCCCAAGAGCAAAGGTCAACGCCATGCATGTGGATGTGATCAAAAGCCGGGACATGTTGCTCCGCGTTCGGAGCAATTGGGAGGCTGTGTACCAGGCGGACCCCGAAGCGCAGTTCTACATGTCCTGGACATGGATCGCGGGGTGGTTCGAAAAGCTCGGCGCCCAGTGGATCGTCCTGGCTGCGAAAGCGGACGCCAACTCACCCGACTATGTCGGGTTCTTCCCGCTGCAATTGCGGACTGAACAGAGCCGGGACGGCAAATTCCACAATGAACTGCGCACCGGCGGCGGATATTTCGCGGGCTATACCGGCTTCATTTGCGATCCCCAATTCGCGCAAGAGACTGTTCGCGCTTTCGCGGACCATACCAAGCGGCTGAACTGGGCGAGACTTCACCTCGAAAACATCTTCGCCTCGCCGGAACGCCTCAAGCTCTTTCTGGATCAATTTCCATCGCCCGATTTCGTCACTGACAAAATCCAGCGCCCGGATGATGGCGACGGCATCGATCACGATATCTACGTTTACGTGAATTTGCCGAGTGACTGGGATGCCTTCCTTTACGAGAGGCTCGATGCGAAAGCGCGGCGAAACGCACGCGTCGCGCTGAGGCAGGCAGAAGACGGCGAATATAGGATCACGACTCCCACCGCGGAGACGATTGAAGACGACATCGAAGCGCTTCTGAAATTCTGGGAATTGCAGTGGGCCGCCAAGCTTGCCGCACGATACAATCCGCGGCTGCCCTACGGCATGATGAACAATTTCCGCAACATGCTGCGGTGCTGCTTCGCGGACAATGCGCTGTACCTGCCGATTCTCTGGCAAGGCGAAAACCGGATCGGCATTCAGGCCAGCCTCATCGACTGGAAGAACCGGTCGCTGATCAGCCTGCTGAATGGGCGCGACCTCAACATCAAACGCCCTCCTCCCGGTTTCGTGCTCCATCTGCAATGCGTTCGCTGGAGCATTGAGAACGGCTTCAAGGTCTACGATCTTCAGACCGGAGATTTCCCCTACAAGTATGATTTCGGCGTTATCGAGCGCCGGGTCGAATGCCTGCGCGTGAGCACGCGCGACCAGCGCAACCTTCGCGGTGCGCTTGAGCCTCAGACCCTCCCGGTGGTTTTCGATCGCGCATTGAGAATGAAAAAGGAAGGCAGTCTTGAAGGAGCCGCGCAAGCCTGCCGCCAGATTCTTGCGGTCGACCCACATCATACCGATGCGTCGCAGTTGCTGAAGAACCTCGACACTGAGCGGCGGCGTGCGGTACCGGCCAATCTCACCGTGGCCAAGGGCTTCCATCAGCGCGGGCAGACCGCGGAAGCGGGAAAAGTGTATCGGGCAATCCTGGAAGCGGAGCCGAAACACGTCGATGCGACATATCTCCTCGGCGTCGCCTTGCTCCAGCAACACAGATACGAAGCTGCGGAGCAGCAGCTCAGGCGAGCGATCGGCTTGCGGCCGAATGTTGCAATGCTCCACTACAGCCATGGTCTCGCGCTCCAGCAACTTGGACGGCATCAGGAAGCACTCACCAGCTTCGATTCAGCCCTCGCGCTCAAGCCTGACTATGGTCTGGCCCTTGCTCAGCGGAACAGTATTTTAAAGACCGCTCCGCATATCGGCCTCGATCGAAGTCTCTGAAGCAGAGGCATCGCAATATCTGTCGTCGTCATGGCCGGGCATAGCCGTTCGAAGAACGGCGTCGCCTTCGCTTGCCTATGCCCGGCCATCCACGCCCATTCCTGCTGGAACATCGCTAAGACGTGGATGGCCGGAATAAATCCGGCCATGACCGGTGATCAGCAACTGCTCCACTCACCGGCCGCTTTTCATTCTCTCACGCTGCCGCACTGTGCGGCGCGGCCGCAAGCTTGCCTGCGATATAGCGGCGTTCCTGCGTCAGGCCACCGAAGCCGTAGGCATCCGCGCGCGCATCATGCACATAGATGTAGCTCTCGTTGTGCAGCGGCCCGAGCAGGTCATCCATCCGCTTGAACGCCGCGGCGATGAAATCAGCCTTCTCGTCCTTGCTGTTGGTTCCGTCCGAGATGTGGATATCGACCCAGACGCTGGCCAGCTTCTGATCGGCCAGCGATTGCCCGCCGGCGAACCAGTCGGCGGCATCGACGGACTGCACGATCACCGCGGTAACCTTGGGATCCTTGTGCAAGATATCCGCCGACAGCTTGGTGACGGCAGCCGCGATATCGGCCTTCAGCGAAGGAGCGTGACGTTGTGAGTTGTACTGGACTGTAATGAGGGGCATGGACTTTCTCCTGAAATTTGCGCGGGCAGCGCATGGAGAGAAGCTAGACCTTGCCGCATCATATTGGTATCTTATGATTAGATATATCAATCATAACGATACGTGATGATAAAATGAACGCCCTTGATATCCCGACCGTCCAGGCCTTCCTGCTGGTGGCCGAGTTGCAAAGCTTCACCCGCGCCGCCGAAGCCCTCGGCACGACGCAGGCTGCCGTCAGCATGAAGCTCCAGCGCCTCGAGGCCACCCTGGGAAAGCGGCTGGTGGAGCGCTCTCCCCGCGCCGTTCGCCTGACCGCCGATGGCGCGGCCTTTCAGGACAATGCGCGTGTGCTGATCGCCGCCCATGATCGCGCGCTTTCGGGATCGGCTCCGGTGAGCCAGCAATTGACGCTTGGCATCAGCGACCACGCAGCGGGCCCTGAACTCGTGCCCATTCTCGAAAAACTGCGCGGCGCGTCATCGTCGCTGACATTGGCCGTCACCATCGATTTTTCGCGGACGCTGCTGGATGCATTCGATGGCGGCGAACTCGATGCAGTCGTGGTGCGTCAGGAGGGTAGCCGGCGCGGCGGGGAAACACTTTGCACCGATGACTTCGGCTGGTTCGCCTCGCCCGGATTCCACTGGGCCAAGGGCGAAACGCTGCGCGTCGCCGCGTTGGCCGCTCCATGCGGCGTCCGCGCCACCGCAACGCGGGCGCTCGACAAGGCGAACGTCAAATGGACCGAGGCTTTCATCGGCGGCGGCGTGAGCGCCGTGGTCGCCGCGGCAGCCGCAGGGCTGGCTGTCGCGCCGCTCGCGAAACGGATCGCACCTGCCGGCATGGTCGATGTGGGACCGGCGTTCGGATTGCCGCGGCTGAACGCATCGAAAGTGATGCTCTACTCCCGCGTCAGCGACACATCGAAACGGGCCGCGCTGCGCATTCTCGCAGCAACATTCCGCAAGGAAGCTGTCACGAAGTAACCTGCGTCAGATCGTCGGCAGAACCGAGAAGCGCTCACCCGACGCGCGCAGTTTCAGCATGTCGTCGCCAGCCGGTTCGTTGTCGACCGCCGTCACGCGCGCCATGCCGGGGCCACGCCGGCATTTTTCGATCAGCGCCGCAACGTCGGATTCGGAGCCGGAAAGCACCGCTTCCACCGTGCCGTCCTTGCGGTTGCGCGCCCATCCGGCGAGCCCCCGCGCCACAGCCTCGCCCTCGATCCAGGCGCGGTATCCGACGCCCTGCACCTTGCCTCGAACGATGATGTGGCGAATGACATCGCTCATCGAACCGGCCTCGT
The DNA here is from genome assembly GCA_017474385.1 of Afipia sp. Taxonomy (GTDB): domain Bacteria; phylum Pseudomonadota; class Alphaproteobacteria; order Rhizobiales; family Xanthobacteraceae; genus Afipia. The sequence goes on along the minus strand of JAFVHU010000116.1, from coordinate 5,622 downwards.
GGTTTTACTTCTTCAGTCCGAGGAAATCGTCGTTGCGTATCTTCACGTCGGCACTGCGCATCACGCGGTTGGTCAGCTCCGCTGAAGGCAGTCCCTTCAAGTCCTTCGGCGCGACGCCATCGCGCAACGCTTTTTGCGTTTCATAGACAGCCTGCGTGGCCGCCGCGATGGGCTGATGCCCCTGATTGGCAACGCGCACCCGCTGGCTGGCAAGAAACGCCATGTCGGCGAGCTCACCATCGGCACTCCCCATGATGATCGGCAGTTTCGTCGCGGCAGCAATCGCCTGAAGTTCGGCACGGGTTTTCAAGCCGGTGAAAAACAGCGCATCGACGCCCGTGGCCTCGTAAGCTTTCGCGCGTGCCACTGTATCGTCGATGTTCGAGATCGATGCGGCACCCGTCCGGCCCACGATCACCAGCGACAGGTCAGAGCGGCCGCTGAGCGCCGCCTTCATCTTGCCGACGCCTTCGTCGAGCGAGATCAGTTGCGGCTTCGCCTGCCCGTAGGCCTGCGGCAGCAGTGTGTCCTCAACGGTGAGACCGGCAGCGCCAGCGGCTTCCAGTTCCTGCACCGTGCGGCGGACGTTGAGCGCGTTGCCATAACCGTGGTCGGCATCGACCAGCACCGGGATTTTTCCGGCGCGGCAAATGCGCCGCACCTGCTCGGCCAGTTCAGACAGTGTGATCAGCAAAAGGTCCGGATCGCCAAGTATCGTCAGCGACGCGGCCGAGCCGCCGAGAATTCCAAGCTCGAACCCGACGTCCTCGGCGATCCGCGCCGAGATCGGATCGTAAACCGAACCGGGACGTATGACGTCACGGCCCGACAGGATGGCACGGAATGCTTCGCGCTTCTCCTGCGGGACCATATCACCCTCACGCAAATTCGAGGATCAGTGCATCGACAGCCAGTGTGGCACCCGGCGTGGCGGCGATTTTCTTCACAACGCCGTCGCGCTCGGCGCGGAGCACGTTCTGCATCTTCATCGCCTCGATGACCGCAAGAGTCTCGCCCGCCTTGACGTCCTGGCCTTCGGTCACGGCGATCGAGATCACGAGGCCCGGCATCGGACACAGCACCTTCTTGCCGGCATCTGCGGCTGAACTGACCGGCATCAGGCGCGCTGCCGCGGCCTCCGTCTCGGTGAACACCTGCACGGGCAGTTCATAACCCTGATAGGCCAGCCGGAAGCCGTTCGGCATCGGCCTCACCTGCACGGCGACGGGATGCCCTGCTATGCTGCCCTGCCAGACCGGATCGCCCGGCTTCCAGTTCGAGAGCAGCGTGACGGGCTGTCCGAGCGCGCCGTCGGCGCCGATGAGACGGATGACGATCCCCTCGCCGTCGCGCGCGACCTCAAGCTGAACCTCGTTGCGGTCGAGCCAGACCGAACGGCGGCGTTCACGCGACACGGCACGGCCGTTCAACTGGCCGGAAATCTGGCGCTTGCGCTCGCCCAGAATGTGATCGACAGCCGCGGCCACCGCCGCGATCCGGTTTGCGGTCTCGCCTTCCGGCGTGCGCGGCCCGAAGCCCTTGGGAAATTCTTCGGCGATGAATCCCGTCGAAAGATTGCCCTCGCGCCAGCGCGGATGATTCATCAGCGCCGACAGGAACGGAATGTTGTGGCGGATGCCGTCGATATAAAACGAATCCAGCGCCTGCGACTGCGCCTCGATGGCAGCGGCACGCGATGACGCATGAGTCACCAGCTTGGCGATCATCGGATCGTAGTAGATCGAAATCTCGCCGCCTTCCTGCACGCCGGTGTCGTTGCGCACGGTGATGTCGTCCACCTTGCTTTCCGCGGGCGGGCGATATTTCACGAGCCGTCCAATCGACGGCAGGAAATTCCGGAACGGATCCTCGGCGTAGACGCGCGACTCAACAGCCCAGCCGGTGAGCGTGACGTCCTTCTGTGTCAGGGCGAGTTTTTCACCAGCGGCGCTGCGGATCATCTGCTCGACGAGATCGACCCCGGTGATCAGTTCGGTCACCGGATGCTCGACCTGAAGGCGGGTGTTCATCTCGAGGAAATAGAAGCTCTTGTCCTGGCCCGCCACGAACTCCACCGTGCCGGCGGAATCGTAGTTCACGGCCTTGGCCAGCGCGACGGCCTGCTCGCCCATCTTGCGGCGCGTGGCCTCGTCGAGCAGCGGCGACGGCGCTTCTTCGATGACCTTCTGGTTGCGGCGCTGGATCGAGCATTCGCGCTCGCCGAGATAGATCACGTTGCCATGCTTGTCGCCCAGCACCTGAATTTCGATGTGGCGCGGATCGACAATGAACTTTTCGACGAAAACGCGGTCGTCGCCGAACGACGCTTTCGCCTCGGCCTTCGCCAGGTTGAAGCCTTCCTCGACTTCGGATTTCGAATGGGCGATGCGCATGCCCTTGCCGCCGCCGCCGGCCGACGCCTTGATCATGACCGGATAACCGATCTCGTCGGCGATCTTGGCTGCATGCACGCTGTCTTCGATCACGCCGAGATAACCCGGCACGGTGGAAACCTTGGCCTTGGCCGCAGCCTTCTTCGATTCGATCTTGTCGCCCATCGCGGCGATCGCGCCCGGATTGGGACCGATGAAAACCACCCCAGCCGCCGCGAGGGCGCGCGGGAAAGCCTCACGTTCGGACAGGAAGCCGTAGCCTGGGTGTACCGCCTCCGCGCCGGTCTGGAGGCAAGCCTCGACGATTTTCTCCATGACGAGGTAGCTGTCGACAGCCTGCGGCGGACCGATGAAGACGGCCTCGTCGGCCATCTCGACATGCAGCGCGTCGCGGTCCGCCTCGGAGTAAACGGCAACCGTCTTGATGCCCATCTTGCGGGCGGTCTTGATGACGCGGCAGGCGACCTCGCCGCGGTTGGCGATCAGTATCTTCTTGAACATGAGTTGATTTGGACCTTAAGGGCGGAATTCGGCCGGGATAGCTTTCAACCGCAATTTTGCATGCATGGCGGGTTGTAACAATTCTGTCGCAAGGCGTAACTACACCAAGGTACCGCTCAGCACACCTGCATTGACCGCATATCCGTCCAGAAACGAGTCTCCCATGCGCCGCACCATTTCTTTCATTTCCTTCGGTTTTTTGGCGTTGTCGTCGACTATGGCTTTCGCCCAAAACAGCCAGCCCCGCAACCTGATTCTGTTCGTGCCAGACGGGCTCCGCGCGCTCAAGGTCACCCCTGAATTGGCGCCTGCGATGGCCGCCGTGCGCGACAAGGGCGTGAATTTCAAGAACCCCCACTCCCTGTTCCCGACCTTCACCATGGCCAACGCATCAGGGATGTCGACGGGCCACTATCTCGGCGACACCGGCACCTTCAGCAACTCGATCTATACGGGCAAGCCGGTGCAGTCGGTTCCGAGCCAACTGGGCACGGTCGTGCCGTTCATCGAGCATGACCAGATTTTGGGTGAGATCGATAAGGACTTCAACGGCGACTACCTTAACGAGGAAACCTTGCTGAAAGCCGCGCGCGACGCCGGGTTCAGCACCGCCGCCATCGGCAAGGTTGGCCCGACATTCCTGTTCGACCACACCGAGCGGACCGGCACCAAGACCATCACCATCGACGACCAGACCGGCGCAGTCGAAAAGGACGGCAAGCTGATCGGCATTCCGCTCTCCGATGAAGTGAAGGCCGCCCTGACCGCCGCAAACCTTCCTCTCGTGACGCCCGGCCGCGGCGACAACGGCAAGGCCGGCGACGCCAAGACCCCCGGCACGACGGTCGCCAACATCAAGCAGCAGGAATATCTCGCCGACGTTGCCAGCAAGGTCGTGCTGCCGATGTTCAAGGCGCGCAACAAACCGTTCGTTTTGGTGTTCTGGTCGCGCGATCCGGACGGCACCCAGCACAATCAGGGCGACAGCCTCAACAGCGTGACGCCGGGCATCAACGGCCCGTCATCGCTCGCGGCGATCAAGAACGCCGACAACAATCTCGCGCAACTGCGCAAGGCGCTGGACGACCTCGGCCTCTCCGCCAACACCAACATCATCGTCTCGGCGGATCACGGCTTCTCGACGATCTCGAAAGAGAGCAAGACCAGCCCGACGGTAAAGAACACCTATCCCGACACGCCGGAAGGTTTTCTGCCGCTCGGCTTCCTCGCCCTCGATCTGGCGAAGGCATTGGACCTGCCGCTGTTCGATCCCAACGACGGCAACAAGCCGGTTGGCGCCAATGCGTATCCGAAAGCCGGCAATGGCCTGCTCGGCAAGGACCCGACGAAGCCGGATCTGGTCGTCGCGACCAACGGCGGCTCCGATCTGATCTATCTGCCGAAAGGCGACAAGAAACTTGCGGACCGCACCGTGAAGGCGCTGCTCGAGCAGGACTACGTCAGCGGCATTTTCGTCGAGGACAAACTTGGGAAGCTTCCCGGCACGCTGCCGCTCTCGGCTCTGAGTCTGAGAGGCAAGGCTGTGACGCCGCACCCGGCGATCGTCGTGAACTTCCGCTCCTACTCCACGGGCTGTGACGAGCCGACGCTGTGTTCGGTGGAGATCGCCGATACCGTGCTGCGGCAGGGCCAGGGCATGCACGGCAGCTTCAGCCGCGGCGACACCATGAATTTCATGGCGGCGATTGGTCCTGACTTCAAAGCCGGTTTTGTCAGTGAACTGCCGGTGAGCAATGCCGATGTCGGCATCACCGCAGCTCATCTGCTCGGCCTTACGCGCAAGCCCAAGGGCACGCTGCTCGGCCGTATCATGACGGAAGCAATGCCGAATGGCCTCGTCTCGAAATCATTCGCGACGACCATTGCAGGCAAGCCCGCAGCCAATGGCCTGCGGACCGTGCTGAAGTTCCAGCGCGTCGAGCAACAGCGCTACTTCGATGTGGCAGGATTTCCGGGAAAAACCGTCGGCCTTCCGGAGATGGCCAAAACGGCAGCAAAGACGGCAGGCGCAAAGTAGCGCCTGCCTCTTATTGGTGGAACGCGCTCGCCTTACATTCCAAGGTCGAGGAAATTCGGCAGCGTATGTGCAAGCGGCAGGGTCGCCGCGCCGATCAGGCTCGCGACCAGCACCGCGAGTGCGCGGTTGTTGCGGCGGGTGCCGCGCATCTGGCCGGCGATCCACTCAAGCACTTCGGTATTGACGCCGACCGCCGTGGTAGGCGCCCAGCTCTCGATCGACGTTTCGGGTGAGAGCGCAATGGAACGAGGCGGCACCGGCAGGCCGGAAGCGGCCGCCGCGTGATGAACGATCGCCTTCGTGAAAAGATCGTCGAACCGTCCATCGTCGCTGCGCTCGGTCGCGGCCTTGTTGATCTCGAAAAGAGTTTCGGCCTCAGCACGGCTGACGGGCTCGTTGGTGTTCGCTGCGGCATTGAGAATGCGCACGCACCAGGCTGCGTCATCCGCATCCAGTGCCCGCGAGAAGTGAACGCGGCCTGCGGTCGTTGGCCCCTCACCGGTGATGACACCGTCGCGCACGAAAGCGAGCGCGTAGGCGGACACATCACGGTCGGCAACGGAGCTGGTTTCGATTTTCCGGATCAGTTCGGAAAGCGGAGCGTTGGAGATGATCGAGGCGGACGTCATGTTACTATTCTCTTTTTGTGTCCCGCAGCATTTTCATGCGGATGTAAACGAAGCGTTAATG
>JAFVHU010000115.1 GCA_017474385.1 Afipia sp. | reverse complement strand
TGGTGAAGGGCTTCGTCGATCAGGTTGTCATCCTGTGCGGCGGCGCGGAGATCGCCCGGCATCAACGCTGCTATGGCTCGGGCACCTTCGTGTTCGACCCGCTGCACTATCTGGCGCTGATCGAGACCAAGCCGAACGCACAAGCGCCGTTCTGCCCTTATCGAGATTGATCCATTTTACGTCGATATTGCCATTCGACGGTGGCAGGCACTCACAGGCAAAGTTGCCGTTTGCGCCAAGAGCGGCGCGACGTTCACCGAACGGGAAGCTGCCGCGCGTGACTGTGATACGATCGCCGAAGTAGCCAAAAGCGACCAGAACGGCGCGCGCTCATGACCGAGGAAAGCGAAGGCGGTTATAAGCAGCCACCCAAATCCACCAGATTCAAGCCTGGACAGTCGGGCAATAAGCGCGGCCGTCCCAAAGGCTCGCGCAACCTGAAAACCGATCTTAACAAGCTCATGACAAAACGCATTGCCGTCCGTGAAGACGGCGAGGTCCGCCATGTTACGGGCCAAAAGGCCATGCTCCTCAGTCTATTCGAGAAGGCGGTGCGAGGTGACTTCAAAGCATCTGCTCAATTGTTCGCGATGCTGATGAAGCTAGAAGTACAAGACCCCGCCCCTCCAGCGCCCGCGAGCATCACAGAAAACGATCGCGCGATCATCGATGACTTCCTTCGGCGGAATTTACCGTCGGCTTCCGAAGACTATAAATCATGAGCCAATTTACGCCACGAGAACGCGACGCTATTCTTCGCAGCGATTTTACTGCCTTTGCCCGTGCGGCATTCCATTTTCTCGAGCCGGACAAGACATTTGAATCCAATTGGCATCACGAAGCGGTTGCTCATCTCCTGCTTCAATCGGATAACGAAAAGACCCGTAAATTTATCAATGCGCCGCCGCGGTCTCTCAAATCCTTTCTGCTTTCGGTCGCATGGGTTGCCTATAAACTTGGGCATGAGCCGACACATAAATTTATCTGCGCAAGTTATTCGCGCGATCTTGCGAATCATCTTGCCGCACAATGCCGCAAACTGATGCAGTCAGAACTGTATCAAAGGTTGTTCGCGACCAAGCTGCTAAAGATTTCTGAAGACGAACTGAGCACCACCCAGGGTGGATTCCGAATTTCGACTTCGGTGGGAGCAACACTCACCGGCTTGGGTGGAGACACATTGATCGTCGATGACCCAATGAACGCCAGTGAGGCGTATTCGGAGACTAGCCGGAAGACTGCCAATAACTGGTTTACCGGCACACTCATGTCGCGCCTAAATGACAAAAGGCGCGGGTCCGTTTTTGTAGTGTGTCAACGTCTGCATCAAGAAGATCTCACCGGGGTTCTCATCGAAAACAAATGGGATGGGCTTGTCCTTCCTGCAATTGCGCCGCGCGACACGGTCATCCAAATCGGCACTTGGAAGCATGAGTGGAAGGAAGGCGAACCGCTTCAGGCGCGCGAGCCACTCGATGTTCTTGAGGACCTGAAGCGACAAGTATCGGAAGCGGTATTTGCCGCACAGTACATGCAAGATCCTGTGCCCGAAGCCGGCAACATCCTCAAGCGTGACTGGCTAAAATGGTATGAATCGCGTCCAGTTCGCCAGCCAGGCGATCAGATCTTACAATCATGGGACACGGCGGTGAAAGTCACGACCACGAGTGACTACTCAGTGTGCCTCACGTTCCTCGTGCGCAACAACAATGAGTATTACCTGATCGATATTTGGCGGAGAAAAGTTGCCTTTCACGAACTGTGTGAGGAGGTCGTAAGGCAGGCTTCTAGACACCAACCAGACGCGATTTTGATTGAAGATCAATCGACCGGGTCCCCATTGATTGACGAATGTAAGCGCCGCGGAATGACGGGCATCATCGGACGACGCTCATCTACTGATAAAGCCACTCGCATGTATGGCGAGACCGCAAAGCTTCAGGCGGGTTCTCTCGTCTTGCCGAAAGCCGCGCCCTGGCTCGATGAATTCCTGATGGAGTATCTGGCGTTCCCAGGTGGAAGGCATGATGACCAGATCGATGCGCTGTCGCAGTTTTTGATCTGGCGCACCGAAGCTGAAACCATTCCTCCGTTGATCTGGGATATTGGAGACGGCGATGATGGTGGTGGCGACGATGATGACAGCGGCAACGGCGGCGGTACGCCCGGGTTGAGTGCGCCTTCGCCCGAACAATTTCTCTGGCATCTGCGGTGGTAAAACCGCAATAATTTGTCACTCGCGACCGTACTTACCAAGATGCCCCTTTATAGCCGCCTTCACGCGGCACACATCGGGAACGCCAGCAACTGTTGGGTGCTGCCGCAATTACAGCAGCTTCCACGCGCTGGCGGAAACGCCACTTCAGAGCATGCATGGACGGGTAACCAACGGGGTGCCAGTCCATGCAAAACTATATTTCCGCAGAGATAGAACAGGCTATCGATCAAGAACTCGAACGGCTTCCATACGCGTTGATCAAGGATCTGCGAATTCGATGGAAGGATCTTTTTGCATCCGATCCACCGAAAGCATTCGGTCCCGATCTGTTACGACGCGCGATTGCTCAGAGAATTCAGGAACGAGCTTACGGCGGGCTGAACCCATCAGCACAGCGCGAACTCAGTCAGATCATCAAGCTGCATAGCAATAAGACTGGCGATCAACGGGAGTTGCGCAGGCGCATCAAACCCGGCGCCATCGTGGTGCGCGAGTGGAAAGGCACGACCCATAGGGTCACGGTTTTAAGCAAAGGCTTCTACTACAACGAGCAAACCTACCAGAGCCTCTCGGAAGTCGCCCGCGCCATCACGGGGACGCGATGGAACGGCCCAAAGTTCTTTGGTTTGCGAAAGCCTGAACCGCTAAAAACCGCGAGCGTCTCCAACAGAGCTGCGGTTAAACCGCGCCGCGAAAGGAGCCGGAGCCTGTCACCGTCGGCAGCGTCACGTCCGGAGGCCGGCCATGAGTGCTGAGAGCTCCAAACAAGTCCGCTGCGCGATCTACACCCGCAAATCGACCGAGCATGGCCTGGAACAGGAGTTCAATTCGCTGGATGCCCAGCGTGAGGCCTGCGAGGCCTATATCAAAAGCCAGGCCTCACAGGGCTGGAAGATCCTGCCCAATCGCTATGATGACCCCGCCTTCTCGGGCGGCAATCTGGATCGCCCTGCCCTGCAGCAGCTTTTAAAAGACATCGACGCTGGCAGGGTCGATGTCGTGGTGGTCTACAAGATCGACCGCCTCACTCGATCGCTGGCCGACTTCGCCAAACTGGTAGAGGCGTTCGATGCCAAATCGATCTCGTTTGTGGCCGTCACCCAGCAGTTCAACACCACCACCTCCATGGGCCGGCTTACATTGAATGTCCTGCTATCCTTCGCACAGTTCGAGCGCGAGCTGTCATCGGAGCGTGTCCGGGACAAGATTGCCGCCTCCCGTCGCAAGGGCAAGTGGACGGGCGGTACCGTGCCGCTTGGCTATAAGATCATCGACAAGAAACTCGTCGTCGATCCTCAGGAAGCGGAGACGGTCCGGTACATATTCAAGCGATATCTTGAACTAAAATCATTCGGTCATCTGATCGAGGATCTCGACAACAAAAAGATCTTCACCAAGCGGCGCGAGACGGAGGTCGTCAAATCGCGGGGTGGCATCCCCTTCACCTATGGGCCGCTCGCCTACATTCTGAAGAGCCGCATTTACGCCGGCGAAATTGGACATAGCGGGAAATGGTTTGATGGTGAGCATGAAGCCATCATCGATCCGGCCACCTTTGAGCAGGTACAGGCTCAACTTGCGACCAATGGAGTTGAGCGTAAGTTCAGACGCTCAGAGAGCGGCGCGCTTCTGATGAGCAAGCTCTATGACGACCGCGGCAACCGCATGAGTCCGAGTTACTCGATCAAGAATGGCCTGCGCTATCGCTTCTATGTCAGCGCAGCACTTTTGCGAGGTCGCAAGTCCGATGCAGGATCGCTCGCCCGTGTATCGGCAACGCTCATTGAAACAGCAGTTCTCGACACAGCACGTCAGAATGCACCAGCAGATTTTAAGGGCACCAATAGTGATCTGATCGACCAGACTATCGAGCGGGTCAAAGTTGGCCACGAGCGACTGGCAATCACCTTCAAGGAAACCGCTTTGACGGAATACGCAACGATGGTCGAGTTACCGTGGTCAGCTATTCCAAGCAGGAATCTGACGAGCATCGAGGAAGGCCATAACAGCGACCGCCAACCCGATCAGAAGCTCGTCGAGACTCTGGCACGGGGGTATTTGTGGGCAGGTTCGTTGTCGGACGGCACATACACATCCATCGAGCAACTGGCGAAATCTGTCCGTCTTCATCCTAATATCATCCGCCAGGGTCTGCGAGCCGCGTTCCTGGCACCAGACATCACCGAAGCGATCCTGAGCGGAGAACAGCCGGGCGGTCTCACGTCCACGCGGCTGCTGCAAATCGGCGAACTGAGCTGGAAGAAGCAGCGCGAGGCGTTTGGCGCCATCCGACCCGACTAGATCGAGATTCCATCGAACGGCTCAATTTGTCGCCAAGTCATAAAATGCCACCTCTCAGAACAACCAGCGTTGCTGTCTGGTGTTCGCCCCCCTGCCTCAGCAGGCCCTGAGAAAAGTCTCGTGAACTGGGACACTGCTCGACCAGGAAGACATGATCGAACTTCGTCTCCGAGCGCAGATCTTCAAAAGTCACACTATTTGAAATTTGGACCGGAGAATTTCGCCGCCCACGGTGGATTAATCAGGGATTTGGGTAAGCGGAGCCTGGCTCAACGTCAAGAAAATGCCCAGTCCGCCGACATTACCGCGATTTCTGCCGATATGTCTCTACTACCGGGACTGGTTGGCTGGAGAACGAGGATTCGAACTCATCCAGTCTAGATCGAACCACGTCTCTGTATAGTCCGACGCAAATTCTGGAATTATTCAGCGCTCTCAATCACTTCGAGCCTGGGGAAGAACGGATTCTCGCTTGGCACCCACTTAACGCCACCCGAACTTGGTGTGTTCGTTCCCCAAGGCCAGAAGAACATTGGCTATTCCGGCATTAAAGGCGCACAGTCGCTCATGCACCAAATCACCGCTGCCTTATGATCACCCGTTCGCGGCGCGAAACGGTCGTTTTTCAGCATCCCGTACGGATCAAGGGTATCGATCGCGTGCTCGTCGCCGGTTCTTATGAGGTCGTGACCGACGAGGAAATGATCGAAGGTCTTTCCTTTCCGAGCTTCCGGCGCATCGCCACCATGATCATGGTTCCGGGCACGCCGCCGCATCATCACTCGATGGAAATGATCGCCATCGGTTCGGTCGACCTTGCCGATGCGCAGCATCGGGACGCGGCGGTGCCAAATGTCTGACGATCCCGTTGAACTCGATTCCCGACGCGGCATGGCGGCGCAGAAAGCGACCGGGCTGCGGCGGATTCTCGCTGACGCGGAGACCCATGCAGCAATCCTGCGCGAGCGGCAGCTCCAGATCGAGACAGAGCTGCTCGACACGCCTGCAACATCGTGGCCCGAAGCGGCGGCGAAGGCGCGTTACATTCTGAATCTTTATTACGCGACGCTGGGTGCCCACGATACGCACCACCGCGATCTTGTGGCCTCGGTCCTCAAGGACTTTGCACGGCTCGACAGCGAAAGCTGAATACGTTTTTCGCCTCGATTGTTTTCCGCGAACGATTGATCCTGAAACTTCATTGAGACGTTCGGCGGGAACGGGAGGATTACGCATGCTTGATATGACAACGAAAGAACTGTCGTCGCGGCACGTCAAGGCCGAGGAGGCGCGCCGGCTCGGCGTCATTTCGGGATGGTACATCACCAAGATGAGCGGGACCTTCGTCACCGGTCCGCACGCCACCCATGCCGAGGCCTTGCTCAAGATTGCGGAACTTAATCCGCCCCCGCCGCCTGCTGAGAAGCGCAAATCGTGAGGGCCGCAACACAGGGATGATCCATGAGTATTGTGCGACATCTCGCGCCGCTGCGTGACGTCGAAAGCGAGAACGACCAGCTTCGGCAACTGCTCATTCAGGCAGGTGTCGAAGCTCATGCCCATGTTGTCGCCGCGAAACTCCAGACTGTTCTGATCGGCGAGCTTCATCACCGGGTGAAGAACATGCTGGCGATTGCTTCGGCGATCGCCTCGCAAAGCCTGCGTGAGGCAACCAGCGTGGAGGCGGCGGCGAAGACCATCGCCAGCCGTCTGGCCGCGCTTGGTGTATCCCACGATCTTCTCATTCGCGAGAGCTGGACCGGCGCGGGCTGCCGCTCGCTGATCGAAAACGCAATCCTCGCGTTCCAGACCGAGGGGCTGGCGCAGTTCACGATCACCGGCGAGAACGTCGCCGTGTCGTCGGGACCCGCCGTCGGATTGTCGATGGTCATCCATGAGCTCTGCACCAACGCTCTGAAATACGGCGCACTGTCGGTGCCGGACGGCCGCGTCTCGATCACATGGTCGGTCGACGCCCGGACGGGGCGCTTCAATCTCGAATGGAAGGAAAGCGGCGGGCCGGCAGTGACCGAGCCGAAGCAGAAGAGTTTCGGAAGCCGGTTCATCGAGCAAGCGCTGCCCGGCCAGCTCCACGGCGAGGCACGGCTGATTTTCGATCCGGCTGGCCTCATTTGCCACGTCAACATCCCGGTGACGTCGCTGCAGGAGCCGGTGATCGCGCTGGTTTAGAGCGTCAAACAACAAGCCTTGCATCGATGCCGGAATGACATCCGCAAACATGATTGGAAACACGTGACTGGAATCAAGATTCGCGTCGGCTACGAGATGATTTACGATTTCCCGCAGGCCACACCCATGATCATGGTGCTTGGCACGCACTTCACGCGCGCGTCGGATGTCATCACGCCCGATTTCCTCACCACGACCCCGCCGGTGCCGATCACACCCTATCGAGATATGTTCGGCAACTGGTGCAGCCGTATGGTCGCGCCGCCGGGACGGATGCGCCTTTTTGCCGATGGACTGGTTCGCGACAGCGGGGTGCCGGATGTGGCCGTACCATCAGCGATACAGCATGCGGTGGAGGATCTGCCGCCGGATACGCTGGTTTATCTCTTAGGCAGCCGGTACTGCGAGACGGATCGCCTGTCGGACATCGCCTGGAAGCAGTTTGAAAACACCGCGCCGGGCTGGGCGCGCGTTCAGGCGATCTGCGATTTCGTTCATCATCGCATCAAGTTCGGCTATGAGCATGCGCGGGCGACCATGACCGCGCATGAAGTCTATAACGAAGGCAAAGGCGTTTGCCGCGATTACGCGCACCTCGCCATCGCGTTCTGCCGCTGCATGAATATTCCGGCGCGATACTGTACAGGCTATCTCAGCGATATCGGCACGCCGAAGCCTTGGGTTGGAGACTTTGCCGGCTGGTTCGAGGCCTATATCGGCGGCCATTGGCACATGTTCGATCCACGCAACAACGTGCCGCGGATCGGCCGTGTCTTGATAGCGCAGGGGCGCGACGCGTCCGACGTTCCGATCACGCAGACCTTCGGGCCGAATGCGCTCGTTAGCTTCAAGGTCTGGACTGACGAGGTCGCTTAGCTTTCCACATTCAATCGCTATCAGCGAAGCCCCAGGTTGGGAACGGTCGCTCTCTGCGACCGCGAATATCGTCACGCACTGAGCGTGTGTCGTTTAAAAGCCTCGCTTTCCACTGCCGCCCCTACCCCGCAGTGGCTTTATTCTCCGGTCTCTAAAGCGAGTCTCCAAAAAACGGGAATTCTTCAATAGCTAGCTGGAGAATGTCGACCGATTTCGGAAGGTGGCGGTGCGAATCCGGTCTCTGTGGAGACTCCGCATACCTGAAAAGCCCGCTATTGGCGGGCCTTTCTCACGCTTAGAAAAGAAATTCTCTGAAATCCGGACTGGCTGGCTGGGGAACTAGGATTCGAACCTAGACAAACAGAGTCAGAGTCTGTTGTGCTACCGTTACACCATTCCCCAATCGATTGCGGACCTGATCATACGCACGGTGTGGCGGATCGTTGTCCAAATCAGCAAATCGATGTCGCGCGCTGGATATAAAGCGGTGCTGCGCCGCGGTCTACCCCTGCCTTGCCCTATCCCCTGATCGCGCCGCGGAAGATGATCGCCAGCCCTTGCTGGGGGCACCGAGAGTCGCCCATTAATCCAAGGTAAACAAAGGCTTAATGCCGATGGGGAGGCGACGGGCAGGCCGATCCGTCAGGATGAAAATACCCTTTGAACTACGGGCCCTTAACGCCTCGGCGGACTTCAACGGTTGTAGCGCGACGCCGAGGACCACTTTGAGGAGCCGGAAAAACTCCTGGACCGTTTAACAGTTCCTGCAACAAGCCTTTGTACAATCGGGGGAAATTTGACCATTCAGACAGGCTACATCTCTCTATGTTCACCTCACCGCAGCCAGCCTCGCTCGGGCGTGTCATTTCGGTGCGCGGTTCGCTGGCGCGCGTCGGCCTTATGGCGACCAGCCAGATCAATGACGCCAACGTACGCGCCACCGTCGGCCAGTTTTTCGGTATCCGCACCGCGACCACCATCATCGTCGCGATGATCACCGAGGTCAGCCGCGAAAACCTTCCGGCGACCGACAACTACATCGCGATCGCCTCGGTCGACCTGCTTGGGGAAATCGCAGCCGGGCCCTCCGGCCGCTTCCAACGCGGCGTCACCAGTTACCCAACAATCGGCGATCTGGTGGACGTGCTGACCAACCAGCAGCTACGGACCGTGTACGCGCCTTCAAAGGCCGAGCAGATCAATATCGGCACGCTGCAACAGGATCCGTCCGTCATCGCTTATGTCGATGTCGAGGACATGCTGAGCAAGCACTTTGAGGTGCTCGGCTCCACCGGCGTCGGTAAATCCAGCGGCGTCTCGCTGCTGCTGAACGAGATTCTGCGCGTGCGGCCGAACTTGCGCGTGTTCCTGCTCGACGTGCATAACGAATACGGCCGCTGCTTCGGCGACAAGGCGCTCGTTCTCAATCCCAGAAATCTTAAACTGCCGTTCTGGCTGTTTAATTTCGAGGAATTCGTTGACGTCATCTTTGGCGGACGCCCCGGCGTTCCAGAAGAACTCGAAGTTCTCATCGAACTTATTCCGGTGGCAAAGGCCACCTATACGCAATATCAAAGTACCGATCGCGTCGGCCTGAAGCGTGTCGACGCAAAAGCCGTTGGCTACACCGCCGATACGCCGGTGCCCTATCGGCTGGTCGATCTCATTTCGCTGATCGACGAGCGCATGGGCAAGCTGGAGAACCGCTCCTCCCGCATCGTCTACCACAAGCTGATTACGCGCATCGAAACGGTCAAGAACGATCCGCGTTACGCTTTCATGTTCGAGAATGCCAACGTCGGCGGCGACACGATGGCCGAGGTCATCAGTCTCCTGTTCCGCATGCCGGCGAATGGCCGGCCAATGACGGTCATGCAACTCGCAGGCTTCCCAGCGGAAGTCGTGGACTCCGTCGTGTCCGTGCTATGCCGGATGGCGTTCGATTTCGGATTGTGGAGCGACGGCGCGTCACCGATGCTGTTCGTCTGCGAGGAAGCCCATCGCTATGCGTCCGCGGATCGTGGCGTGGGTTTCGGACCGACGCGCAAGGCCGTGTCACGCATCGCCAAGGAAGGCCGTAAATACGGCGTGTATCTTGCGCTGGTCACGCAGCGCCCAGCCGAACTCGACGCAACAATCATCTCACAGTGTAATACGCTGTTTGCGATGCGGCTTGCGAACGAGCGTGACCAGATGCTGTTGCGCTCCGCAGTTTCCGACGCCGCCGCGAACCTCCTGTCGTTCGTGCCGTCACTCGGAACGCGCGAAGTGCTGGCGTTCGGTGAAGGCGTTGCTCTCCCGACCCGGCTGCGCTTCAAGGAAGTCCCAGCGCATCAATTGCCGCGCAGCGAAGCGGCCATCGCGACCACGCCATCGGCTCTCAGCGGCCACGACATTACCTTCGTCGGCTCGGTGCTGGAGCGCTGGCGCGGCGCGACATCCCATCGCGAAACGCCGAACGATCCGATATTCGACCGAGGTGTCGCGGAGCGTCCCGTTCCCCGCGTGCCGGAAGCACCGATGCTGCAGCCCTCGCTCGGTCTCGATCCCGATCGCTTCTCATTGCTGAAGAAGCCCCTGCGCTGATCGCGGCCCTCTGCGGGACAGCCGTGCACGGCCCTGGCTTTGCGCGGGGGTTGTCCTCGACTATGGTTGGCAGAATACGCTCCATCTCCCGCACCGGACCCTGACATGAGCACGCCTGCCATCAGCCGCTTTCCCGTTCCCGCCCTGAATTCGCTGCCCGACGACATCCGGACCCGCATTCTCAGCGTGCAGGAGAAGTCGGGGTTTGTACCGAATGTGTTTCTCGCGCTGGCCTACCGGCCGGACGAATTCCGGGCCTTCTTCGCCTACAACGATGCGCTGATGGAAAAGGACGGCGGTCTGAGCAAGACCGAGCGGGAAATGATTGTGGTTGCGACCAGCGCCGCCAATCAGTGCCATTACTGTGTCGTCTCACACGGCGCCGTGCTGCGCATTCGCGCCAAAAACCCATTGATTGCTGACCAGATCGCCAACAACTACCGTAAAGCCGACATCACGCCGCGGCAGCGCGCCATGCTCGATTTCGCGGTCAAGGTTTGCCTGGAATCACAAAAGACGTCGGCTCAGGATTTCGAGGTGCTGCACGGCCACGGTTTCAGCAACGACGATATCTGGGACATCGCCGCAATCGCGGCGTTCTTTGCACTGTCGAATCGTATGGCGAGCGTTACTGACATGCGGCCTAACGACGAATTCTATATGATGGGCCGTGTACCGAAGGCGTAACGTGCCGGTTCAGAAAGGCGACTGCGTTGCTTGACTGGTGGGACATCATTCTGCGGCTCGGGGTCGCCACGGTCGCCTCCGGGATCATCGGCCTTAACCGCGACCTGCATGGAAAGCCGATTGGCCTTCGCACGCTGAGTCTGGTGGGTCTCGCCACCGCAACGGTCGTCCTGCTTGCCAATCCGGTAGCCCTGGAAGCCGGCCGGCTGTCCGATGCAACCAGCCGCGTTATCCAGGGGCTGCTCACCGGCATCGGCTTTCTCGGCGCAGGGGTCATCGTTCACAGCCAACAAGCAAAGGTAAGAGGCCTGACCAGCGCAGCCTGCGTGTGGTTCACGGCCTGTATCGGAATCGTGTGCGGTCTCGGACAATGGCGGCTGGTAACAATCGCTCTCGCAATTGCGCTTGTCGTCCTCGCGTTCGGCGGCCCTTTCGAACGAGCGCTCCATCGCGCTTTCCGCGGCAGGCCTCACGAGCCGCCGCAGAATCAACCTCCAGCGTCGTGATCTAGCGTCGCAGAACCCTAGTCATCGTCGGCTGGGCCACACCAGCCGGGCAGATAGATCGCGTCCTTGCTCTTGCCGAGCGACAGCGCCTGCTCGATTGCCTTTGCAAAATCCTTGTCGACGGTCTTGCGCGACATCCTCCGGCGCAGGAAGTCCGCCCACAGGAATTCGCTGAACGGCGTAGTGTCCTTTGCGAATCCACCGGCGCGGCGCAATTCACCTGCAAGGCTTCGGAACGGATCGTCCTTCAGACCGGTCACATCCTTCGGCAGATCGGCGTAGTCGCGGCGCACACCCTTTGCATCGTATGGATAGACCCAGCGATGATTGTCCAGCACGATCCAGAAGGCCTTTTGATCAACCATGGTCAGGTCGGCGACCACCGACACCAGAACATCTCTCTCGCCTTCCTCATGAAGCGCCCGTGCGAGGTGATGATGATCGATCACGTAGTTTCGCTTGTCGGGACCGACAACGACCGGGATCATGTGCTCACCTAGCAGCTTGGCGCGCTTCTTCGATTTGTGCGTGCGCCAACGTTTGCGCTTCTCGCCGACCTCTTTCATGCCGACTGTCATTTGCGTCGGCCGCAGCGACAGAATTGGAACAGGGGTCAGGATTGGTTCGCGCTTGCTGGCCATGATCACGGCACTCCGGTGGGCAGGTTCCAAGAACTTAGCCAACCCCGCGCGGCCGATGACATCACTTTCAAGGCACTATTTTACGGACCGCAACCGTGTTTCGAGTGCGATACTCGCCAGCGTCGATTCCGACCTATTCTTTTCGGCATCACAGGAATACCTTCTTTGCCGAAGATATAATTGTGCGGCGGACTTAGGATGCCTTTGCTGATCTGGACCTGTCTCTCATGACCGACGGCGAACATCGCGTGCTGAAATTCCGCCCGCGCACACAGGCACGGCCCCCGACGGCCACCCCGGCCGGCAAGCTTGCACCCGACCTGTCCCGTTATGAACGGGCGACCGAAAGTCCTGACGACTATCGTCATCGTATGATCGCGAATGCCGCTGCCATAGCCTTTACGGCGGCACTGACGGGGGCCGGCATCTGGCTCGCCATGACCCTCGCCGATCTGCGCAATACCCAGGATTGCGTTCTGATGGGCCGGCGGGATTGCGCGCACATTTCTGCACAGAAAACCGATCCGATTCGCCACAACTAGGGCCGGAAACCGGTCATTTCGCCGTCACGCTGCGCCATTGAACTCGGATCATGGCTCCGATATACGGGGTTTCAACCCGTCCAAAGGGGCTTGTGGCACGGTTTCGAGCCCAGCGCCCCATGCCAGAAATGGCATTTACCTCAAAAATCTCAAAGGTTTAGCATGTCGTCTACATTCGATCAGGTCGCCACGATCATTGCGGAAACGTGCG
>JAFVHU010000012.1 GCA_017474385.1 Afipia sp. | reverse complement strand
TTTCGGGAGGTGCCCGGCGGGACTGAAAACCCCCGCGCCGAACAGTCCCAAAGCTAGGCCGACTCCATCCGGCACGTCAAGGATTAGTGTCGAAACCTGAATCAAATACTAAATATGGTGGAAAATGCGGATTTCCAGCGGGATGATGCATCGCCGGGTTGGTTCGCATTGCGGGAAGTATCGGTGAGTCCTTGTGGATTCGGAAGCCGAAATCTCACCTCCTTGTGAGTTCCTCCAAGGTTTGTCGCGAGCCTCCAAAATCGCGTCTTTGGTATGCGCGTATTTTGCTGATTTCGGGTGGATCACGTGCCGCGCGCGTGGTCTTTCTCCCCATCATCCACATGGTGTGGACACCGGTGTCCCGAATCCGAAGTTCGCCTGACCTTGCAGCAGGTCCCAAAGCGAACTTCGGATTCGAAAGGACACTGGAAACTTATAATTCCAGTGTGGTTTTGGTTCGCAAGTCCGCAAAAGAACAAGCTGCGGGAACGATGCGGACTTGCGAACCAACACACTGGTCGAAGGACCAAACCTGTGGATAGCCGCACGCCACCCGAAGCTCTGACCGACATGTCACCGGAAGAGCGAGCCGCAGCGCAGCGGCGAACGCGCACGATCGGCTACCTGCTGCTGGTCGCGACATCGGTCGGCTGGGGATTGAACTGGCCCGTCACCAAACATCTGTTGATGGAATTGCCGCCGCTGTCGGTACGCGGACTGTCGGGCATCATCGGCGCCGCGCTGCTGGCGCTGCTGGCATTGGCGTTTCGTCAGCCGCTGAGCGTGCCGCGCGAAAAATGGCCACGGCTCGTGCTGCTGTCGCTGCTCAACGTGACGGCATGGATGGCGCTGATGGGCCTGGCGCTGGTGTATCTGCCGGCGAGCGAGGCCGCGGTGATGGCTTATACAATGCCGGTCTGGGCCTCGGCGCTGGCATGGCCGATTCTCGGCGAGCGCATTTCGCTGCTGCGGGTGGTCGCCATGGCGATGGCCATCGCCGGACTCATCGCGCTGATGGGCGGCGGGGGCACTGCCGCGAGCTACGCCAAGCTGCCGGGCATTGTGTTGGCATTGTCCGGCGCGTTCCTGTTCGCGCTGGGCACGGTGTTCGGCAAGCGCTGGCCGCTGGGATTGCCGCCGCTGACCTCGGCAGTCTGGCAGATCCTGATCGGTTGTTTGCCGGTGGGCCTGGCTGGTCTCATGCTTGAACAGCCGCACTTCATGGCGCTCTCGTCACTGGGCTGGACCTTGTTCGGCTACTCGATCGTGGTCCAGTTCTGCGTCGCCTATGCCTGCTGGTTTGCCGCGCTTCAGCGGTTGCCGGCATCGGTTGCCGCCATCGGCACGCTGCTGGTGCCGGTGATCGGCGTGCTGGCATCTGCCGCGGCACTCGGCGAGCCGCTCGGCGTGGCCCAGATCGCCGCGCTCGGATTCACCATAGCGGGTGTCGTTCTGGCGTCACGATCCTGAGACGGTGGTGTCTCAATGCGCGCAGAAAACGCCCGTTAATACTTCATAAATCAGTGCTGTATCCCAAATGTAACAGCCCCTGGAACCTGAGCCTGTTAGGTTCCCCGCGGGCTATCGGCGGCTGACCATGTCGCCGGGGAATGGGGTTGGGGCGTGGCGTCGATTGTTGCGGACAGGGCGTTGGAGGCGCGCGTGCAGACAGCGCGTGCGATGCGATTCCCGGTCATTGCGATCATGGCTGCGATCATTGCCGCAGCGACCCTGCCATCCAGGGACGCACATGCGCAGTTTGCCTGCGTCGGGACGCTCGGCGCGAGCGATGTCACCTGCACAAACACCGGCGTGGCAGCCGTTCCGTTTCTTCAGGATCAACTCGGCACATTCAATCTGACGACCACCAGTTCGGGCCTGAGCAACGGCATCACCACGACCAGCGTTGACGGCAACGTCACCGCGACGAACTCCGGCATCAATGCCGACATGCTCGACACCTCAGCCAGCGGTCTCGGCAATGCGACATCGAACAATTCGGGGATCATCGGGACGTACATCAGCACGTTGACCGGCGCGGGCAATGCCACGTCGATCAACTCCGGAACAGTCCTTCAGGATATCAGGACAACCGCGCAGGACGGCGGCAATGCGCTGACGAATAACTCCGGAAGCGCTTTCGCGATTACCACTTCCACGGTAGCTGGCTCGGCGCTGGTTGGTGGTTCGGCGACGACTAACAACTCCGGCAATGTCGGGGGAAGTATTGCGACCACCGCTGACGGCGGCGGTAACGCAACGACCAACAACTCCGGAACCATCGCCGGCCTTCTCAATACGCAGACCAGCAATGGTGGTTCTGGTTCGGGTGGCGGCAACGCAACGTCGATCAACTCGGGCACGGTTGACTCGATTTCAAACATCACCGGTGACGGCGGCAATGCGACCGTCATCAACAGCGGCAATGTGCTGTTTAACGGAAGTTGCTGCGGTCCCCCGGCCGGAATTTTCAACGCGACAGCCATGGGTGGCGATGCGACAACGATAAACCGCGGTAACGTGAATGGCGGAGTAATCACGACCACGGGACTTGGTGGAGGTGACGGCAACGCAACTCTCATCAACTACGGAACGATTAGAGGCGATGTTTTGACTCTTGCCGGCAACACGGGCGGCGGCATGGGCAACGCAACGTTCGTCAACTACGGCACGATTTACACCGATTTCCTGGGCGTTGGAGTTGGCGCTTACAACGGGACGATCAACGGCTACAATGGAGGCCGGATCTACGGTGAAGTCGATGTGGCGGTCGGATCTAGCGGCACAGTGACATTCAGCAATGCTGGTCTGATCGATGGCACTTATGGTGTTAGCCCCACGGGCGTTGCGCTCGATCTGACTCAGGGAGATCCGTCAATCCCGACAACGCTGAACATCCTGCCGGGCTCCCGCATCGTTGGAGAAATCATTCTGAACGGCGATGTGACTGATCCATTCGCGGTCGGCACCAAAGTCAATATCCTGAGCGGGCACGACATCTCGTCCGTGCTGACATTCGGAGGCAGCGGTTGCGGATGCACCACCGGTGGTCTCACCGACACTGGCGCGGTCGTGAATATCACCGGCGGCGCGCCTTACATCATCAACGGAAACACCGTCGCCATTCTCGATCCGACGTCGTTCGCTAACGCAGACCGCAACGTGGTCGACGTGACGCGCACGATCACCTCGCTGGTCACAAGCCGCCTGACCAATCCTGCGCCGATCGGCGGCAGCGGATCGGCGGCTATCGGCTTCGCGCCGTCCGGCAACGTCGCGCGCGACATGGCCAACGACGCCTTCTCCGGAATTCCGGCGCTGGCCTATGCAAGCAACGATCGCTTGCTGCTTAGCAATCCGAGCTTCACCGCGGCCGACGGCACGAGCATCTGGGCGCAGGGCTTCGGTGGCCAGCGCATTCAGCAGGCCGATGCGCCGACACTACGCTCGGTCAGCAATTTCTATGGCGGCGTGCTTGGCCTCGACAAGACGATGCAGCCCGGCTTCCGTCTCGGTGGCTTTATCGGTGGCGGCGCGATCAACTCCAAAATCGATCTGAATTCGGGCGATACTAAAAGCGACTTGGTATTCGGCGGTCTGTACGGTCGCTACGCGATGGGTCGCGCGTTCCTGGATTTCTCGTTGCTCGGTGGTTACAGCAGCAACGACGTGAAGCGCACGATCGCCAACAACTTGGTGCTGGGCGGCTATGAGTACGCCGCAGGCAAGTACAACGGCTGGTTCATCAGTCCGGAAATCGCCTACGGTCTCAAACAATCGCTCGGCTATAACCTGACGCTGACACCGTCCGCACGTGTGCGCTATCTCGCCGCCGGTTTCGGCGGTTATCAGGAAAGCGGGTCGACCACGAATTTGACGGTGGCTTCACGCACCTCGCACAATTTCGAGGAGCGCGGCGAGCTGAAGTTGACGCACACAACAAACGCGACGCCGACCGAGCAGCTTCAGTTGAGCGGCACCGCCGGCCTGATCGCCTTGCAGCGCGTTGGCGACAGCAACGTCAACACCATCCTGCTTGGGCAGAGCCTCGCTTTTGCAACACCGGGCAAAGGCAGCATCGTCGGCTTCTATGCAGGAGCTGGTTTTGATTGGCGCAACGCCACCGGCGTTTCGGTATTTGGTGCAGCCGAGTTCACTGCAATGTCTGACCAGAGCCAGACCATCACGGGCAGGGGCGGCGTAAAGGTTTCGTTCTAGGCGCGCTGTCGCTTCGCTTCATCCACAACATAAAAAACGGCGATGCAATGCATCGCCATTTTCTAATCAGATGCTGTTCGATCTTACGGGCAGGGATAACGGTTGCCGTCGTAGTTCAGATACGTGCCCGATGCCGGATCGTAGGACCGGTAGCGCTGCATGCAGTAGGCTTCCGCATCGCCGCCGCCAGCAGGAGCGACGGCGTACTGGTCGTCGCCTACGTATCCGTCGGGGGCGTAAGCATACGAGGCATCGTAATAGTACGGGTCGTTATAGTAGTACGACGAGCCGAGAGCGCCGAGCGCTACACCGCCTGCGAAGCCGTAACCGTAGCCGCGCCAATGCCGTCCGCGCCAGTGACCTCTGTTACCATTCCATTGCCGGCCGCCTCCAAGCTGCGCGACGGGACGTCCGGCGAAAGCCTGGCGGCTCGCAAATGCTCCCGCACCCGCGCCGACAATGGCTGAGCGTCCGGCGAAGTTTCCGATGCGCGGTCCGCCGCTGAAGCTGGGCCGCGCCATGCCTGCGCCGCCACCACCACCGCCGCGCGAAAATCCTCCACTGCCGCCGCCATGTCCTCCCGGCCGCGCATCTGCGGTTGTAGCAATGAGGACAGGTGCGACTGCCAGAAGTGCGGCAGCGCCGATTACTTTGAGATTGATCATGTGTTCGAACTCCGGGTGAACTTCACAAAAGAACGGAAGCAAACATGAGATGTTCCGCGCTTTCCAAAGTTTGAAGTTCACGTTCCCACGAGCAAGCCCAACGCAGCATGAATGGATTGCGACCAAATGGTGTTGCAGCTTAGCCTGCACGGTGATGCGATACCATCGCGTGAGGCGACAGCGGTGCTTGATCCGGTTCGCTGCGTGACACGAACTCCTGACGCTGGCGCGGCAATGCGCCGGGATACTCTTCCTGCAAGTAGGCGATCAATTTCTCGCGTACCTCACAGCGCAGATCCCACGCCGCCGGGGCGCTTCGCGCGCTCAGCAATGCGCGCAGTTCGACCGTGTGATCCTTGGTGGCGTCGCTGACCTGAAGCACCACGACGCGCCCGTCCCAGAGCGGCGAGGCGCGGGCCACCTCCATCAGTTTTTCGCGGAGCTTTTCCACCGGCACGGTGTAGTCGACATACAGAAACACCGAACCGATCAGCGCGGAGGTTTCGCGGGTCCAGTTCTGAAATGGCTTTTCGATAAAGTAACTCAGCGGCACCACCATTCGTCGCCAATCCCAGAGCTTGATCACGACATAGGTCGTGGTGATTTCTTCGATGGTGCCGTATTCGCCTTCGAGGAAGACCACATCGTCAAGCCGGATCGGCTGCGCCACCGCGATCTGGACGCCGGCGATCAGATTGGCGAGCAGCGGACGCGCGGCGATACCGATTGCGAGACCGGCGACGCCCGCTGAAGCAAAGAGGCTGACACCGTACTGTCTGACCTGTTCGAAACTCATCATCGCCGCCGCGACCGTCATGATGACGATGAGCGTGTCGGCTGCCCGCTTCAGGATGCCAACCTGCGTGACGTGCTTGCGCGCGAGCATGTTGTCCTCGGCATCGATGCTGAAGCGCCGCAGATAAATCTGCGAGCCGATCTGTGCCGCGATGAGCGCGGTCCATCCCAGCAACGCGATGAACGCGACATTGAGGATGTTGCCGAACACTGTCGCGGCGCGATCCCCGATCGGAGCAACTCTGACCACAAGCGAGAGCGCCAGGACGATCAGCGCCAGCCGAAGCGGTCCCTTGCTGCGGGTGAGCAGCGATCGGGTCTTGGGATGACGTACGCCGAGCGTGTTTCTGATCGCATGAACAATCACGGCGTTGGCGATCAGCGCGACGAGAACGCCGCCGATCACGAGCGCAGACGCCGTCAGCCAATTCGGCAGCAGCCAAAGCGTGTTCAGGATCTCGGCATAACTGTAGTTGATGACGTCGAGCATCTGAGAATTCCAGCGGAGATGGGCGGTGAGGGGTGTCAACGCCCAAGCCTCCCGGAGGTTCACGCATTGCACCAAGTTGCTGTTGGTGCTGGACAATTGGCCCGCTGGATGGCATCAAACAGCCATCGCGCACCCTTGCGCGCCCACTTCGGATTCGGGCCATGAAGCTGTTTTTCTTACGCTTTTTCACGTGGTGGAACGGCTCGACATTCGGCACGCAGCTCTGGACGCGGCGATTTGGCGAGGTCGTGGGACAAGACGAAGGTGGCAACACCTACTACCGCACACGCGGCGGCAAGATCGATCCGACACTGGGATTTGAGCGCCGCTGGGTGATCTACAACGGATACGCCGAAGCGACCCGCGTTCCGCCCGCATGGCATGGATGGCTGCACCACACCGTGGACACGCCTCCGACCGAGATCGACTACAAACCACGCGAGTGGGAAAAGCCGCACCGGCCCAACATGACCGGTACGCCAGCCGCCTACCGCCCGTCGGGCTCGACATTGGCTGCCGGTCGCCGGCCGAAGGCCACAGGCGACTATCAGTCCTGGACCCCGGGACAGTAACGCCGGCGCAAACAGCCGCCTGGATTTGCCAAGCGGTGCGAATTGCTCGCCCTTTCCCCGCCGTATTCGGCGTGTTAACCGATAATCTGCGGGCGGCCCATTTTCTGTAAAATGGCGCGGACACGATTCGGTTGAATCGCATATTGGGGCCGGATCAGTTTATGATCTTGAATGTGATCGTTCCGACAGGTGTGGAGCACGATGATTTCCGGAAATCGCTTCGCACCTTGCGACACCGTGCTCCTGTGAAGCTGCGCAAGATGTTCCGAACCATCACCACACTTTCTTTCGCGGCGTTGAGCGCCGCCTTGTTGCTGCTGCCGGCGACGCCGGTCCATGCGCAGATCGGCAATATCTTTTCCGACAGGCCGCGTCCGCCCGCCAATGTGCAGCAGCGCGGTGAGCCCGTTCAGGAGCCGGAAGAAGAGGAGGTACCCGATCTTCCTCCGCAGGGCCGCCTGCTTCCGACACCGAACCGTCCGCTGCCTCCGGGGCAGGGCGCGCCCCCACCGGGGAATGTTCAGACCCAGCCGCTGCCACCGCCTCCGGGAACGGCCGCCGCTCCAGCTCAGCCCGCCGTGCCCGGACAGGGCACGCCGAACAACGCTACGGTCAATCCGTTGCCAGGTCTTCCGCCCGGTCAGAAGCAACCGCGCACCGCGCCGCCTACGGCCGCGACGCTGCAGCCGGGCGATGAGGTCGTGACCGAGCCGCCAGCGCAGAAGATCGTCAACAAGCAGGCGGTGTTCGCGGGCCTCGACAAGATCACCGGCCGCATCATCAAGTTCGACGCCGACATCGGAGAAACCGTTCAGTTCGGTGCGCTGCGCGTCAAGCCGCAGGCCTGTTACACGCGGCCGTCGACCGAAGCAGCCAACACCGACGCCTTTGTCGAGGTCGATGAAATCACCTTGCAGGGCGAGGTGAAGCGGATTTTCTCCGGCTGGATGTTCGCTGCCAGTCCGGGTCTGCACGGCGTCGAGCACCCGATTTACGATATATGGCTGACCGACTGCAAAGGTCCGTCAGCAACGGTGGCTCAGCAGGAAGCGCCGAAAGCCGCGCCAGTTCCGCCGCCTCAGCAGCCCAAGCGGCCACCGTCGCCCAAGCAGCCCGCCGTGCAGCGGCCGCTGCCGCCGCCAAATCCATTCCCGCCGTTCCGGCAGTAACTGCTTAGGCCTGCGTCAGGCACGCCAGCGCTTCGGCGCCGGTGACTGGCCGGCTTGCGGGAAGCGCGAAGAAATCGGCCTGTCCTGTGACCGCATCATCGAGCAACGCGCGATAGCGCCGCCGCGGGACTTCGACCGCGCCGAAAGTGCGCAGATGGTCCGTCACGAACTGGGTATCGAGCAGTACGAAGCCGCCAGCGACAAGGCGGGCCACAAGATGGACGAGCGCCACCTTTGAAGCGTCACGCTCGGTATGAAACATGCTCTCCCCGAAGAACGCTCGTCCGAGGCTGACGCCGTAGAGCCCGCCCACCAGCCGATCGCCGTGCCAGGCTTCGACGCTGTGGCAATGACCGATCTCGTGCAGCGAGGTGTAGAGGTCGCGGATGCGGCCATTGATCCACGTATCGTCGCGGCCCGGCTGCGGCGCGGCGCACCCGGCGATGGTCTGCTTGAAAGCCGAATTGACGGTCACGCGGAAGACGTCAGATCGAACCGTGCGCGCAAGGCGCGATGCGACGCGGAAACCATCCAGCGGGATGATGCCGCGTTTCTCAGGCTCGACCCAGAAAATCGTGGGGTCGTCGGCGCTCTCGGACATCGGGAAAATGCCGCAGGCATACGCGCGTAGCAAAACACTCGGCGTAATTTCGGACGATGCGGCGTCGCGCGAACTCATACGCCACCATAGCAGGATGCGCGGCCTTCGGCGACCGTCAAGCCGTGCCGGCAGCCTGCTTGACTTGCGGCTGTGCGGCATTCTTCAGCCGCATCACGATACGCGTTCCGGTATGGGATGGATCGCGCTCAGCCTTGGTTTCGAGTTTTTGCGCCATGGCGCTCACGATGCGCTGGCCCATGCCGGTGGACCGAGGGTCCTGCTTGACGTGCAAGCCGACGCCATCGTCGGAAATCGACAATTCGAGTCCGCTGTCGCATGACCGAAGCTCGACATGGATCGGACCGGCGCTGTCTGGATACGCATATTTGACAGCGTTCATGACCAGTTCATTGACGATGATGCCAATCGCGACGGCACGATCCGGGTCGATCTCGACAGGTTCGGCCTTCAGTGTCAGCCGTGACATCCGGTTGCCTTCGGCAGAGCGGCGTAAATCCTCCAGCAACGCCTCAAGGTACTGGTTCAGCATGACCGTCTTGAGATCCTGCGACGTGTAGAGGCGGCGATGAACCTGCGCGACAGCCGCGACGCGGCCCATCGCGTTTGTCAGCGCGGCCTTCACATCGTCGTCCGTGCTCGAATTCGCTTGAAGGTGCAGCAGCGATGCGATGATCTGCAAGCTGTTGCCGACCCGGTGGTTGACTTCGCGCAGCAGGACTTCACGCTCCGCGGCAAGTGCCGCATAGCGATCGCGTGAGGCGTGAACTTCCGCTTCCGCATCGTCACGCGCCTTGCGCACCAGTGCTTGCTCGATTGCGCCCTTGGCGGCGACGTCAAGCAGGGCGAGAAATTCTCCCTGCGTGTCCTTAACCAGATAGTCGGCAGACCCCGCTTTCAAGGCAGTGACCGCGATCTTGCTGTCCTGTGACGCGGTCACGAAAATGACCGGCGGCGCATCGGGAATCTTCTGGATTTCGGCGAGCGTCTCGAGGCCATCAAGACCGGGCATATGCTGATCGAGCGCCACCACATCGATCCCGCCTTGCTTGATGCGCGCAAGGCCGCTCGCGCCGTCGGCGGCGTGTTCGACGGCGAAACCCTGCCGTTTCAGCCCGCGCTCGACCAGCCGCGCAAGATCGGCGTCGTCGTCAATGTACAAAAGAAGAGGCGTTGCAGGTTTCATGTTTTGACAGGCGGAACCTTGATGACTGAAAAGAAAAGGCCCAACTGCCGGATGGCGTTGGCGAAACTTTCATAGTTCACCGGCTTGGTGATGTAGACGTTGCATCCCAGTTCGTAGCAGCGCTTGATTTCATGTTCGTCGTCCGTGGTCGTCAACACGACAACCGGAGCGCATTTGACGTGGCTGTTTTCCTTGATCCGCTTGAGGATATCGATCCCGGTCATGTCCGGCAGATTCAAGTCCAGCAGGATCAGCAGCGCCTGATCCTTATGCTCGACGCCTGAGCCGTCCTTGCCGAACAGGTATTTCACCGCATCTGTACCGTTGGTGAACGGCACGATCTCATTGTTGACACCAGAACGCCGAATGTTGCGCTCGATCAGACGGGCATGACCCTCGTCATCCTCGATCATGATGATTTTGACTGGCAGGCTCATACTTCTTTTCCTTGAGTTCCAAAATTCCATCGTGCGGGCAGGGTAACCGTGAACGTGCTGCCCTTGTGAAGTTCTGAGGAGACATTGATGGTGCCACCCATGCGGCGTACCAACGCACGGACGTGGGCGAGACCGATGCCTTGTCCCTGACGATCCTGAAGACCCGCACGGCGAAACAGATCGAAAATTCGCTGGTGATCCTTCGGATCGATACCACGACCGTTATCGGTGATTTCGAAGATGACAAAACCGAGTTTGGGGCGACCCTTGATCAGGATGTCGCCCGGCACGCCCGGCTTGAGATACTTGAGAGCGTTATCAACCAGGTTGGAGAAGATTTGTTCCAATGCGAGGCGGTCGCTGACGATATTTGGCAGCGGCTCGACGCGGATTTGCGTATTGGATTCAGATGCCTGATGCGCCACCGACGAGATGATCGTCTCGATCAGTTCTCTGGTATCGATCTTCACGGGATGAAAATCGCGCCGGCCTTCGCGGGTGAGATTGAGGATGGCGGAGATCAAGCGATCCATCTTGCCGATCGACGACTTGATGAAGCCGAGTGCTTCCGAAAAATCCTGTGATAGCTGCTTGTCTTCCGCCTGAAGCTCCGGCGCGGCGGCCGGATCCAGATCGCTGATGGGTTCGGGAATTGCGGCGGCCGCCGCGGCGGCGCGGCTGTATTTTGCGATACGGGTGAAGATGTCGTTGCGCAACTCTTCGAGTTCGCTGGTGAAGCCCATGATGTTCACAAGCGGCGAGCGCAGGTCGTGGCTCACGATGTAGGCGAAGCGCTGTATCTCTTCATTCGCCTCGCGAAGATCGGCGGTTCGTGTTTCGACGGTTGCTTCAAGATTGAGATTGTTGTCGCGTAACTGCTGCTCGGCCTCGTCACGCGCGCGCGTCGATCGCCGGACGAGAAAAAGTGAAGCGCCAGCCAAAAGGAGCACCAGGCCTGAACCGGCTGTTGTGACAACCGCTGCGAGAGTCTGGCTGCGGTCGGCTGCGAGAGTCTGTGCCTGGAAAAGGCGGTCTTCCTCGGCACGCATGGCTGTGGCGATTTCAGTGATGCGCTGAACCGTTGTGCTACTGCCGTCGCGCAACATTGCGACGCCGCCGGGTATATCGTCCCTTTTCACGTAGTCGACAGCTTTGGCGAATTCGGCGGACTCGCGGAGTTGCTTGCTGTTCTCGATCTGAACTGGGCTGTCGCTGGTCTGTCTTGCGAGCGTGTCGACACCCAGCAAGATGCGTTGGATTGCAGCCTCGTGCTCTGTCAGAAATTTAGGTTGCGACGTGAGGAGGTATCCTCGGGCGGCGCTTTCCGCGCGCCTGATATCCAGCAGGACGGTCGATATCTGATTTTCGACCTCGACGGTGTGAATCACCCACCGGCTGTCGTCGCGTGCCTTGTTCACCAGGACGATGGAAATGACACTGATCGCGACCAGCACCAGAAAGCCCGCGGACAGCAAGGCAATCTGCCAAAGCGTGCGCCGACGGGTCGCGTGCTGCGTCACGCGGACCCTGCGGTGTTGCCGGGATAAATAAATCTTTGAAAAAACAAACTGCTACCCCTGAAACTTACCCATAGCTGACGTTCAGGACAACGCGCAAATAGGAATTTAGTTCCATTTCTGGAACTAAACTTCAGGATCAGGGGGAGCGGTAGTTCAGGATGACTTGGTGTCGCCGGCTGCCAGGTAATGTTCGAGCCAGTGGATGTGGTAGTCGCCGTCGATAATGCTGGGCTCGCGCACCAGCCCACGGAACAGCGGCAGCGTCGTTTCGACGCCGTCCACCACCATTTCATCGAGCGCGCGCCGCAAGCGCATCAGGCACTCACCGCGGGTCTTGCCGTGGACGATGAGTTTGCCGACCAGCGAGTCGTAATAGGGCGGGATGACATAGCCCTGGTACACGGCTGAATCGATCCGGACTCCAAGGCCGCCGGGCGGGTGATACTGCATGATCTTGCCCGGCGAGGGCCGGAAAGATACCGGGTTCTCGGCGTTGACCCGGCACTCGATGGCGTGACCGTTGATAACGATCTCTTCCTGCGCGCAGGGCAACTCGCCGCCGGCGGCGACGCGAATTTGCTCGATCACAAGATCGATGCCGGTGATCATCTCGGTCACGGGATGCTCGACCTGAATACGCGTGTTCATTTCGATGAAATAGAACTCGCCATCCTCGTAGAGGAATTCGATGGTACCGACGCCGAGATACTGCATCTCGCGCATCGCCTTGGCGCAGGTTTCGCCAATCTTCGCGCGCGCGGCCGCATTCAGGATCGGCGAGGGGCCTTCTTCCCAGACCTTCTGGTGGCGGCGTTGCAGCGAACAGTCGCGCTCGCCGAGATGGATCGCGCCGCCGCGGCCGTCGCCGAGAATCTGGATTTCGATATGGCGAGGCTTGCCGAGGTATTTTTCCAAATAGACTGAGCCGTCGCCGAACGCTGCCTTGGCTTCGTTGCTCGCGGTTGATAGCGCGAGCAACAGATCGGCTTCGGTGGGAGCGACCTTCATGCCGCGGCCGCCGCCGCCGGCTGCTGCCTTCACGAGAACCGGAAAACCGATTTTCTTGGCGATGGCCATGGCGTCATCGCCTGCGCCGACACCACCGTCGGAGCCGGGCACGACCGGAATGCCGAGGCGCTTGGCGGTCTTCTTGGCCTCGATCTTGTCGCCCATCAGGCGGATATGCTCTGCCTTCGGGCCGATGAAATGCAGATTGTGGTCGGCGAGAATTTCGGCGAACCGTGCATTCTCCGACAGGAAGCCGTAGCCCGGGTGAACGGCGTCGGCGCCCGTGATCTCGCAGGCAGCGAGCAGGGCCGGTACGTTCAGATAGCTATCTTTCGCGGGCGGCGGTCCGATGCAGACGCTTTCATCCGCAAGACGGACATGCATGGCGTTCGCATCGGCGGTCGAATGAACCGCAACGGTCGCGATGCCGAGCTCCTTGCACGCGCGCAATACGCGCAATGCAATCTCGCCGCGATTGGCAATCAGGATCTTGTCGAACATTGTGCCTGCCTTGTCCCGTCATCCTGAGGAGCGAGCACTTGCGAGCCTCGAAGGGTGACGGCGCCGCATCCTTCGAGGCTCAGGCTTTGCCTTCGCACCTCAGGACGACGGCGCATTTCTATTCAATAATGACGAGCGGTTCGCCGAATTCGACCGGCTGGCCGTCTTCGACGAGGATTTGCGTGACGGTGCCTGCGCGCGTCGACGGGATCTGGTTCATCGTCTTCATCGCTTCGATGATGATGAGCGTGTCGCCGACCTTCACCTTGCTGCCGACATCGATGAACGGCTTCGCGCCGGGCTCGGAGGCGCGATAAGCCGTGCCGACCATCGGCGACGGCACTGCGCCGGGATGCTTTGAAATGTCGGCGGGCGCTGCCGCAGCCACGACGGGCGCAGGTGCGGAAGCCGAGACAGCAGGCGCGGGCTGGTAGGAGACAGGCGCTGCGATGCTGATGTTGCGCGCGACCCGCAGACGCAATCCGGCGCGCTCGATCTCGATTTCCGTGAGATTGGTTTCATCGAGCAGCATCGCCAGTTCGCGAATGAGTTCGCGCTCATCGGCTGGTTTTTCCTTGGGAGCAGATGGTTCTTTCGGCGAGGAGGCCATGTGTAATCCGAAGCTTTCTCAGTAAATGACAGGCAGGCGTATCAGGCTTTCGCCTTGGCGCCGATCTTCGCGGCGAGGCCGCTGATTGCGAGGCGATAGCCGTCGATTCCGAAGCCGCACAGCGTTGCCACGGCAGCAGATGCGACGAAGGAATGGTGACGGAAGCTCTCACGCGCGTAGATGTTGGAGACGTGTACTTCAACCGTTGGAAGTTTGACTGCGACCAACGCGTCATGGAGCGCGATCGAGGTGTGGGAATATCCACCGGCGTTGATGATGATGCCGGCCGCTTTCTTCGCGCCGGCCTCGTGAACGAAATCGATCAGTTCGCCTTCGTGGTTCGACTGGCGGCAGTCGGCGGTCAGGCCATAGCCGGCGGCGCTGTCGTGGCAAAGTTTCTCCACATCGGCGAGCGTGTGATGGCCATAGGTCTCCGGCTCGCGGGTGCCGAGCAGATTGAGGTTCGGCCCGTTGAGCACGTAAATCGTCTTTGCCATCCGAAAACCAAATCCAGCAATGTCGGCGAAATAATGCGGGTGCGCGCAGCTTCGGGCGGTTTATAGGCAACATGGAGCCGGGATGGAAGCCTGATCGGCTTCGCCATCCCCCGCCAAATCATTCAGAAATCACCTGAAAAGCCCTGTGAAAGGCTCTGAAATCGTTAGTTAACCAATCTTAACGGATATCCCGGGCGAACGGTCCTCCCGGATGAGTTGGCCTCTAGCAGGTCGCCTTGCCGCAGCGGGCTTCCGAGATTTTCTTGGCAAGCCCTGCCGCGCCGACCGCGCCCACCACGACGTCCTTTCCAATCACATAGCTCGGGGTTCCGTTGAGGCCCATGTCCTCGGCAAGCTTGAAGTTCTCGTTGAGCGTTGCGCTGATCTCGGGGCTGGTCATGTCCTTTTCGAGCTTGGCCATATCGGCGCCAGCTTCCTTCGCTGCCGCCATTGCGCGCGCCTTGTCGGCCTGTCCGCGTCCATTCAGCAGCTTCTGATGGAAGTCGAGATACTTCTTGCCGGTCGGGTCCTGCATGCGGAGGGCGATCGCCACCTGGGCGGCCTCAACCGAGCTTGGTCCGAGCACCGGGAACTCCTTGAGGACAACGCGCAGCTTCGGGTCCGCCTTCATCAGGGTGAGCATGTCGGCCATCGCGTGTTTGCAGTAGCCGCAATTGTAGTCGAAAAATTCGACGAAATTGACGTCACCATCGCGATTTCCGACAACCACACCGCGTGGCGAGTTGAAGATGAGGTCCGCATTCTTCTGGACGGCGGCGCGATGCTTTTCCGCTTCCGCCACAGCCTGCCGCTTCTGCAACTCGGCCGACATTTCCTCAAGCAACTCTGGATTTGCAACCAAGTAGTCCTTGATGATCTTCTGAATCTCACTCTTCTGCGCGTCGTTAAACGACTGCGCATGCGACGCGGCGGGCAGACCCAGCACAAGTGCGAAGGCGAGGGGAGCAAGAGAGCGGAGCGAGACCATGGATATTCCTTCGGGCTGTGTGCAGCGGTGCTACGCCGGGGTTCAATTCTTTATCGGTTTCGTATTAACGATGTCATCGGCCTTGACCCAGCCGGGCGTGCCGATCGCAAATCTTGTCTTTGCGCGCGAGGCGAGGTCTCGCGCCGTTTTCTGGTCTCCACGCAGAAAGGCCGCCTGTGCAGAGGCGAGATCGGCTTCCGCATAGTCGCCCTTGCGGCCGTAGGCCATTGCGAGCTGGGTATATCCAAGTGCGGCTTCGGGCTCCCGGCTCAACGCCGCGCGGAGAATCTTGATGGCTTCCTCAGCGTAAGTCTTATTTTCGGATGCCACGTAGGCTTGGCCAAGTAACATCTCGATGAGCGGAGCATTGTTCGACAATTGCACCGCCTTGCGCAGAGGCGCGATGGCTTCGTTGGGTTTGCCACCCTCAAGGAAGGCCTGCCCCTTCAGTTCGTAGAAATAGGGGTTGTTGGGCTGAACGCGGATCAAGGCATCGATTTGGGCTGCCGCATTGCGCAGATCACCGTGGCGATAGGCCGCGATGGCGCGGGCGTAACGTGCGGGCAGGCTGTCGTTCGAGGGCGGGTAGCGGCGAAGCACGGTGTCCGCACGCTCCATGAAGCCGGATACCTTGGCGCGCATCATGTCGTGACGAAGCTGCAGGGCAGGGTCGTCCTTCTTGTCCCAATACGGGCTCGACTTGGCCAGTTCCTCCAGCGCGCGGACGCGCTCGGCCGGCATCGGATGGGACATGTTGTACGGATCGGCTCCGGCTGCGGCGTACAGGCTCTGTTCGGAGAAGCGCTTGAACGTTTCGTACATGCCTCGTGACGACTGGCCGGTGGCGTTGAGGAATTTCACACCGGCCTTGTCCGCGTTTTCTTCCTGCTGCCTCTGGTAAGAAAGCATGGTGCGCATGATGGCGGCCTGAGGCGCCGCGACCGCTGCGGCACCCGCACTTCCGGCTCCGGCACGTGCACCCGCGACGGCGGCGCCTAAGCCGAGCAGCATGGCGA
This sequence comes from Afipia sp., assembly GCA_017474385.1. Lineage (GTDB taxonomy): Bacteria > Pseudomonadota > Alphaproteobacteria > Rhizobiales > Xanthobacteraceae > Afipia. The sequence continues at coordinate 51,283 of JAFVHU010000012.1, read as the reverse complement.
TGATCATCTGGGTCTGGGCGCGGGAAATCTGTTCGCGCAGTTTTGAGAGATGACCGCCGGCAAGGTGGCCGGTTTCGTGAGCCAGCACACCGATGATCTGGTTCGGTGTTTCAGACTCTCGCAGTGCGCCGTAGTTGACGAAAATTCTGCGGCCGTCGGCGACGAAAGCGTTGAACGTGGGATCGTTGATGATGACGACCTGAATATTCTGCTTCTCGAGACCGGCCGTGCGCAGGATTGGCCGCGTGTAGTCGCGCAGGAGCTGCTCGGTTTCGGCATCGCGCAGGAGAGGCGGCCCCCCTTGCTGTGCATGCGCCGGCCATGACCCCACGAGCAATGCAGCAGCAGTCACGGCTGCGGTCGCGCGCCGCAGGACGGCGCGGATCGGCGAGCGGGCGGCTGGCGCGGTCAAGAGGGCATTTGTCATGGCTTGGTCAGCGAGCTTGGCAATGGAGCGGCAGCCTGTAGGGTGCTAAAATCACGGTCTAACAAACCGCCGAATGCGGCGGTACAACGGCGCGGCGATCCCATCTTATTGGCATGCCGAGGTGCCCAGGGAACAGCAGATTTCATGCTCGATGTGACGCTCAGAGACAAGGCAAAAGGCCTTTTGACGCCCTCCACCCGCGGCAATGTTCCGCCGTTCATGGTGATGGACGTGATGGCGGCTGCCGCCAAAATCGAGGCCCAGGGCGGTCATGTGATTCACATGGAGGTTGGGCAGCCCGCCGCACCCGCGCCGCAGACGGCGATCGCGGCCGCGCGCGCGGCACTTGATGTTGGAAAGATCGATTACACTGCCGCCAAAGGCATCCCATCGCTGCGTCAGCGAATCTCGCGCCATTACCGCGAAACCTACGGGCAGGATGTCGATCCCGCGCGCATAGTCATAACAACCGGCTCATCGGGGGCCTTTGTGCTCGCATTCCTGTCGGCGTTCGAGCCCGGCGATCGTGTTGCAATTACGTCCCCGGGCTATCCGCCGTATCGTCACATTCTGCGTGCGCTCGGATGTGAGCCCGTCCTGATCGAAACAACTAGCGCCACACGGCATGCTCTCACCGGAGAGATGCTGCTTGAAGCTCATCGCAAGACGCCGCTGAAGGGCGTGCTGGTCGCCAGTCCCGCGAATCCGACCGGCACCATGATGACGCGCGAGGCGATGGCGGATCTGATCGCCGCGGCGGACAGCGCGGGTATCCGCTTCATCTCGGATGAGATTTATCACGGGCTCGACTATGCGTTTCCGGCGGTAACGGCTGCGGAGCTTTCGTCCGAAGCGATCATCATCAATTCGTTTTCGAAATACTTCTGCATGACGGGCTGGCGCGTGGGCTGGATCGTCGTGCCGGAAGGGCTGGCGCGCTCGGTCGAGACCTTGCAGCAGAACCTGTCGATTTCCGTGCCGACGCTTTCGCAGATCGCGGCTGAAGCGGCGTTCGATGGTTGCGCCGAGATGGATGTGATCAAGCACGGCTATGAAGAGAACCGGCGAATCCTGATCGAAGGGCTGCCGAAAGGCGGACTGACGGATTTCCTGCCGGTGGACGGCGCGTTCTATCTCTATGCCGACGTCTCGAAGTTCAACGCCGATAGCTTCGAATTCGCCAAGACGATGCTGCAGCAGGCACATGTTGCGGCGACGCCAGGCGTGGACTTCGATCCGTTCCACGGAAAGTCCTTTGTGCGATTTTCCTACTCGCGCTCGACGCAGGAAATCACCGAAGCGGTGGCGCGCATCACGCGCTGGCTCGCCAAGGGCTGATTGCGGATCTCAGGGTCCAAAAAGCAAACCGCCCGCTGTGAAGCGGGCGGTTTCTTTGTGATCCGTATTCGGGTGTTACTCGCCGCGGCGCGACCACCAGCCCGCGCGGCGCGGTTGGGCGGTCTCGGTCTTCGGCTCCGACGGCGTCGGCTCAGTTGACGGCGTCGGGGTCTGCACAGGGGCGGGCTCCTGTTCCTGCTTTGGCGCGTCACCGAAGAAGAAGCTGACCTTCTCGCGAACGGTCGAGCGTTTGCGCGGGGCCGCCTCGGTCTCGTCCGGGGTCGAGATATGGTGAGTCACCGGTTCCGGCTGAGCGATATTGGCAGGACGTTCCTCGCGGACCGGCTCTGCAGGCGCCGCCAAATCAGCGACCGCCTCGGTGGCTTCAGGCTCCGGCAACGGACCCAGGTCGTCGGCAATTGTCGAGACAATTCCCTCGCCAGGTTCAGCGCCCTCAGTCGTGTTGGCTTCGTTGCCTCCACGGCGGCGGCGTCCGCCACGGCGGCCACGGCGGCGCGGACGGCGTTCGCCATTCGCGTTCTGCTCGGCGCGAGGTTCGCCGTTCTGTTCGTCCTGCTCGTCGTCGCCTTCGTCGTTATCGTTGACTTCACCGATGGCGTCATCCTGTGGCACGACGCCAGACGTATCGCCGCGATCGGCCGCCTGTGCTCCGTCACGCGCTTCTCCGCCACGGCCACGCCTGCGGCGGCGGCGCTTGCGGCGCGGACCTTCTTCGCTTTCCGCGACAGGAGCCGCGTCGGCGGATTGAGCCTCGGCAACGTCCTCGTCGTCGCCTTCGAACTCGGCCTCGGCTTCGAAAGTCTCATCATCTTCGTAGTCGTAGGTATCCTCGACCGGAGCCGGGGATGCGGCGAGCTGCGCCGCAAGGATCGCCTTGGCGGCTTCGAGCGTGTGGACGGCTTCGCCGCGGTCGATCACGTAGGACTGCTGGCCGCTGATCGTCGCATCGGCGATGACCGCCAGCGTGACCTTGAAGCTGCTTTCGAGATCGCGCAGGTGACCGCGCTTGTGGTTGAGCACGTAGAGAGCGACGTCGGTGCGCGTGCGCACCGTCAGATTGTGCGTCGGTCCCTTCATCAGGGTCTCTTCGAGGCCGCGCAGCAGTTGCAGCGCGACGGACGAGACCGAGCGGACATGACCGGTGCCGCCGCAATGCGGGCAGGGCTCGGTGGAGCTTTCCAGCACGCTGGCGCGGATGCGCTGGCGTGACATCTCGAGCAGGCCGAAATGCGAGATGCGTCCCACCTGGATGCGGGCGCGATCCTGCCGCAGGCAGTCGCTGAGTTTGCGCTCGACCGCACGGTTGTTGCGCTTCTCATCCATGTCGATGAAGTCGATCACGATGAGACCCGCGAGATCGCGCAGGCGTAACTGGCGCGCGACTTCCTCGGCGGCTTCAAGGTTGGTCTTGAGCGCGGTGTCCTCGATGTGGTGCTCACGCGTCGAGCGGCCTGAGTTCACGTCGATGGAAACAAGTGCTTCGGTCTGGTTGATCACGATGTAGCCGCCGGACCGCAGCGTCACCGTGGGCGAGAACATCGCGTCGAGCTGACTTTCCACGCCCATGCGCGAGAACAGCGGCTGGCCGTCGCGATACTGCTTCACCGCACGAACGTTGCTCGGCATCAGCATCTTCATGAAATCACGGGCTTCGTTGAAACCGGATTCACCGGCAACGAGGACTTCGTCGATTTCCTTGTTGTAGAGGTCGCGGAGCGAGCGCTTGATCAGCGAGCCTTCCTCGTAAACGAGCGTAGGGGCCTGCGATTTCAGCGTGGTGTCGCGGACGGTTTCCCACATCCGGATCAGGTATTCGAAGTCGCGCTTGATCTCGGGCTTGGTGCGCGAGGCACCAGCGGTGCGCAGGATGATCCCCATGCCTTCCGGCACATCGAGATCCTGCACCACGTCCTTCAGACGCGAGCGATCCTGCGCCGAGGTGATCTTGCGGCTGATGCCGCCGCCGCGTGCGGTGTTGGGCATCAGCACGGCGTAGCGTCCGGCGAGCGAGAGGTAGGTCGTCAGCGCCGCGCCCTTGTTGCCGCGTTCTTCCTTGACGACCTGAACCAGCATCACCTGGCGGCGCTTGATGACTTCCTGAATCTTGTACTGGCGGCGCGGGCGGAAGGCACGCTCCGGCACTTCTTCCAGCACGTCGTCGCCGCCGACCGACTCGACAACTTCTTCCTCGGCGTCTTCACCGTCGTCTTCGTCGTCGTCCGCATCGTCGGCGTGGCGCTCATCTTGATGGTCGTCGCCGCTAGGAGCGACGTCTGCATCATGAGCCTCATCGTGAGCATGCGGTTCGTGCTGATGATCGTGGTGCTCATGATCATCATGCCCGTGGTTATGGGAATGATCGTCACGGGCCTGGTCATCGCGCACGGCTACCGGCGCGGACGGTTCCTCGGATGCTGCGACCGGCGCAGCGTCGTCTGCATGATGTTCCTGGTGTTGATTGTCTCCGGCCATGGCAGCAACGTCATGAACCTCACTATGCTGGTGACCATGTTCGTCGTGATGCGCATCGCCATGCTGGTTGCCATGGCCATGATGCACGTCGTCATGGCCGTGATCTGGCGCGTGATCGCCGACCTGCCCGGCGTCCGCCTGCGCATCGGCCTCGGGGCTCGCGCCCTCGATGATCTCGCTCTGAACGCGCTCGCCACGATCGCGGCGCCGCGAACTGCGATGGCGGGACCGCCGGCGGTTGGAGCGGTTTTCCGATTCTTCCTCGGCTTCGCGATGTGCGCGCTCGTCGGCCTCGATCAGGGCCTGACGATCGGCAACCGGGATCTGATAGTAATCCGGATGAATTTCGCTGAAGGCCAGAAAGCCATGACGATTGCCGCCGTATTCGATGAAGGCGGCTTGCAGCGACGGCTCGACGCGCGTGACTTTCGCGAGGTAGATATTGCCGCGCAGTTGCTTGCGCTGGGCAGACTCGAAATCAAATTCCTCGACGCGATTGCCGCGGACCACGACCACCCGAGTCTCTTCCGGATGGGTGGCATCGATCAACATTTTGTTGGGCATTTTTGAGCTCTTGACGGCGAACGGTGCGTTCGGCGGCCAGCGCATCGCGCGTAGCCGGGTCACGTGACGGTCCACCTGATTCGGGGGTGAGGGGAAGGCCAAAACGCCGCCCGAGGCACCGTGCCGATCGCAACGTCAGCGAAACGCGACGCGGAAAAGATTCGCGTCGTATCGATGCTGGCGTCGATGGGATTTTATGACAAATCCCGTTCGGCAATAGAGTCTGGCGCATCAAGCGTCGGCCCGTCTAATTCAATGTGGCGGCAAAGGTGCCGCCGTATCCTGCCGCCGACGTCGCCAGCGGGTGTGCTGCTGGCAGTGCCAACGCGGCGCAAGATGCGCGCGCTGGCTCTCGATGGTCCGCTGCCTTGCGGCAACGGTCGCCGGTCATGAAGGTAGCCGCTCGGGCTGGTAACCGCCGCTCCGTATCAGCCGCGTGCTGCGCTGGCTGTGGAGGGTCGGAAGGTACGCTGGAACCTCTGATAGAGTGTGAGGAACTGGCGCTGCACCGGGAAGCTGAACGCGACACAACCGCAAGTTTAAACCGTCAGCCCCTCCTACATACGTCGAATGGTCGTTTCTGGCAAGGGAAGCGTCACAGCGCTGCAACACACTCGGCTAATCATCGCGGACGTGGTAAGGGGCCGTTAACTGCGCGGTTCTATTGCGGTATGAGGTGTCCGGAGGCTGCGGAATCGTTGACGAGCCACATGAATTATCGCGCATTTTGGGCTGTTGCGCTGGTGTGCGCCGCAGCATTTTTGTGCCTGTCGATTCCCGAGGCTGTTGCGGTCGAATCTCAGCCCCCACAGCCAGCGGTTGCGGCAACCTTTCCAGTCGCCTCCGACGTGCGTGTGGCCGGCGATGGCAAGCAAACCCGTTTCATTCTCGACCTCGACCGCAAGATCGATGCCCGGGCGTTTGTGCTCGGCGATCCGTATCGCGTTGTCGTCGATATTCCGCAGGTCACCTTCAATCTTACCCCGGGCGTGGGGAAGGAGGGGCGCGGTCTCATACGTGCCTTCCGCTACGGCCTGGTCATGCCGGGCGGATCACGGGTGGTTTTCGATCTGACCGGTCCGGCCAGGATTGAGAAGACCTATGTCATCGACGCAGCGAACGGGCAGCCGGCGCGTCTCGTGGTCGAGCTTGCTGCTGTGGAGCGATCTGCGTTCAAGGCCTCATCGCCGGGCGGGGACAAAGTGCATCTGCGTCCGGCAATCGTCGCCGACGCTAATGGAACCGCAGTTGAAACGACGGGCACAACCAGGGCCGGAAAGACGACGGATTCCCGTCCGGTGATCGTGATCGATCCTGGTCATGGCGGCGTCGATAACGGCACCCAGGCGGCCACCGGCGAAAGCGAAAAGATGCTGGTGCTGGATTTCGCCAAGGCGCTGCGGGATCGGATCGAGAAGAGCGGCAAGTTTCGCGTCGTCATGACTCGCGATGACGACACCTTTGTCCCTCTCGGCGAGCGTGTGAAGATCGCCCGCGCCAACACCGCTGCATTGTTTGTTTCCATTCACGCCGATGCATTGCCCAAGCGCGAGGGCGATGCCCAGGGCGCGACCGTCTACACGTTGTCGGATCGCGCCTCCGACGCGGAAGCCGAGAAACTCGCCGAGGCCGAGAATAAGGCGGACGCCATTGCGGGCATCAATCTGACCGAAGAACCGGCGGAAGTAGCCGACATCCTGATCGAACTGACCCAGCGCGAGACCCGAACGTTTTCAAACCGCTTCGCCCGCACCCTCGTCAACGAGATGAAGGGGGTCGCCCGCATGCACAAGCACCCGCTGAAATCCGCGGGGTTCAAGGTCCTGAAGGCACACGACGTTCCGTCCGTGCTGGTCGAGCTCGGCTACGTTTCCAACAAGGACGATCTCCAGCATCTGGTCTCCGAAAGCTGGCGGTCCCGCACTGTCGGTTCCGTCGCCCAAGCGGTGGACGCTTTCCTCGGAAAACGCGTGGTTTCCACGGGACCTTCGAATTAAGTCCCTTCGGGTTGAATTTGCAGAGTAATTGGTCGCCGAGGCCCTAGTTTGGCCACAGCCGCGGCTCTATAGAAATTTGGGCAGGGATGAGACCAGAATCGATCCACCCGCTAATAGCGAATGGTATAGTTCGGTTCGGAAGCCCGGTCGTGCGCCTCGGGTGATCGCGCCAGACGCTTAAGGACGGATACTGACGATGCGCTTGCTGTTGCGGTTCATGGGCTTCCTGTTCGCGGCCGGAACGATCGTGTTCCTTGTCGGCGTCGCCGCAGTCGCCGGAGCGATCTGGCACTTTTCGAAGGACCTTCCGGATTACTCTCAGTTGCAGGATTACGAGCCGGCGGTGATGACGCGCGTTCACGCCGCTGATGGATCTCTGCTCGGTGAATATTCCAAGGAGCGCCGGCTTTATCTGCCGATCCTGGCCATTCCGAAGCCTGTCATCAACGCGTTCCTCGCGGCAGAAGACAAGAATTTCTATGAGCACGGCGGCATCGACTTCACCGGCATGGCGCGCGCCGCGGTTCTCTACGCTCAGAACTACGGATCCAACCGCCGCCCGCAGGGTGCGTCGACCATCACGCAGCAGGTCGCGAAGAACTTCCTTCTGACCAACGAAGTCTCATTCAACCGCAAGATCAAGGAAGCCTTGCTGGCGATGCGCATCGAGCGCACCTACACCAAAGACAAGATCCTCGAACTGTATCTGAACGAGATCTATCTCGGCCTCAGCGCCTACGGCATCGCGGCTGCATCACTGGTCTATTTCGACAAGTCGGTGAACGAACTGACCATCGCAGAAGCTGCCTACCTGGCTGCGTTGCCGAAGGCGCCCTCGAGCCTGCATCCAGTACGCAACCGCGATCGCGCTATCGAGCGCCGAAACTACGTGATCGATCGGCTGGCTGAAAACGGTTGGATCAAACCGGCTGATGCTGTCGCCGCCCGCAAGGAGCCGATGATCGTCACGTCCCGCTCCAATGCGGCGCATATCTTCGCTGGCGAATATTTCGCGGAAGAAGTCCGCCGCGACATCTTCGAGCGTTACGGCGAAAAGAAGTTGTATGAAGGCGGCCTCTCGGTGCGCACCTCGCTTGATCCCAAACTTCAGATGATGGCGCGCAAGGCGATGGTGGCTGGCCTCGTCAAGTTCGACGAGGCCCAGGGCTGGCGCGGCGCGCCGCACAAGATCGATCTCGTTGGCGACTGGGGCGTGAAACTCGCGGAAGTCAAATCGCTCTCCGACATCTCACCGTGGCGGATGGCGGTGGTGCTTGAGACCAGCGACCAGTCAGCACGGATCGGCTTTCAACCCGGACGTGAGCTTGGCGGCGCGGTCTCCAAGACTCGCGAAACAGGTTTGATCTCGCTGGACGGCGTGAGGTGGGCGAAGGCAGCCGCCGGTCCGACGCGTTTCAAGACGCCGACCGCGGTGACACAGGTGCTTGCACCGGGCGACGCGATCTATGTCGATCCGTTGCTGGACAAGGACGGCAACAAGGTTGAGGGACAGTACAGGCTCCGTCAGATACCGGAAGTTTCCGGCGCGATGGTTGCGATGGATCCGTGGACCGGCCGCGTGGTGGCCATGGTCGGCGGCTTCTCGTTCGACCAGAGCCAGTTCAACCGCGCGACGCAAGCTTATCGTCAGCCGGGTTCGTCCTTCAAGCCGATCGTCTATTCGACCGCGATGGATAACGGCTACACGCCGTCAACTGTCGTCGTGGACGCGCCGATCGAAATCGATCAGGGGCAGGGCGCCGGTGTCTGGCGTCCGGAAAACTACTCCACTGGAAAGTATTACGGACCGACCACGCTGCGGAACGCGCTGATCAGGTCGCTGAACACGGTGACGGTGCGCCTCGCGCAGGACGTCGGCATGCCGCTGATCGGCGAGTACGCCAAGCGCTTCGGCATCTATGACGAGTTGCCGAACTATCTGTCCTACGCGCTCGGAGCAGGCGAGACGACCGTGATGCGCATGGTCACCGCCTATTCGATGTTTGCCAACGGCGGCAAGCGGGTGAAGCCGACGTTGATCGATCGTATTCAGGATCGTTACGGCCACACCATCTTCAAGCACGATCAGCGCGAATGCCGCGGCTGCGACGCCGGTGATGGCTGGAAGAACCAGCCCGAACCGTCGCTGGTCGATCGCCGCGAGCAGGTGCTCGATTCCATGACCGCCTACCAGATCACGTCGATGATGGAAGGCGTCGTGCAAAGCGGCACCGCGACCGTCTTGCGCGAGGTTGGCAAACCGATTGCGGGCAAGACCGGCACGACCAACGATGAGAAGGACGCCTGGTTCATCGGTTTCTCACCCGATCTCGTGGTCGGTGTCTATATCGGGTACGACAAGCCGCGGAATCTCGGCAGAGGCGGTACCGGCGGTCATCTCGCCGCACCGGTTGTCAAAGACTTCATGAAGCTTGCGCTCGCCGACAAGCCTGCCGTTCCGTTCCGCGTCCCTGCGGGTATCAAGCTGATCCGTGTCGATGCCAAGAGCGGTATGCGCGCAGGACCCGGTGATAGCGGCCGGACGATCCTCGAAGCCTTCAAGCCCGGAACCGCACCGCCTGACAATTACTCTGTCATTGGCGTTGCCGACGCTGACGGGCGCTCACCCGGCGTTTCGCCGGATGCAGACCGCGCCATCTTCCGGCCGGGTACCGGCGGCTTGTACTAGCGCAACCCTATAAAGTTGCGCTGGTCACCGTCAGCCGTTACATCCCTCACATCCTTTGAATCGCAGCGTCGCTGCAAGCTGGAATTGTCATGCGCCCCGAAATCGAACGCCTTGTTGAAGAGATCAAGCAGTCAGTCGGGCTGCTGAGGAGGCATCTTTGACGTCGATGCTGCCACGGCGCGCCTCGCCGAACTGAACGCTCTCGCCGAAGATCCCAATCTCTGGAACGATCCGCAGAAAGCCCAGAAGCTGATGCAGGAGCGGACCTCGCTTGAGAATCAGCTCACCGGCATTGGCAAGATCGAGCGCGAACTCGAAGACCAAACCGGCATGATCGAGCTTGGCGAGTCCGAGAAGGACGAGAGCGTCGTCCTTGAGGCTGAGAACGCGCTCAAGGCTCTGAAAAAGGACGTCGCGAAGCAGGAGCTGGAAGCGTTGTTGTCGGGTGAAGCCGACAGATTCAACACGTACCTCGAAGTCCACGCCGGTGCCGGCGGCACCGAGAGCCAGGACTGGGCCTCGATGCTGCTGCGCATGTATACGCGCTGGGCGGAGAAGCACGGTTTCAAGGTCGAGTACCTTGAAGAGACCGAAGGTGAAGAAGCCGGTATCAAATCCGCAACAGTCCAGATCAGTGGTCACAATGCTTACGGCTGGCTGAAGACGGAGGCAGGCGTGCACCGGCTGGTGCGGATATCGCCGTTCGATTCCAACGCCCGGCGGCACACGTCATTCTCGAGTGTTGCGATTTTCCCGGTGGTCGACGACAGCATCAAGATCGATATCAAGGAATCTGATGTGCGCACCGATACGATGCGTTCAGGCGGTGCAGGCGGCCAGCACGTCAACAAGACTGAATCCGCCGTGCGGTTGACGCATATTCCGACCGGCGTCGCCGTGGTCTGTCAGGCAGGGCGTTCACAACACAAGAACAGGGCGCAAGCCTGGGACATGTTGCGCGCGCGGCTTTACGAAATCGAGCTGAAGAAGCGTGAGGAGAAAGCCGCCGCCGATCAGGCCGCCAAGACCGACATCGGCTGGGGTCATCAGATCCGCTCGTATGTATTGCAGCCGTATCAGATGGTGAAGGATCTGCGCACCGGTGTGCAGACCTCCGACACGTCCGGTGTGCTCGACGGCGATCTCGATGACTTCATGGCCGCGACGCTCGCGCAGAAGGCGTTCGGCACCACGCCCGGCGCCATCGAGGACGTGGATTAAACGCAGAACCGGGTTGTCGCGAAACGGGTGGCTTCGCCCCGGGCCACCGCGTATCCCTTGGCCATGGCTGTGGTCCAAGAGCGACTTCCCGAAACCGAGCTGCGGATGGATGAGCGCGACTGGTCGCGGCTGATCTTTCTGTCGGTTCTCTGGGGCGGCACGTTCTTCTTCACCGGCGTGGCGTTGAAGGAGTTGCCGCCGCTGACGCTGGTCTTTCTGCGTCTGTCGATTGCGGCGCTGATCCTGCTGCCGATGCTCTGGATCAATCGCATCCCGTTTCCGGTCGGTATCGCGGGGTGGCGGCCCTATGCGGTGATGGCGCTCATCAACAACGTGATGCCCTTTTCGCTGATCGTTATGGGGCAAACCTACATTCCGGGCGGCACGGCATCGGTCGTCAACGCCACGACGCCAGTATTCACCGTTCTCGTCGCGGCGGCTTTCGGCGAAGAAAAACTGATCCTCCGGCGCGTTGCCGGAGTGCTGCTCGGTCTGTGCGGCGTCGTCATTTTGAAGGGCTATGATTTCGATCTGATCTCCCGACAAAGCATCGGTATCGCGCTTTGTCTTGGCGCCACGATCTGCTTCGGATTTTCTGCGCTCTGGGCGACGCGAAAGCTGGCCGGTTCCCCGCCGATCGGGACCGCAACGTTTCAATTGATTTCGGCCAGCATCATGATGCTCGTTCTCGCAACAGTCATCGATCGACCCTGGCAACTGCAAATGCCGGGGCACGTGACGTGGCTGGCGGTTCTCGGCCTGGCCTCTCTCTCGACCGCGCTGGCCTTCATCATTTTCTTCCAGATCGTCATTCGATCTGGCGCAAGCAACGTGATGCTGGTGACGCTTCTTGTTCCGGTCAGTGCGATCCTGCTCGGATACTTCATTCTGGACGAGAGGATCGAGGCCCGCGAGATCGTCGGCGCGCTCGTCATCGGGAGCGCGCTGCTGGTGATGGACGGCAGAGTGTTTCGTCTGTTCAGCCGCTCAGGAGTTGGGACTTAACCCTGACTGAGGCGGATGCCGGCGCGGAGGAATTTTTGCGGGTCCACGGCGTCGCCATCGATCCGCGTTTCATAGTGCAGGTGAGGGCCGGTGGATCGTCCGGTCGAGCCAACCTCGCCGATCACCTGGCCGATTGTGATACGCTCGCCGACCTTGACGTTGATGGCCGACAGATGCCCGTAGCGCGTCGACAGGCCGTTGCCGTGATCGATCTCTATCATGCGGCCATAGCCGCCGCTCCATCCGGCGTTGATGATCTTGCCGTTGGCGGTGGCGCGGACCGGATCACCGGTGGAAGCGCGAAAGTCCAATCCGCTGTGCATCGCGGGGCGACCGAGAAAAGGATCGCTGCGCACCCCGAATCCGGAGGAGAATTCGACATTGCCGACAACCGGCTTGCGATACGGCACAAGCGACAGGGTGCGCGTGAGTTTATCGACCTGCGCACGCGTCAGATTGATCCGGTAAAGCTGGCGTTCGAATGCCTCCGCGGTTGACGGCGGTTTCACCGGTATGAACGGTCCGCCCATTCCACCCTTGGGCGTCGCGGCTTCGAGCTGCGCCATATCGAGACCGAGGTCGGTAATCACGCTGCGCATCCGGCGCATGCGCGACTCGTAACCTTCCTCGACTGAATTGAGCGTAGCGGTCTGACGCCCTTCGACCTTGTCGAGTGCCGTCTGCAGGTTCGTCAAGACGTTGTCGACACCGCTAGCCTTTGCGAATTCCGTACGCGGGCGCGCAGCAGGAGGTGTGCGGGATTCGAGCCGCGCTTCGCGATCGGGCGGTGTAACGAAGATCACCGTATCGTTGATCGGCGATGGTTTGGGAACGCCTGTCGCCGCGCCGGCATCAGTCGACTGCGGTCCGCGTGCCGCCGGCTTGATCGAGCCGGTGGGGGCGGTGTCCGGCATGGTATTGAGGGCTGCGGCACGCTGCTCCAGCAACGCCTGCCGCCGCATGATCTGGTTGAGCTTCTGGTCGTACTGCTCCTGATCGAGCAGTTGACGGCTGGTGGTGCGATCGACACGCGCGCGCAGCTCGGCAATGCGGTCCTCGTAGGCGTACTGCATCTCAGCCTGGCGGGCGATGAGGCGAGTCAGCACGTCGTCGCGGAAAGCGAAATAGGTGGCCGTCGCTGCGGACCATGCACCCATGATGACGATGGATCCCGCCACGATCCAGAACACGACCGGCCCGAACCGCACAGCCTTGCCGTGATGGACAATGGTGTAGCCATTGCGGTCGGGGCGATGATAACCATGCGCCGGACGCCGCTGGGGCGTCCTCGCATGATCATGCGCATGGTGGTGATGTGGATGTTCGGGATAGTGGGCGGAACGGTTCGGCATCGGTACTCCCGCACCGACCGAAAGTGCTCCGGACGGCTCATTGCAGACGCCGATTTGAACCTTTCATGGTTAATTTTCGGGAAACGGAATGGAATTCCTAGGCGAGGCGTGCCGCCGCGAGCACCTCGTCAGCATGGCCGTCGACCCTCACATTGCGCCAGATTTTGACGATCTTGCCATCGGCATCGATCAGAACTGTTGTCCGAGCAATCCCCATGAACGTCTTGCCGTACATCGATTTTTCGCCCCAGACGCCATAGGCCTTCAGCATTCCAAGCTCTTCATCGGAAACGAGCGGAACCGCAAGTTCGTGTTTGTCGCGAAACTTTTCCTGTGCGGCGATCGGGTCAGCCGAGACGCCAAGAACGGCAGTCCGTGCTTCCGCAAAGGCATCGGCGAGTCGGCTGAAGGCTATGGCCTCAAGGGTGCATCCCGGCGTGTCGGCGCGTGGATAGAAGAAGACCACCAGTTTGCCGCCGGCGTAGTCCGCCAGCGATACCGACTGTCCGCCGTCGCGGGGTAACGCGAATGCCGGCGCGGATTGCCCTTCGGTAAGGGTTCCGGCCTTGTGAGCAGGGGTGAGTGCTGCGGGTTTTCTGGCAGGTGCGGTCTTCGCGCGGGAACGCTTTGGGGCGGTCGTAACGGCCCTTTTTGTTGCCGTGCTTTTTGCAGCACCGCTTTTAGCCTTGGCCTTCTTCGCTACTTTCCGCGCGGCTGCTGCGCTCGGCTTTTTGGCGGCGCCCCGTTTGGCGGTCTTGGTTTTTGCGCCCTTGGCCTTTGACGTCGATTTGGATGATTTCTTACGCGTTTTCTTGGACATACGCCTTCCTTTCGTCGCTTTCAGCGGGGTATTTTGGCATTCGCGAGACTCGCAGCCGGATCATTAAAGCGGCCTTCTTCGGCTGGGCAAATCTGGCGTCCCCGAGGTATGGTGAATAGCCAACATACTGAATTTACGACTCTCGCACGCGGGCGGTCGAACAACGGGCGATACAGAAAACTAAGACCGGGCTTCTAGTCTGGCGACACTCCGACGGAGCGAGTCTCCAGTTTGACGTTTTGACGCCCGGCGGCTCGACCAGGCTGACTATCAATACCGAGAGGCAATGCCGAGATCAGAGCCCCAAAAAGCCTTCGCGAAGGCTGCAGACGAGCACCGGCATTGGGATGATTCCGGATGGAATCACCATGACGATGCGGCGTGTGACCGGGCGATCAAGCTCCTCAACCGGCCAAGCATCGGAATTCATCGGGTCACGGACTGGTTTCGCGGGCTGCGCCGCAGGATCGCCGGCAGAGTGTGGATTGGGCGAACCGCAATCGTCCTGATGTCGCTCGGCGTTATCTTCGCCGCGGGTTTTGGCGCGTTGTGGCTGCGGCTTGGCGCGGGGCCGGTCAATCTCGATGTTGTCACGCCGTGGCTCGCATCGGCGATCGAGGAGAACATCGGGCGCGATCACACTGTTGAAGTTGGAGGCACGCAGATCGAGCGTGCCGGACGGATCAGGATTGCGGTTCGGCTGCGCGACATCGTTGTTCGGGATCAGGCGAGCAACATCGTCGCGAGCGCTCCGAAAGCCGAAGTGAGACTCTCCGGTACGGCGCTGTTGATGGGGCGCTTGCGTGCCGAGACGCTGCGTCTTGTGGGCGCAGAACTTGCGGTCAGGATCACGCCCGACGGGCGCGTGATTGTTTCAACCGGTCAAAGCAACAGCCCGCTCGCGACCGGCAAGGTTCCTGTTAAACCCGAGCCTCAAGCCGTTTCTGCCCCGCCGCCACTCCCGTTCCAGGCATCGCCGGCGCCGCCCACAGTCCCGGCCACTTCGGCCGCGGCTTCGAATGGCACCGGCGGGCTGCTCGCCGCGCTTGAGTGGCTCGACGGTCTCAGCGCCAAAGGGCTCGACGGTCAAAGCCTCAACGAAATCGGATTGCGCAACGGTGTGCTGACGGTTGAAGATCAGCGCAACGGAGGCGTTCTCAACTTCAACAACATCAGCCTTAGCCTGCGGCGTCCGCATGGCGGCGGCGCTGCTTTCAGCGTCGGCGAGGAAGGCAAGAACGGCTGGGAACTGAAAGTGGCCGTGGGGGCGCCGTCGAATGGTGTGCGCTCGATCGACATCAGCGCGAACAAGGTCCCGACCAACAATCTGCTGCTCGCAGCCCGGCTGAAGGACTTTACCTATGCGGCGGATATGCCGCTCAGCGGTGAGTTCAAGGGCGAGATCGGCCGCGACGGGCTTCCGACCTATTTCCGGGGCGAGATCGTCGCCGGCAAAGGCACGATCGTCGATCTCAACGTGCCGGACTATCCGATGGTGATCGACCACGCCGATGCGCGAGTCGAATGGGATGCCGGTCGCCGGGTCATGGTGGCGCCATTTCATGTCAACGCAGGCGCCAATCGCATCACTTTGCTGGCGCACCTCGAACCTCCCAACGACAGCATACCGAACTGGCAGCTCGGCTTGAGTGGCGGAACCATCCTGCTCGCCGGCAACGACGGAGAAGCGCCCTCGATCTTCAATCGCATCGCTGTTCGTTTGCGGTTTGATACCGAAAACCGGCGCGTACTTTTGACCCAGTGCGATATTAGCAACGGCGAGATCGGCATCGCGGGGTCGGGAAGCATCGATTATTCGGGCGAGGCGCGTTTGAGGCTCGGAATGGCGGCGACGCCGATGCCCGTCTCCGTGTTGAAGCGCATCTGGCCTGTCCTGATTGTGCCGGAGGTGCGCGAATGGATCACGGAGCGGGTGGACCGCGGAACGGTGCAGCGGCTCGACATTGCCGTGAATGCGCCGGTGCATACGCTTGTACGCGGCGGCCCGCCGATTCCGGACGATGGCCTGTCGGTGAATTTTCTGGCGAATGGCCTGACCGTGCGGCCCGTCGATGACATGCCTTTGGTTCGCGATGCCGACATGAAGGGCCGCGTGAGCGGGCGGACGGTGAACATCAACGTGGGCCAGGGCGCGGTCGATACGCCGGCCGGACGAAGACTCGGCATTTCCGATCTGACGTTTGAAGTGCCGGATCTCGCGCCGAAGCCTGCGCCCACCAAGGTGCGTTTCCGGATCGATGGTCCGGTTCCTGCTGCCGCCGAGGTCCTGCAATCAGAGCGGCTGCGCGAAGCGGGCGACACGGTGATCGATCCCAATTCGAGCAAGGGCACGGTGTCCGCGATCGTCACGCTTGCGATGCCTTTGAAGAACGCGTTGACGAAAGCCGACACGACCTATTCGATCAATCTCGACCTCGGCGCACTGGCCGTCGACAAGCTCGCGATGAATCAGAAGCTCGAAGCAAATTCGCTCAAGGTCGTCGCGGACAATCAGGGCTACCGCGTGAGGGGCGACGTCAAGATTGGCGGACAGCCCGCGGCGCTTGACTACCGCAAGACGAGTGATGGCGACGCCGACGTGCGTGTTTCGGCGACCCTCGATGATGCTGCCCGCGCGCGCCTTGGCGTCGATCTGGGACAGAGCTTGAGCGGCGCGATTCCGATCAAACTGACCGGCAAGATTGCCGGCGGCGAAGGCGACAATCGTGACAACCGCTTCGGCGTCGAAGCCGACCTGACCGCAGCGCGCATCGACAACCTGTTGCCGGGCTGGACCAAGGTCGCAGGTAAAACGACCAAGATGACTTTCAATGTCGTTCAAAAGCCTCAAGGGACGCGCTTCGAAGATATCGTCGTCGACGGCAACGGCACGTCCATCAAGGGTTCGCTGGAAATCGACGACAAGAACGATCTCCTCAATGCATCCTTTCCGACATTTGCGCCATCGGAAGGTGACAAGGCGAACCTGAAGGCCGAGCGGCAACCGGATGGAATGCTCAAGGTCACGATGCGTGGCGACGTGTTCGACGGCCGCGGCTTCATCAAGAGCGCGATGTCGGGCAGGGATCAGAACACCAAGGAAAAATCGAAGAACTTCGACATCGATATCGACGCCAAGCTCGGCGCGCTTGCGGGCTTTTATGGCGAGGCGGTTCGCAGCATAGACCTGAAACTCACGCGCCGCGCCGGAACGATCAGGTCGTTTTCGCTCAGCGGCAAACTCGGACGCGATACGCCTGTGATGGGCGATCTGCGCGGGCGGGGGCAAGGGCAGGGCCGCGACGTGATGTATCTCGAGACGAACGACGCGGGTGCGTTTTTCCGTTTCAGCGATACCTACGCGAAAATGAATGGCGGCAAGATGTGGATCGCGGTCGATCCGCCGACGTCCGACACGTCGCCGCAGGAAGGACTGTTGAACGTTCGCGACTTCACGATCAAGGGCGAAGCCGCGCTCGATCGCGCGGTAGCTAACGCACCGGGAGCGAATTCGCAGGGCGTCGGATTCTCTGGAATGCGCGCGGAGTTTACGCGCCAGAGCGGCCAGTTGCGGGTCAAGGACGGCGTTCTTCGCGGCCCGACAATCGGCGCGACCATCGAAGGGGTCATCGATTATCCTGTTAATCAGGTGAAGATGAGCGGCACCTTCGTTCCGCTCTACGGCCTGAACAACATGTTCGGGCAAATTCCAATCGTCGGACTGTTCCTTGGCGGCGGCAGCAATGAAGGCTTGATCGGCATCACCTACGAAGTCGTCGGAACGCCTGGCGCGCCGGTCCTGCGGGTCAATCCGATTTCGGCAATGGCGCCCGGCGTGTTCCGCAAGATCTTCGACTTCAACACTGGCCGGCAGGCCGTTCCCACCGACCTCACCACGCCCCAGCAGTGACAGCATTTCAGGTTCAGGATCCGGATTACGAGGCGCGCGTCCGAAAGACGTTCGCAGGTCAGCCGACGGTAATCACGCTTGGAATAACGCTGGCCAAGATCGAGCCGGGAACGCTTGAACTGCGGATGCCGTACGATGCGAAGTTCTCGCAGCAGAATGGTTTTCTGCATGGAGGCGTCGTCTCTACGGGACTCGATACGGCGTGCGGGCTCGCGTCTTACACGCTGATGCCGGCGGCGGCGGACATTCTTACCGTCGAATTCAAGGTCAATCTGCTAGCGCCTGCCAAAGGCAGGACGTTCCGATTTGTCGGCAATGTCGTAAAGGCGGGCCGCACCCTGGTCATCGCGGAGGGGCGCGCGTTCGCCAGTGACGGCGACCGCGAGAAACTGATCGCCACGATGTCGGCGACCATGATGACGATAACGCGCCCGAGTTAGCCTCCGCCGGATTTCTAGACCGGCTTGAGCAACACGTGCTTTTTGCGGCCCATCGACAGCTTGATGACGCCTTCCGGCGTCAGATCCTTCGGTGTCAGGACCATCTTTTCATCGGCGATGGCAACGTCGTTGACGCGCAGGCCGCCGCCTTTGATCTGACGCCGCGCCTCGCCATTGGACGCCACAAGACCCGCCTTGACGAACAGTCCAAGCACCGGCGCGCTGGCGTCCAGTTCGGCGCGTGAAATTTCCAGCATCGGCAGATCGCTGGCGATCGCGCCTTCCTCGAAGGTCTTGCGTGCTGTCTCCGAGGCGGCCTCCGCTGCTTCGCGGCCGCGAATAAGCGCGGTCGCTTCGGTCGCCAGCACTTTCTTGGCCTCGTTGATGTCCTGGCCCTTGAGCGCGGCGAGCTTCGCGATCTCATCCATCGGCAGAAGAGTGAACAGCTTCAGGAAACGCTCGACATCACCGTCCTCGGTGTTGCGCCAGAACTGCCAGTAGTCGTAGTCGCTAAGAAGATCGGCATTGAGCCACACCGCGCCGGCGGCGGTCTTACCCATCTTGGCGCCCGAGGATGTCGTCAGCAGCGGACAGGTCAGCGCGTAGAGCTGATGCGTACCCATGCGGCGGCCGAGATCGATGCCGTTGACGATGTTGCCCCACTGATCAGAGCCGCCCATCTGCAAGTTGCAGCCGTAGCGCCGCGACAGCTCGACGAAATCGTAGGATTGCAGGATCATGTAGTTGAATTCGATAAACGACAGCTCCTGCTCGCGCTCCAGCCGCATCTTCACCGAGTCCATGGTCAGCATGCGGTTGATCGAAAAATGCCGGCCGACGTCACGGAGCATCTCGATGTAGTTGAGCGCCGTCAGCCACTCTGCGTTGTCGGCCATCGCGGCATCGGTTTTGCCCGCACCGAATTTGATCAGCTTGGTGAAGGTTCCCTTGATGCTTTCCTTGTTGGCATCGATCTGGTCGTAAGTCAGAAGCTTGCGCGTCTCGTCACGGCCAGAGGGATCGCCCACGCGGGTGGTGCCGCCGCCCATGAGGACGATGGGCTTGTTGCCGGTTTGCTGAAGCCAGTGCAGCATCATGATCGAAAGCAGATGCCCGACGTGCAGGGACGATGCCGTGCAGTCGTATCCGATGTAGGCCGTCACATCGCCCTTGGCGGCAAGCGCATCGAGTCCGGCGGCGTCCGAGATCTGGTGGATGAAGCCCCGGCTCTGAAGGACGTTGAGGAAATCGGACTTGTAGGCGCTCATGGCGGCACTCTTTAACGATTCAGCTATTTAGCGTTTATTTGGGCCTGTGGTGTATCAGGTCCAGCGTTGGATTCAACCGAGCGTATTTCGCGAAAGTCAGCACCGCTTGGACTGAGAATGCGCGTAAATAAGGGCATTTCTGCCCGAAGGAGAGGCCTTTGCTGAAGGCGATCGGGCTGATGAGCGGCACGTCCCTTGATGGGGTCGATGTCGCGCTGATTGAGACGGACGGTGAGCGTATCGGCGCATTCGGCCCGACAGGTTATCGCGCCTACGCTGACAGCGAGCGCGATCTGCTGAGGCAGGCGCTTGCCGATGCGGTATCCGTCACCCAGCGTGACGCGCGTCCGGGTATGCTGGCTGACGCCGAGCGACTGGTGACGCGCGCACATGCCGAAGCCGTCGAGAATTTCCTGCGAGCGAACAAGTTGTCCCGCGACGCTATCGATGTCGTTGGCTTCCATGGACAGACGGTCCTGCACCGCCCCGAGCAAAAACTGACGATGCAGATCGGTGACGGCCGTGCGCTGGCCGCGTCACTCGGCGTGCCGGTGGTGTTCGATCTTCGCGCCGCTGACGTCGCTGCGGGCGGGCAGGGTGCACCATTGGTGCCGGTGTATCACAGCGCGCTGGTGCGAATGCTGGGCCGTTCAGGGCCGACAGTGGTTGTGAACATCGGCGGCGTTGCCAACATCACCTACATTGACGGCGAAACACTGATTGCCTGTGACACAGGCCCCGGCAATGCGTTGCTTGACGACTTCATGCTGCGCAGGACTGGCGAGGCGGTGGATCGCGATGGGCGAATGGCGGCAAAGGGACGCGCGGATGGCGGGTGGATCGCAAAAGCACTGAGCCGTCCGTTCTTCACCGCGCCGCCACCGAAGTCGCTTGATAGAAATGACTTCGCCACATTGAACGTTGACGGCATGAGCACGGAGGACGGCGCTGCGACGCTTACAGCTTTCACGGCGGCCTCAATCGCGGTGATCGCGCCGATGCTGCCTAAGGTTCCCGCAAACTGGATCGTGGTTGGCGGCGGTGCCAGCAATCCCACCTTGATGGCGATGCTGGGCGAGCGTCTGGCACCCGCCGCCGTGACGCGCGGCAGCGAAGTCGGGTGGTCAGGGGATGCCATTGAGGCGCAGGCCTTCGCCTATATGGCCGTTCGCAGTCTCAAAGGGTTGCCGCTGACATTTCCGGGAACGACCGGCGTGGCCGCGCCGCTAACGGGCGGCGTCCTCGCGAAACCGTGATTTCATGCATCTGCATGGTTCTTGACAAATTCCATGCACTCGCATTAATTTTAATGCAAGTGCATGGAAGGGATCCCGATGCTGGTCGCCGAGCTTATTTTCGCAGTTGAGGTCATTCGTCATCGCGTGTGGCGTTATCTGCGCCAGACGACATCGAATGTTGAGAGCGACCGGCCGCCGCCATGTTCGCATGAGTGGAGGAGAATGATATGACCGAGAAACTCAAGCTCATCAGCCACAAGCTCTGCCCCTATGTTCAGCGTGCGGTGATTTCTCTGACGGAGAAGGGCGTCCCGTTCGAGCGGATCGACATTGATCTCGACAACAAGCCGGACTGGTTCCTGAAAATTTCGCCGCTCGGCAAGGTGCCGGTGCTTCAGGTTGGCGACAAGGTCGTTTTCGAATCCGCGGTCATTCTCGAATATCTCGATGAAACCCAGCGGCATCCCTTGCATCCGAAGGATCCGCTGACCCGGGCCGAGCATCGCGCCTGGATGGAATTTGGGTCGGCCGTGCTGGGTGATATCTGGGGACTGGAAACGGTTACGGATGAAGCGGCGTTCAACGCCAAGGTGAAGCAGGCCACGGAAAAATTTGTGCGTCTTGAAGCGCGGCTTGTCGCTTCCCCGTGGTTTGACGGCGAGTCCTTCTCGCTGGTTGATGCAGTGTTTGCGCCGGTGTTCCGCTATTTCGATACGTTCGATGAAATCGGAGATTTCGGCATTCTCGCTGACAAGCCGAAGATCGCGCGCTGGCGCAAGAGCCTGCGCGAACGCCCGTCAGTGGTCGCGGCTGTGAGCGCCGAGTATCCGGCGCTGCTGCGTGCCTTCATGAAGAAGTACAAGTCGTATCTTTCCCAACTGGACCAGCGTGCCGCTGCTTAAGGGCGCCAGTCCAGTTATAAGAATGGCGCGGAATGATCCCTCATCCGCGCCATTTCTGTTTTGAGAATGTGGTTGCCGTCAGCGGACGTTGGCGAGCCGCATGTCGAGATAGGACGTTACCGATTCCATCAGCGGCTCCATCTTGTCGACGAAGAAGTGGTTGGCGCCGGGAATGACCTGCTGGTCGATCACGATTCCCTTTTGTGTCTTGAGCTTCTCGACCAGTGTCGTGACGTCCTTCGCGGGAGCGACGATGTCCTTGTCGCCATGAACGATCAGGCCGGACGAGGGGCAGGGCGCGAGGAACGAGAAGTCGTAACGGTTGGGCTCCGGCGCGATCGAGATAAAGCCTTCGACCTCCGGACGGCGCATCAGAAGCTGCATGCCGATCCACGCGCCGAACGAGAAACCGGCCACCCAGCAGGCGCGCGCTTCGGGATTGATGGTCTGAGCCCAATCGAGGGCGGACGCGGCATCCGACAGCTCGCCGGTGCCGTGATCGAATTGTCCCTGGCTGCGGCCGACGCCGCGGAAGTTGAAGCGCAGCACCGAGAAGCCGCGCGCCACAAACGCGTAATAGACCTGATACACGATCGGGTGGTTCATGTTGCCCTGGAACTGCGGATGCGGGTGCAGCACCATCGCGATCGGCGCGTTCTTTTGCTTCGCCGGGTGGTAGCGGCCTTCAAGACGGCCGGCAGGGCCGGTGAAAATGACCTCAGGCATCAAAATTCCTTTGAAGCGTCGTTATGCAGGCCGGCTGGCCTTAAGCAAACGATATGTCTCTCGAATGTTGTCAGGGCGCGCGGGACGCGCGATGAACGGCTGCCGCGTTCTAGCATGGGGCAAGGGGCAAAAAGCAAGCATATTGAGCCCGGGGGGACTATCTAGGAGGCCAGGATTACTGATTATTTTCATGCGATTGTGCGGTAAAGCGCCCTTCGGACCGGACTGGATTCTCAGACATTATGCGTGACCGCGTCTATCTCGACTGGAATGCGACGACGCCGCTGCGGCCGGAAGCCCGCGCGGCGATGGCGGCTGCGTTTGACATCAGCGGCAATCCTTCATCGGTGCACAGCGAGGGCCGTGCGGCTCGCAAGCTCATCGAGGACGCACGCGGGGCTGTCGCTGCGGCGATCGGCGCTGATCCGCGGAATGTTGTCTTCACCTCGGGGGGCACGGAAGCGAACGCGTTGGCGCTGACGCCCGGACTGCGTAAAGGCAGCGGGGAACCGGTGCAGCGACTGATTGTCTCGGCCATCGAGCATCCGTCCGTTCTCGCGGGTGGACGATTCGCCCAGGGCGCCATTGAGATCGCGCCGGTGCTGCCTTCGGGCGTGATCGATTTGGAGAGCCTCGCGGCCGTGCTGGCGAGCGGTCCTCCCGCTCTGGTTTCGGTCATGCTGGCGAACAACGAAACCGGAGCGATCCAGCCGATTTCCCAGGTCGCGGCGCTGGTTCATGAAGCTGGCGGCGTCCTTCACGTTGATGCGGTTCAGGCTTTTTTGAAAATACCGATCAATATCAAGGCTCTCGGGGCCGATATTCTCACGGTTTCTGCGCACAAGGTCGGTGGCCCGAAGGGCGTCGGGGCGGTTGTCGTGGCCGATGGGCTGGAAGGACTGCGTGCGCAGGTGCGGGGTGGCGGACAGGAGCAGGGCCGCCGGGCTGGAACCGAGAATGTCGCCGGAATCGCGGGCTTTGGAGCCGCCGTGAGGGCCGCAGCCGATTCCATGGACGCGGACGTAGCCTGGATGAAAACCCTTCAGGTGCGCCTTGAAGACGGCCTCAAGGACAATCGGGGCACGGTGATTTTTTCGGATACAGCACCAAGGCTTCCCAACACCACGCTGGTGTCGGCCCCCGGCCTGAAGGCTGAAACCGCGGTGATCGGGTTCGACTTAGAGGGCATAGCGGTATCGTCAGGATCAGCCTGCTCCTCCGGCAAGGTCCAGCCGTCTCACGTCCTCCAAGCCATGAAGGCTGATCCGGCGCTTCTGCGGGGAGCTATTCGTCTCAGTCTGGGCTGGGACAGCACGGAAGCGGACATAGATCGCTGTCTAGAGGCTTGGAGAAAGCTCTCAGGTGTATTAGGTAAAGCCCATGCAATCGGGCTTGAACGGTTCTAACGTTCGCGCAGTGCGTGTGCTCAAGCCTTATACAACTTAAGCGGTCCACCGCGGTCCTTGAAACCGCGAGCGGAGGATTGAAATGCCGGCCGTACAAGAGACGGTCGATCGGGTTCGCCAGATCGACGTCGATCAATATCGTTATGGATTCGAGACCATCATTGAATCCGAGAAGGCTCCGAAAGGGCTTTCCGAAGACACTGTCCGATTCATCTCCGCGAAAAAGAACGAACCGGAATGGATGCTCGAGTGGCGTCTGGAGGCGTATCGCCGCTGGCTGACCATGGAAGAGCCGACCTGGGCTCGCGTCGATTACCCGAAGATCGACTATCAGGATCTGTATTACTACTCCGCGCCGAAGAAGAAGGAATTGGCCTCGCTCGATGAGGTCGATCCGGAAATTCTGAAGACCTACGAGAAGCTCGGCATTCCGCTCCGCGAGCAGGAGATGCTGGCCGGCGTTGTGCGCAGGGACGCCGATGGAAACGAACTGGCGGAGCGCCGCGTCGCCGTGGATGCCGTGTTCGACTCGGTGTCTGTTGCGACGACGTTCCAGGCAGAGTTGAAGGCAGCCGGCGTGATCTTCATGCCGATCTCGGAAGCGATCCGCGAACATCCCGATCTGGTGAAGAAATATCTCGGCACTGTGGTGCCGACCTCCGACAACTATTTCGCGACGCTTAACTCGGCTGTGTTCTCTGACGGCTCGTTCGTTTACGTGCCGCCGGGCGTGAAATGCCCGATGGAGCTGTCGACCTACTTCCGCATTAACGAGCGCAACACTGGCCAGTTCGAGCGCACGCTCATTATTGCCGACAAGGGCGCTTACGTTTCCTATCTCGAAGGCTGTACTGCTCCGCAGCGTGACGAGAACCAGTTGCACGCCGCAGTGGTCGAACTCGTCACCCATGACGACGCCGAGATCAAATACTCGACGGTGCAGAACTGGTATCCGGGCAATTCGGAAGGCAAGGGCGGCATCTACAACTTCGTCACCAAACGTGGCGACTGCCGCGGCAAGAACTCCAAGATTTCGTGGACGCAGGTCGAGACCGGCTCCGCGATCACCTGGAAGTATCCGAGCTGCATCCTGCGCGGCGACAACTCGCGCGGCGAGTTCTACTCGATCGCGATTTCCAACGGCTACCAGCAGGTCGATTCCGGCACCAAGATGATTCATCTGGGCAAGAACACGACCAGCCGCATCATCTCGAAGGGCATCGCCGCCGGCGTGTCGCAGAACACCTATCGCGGTCTCGTCACTGCCCATCGCAAGGCGACCGGCGCGCGTAACTTCACGGCCTGTGACTCGTTGCTGATCGGCGACAAGTGCGGCGCGCACACCGTGCCGTATATCGAAGCCAAGAATTCGTCGGCGCTGTTCGAACACGAAGCAACCACGTCGAAGATTTCCGAGGACATGCTGTTCTATTGCGTGCAGCGCGGGCTTTCGCAGGAGGAGGCGGTGGCGCTGGTCGTCAACGGCTTCGTCAAGGACGTGTTGCAGCAGTTGCCGATGGAATTTGCGGTCGAGGCGCAGAAGCTGATCTCGATCTCGCTGGAAGGAAGTGTTGGATAGGCAAGGGTCATGCGCAAGATTCTCGAATACGCCCTGGTGGTGCCGTTTGTGGTCTTGCTCATCATTGCGATTGCTGGAGCGTTCGTTGCGTTGTTCGGTGCGTTGACGGGTCTGGAGAATGTGAAATTGGTCGGCGGTGTGTTCGCAGGGTTCGGAGCACTTGGTTTCTTTGCTCTAATGTTTTCCCCTTTCCATTATTTTTTTGATTTGTTGAGTTTCATCAAACCAGCTCAATCGCACGTTAGTGGAACGGCACAATCGAAAGTCAGCGCGATGAGCAAGAAGGAAGAGAAATGACCGCGTTACTCGAAGTCAAAGGCCTTAAGGTTCAGGTGGAAGATAATGAGATCCTGCATGGTCTCGACCTCACCGTGAATCAGGGCGAAGTTCACGCCATCATGGGGCCGAACGGTTCCGGCAAGTCGACGCTGAGCCATGTCATCGCCGGCAAGCCGGGCTATGACGTGACCGCTGGCGAAATCCTGTTCAAGGGTGAAGACCTGCTTGAGATGGCGCCGGACGAGCGCGCAGCCAAGGGCGTGTTCCTCGCGTTCCAGTATCCGGTGGAAATTCCCGGCGTCACCACGATGAATTTCTTGCACACGGCGCTGAATGCGCAGCGCAAGGCGCGTGGCGAGCCCGAACTGATGGCGCCGGATTTTCTGCGCAAGGTGCGTGAAGTGTCGAATTCGCTCAACATTCCGATGGATATGCTGAAGCGCGGTGTCAACGTCGGTTTCTCCGGCGGCGAGAAGAAGCGCAACGAAGTGCTGCAGATGGCGCTGTTCCAGCCGAGCCTGTGCATTCTCGATGAGATGGATTCCGGTCTCGACATCGACGCGCTGCGTGTCGCCGCTGACGGCGTCAACGCGCTGCGCTCGAAGGACCGTGCGATGGTCGTCATCACCCACTATCAGCGGCTGCTGAACTACATCGTGCCGGATTTCGTCCACGTCATGTCGAAGGGCCGCGTGGTCAAGAGCGGCGGCAAGGAACTGGCGCTGGAGCTGGAAAAGTCCGGTTACGCCCAGTTCGAAGACAAGGCAGCGTAAGCGGGTCCAATCATGAACGTTGCATTGGTTAAGCCCACGACGGACCATGCGCTCGGCGAACTGTTCGCCGCGGCGCGGAGCCGTTTGCCCGGGTCGGGCCCGGTTGCCGAGGTTCGGCAGAACGCTTTCGACGACTTCGCGCGTCTCGGCTTGCCGCATCGGCGCATCGAGGAATGGAAATACACCGATCTGCGCGCACTGCTGCGCGAGATCGCGCCGCTGGCTGCGACGCCGGATCAGGCCGCGCTTGCCCGTGCCGCCAAGGCTGTGAAATCGCTCGGCATCGACAGCACGCAGAAACTGGTGCTGGTCGATGGCGTATTCGCGCCGCAACTGTCTGATGTGACGGCGCTCGAAGCGGGCATTCATGTCCGCGCGTTGCGCGAGGTTCTCGAGGACAACGGCAACAAGGTGCGTGCCGACCTGCTGAAAACCAGCGTGGCGTCGGACGCAATGATTTCGCTGAATGCCGCGCTCGCGACGGACGGTGTCGTGATCGACGTGGCCAAGGGCGTTGCGCTCGCAAAACCGATTCACATCGTTCATGTGGCCACCAACTCAGGCACGTCGCTTGTCACGCGCTCGCTGCTGAAGGTCGGGAAGGGCGCAAGTGTCACGTTCGTTGAGAGCTTCGTCGCCGCGGAAGGTGCGAAGTCCTATCAGAGGCACGATTCCGTTGTGATCTGGGTCGGTGACGAGGCGGAACTTCAGCACGTTCGCCTGATGGAGGACGCGCTCGACGCCGCCAACATCTCGACCGGCATCGTTACCATCGGTGCGAAGGCGAAGCTGAACACATTCAACCTGACGAATGGCGGCAATATCAGCCGCTATCAGGGCTTCATTACGTTCGCCGGCGAAGGCAGCGAACTGACCACGAACGGTGTCAATCTGCTTGGCGCGCGCCGGCATGGCGACACCACGCTGGTGGTTGATCACGCAGTGCCGCACTGCTCCAGCCGCGAAGTGTTTCGCGCGGTTCTGGACGATCAGGCCCATTCGGTGTTTCAGGGCCGCATCATTGTGCGCCCCGATGCGCAGAAGACCGACGGCAAGATGATGACCCGCGCTTTGCTGTTGTCCGACGAGGCCGAAGCGGACAACAAGCCGGAGCTGGAAATCTTCGCGGACGACGTGACTTGCGGTCACGGCGCCACCACAGGCGCTCTCGACGAGAGCTTGTTGTTCTATCTGCGCGCGCGCGGCTTGCCCGAGAAGGAAGCGCAAGCGCTTCTGATCGCCGCTTTTGTGGGCGAAGCCATTGAGTCGATCGTCGACGACAATCTTCGTGACTTTGCAGTCGCCGCTGCCGAGCGATGGCTGGCGACACGAGGCTGATCATGCATCCGGCAGTTGCCAACGGTTCATATGACGTCGAGCGTGTTCGCCAGGATTTCCCAGCGCTCGCGCTGAAGGTTTACGGCAAGCCGCTGGTCTATCTCGACAACGCCGCTTCGGCTCAGAAGCCGACGGCCGTGCTCGATCGCATGACGGAGGCGTACAAGTCCGAATACGCCAACGTCCATCGCGGCCTGCATTATCTCGCTAACGCTGCGACCGATGCCTACGAGGGCGGACGCACTAAGGTTGCGCAATTCCTCAACGCGAAGCGCAATGAAGAAATCATCTTCACGCGTAACGCCACCGAGGCGATCAACCTTGTGGCGTCGTCCTGGGGCGAGCCGAACATCAAGGCCGGCGACGAGATCGTGCTCTCGATCATGGAGCATCACTCGAACATAGTGCCATGGCATTTCCTCCGTGAACGCTACGGCGCGATCATCAAGTGGGCACCGGTCGATGACGAAGGCAACTTCCTGATCGACGAGTTTGAAAAGCTTCTGACGCCAAAGACC
Organism: Afipia sp.; assembly: GCA_017474385.1. Taxonomy (GTDB): domain Bacteria; phylum Pseudomonadota; class Alphaproteobacteria; order Rhizobiales; family Xanthobacteraceae; genus Afipia. The sequence goes on along the minus strand of JAFVHU010000012.1, from coordinate 23,000 downwards.
AAGCTCGTCGCGATCACGCAGATGTCGAACGCCCTCGGCACAGTTGTCCCGGTCAAGGAGGTCGTGCAACTCGCGCATGCGCGCGGCATTCCGGTGCTTATCGACGGCAGCCAGGCCGCCGTCCATCTGGCCGTCGACGTGCAGGATATTGATTGCGACTTCTACGTCTTCACCGGCCACAAGCTCTATGGGCCGACCGGGATCGGCGTGCTGTATGCGAAATACGATCATCTGGTCGCGATGCGCCCCTACAACGGCGGCGGCGAGATGATCCGCGAGGTTGCCAGGGACTGGGTGACCTATGGCGATCCGCCGCATAAGTTCGAGGCAGGCACCCCGGCCATTGTCGAGTCGATCGGGCTTGGCGCCGCGATCGACTATGTGAATTCGATCGGCAAGGATCGTATCGCCAAGCATGAGCATGACCTGCTGACCTATGCCACCGACCGGCTGCGCGAGATCAATTCGCTGCACATCATAGGCACGGCAAATGGGAAGGGACCCGTCATCTCTTTCGAAATGAGGGGCGCGCACCCACATGATGTAGCGACGGTGATCGACCGGGGCGGCATTGCGGTGCGGGCAGGCACCCATTGCGTCATGCCACTTCTGGAGCGATTCAACGTGACGGCCACGTGCCGGGCCTCATTCGGCATGTATAATACGCGGGCTGAAGTCGACCAGCTGGCGCAGGCGCTGATCAAGGCGCGGGAGCTATTCGCATGAACGACACCATCCAGGCCGCTGAACCCGCGGCCCTGAAATTCGATACCCAGTCGGCGCTTCCTCCCGAGGAAACCGAGCGTCTCGGCACGGATATCGTGGCCGCGCTGAAGACGGTTTTCGATCCGGAAATCCCGGCGGACATTTATGAGCTCGGCCTGATCTACAAGGTCGACATCAAGGACGATCGCTCCGTCGACGTGCAGATGACTCTGACGACGCCGAACTGTCCGGCCGCCGGCGAGCTGCCGACCATGGTTGAAAACGCGGTTGCCAGCGTCGCTGGCGTGGGCCCCGTCAGCGTCAACGTGGTCTGGGAGCCGACCTGGACCCCTGACCGGATGTCCGACGAGGCGCGCCTCGTCCTCAACATGTGGTGATTTGAAGATCGTTACCGACTCGGCATGTAATCTGGACTTAAGGCGGCGTTGAATTGCCGCGGAAAATGACCAAATGACCGGTATGACGCCAAACACTCCGACACCCGCCGCGAAGCCGGCTGTTCGCCCCCGTCCGCAGGTCATGCGTCTGACGGAAGCGGCGGCGTCGCGCGTCAAGGAACTGTCTGCGCGCGCCGACTCCGAAATCGTCGGCCTTCGTGTCGGCATCAAGAATGGCGGCTGTGCCGGCCAGTCCTATACGGTGGAATATGCCCACGAGGTGCGTCCGACCGACGAGGTCGTGGAAGACAAGGGCGTGAAGGTTCTTGTCGATCCGAAGGCCGTGCTGTTCCTTCTCGGCACCGAGATGGACTACAAGGCCGACAAGATGCAGGCGCAGTTCATCTTCAACAATCCCAATCAGGTCAGCGCCTGTGGCTGCGGCGAGTCTGTTCAGCTGACCCCGGCGAAAGTCGACGGCTAGCACGTCTGGTTGCGCTTTGTCGTAACGCGTATTCTGATCGCAAACCGGCATCCACTTTGCGGAATACGCGATGGATCGCGACTATCTCATCGATCTTTTCTCTGAATTCGGGCCCGTCGTCCTGCGCAGAATGTTCAGCGGTTACGGCATCGTCGCTGACGATGTGAATTTCGCCATGGCGCTGCGCGCGGGTATCATCTTCAGGGTCGATGAGCAGACGGAGGCGCGTTACGAGGCCGAAGGCGCAAAGCCTTTCCAGTATGAAACCCGGAACAAGACAGTCGTCGTGAAATCCTACCGGCATCTGCCGGAGCGGCTTTACGATGATCCCGAGGAGTTAGCGGTCTGGGCCCGCGAAGCTGTGGGGGCGGCGAAGCGCGCTGCTGCCAAGAAGGCGAGCGTGAAGAAGCGCTCAGGTCAGCGGAAAGCGCCGGCGAAGGCTGCGCCTCGCAAACCCGGGACAGCCAAGAAATCAAAGCCGTCCGCCGTCAAGAAAGTGACGGCGAAAACCGGACGTCGAAAGAGCCCGAAGCGATCATCCGCTAAAAAGCGTCAGGCAACCTGAATGCGGTCGGCCGGAGTGAACTCGGGATCGGCTTCGCAAATGACACGGTTGCGGCCGTTGCGTTTCGCGGCGTAGAGGCAGGCGTCCGCACGTTCAATCAGCCGCTCGCGATCGTCGCCGGGCTGAAGCATCGACACACCGACCGAAATGGTGACGCGGCCGAGGATCTCGCCCGTCGACTTCTTCTTGAGCTGCTTCGACATCACCGCGCGGCGGATGTTGTCGGCAACCGTCAATGCCTGCCGCAAGGCGGTGTTCGGCAGCACCACAGCGAATTCCTCGCCGCCATAGCGCGCCGTGATGTCCTGACCCTTGATCGTCTGCTTCAGCGACATCGCGACGAGGCGCAGCACCTGGTCACCGGTGAGGTGGCCGTAGTTGTCGTTGAATGATTTGAAATGGTCGATGTCGAGCATCAGCAGGGACAGCGGCTCGCCGCTCTCGGCTGCATGCACAACGGCGCCTTCGAGGGCGCGATCGAAGAACTTGCGATTTCCGAGCGAGGTGAGGGGATCCGTCAGGCTCTCGGTGCGGATGGCCTCGAGACTGTGCTGGAGGCTGCTGATCTGCTGTTTGGATGTCGCAAGGCGCGCTTCCAGGGCCTTGTTGGTTTCCTGCATCTCCCGCGTCGATGCCACGAGCGCTTCGACCACGGCCTTGAGCTGCTCGCGATCCTTGGCGCCGGACAATTTCTGGGTGGCGCCTTCAAGGCTTCGCCCGAACGTGGATGTCATTCCCAGGGCATCGGTGATGAGATTCATCACATCATCGATTTCGTTGATCACGCGCGTTCCGACCGTGTCGATACGCTCCGTGGTCCGGTGCTGGGAAAGGTAGGTTTCGTAGATCTGTTCGAGATCGGCTTCGGTCAGCTTGCCGTTGCGCGCAAGCGTCTCGTTGATGATCTTGTTGAGAGCGGAATTGTAGCCGGTCGCGTAGATGTACCAGATTTCGTAATTCCGAGGCACGGCATTCTGGCGCAGCGATCGAATCTGGCCCAAAGCAACTTCGGCGAACGCCATAGTGCGTTCATATTCTTCCAGCAGGCCAATCACGTTCCGTGCCCTTCAAGGCAAGCTTCTGCGTGCCCTTTAACGAAATGGCTAAAAGTATCGGAGGCACGTTAAGGGACGAGAATGAATGACCCGTAAACGGTTCCAATCCGCAGACGGGTCAATTGGTTGCGATTAGCCGCGGGCGCGGATTGGCCGCAGCAAGAAAGCGGGCAGATGCGAGTGGTCTGCCGGCTCGGCATGCTGTTCGCGCGCCGCTGCCGCGGGCATCGCGCGTCCGATGGAGGGGGCCTGCGCCGGCTTTTCGGCGGCCTGGGGCTTCCGATCGGCAGTCTGGGGCTTCCGATCGGCGCCTTCAGGCTTGCGGGATTTGTTGCGGCCGCCACGGGTTCGCTGTGAGTCGCGGCGCGGCTTGCGCTCTTCCGGCGCACGCTCGGCCTGCTGTTCGCGGGCAGGCGCTGGCGAGGCTTCGGTGCTTGCAACGGGGGTTACGTCGGCGCGGGCGATGGGCTGGCCGATCAGTTTCTCGATCGCAGCGACGGACTTCTGGTCCGCCGGGCTGACGATCGAAATTGCGGTCCCGAGGCGTCCGGCCCGGCCGGTACGGCCGATGCGGTGGACGTAGTCGTCCGGATGGTGGGGAACGTCGAAGTTGAAGACGTGGCTGACTTCTGGAATGTCGAGGCCGCGGGCAGCGACATCGGAGGCCACCAGCAGGGGCAGTTCGCCTTTGCGGAATTGATCGAGTGAGGCGGTGCGAGCCGATTGGTCCATATCGCCGTGCAAGGCGCCGACGCTGAAGCCGTGCTTTTGAAGTGATTTGTAAACAACTGCGACGTCGCGCTTGCGGTTGCAGAAGATGATTGCGTTCTTGAGGTCTTTGGCGTCCCGGAGCAACTGCCGGAGCATCTCTCGCTTTTCATGCGGCTCGCGGCCCACGCCGACCTGCGATTGGGTCACAGTGGTCGCGGTGGAGGCGGGTTTGGAAACTTCGACCTTCTCCGGATTGTGCAGGAAGGTCTCGGTGATGCGCCGGATTTCCGACGGCATCGTCGCCGTGAAGAACAGGGTTTGCCGGGTGAATGGCACGAGCTTGCAGATGCGTTCGATGTCGGGAATGAAACCCATGTCGAGCATGCGGTCGGCTTCGTCGATCACCAGCAGTTCGACGCCGGTGAGAAGCAGGCCGCCGCGCTCGGTGTGATCCAGCAACCGGCCCGGTGTAGCGATCAGCACGTCGACGCCACGCATGAGCTTGGTGTCCTGGTCGCCGAACGAGACGCCGCCGATCAGCAGCGCGACATTCAGTTTCTGGCCGGCGCCGTATTTGTCGAAGTTTTCCTTCACCTGCGCCGCGAGTTCGCGGGTCGGCTCAAGGATCAGGGTGCGTGGCATGCGCGCCCGGGCGCGGCCCTTTTCGAGCAGCGTCAGCATCGGGAGCACAAAGGCGGCAGTCTTGCCGGTGCCGGTCTGAGCGATGCCGAGCACGTCGCGCCGGGCGAGAACGTGGGGGATCGCTTTTTCCTGGATGGGGGTGGGGGTCGTGTAACCGGTTGCCGCAACAGCAGCGAGAACCTTGTCGGACAGGCCGAGATTGGAAAAGGACATTGAGCCTCGAGTCGAAATCGCCGTTCGGACTCTGGAAATTTCTGTCGCGCTCACCCCGGAACGGCACGCTTTAAGGGCACGGGGAGGACATATTTGCCGACAGGCGGCTGGCCAGGAAATCGCGTCTCGATTCTGACCGCGTTGCAGCGGAACATAGGCGCGATCCCGCGAAAGTCAATGAATTTAAAGGTTAAACGGCGGAAAAAGCTTAATACGACAATAAGTTGAAGGGTTTCGGCACTCAGAATCGGGCCATATGAACCGCCTTCTTGTAGCAGGCGACTATGACATAACCAGTGGAGTGGATTTGACATTCGCGACCTACCCAGCCGCGAGTTCCCAGCGCGAATGTCAAATCCAAAACTCCACTGGAATTTTATCTTTGCAGTGGTCCTTCGATTCTAACATTCGCAATATGGCCTGCCGAAGCGGGATGCGAATGTTAGAATCGGACCACTGCTCCGCCGGAACCGGGCTGCGCCCGCCTCGCGGCCCGAGGGGACACGACCATGACCAGCCATCGGATCAGTACGCTGCTGATCGGCCTCGCCGCGCTGATGGCGGCATTCGCCGCGCCTGCTTACGCTGAAAAGCGGGTAGCTTTGGTCATCGGCAATAACGATTACCGCAACGTGCCCCGCCTGCAAAAGGCGGTGAACGATGCGCGGACGATGAGCGATGCGCTGAAGCAACTCGGCTTCAACGTGCTGTTTGCCGAAAACCAGACCCGCCAGGCTTTCAGCGAAACGATGCTGGCGTTCGACAAGATTGTTGAGCCGGGCGACACGGCGTTCTTTTTCTTCGCCGGGCATGGTTTCGAGATCAACGGCCAGAACTATTTGCTGCCGACCGACATCGCGGCGGTCACGCAAGGTCAGGAAGAACTGATCCGCGACGGCGCGTTCGCAGCCGAGCGCGTGATCTCGCGTCTTCAGACGCGTGGCGCACGGACCTCGATCTTCGTGTTCGATGCCTGCCGCAACAATCCCTTTGAGGCGACGGGGACGCGCGCTCTGGGCGGGAGCGGGGGTCTTGCGCCCATTTCGCCTCCGGAAGGCGTGTTCGTGATCTTCTCCGCGGGCGCCAAGCAGACTGCGCTCGACCGCCTGAACGATAACGACCCCAATCCCAACTCTGTATTCACCCGCAGCTTTGTGCGCGAACTGGCGCAGCCCGGACTCAATCTGGTGCAGATTGCCAAGCGGACGCAGTCCGATGTGCGCCAGATGACGGCGGCGGCAAGCCGGATGCAGACGCCAGCCTATTACGACCAGATCGTTGGCGATTTTATTTTAAGGCCTGCGAAGGATGGCGAGCGCGCGATCGCGGTCGAGCCGCAGGTGCAGGTGGCGGCGCTGCCGGTCCAGCCGACACCCCCGATCGTCATCGACAACGGCAATGCGCCGATTGCGAGTTTCATGCGCCACAACGGCGGATGGTCGATTGCATTCTCCATCGCCGATCCGACGTTGGCGATTTCCTGGCGGTTAGGGGAGAGCGGTGAATTCAAGGAAACGGGATTCACCGACGCGCTCGATCCGCGCACCCGGCGGCGCATGCCGAACCCGTCGATCGAACTGCCGAACGATGCGCCGGCTGCGACCATTCAGGTGCGCTACGTCGATCCGACTGGGCAGATGCAGGGACCGTTCCCGATCAAGTTCGATCCCGAGGCAGCGCTGATCGCGAGCCATCGCAAGCTGCTGGACATGACCTCGAATAGCTGGCTCGCGTTCGGCGGCTACAGCGGCCCGCTGGTCTACTACTCGCAGATTTTGTCGTACCGCTGCGCGATCCGCGAAATGCGCATAGGCATCGACACGACGATTCCGAACCAGGTGGTCAAGATACCGCCGTGCAATCCCAAGGACCCATCCGCGATTCCGGAGAACGCCGCGTCGTATATGAAGATTCCGGCTTCGACCCGTTCCGTCTCCGTCGAACTGACCTATCAGGACGGCAGCCTCTCGGAGATCAAGAACTTCCGCCGGTAAAGGAAAGGTCCGATGTCCTTCGAGAGCCCACGCGAGCCCGCCAGGCGATCTCTCGCGGTGCAGTGTTGCATTGTGGGCGGCGGACCGGCGGGCATGATGCTGGGCTATCTGCTTGGCCGTTCCGGAATCAAGACGGTGGTTCTTGAAAAGCACGCCGACTTCTTTCGCGATTTTCGCGGCGACACGGTTCATCCATCGACGTTGCAGGTGATGCAGGAGCTTGGGCTCCTGGAGGATTTCCTGAAAATCCCGCATCAGCAACTCACGCATATGCAAGGCATGTTCGGGAAAACCCCGATTCGGATTGCCGACCTGTCGCGACTGGAGACCACGTGTCCCTTCATTGCGCTCATGCCGCAGTGGGACTTCCTCAATTTCCTCGAAACCAAAGGCGCGCGCTTCCCGTCGCTTCAAATCCTGAAAAATACCGAGGCCATCGAACTGGTCAGGGATGGCTCGCTTATTACCGGAGTCGTTGCCAAGGTTCCGGATGGAACGCTTCAAATTTCAGCCGATCTCACTGTCGCGTGCGACGGGCGGCATTCGATCATCCGCGAGCAGGCCGGTCTCAAGGTGGAGAACATCGGCGCACCGATCGATGTGCTCTGGTTTCGCGTCGGAAAGTCGAAGGCCGACAGCGACGGAATCTTTGCGCGGCTGCAGCGCGGTCAGATGATCGTGACGATCGATCGCGACGACTACTGGCAATGCGCCTATGTTATCTCAAAGGGCAAGATCGATGACATCAAGGCACGCGGGCTCGATGCCTTCCGCGACAGCGTGACGTCCCTTGCGCCTATCCTGCGGCCGCGAATTGGCGACGTCAGGAACTGGGGCGATGTCAACCTGCTGACGGTTCGGATCGATCGGTTGACGCGGTGGGCACTGCCCGGCCTGCTTTGTATTGGCGACGCTGCCCATGCGATGTCGCCCGTCGGCGGCGTCGGCGTCAATCTGGCGGTGCAGGATGCGGTTGCTGCGGCGAATCTTCTGTTCGACAAGTTCAGCAACGGTGGGCCTTCGCTCGAAGACCTGGAACAGGTTCAACGCCGCCGCTTGTTCCCCGCGCGAATGACGCAAACCATGCAAACGGTCATTCAGGACAACATCATCAACCGGGCGCTTTCGGGCGAGGACTTGAAGCCGCCGTTGGTCGCCCGGCTGATCACTGCAATTCCTTGGTTGCAGGGGCAGACGGCCCGATTGCTCGGGATCGGCGTGCGCCCGGAGCATGTGCATTCAGCCCAGCGACTCTGATCAGCCCTGCGCGGAATATCCGCCGTCCACCGGGATCGTCGTGCCGGTCACAAAGTCGGACGCGGGCGATGCGAGAAACACCGCGGCGCCGGCGAGATCATCGATGGTGCCTCAGCGCTTCGCGGGCGTCCGGTTCAGCACATTCTCATTCAGCGCCGGCAATTGCTCCCGCGCCTTGCGGGTCAGATCGGTATCGATCCAACCGGGAAGAATCGCATTGGCCTGGATATTGTCGGCGGCCCATGACGACGCGATCGCCTTGGTGAACTGCACGATGCCGCCTTTGCTCGCGGCGTAAGCCGGAGCGAAACCTGCGCCGAAGATCGACATCATCGAGCCGATATTGATGATCTTCCCGCCACCGGCTTTCTTCATTGCGGGGTAGACGGCCTGTGCGCAGAGAAAGGCGCTGGTGAGATTGGTGTCGATGACCGCGCGCCAGTCGTCGAGGCTCAACGTGTGCGCCGGGTTGCGGATATTAATCCCGGCATTGTTGATGAGGATGTCGAGCCGACCGAATGTCTTCAGTGTGGCCTCGACCATGCTGGCAACCGCGTTCTTGTCGGTCACATCGACAGCGATTGCCAGTGCCTTTGCACCGAGCGTCTCGACCTCGCGGGCTGCGCTTTCGGATTTTGCCTGATTGCGTCCGGCAATGACGACGCTGGCGCCTGCTCGGGCCAGACCTCGCGCCATGCCGAGGCCGATGCCGCCATTGCCGCCGGTCACGATGGCAACCTTGCCGGTGAGATCGAACAGCGCATACGGTGTGGGCATTGCTCTATTCCGTTTGGTAGTTTGCAGTCGGCTGTTAGTTCGCCTTGATGGTAATCGCACTGTTGACAGTGCAGTCTCCGGCAAAGTTCATGCTCAGGCGATGTCCGGCAACGAGGACATCCCTGAACGCGGGCTGGGCGACTTCAAATTTTCCCGAAAGCAATGCATTCCGCGAGTCAGGGCACCCCGAATTGGAGAGATTGCCGGCATAAGACCAAGAGCCGCTGGTGAATTTGAGAACAACGCTTATCCCAGCGGGTGAGGGAATGAGGATGATCTCATTGCTGCCATCACCGTCCAGATCGACAAGAACCGCGTCGCATTTGGCATTGGTCGTGAGGCAATGCGGCAGCAGGAAGGAACGTTGGTTGCGATTCCAATCGATATCAAGAAAGCTCTTTGGCAAGGTTTGCCCGGGCGGCTGAGCGACCGTGATATTGGCCGTACGCAGCTCTGGAGTGATCGGGATTTGCGGACGCCGGGCTTCATACTGGTTCTTTGCTTTCAGGATTTCGGCGGATCTCTGAGATGCGGTCGGCCACGTGGTTTGTTCGGCTAATTTATTCAGGGCATCCAAACCATAGCGCCCTGAACTGAACCGCAAGAACGTATAGTCGAAATTATCGGGAGTAGTGATGCCGGCGTTAAGACGCCTGATTTGATCTGCGACAGCGATGCGTGCGGGGTCGGCGAGTGGGGTGAACAGAGCTAGCAGAATTCCTACAACAACGAAAGCGGTAACTACGTTCGTCGCTTCTAATCGCGAGAACCGTGTATGCCGGTGAACCGCGGCGATGAAGTATCCGCTAGCATAACAGGCGGCGATAGCTGCGCATGCCGTCGCGATGATGCGTGCTGGCGTCCAGCCATACTGCCCAACACGTAGGTAGATTCCATAAGCGGCGAGGGCGACAAGCACTGTCAGAGCTATAGAGGCGGCGATCATTGAAAAACGTAGCAAACGCGACATAGGCTTCTCGCCGGAAGCGTCGCTGCCGCCGATCCGCGTTCCGTCCTGATATGCCGAGTTGACCAGAAAGATCAGACTTGCCGCGGCGACAAGGAGGATAGTTGACGCCCTCCGTGTGTTCCATAACGGCTCCAGCCCCGTGAATGGTAGCGCCGCGACAAATGCAACAGCAATCAGAGTCATCAGCGGTAGCAGCCATGACAGCAGATTGCAGCTCAATACCCGGACGCCGCGTATGATGGCGACGCGCACATCGGTCATGTGAAGAGCATAGTTGAGCACGACGGTTGTCGCTGGAATCCAGAACCAGTTCTTCTGAATAATTTGGGACGGCAAGTCGATTTTGATCAACTTGAATAATTCCGCTCCGAGCTTCAACAGTAACCAAAATACGACGGCAAACAGTGCCGCCATGAAGATTTGGAGCCCATACTTCCATGAGGTCTCGAAATAGGTCGGGTAACGCGCAAAAAAACGACCGTCACTTGCGCCAGATATCAGGAGATTATGTCCTATGAACAATCCGAATGAGAGTGAAAGCCAAAACTGAGCTGAAGGATAATGACGCGGCACCGCTAGCGCGACGGGATCGCGGATGATGTCATAATAAGCGAGACCAGCACATAGCAGCGTGGCGAAAAGCGCCCAGCCGACAAGGAGAGCTACGCGAAGATGCCCCAACGCGGTAACGGCAATTAGCGGAACGAATATCGCGGTGGTATAAAGGGCTGCAAACGTGGGACCGTCCGTTGCAGGCCAAGCTTTGGATTGGCTTGCGTCGAATAGAAGATACAGGACGATGCCCTGTGCCAAGCCGATGATTGTCCGGATGGTTCCGGTCCGAGCAGAATCGTTTGAAGCCGCATCTTCAGTAACGGTCACGACCAATCCTATGAATGAATAAAGCTACACGTCCAGCAGATCCTCGCTGGCGAACTCGGCCTTGTCGGAAATGAAGGCAAAGCGGGCTTCGGCCTTGGTGCCCATCAGGCGCTCGACGGAATCCGCGGTGCCTTCGCGGTCGTCCGGCAGCAGAACGACGCGCAGCATCGAGCGCTTCGTTGGGTCCATCGTGGTTTCCTTCAACTGCGCCGGCATCATCTCGCCGAGGCCTTTGAAGCGTCCGATGTCGACCTTGGCGTTGGCGTGGAATTCCTTCTTCAGGAGTTCATCACGATGCGCCTCGTCGCGTGCGTACACCGTCTTGGAGCCGTGGGTGAGGCGATAGAGCGGCGGCACCGCGAGGTAGAGATGGCCTTCGTCGATCAGGCGCGGCATCTGCCGATAGAAGAACGTGATGAGCAGCGAGGCGATATGCGCGCCGTCCACGTCCGCGTCGGTCATGATGATGATGCGTGAGTAGCGCAAATCCTCTTCGCGATACTGCGCGCCGATCCCGGCTCCGATCGCCTGAATGAGGTCGGCAAGCTGCGCGTTCGCCGTGAGCTTGTCCTTGGTTGCGGATGCGACGTTGAGGATCTTTCCGCGCAGCGGCAGGATCGCCTGAGTCTTGCGGTCGCGCGCCTGCTTGGCGCTGCCGCCTGCCGAGTCGCCTTCGACGATGAAGAGTTCGGAGCCTTCGGTCGCGTTGTTGGTGCAGTCGGCCAGCTTGCCCGGCAGCCGCAGTTTCTTCACCGCGGTCTTGCGCGAGGTTTCTTTCTCGGCGCGGCGGCGCAGCCGCTCGTCGGCGCGCTCCACCACGAATTCCAGCAGCTTGTTGGCCTGCAACGGATTGCCGGTCAGCCAGTGATCGAACGGGTCCTTGATGGCCTGTTCGACGATCTTCTGCGCTTCGGCGGTTGCCAGCCGGTCCTTGGTCTGACCCTGAAATTCAGGCTCGCGGACGAACACCGATAGCATCGCGGCCGCGCCGACCATCACGTCCTCGGATGTGATGGATGAGGCTTTTTTGCCCTGGCCGATACGCTCGGCGTAGTCCTTCAGTCCGCGCAGCAGCGCGCTGCGGAAGCCCGCTTCGTGCGTGCCGCCGTCCGGCGTCGGAACGGTGTTGGTGTAGGACGACAGAAAGCCATCTGCGTCGGCGGTCCACGCGACGGCCCATTCGCAGGCGCCGTGGGCACCATTGCGTCCGGACTTGCCCGAGAAAATATCCGGGTGCACCAGCGTGTCCGCGTGGATTGCGGCAGCGAGATAGTCCTTCAAGCCGCCGGGGAAATGGAAGGTGTCTTCCGCCGGGACGTCATCGACGCCTTTGAGCAATTCCTTGTCGCAGCGCCAGCGGATTTCGACGCCGCCGAACAGATACGCCTTCGAGCGCGCCATCTTGAACAGGCGCTGCGGCTTGAACACGGCTTTCGTGCCGAAAATATCGGTATCGGGTTTGAAGCGGATGCTGGTGCCGCGGCGGTTGTTGATCTTGCCGAGCTCTTCGAGCTTGCCCTTCGGCTTTCCGCGCTCGAAGGTCATTCTGTAGAGTTGCTGATTGCGCGCGACCTCGACGACGAGCTGCGAGGAGAGGGCGTTCACCACCGACACGCCGACGCCGTACAGGCCGCCGGACGTCTCATAAACCTTGGAGTCGAACTTGCCGCCGGCATGCAGCGTGCACATGATGATTTCGAGCGCGGACTTCTTCGGGAATTTCGGGTGCGGATCGACCGGGATGCCGCGTCCGTTATCGACCACGGTGAGATAACCGTCGGCGCCAAGATGCACTTCGATGAAAGTCGCGTGACCGGCCAGCGCTTCGTCCATCGAGTTGTCGATGACTTCCGCGAACAGGTGATGCAACGCCTTCTCGTCGGTGCCGCCAATGTACATGCCGGGACGGCGGCGAACGGGCTCCAGCCCCTCGAGCACCTCGATGTCCCGCGCGGTGTAGCCGGCCTCCGCGCCTGAGGGCTTGGCGGTGGCCTTTGCGGCCGCACGGGGCTTCCGATCCGACGAGGCGAACAGGTCGGCATCTGTTTTTTCTTTCTTTTTCAAAGGCTTCGGCATGCTTCTTAAATCTTGATATATCGTGATCGGGGGGCGAATCGCTGGCTGTTACTATGCCATGGTTAGGGCGGCAAATGTGACGCAGGCGGTTCCCAAACATGGCAGCTGCCGCCGTGGTAATCGGGATCAGGGGAAACCGGCAGATTCGATAAGCCGGATTGGGACATTGCATGACTTTTGAAGAAATGACTCGCGGGATCGCCGAATTCGTCCGCGACCATCAGATGTGGGCTATGCCCGTTGTATTCGCGCTCGCGTTCGCGGAGTCGCTCGCGTTTCTCTCGCTGGTCATCCCCGCCTGGGGCGCACTGGTGTCGATCGGTGCGCTGATCGGCGTCAGCGGCATCAGCTTCTGGCCGGTGTGGATTGCGGGCGGGCTCGGTGCGGCGATGGGAGACTGGGTCTCCTACTGGATCGGAGTCAGGTTTCACGATCGAATAGCTCACATGTGGCCGATGTCGAGTTTTCCGGACATGCTGCCGCGCGCGGAGCGCTTCATGCAGAAGTGGGGCGTGCTCGGCATTTTCATCGGCCGCTTTTCCGGGCCGCTGCGTGCGACCGTGCCGCTCGTCGCAGGCATTGTCGAGATGGAGTACTGGCACTTCCAGTTCGCCAACTTCGCCTCTGCATTCCTGTGGGCAGGCCTCTTGATGGCGCCCGGCATGTTCGGCGTCAAACTGCTCATGTGACCTGGGTCGTTTCAAACTATTTGTGATCAGGAATAGCTGTCGCGATTCGGTGTTAAATTGACGCGCCGGTTGTCGTGCGTGGGCGTGCTGCGAATGATTTGCAACAAGGCGGCATGCGAACGACCGCGAATAACAGCGGCATTTGAATCTCACAAACCGGGAGAAACAAGATGGAATTGACACGACGTCATGCACTGGCTGGCGCTGCTGTTCTCACTGCGGCTCCGCTGATATCCGCAAATCCCGCAAAGGCGGCAGCACCCGTTGCCGGCAAGCAGAACGCGAGCTTCTATCGCTACAAGGTTGGCGATGCCGAAGTGACCGTTGTCTCCGACGGGTCCACTACGTTTCCGCTTGCTGACAATTTTGTGACGAATGCGAAGAAAGAGGAAGTGAACGCCTCGCTCGAGAAAGCATTTCGGCCACGCGATTCTGTAACGATCTATTTCGGACCGCTCGTGGTCAACACAGGCGGCAAGCTGATCGTCATCGATACAGGCAACGGCCCCGGCGCATTGGCGTCGAGCAAAGGTGCCAACGGACAGTTCGCCAGCAATCTCGCTGCCGCAGGGATCGATCCCAAGGCGGTCGACATGGTGGTGATTTCTCATTTCCACGGCGACCATGTGAACGGATTGCTCACCGCAGATGGTCAGCCTGCGTTTGCGAATGCAGAGGTGCTCGTGCCTGCGGTCGAATGGAAATTCTGGATGGACGACGGCGAGATGAGCCGCGCTCCCGCAGGCCGCATGGAAGGCCTGTTCAAGAACAACCGGCGCGTTTTCGAGGCCGGATTGAAAAAGAAGGTCACGCCCTATGAATGGGGCAAGGATGTCTTGCCTGGCCTGCTTGCAGTCGAGACCATCGGCCACACGCCCGGTCACACATCGTACGTGCTGTCTTCAGGCTCGGACAAGGTGTTCATCCAGTCGGACGTCACCAACAATCCGGACCTGTTCGCTCGCAATCCCGGCTGGCAGGCGTTCTTCGATCAGGACGGTCCCCAGGCCGAAGTCACCCGGCGCAAGGTCTATGACATGCTCGCGGCGGACAGAATGCGTGTGCAGGGCTTCCATTACCCATTCCCGGGCCTTGCCAACATCGAGAAGGACGGCACCGGCTATCGCTGGGTACCGGCACCGTGGAATCCGGCCATCTGAGTTGACCGATCGTGGCTTGACGAAATTTGGGCGCGGACCTATATCCGCGCCCATGATTTTGAACGCAACCATCATTGCTGCCCGCCGCCGCCGCATTCTCGCGGTATGGGCGGTTGATTGCGTTTAAGATCTCCCCTCGTGCCGCCGGAGACAGTCCGCGGCACGCTTTACTCCCCCAACACGCGGTTTGATCTCAGGCGGCTCCTCGCAGAAGCAGGAGTTTGCAATGTACGTTCCGCCCGCCTTCCGAGTTGACCGCGCTGCTTGCCTCGCGTTCGCCGCCGCGCGTGGATTCGGGCTGGCCTGCGCCCATGATGGCCACAAGCCGATCGCGTCGCCGGTGCCGTTTCATATCGAGTATGGGAGCGACGGCACACCGCTGGTCTGCTTTCATCTCGCCCGCCACAATCCGCTTATCGGTCTCGCCGATGGCGTGACGCCGTGGCTGTTCGCCGTGAGCGATGCGGACGCCTACGTGTCGCCCGATTGGTACGTTTCGCCCGATCAGGTGCCGACATGGCTTTATGAAACAGTTCATATGACAGGCGCGGTCCGTGTCATGAGCGGACAGCAGTTGCCCGATCACCTCAATCAGGCCAGCGCCCGGTTCGAAAACGACCTTGCGCCGAAGAAGCCTTGGACGGTCGACAAGATGTCGTCCGGCCGGTTCGATGCCATGATGAAAGCAATCGTGGGGCTGGTCATGACGGTTGAGGGGGTCGAAGGCAGCTTCAAGCTGAACCAGCATAAATCGGATGCGGACCATGTTGCGGTGACCCGCGCTTTGGCCTTACAGAAGTCCGCGGGCGCGCAGAAACTGTCGGCTGCGATGCGCGCTATGCGCCCGCAGGCTTTTGCCTCCATTGAAGACAATGAAACGTTGAGCACTGTGCACGAAGGGATCGCGCCATGAGCACGAAGAAGAAAATCGGCATCCTTGGCGCCTCCGGCTACACCGGGGCCGAGCTCGTCCGGCTGCTGTTGCGCCATCCCCGAGTGGAGATTGCCGTGCTGACGGCCGACAGGCGCGCCGGGCAGATGATGGGCGACGTATTCCCGCAATTCGCGCCATATGATCTCCCGCGGCTGGTGACAATCGATGAGGTCGATTGGGCCAACGCCGGGCTTGATCTGGTGTTCTGCGCGTTGCCGCATGCCACCACGCAGAAGGTGTTGAAGGACGTCTTCGCGAAGGCGCCGGACATCAAGATCGTCGATCTGTCGGCCGACTTCCGGCTGGAAGATCCTGCGGCCTATGCCAAATGGTATGGGCATGACCATCATGCGCTCGAACTTCAGAAAGAAGCCGTCTACGGGCTCGTGGAAATCTATCGGCGCGACATCAAGAAGGCGCGGCTGGTCGCTAATCCCGGCTGCTACACGACCTGCGCGCAGTTGCCGCTGATCCCGCTGTTGAAAGCCAAGGCGATCGAGCCGGACGAAATCGTCATCGATGCCAAATCCGGCATGACGGGTGCAGGGCGCTCGGCGAAGGAAGAGATGTTGTTCTCGGAAGTCTCCGAAGGCTTCAACGCCTACGGCGTCGGCCAGCATCGGCATATGGCTGAACTCGATCAGGAGTTTTCCAAAGCCGCCGGCAAGGAGGTCGTCGTATCGTTCACGCCGCATCTTCTTCCGATGAACCGCGGCATCTTCTCCACCATCTACGTGAGGGGACGCCGGGGGAAGATCGCGCAGGATCTTCACGAAATTCTGGTGAACCAGTATGAGAAGGAGCCGTTCGTTCACGTCCTGCCGTTCGGCAAGACTCCGCATTCGCGGCACGTGCGCGGCTCGAACATGACATTCATTGGCGTGGCCGCGGATCGCATCGCTGGACGCGCGATCATTATCTCGACGCTCGACAACCTCACCAAGGGCGCGTCGGGCCAGGCCGTGCAGAACATGAATCTGGTGCTCGGCCTTTCTGAGACGATGGGCATCGATCAGCCGCCGATGTTTCCATGAGTCTGGAGATTAGCAGTTGACGCTAACCGAATAGAACCGATCCCAAAGATGGGAAATCGTCATTGAACAATTCGAGCTTGGCATAAGCGATGTGGCCGTACTTTCAGTTCCGGGTGGCGGGTTGGTGGCATGGCCGGTTTCGTCAAATAGCAGATAGCGCCAGCTACTTTGCCCTGCGAAACCGGCGCTTCCCCAATCGAACGTGATGAAACGCGGAGATGTGCTGCTTGCTTCTACTTTTGCCTGGTAGAAAGACAAATTGCTGAAGAGGCGATAGAGGTCGATCCCATGATACACCGCACTGTATATCTGCAGTTGTCCCGCCAAAATTGCAACGGAAGCCAGAATTAGCGGTGATTGAAAAAGCCTCAGAGTCGCAATACGAAAAATAAGCAGCAGGACCACACATCCCGTCACCAGCAGCACCGCTAGTACGGAAACGAATACTAAAGCTAGCGGACCCATACCTCGGTTATATATTCCGATGTAACCTAAAATTGGCACGCACAGCACAAATGCTGAAACAAAGATCAGCAAAGCCTTATCATTGCGTCTGAGACGCTCGCGGATTGAATTCTCTCTGGACGCAACCGTCCGGCATTTTGGCGATGTGCGGATCATAGAATCTTGAAAATCGCCAGCGCGAGAACAGCCTGTGCGATGAACCCAATCGTGAAGGTGAGGGTGCGCAGAATTGGAACACCCAGTGTGTAAACGATCAGGTGCGCCAGCCGTGCCCAGAAGTAAACGGCGCAAGCGAGTACGGTCCATTTGGTCGAATAGTCGATTGCGTTGAGGATCAGAACCAGCGGCGCGAAGATCACCAGATTTTCGACAGCGTTGTCATGGGCGAACAGCATGCGGTTGGCCCAGTCGGCCAGCGGCTTGTCGTTCCGTGACGGGTTGGCCATCGCGCCGCCAAGACCGCGAATCTGACAGCGATTGAGAACGTAGGGCACCCAGAGCAGGCCGGTGAGAATAACGGTCAGCGTCAGCCAGAACAGTTCACGTGTCATCGACGTTCTTCCTTCCAATCTTGCAAGGCCTGCCCGGAGGCGGGTGGAAATGCCTTCACCGTCCCGTCATGTAACGGGGCGAGTCGACGAAGCAAATAACGTGTGAAGTCATAGACGATTGGCGATGCAAGGCCAACGTCGCGGCAGGCGTTATACTCAGGCGCGGACCCGGACATAGCTTCCCGGAGCGTCTTCAATGACTTCCAGAGGTCCGGTGCCGGGAACGCGGGCGGGCACCTGCTCGGCGTCGATAGACTCAAGCCATGAGCGCCAATCCGGCCACCATGATCCCTCGTGCTCCTGCGCGTCCTTGACCCAGTCGGCGAGGGTGATGTCGCCAATGCGATCGTTGGTCCAGTACTGGTATTTGCCCAGCTCCGGCGGATTGACCACGCCGGCGATATGGCCGGAGCCGGCGAGCACGTATTTGACCGGGCCGCCGAAGAACTGCGAACCGTAGAGCACGGATTCGGCCGGCGCGATGTGATCCTCTTTGGTGGCGAGATTGTAGACCGGCACCTTCACCTTGGAGAGATCGAGCTGCGCATTGTCGATGGTCATGGAGCCGGTGGACAGGCGGTTCTCAAGATAGCAATTACGAAGATAGAAGGAATGGTTGGCCGCCGGCATGCGGGTCGCATCCGAATTCCAGTGCAGCAGGTCGAATGCTGCCGGCTCCTTGCCTTTCAGATAATTGCTGACGACGTACGACCAGATCAGATCGTTCGAACGAAGCATGTTGAAGGCCATCGCCATCTTGCTGCCTTCGAGCACGCCGGCCTGTTTCATGTCACGTTCGAGATTCGAAATTTGGCTCTCGTCGACGAACACCAGCAGATCGCCTGCATGGGTGAAATCGACCTGTGCGGCCAGGAAGGTCGCCGAGGTCACACGCACCTGACGCTTTTCGGCAAGCCACGCCAACGTCGTCGCAAGCAGCGTGCCGCCGACGCAGTAGCCCATGGTGTGGACGCGCATTTCGCCGGTGGCCTTCTCGATGACGTCCATTGCCGTCAGCGGACCTTCGCGCATGTAATCTTCGAAGGTCTTGCCGCCGAGTCTCTTGTCGGGATTGACCCATGAGATCAGGAACACCGTGACGCCCTGATTGACGCACCACTGGACGAACGACTTCTGCCGGTTGAGGTCGAGAATATAAAACTTGTTGATCCAGGGCGGCACGATGAGCAGCGGCGTGCGGAGAACAGATTCCGTCGCCGGCGTATATTGAATGAGTTGCATGATCTCATTCTGGTAGATCACCTTGCCCGGTGTCAGCGCCACATCGCGGCCGATCTCTAGATTGCCCGCCGACTGGCGGATCTTGAGATTGCCGTGCCCGGCTTCGATATCCTCCGCGAGCATGGTCATGCCACGCACGAGATTGTCGGCGTTGCTCGACAGCGTCTGCCGCAGCACTTCCGGATTCGTCAGCACGAAGTTCGACGGTGAAATCGCGTTCGTGACCTGCTGAACGTAGAATTCCGCCTTCTTGCGGGTATGCGGGTCGAGACCATCCGCGTTCTTGACCAGATCATTCGCGGTCTGCGTTGTCAGCAGATAGGCCTGCATTACAAAATCAAAAAACTGATTGGTCTTCCATTCCGTATCCTGAAAGCGCTTGTCACGCGGCGATGGATCGGCGGCGCGCGTCGTTGCTTCTCCGGACAAGCGGCGTGCAGCGCTTGTCATCAGATCCAGATAAGCCTTGCCCAGCTTTGCCTGAACGCTGGCGGCGCGGTCCTTGTCGGAGAGCCAGTACTCCGCCACGGACGTGAACGTCTTTACCAGTTCATTTAGTTCGCCGGGAGGGCGACCCTTTTCGTCGCCATTTGCACGTGGCTTCAGATAGGCGGAGAGGGCGCGGCCGCTTGATTCAAGAGCACGCGCGAGATTGGCCGAGAAGACCTCTGGATCGAAGCTTTTCGCGGCGCCGGAGTCCCCAGACTTGGTGCTTAGCAGAGTGTCACTCATCGCTTGCTTCTAAACTCTTGTTTCAAACCGCGAACCTTGTGAGTTCGCATCATCATCATGGCATAGTTCGGATGGGCCTGCTGATTTGCATGTGCTGCGTTGCGGCATGATTAATACTTCGGTCATATTAGGGCCTCATGAACACGATCTGCTCCGCGCCGACATTCTTCGGGGGGTAATGCTTCCCGTCGATGTTGAGTTCAGATCGCCTGCGCATTTCCCGAGCAGGAATCGTGCCGATTGAAATCAGGGACGTGACAATTTCTGTGCGACGCCACACGCATCGGGTTCGGCGGTCGCCGGCTTTGGCCGGCTTGCTGTTGCTTGGCATTGTGCTGGGCGGTTGCGCGTCCACGATCGCTGACGCGCCCCTGCTAGGGCTGCCCGCCAATACACCGCCACGGCCTGCGACCCCGGCCGAGTACCTGCCCGTGCATGATGTTCCAGCTCCCCGCCAGGAGACGGTGCTGGATCAGGCTCAGCAGGCCAAACTGGAGAAGGATTTGCTGGCGGCCCGCGACAGACAGGCATCCGGTGCCCAGGCCGCTCAGCGCCGCAGAAACTGAGTTTTCTGCTTCGCCGCAACCCCCGGTTGGTGCTAAAAAGACCACGATTCAATCGCAAAAATGCAAATTCTGGTGCGGGTCTCCCCGCATCGCGTTCGAATCCGCTTAATATGCTGAAATTCCGTGTCTTCTAACCGCCGTACCGAATTCCACTTCGGTACAAAACACGTTACTGATCTCGTTGTTATCGCCGGTTTTACCGGCCTTCGGAGCCCAACCCATGGAAGAGTTTTACCGTATCCGCCGTCTGCCGCCTTACGTGTTCGAGCAAGTCAACCGGGCCAAGGCGGCCGCGCGGAACGCCGGGGCCGATATCATCGACCTCGGCATGGGAAATCCGGATCTTCCGACCCCTCCGCATGTGATCGAAAAGCTCAAGGAGACCCTCGGCAAGCCGCGGACCGACCGGTATTCGGCGTCGAAGGGCATCGTGGGCCTGCGCCGCGCGCAGGCTGCCTATTACGAGCGCCGGTTCGGCGTGAAACTTAATCCGGAAACCCAGGTCGTTGCGACACTCGGTTCCAAGGAAGGCTTCGCCAACGTCGCGCAGGCCATCACGTCACCCGGTGACGTGGTGCTGGTGCCGAACCCGAGCTACCCGATCCACGCCTTCGGCTTCCTGATGGCCGGCGGCGTGGTTCGCTCTGTTCCCGCCGAGCCGACTCCGGAATTGTTCAGCGCGCTCGAGAAGGCGATCATTCACTCGATCCCCAAGCCGATCGCGATGATCGCGTGTTATCCGTCAAACCCGACGGCCTATGTCGCCTCGCTCGATTTCTACAAGGACCTCGTCGCGTTCGCGAAGAAGCACGAGATCTTCATTCTGTCCGATCTGGCCTATGCGGAGCTGTATTTCGACGGAGTGCCGCCGCCTTCTGTTTTGCAGGTGCCGGGCGCGATCGACGTCACCGTTGAATTCACCTCGATGTCGAAGACGTTCTCGATGGCCGGCTGGCGCATGGGCTTTGCGGTTGGCAATGAGCGGATCATCGCAGCGTTGACCCGCGTCAAATCGTACCTCGATTACGGCGCGTTCACGCCGGTCCAGGTCGCGGCAACCGCCGCGCTGAACGGTCCGCAGGATTGCATCAAGGAAATGCGCGACACTTACCGCAAGCGCCGCGACGTACTGGTGGAAACCTTTGGCCGTGCGGGCTGGGATATTCCGCCGCCAGCGGCGTCGATGTTCGCCTGGGCGCCGTTGCCGGAGAAGTTTCGCGAGGTCGGCAGCATGCAGTTCGCCACGCTGATGGTGGAAAAATCCGGTGTTGTTGTGTCACCGGGAGTCGCCTTCGGCGAGCATGGCGAAGGCTATGTCCGCATCGCGATGGTGGAAAACGAGCAGCGTATTCGCCAGGCAGCCCGCAATATCCGGCGCTTCCTTGAAACTGGCGTTGAATCGTTGCACAACGTGGTTCCTCTCGCCAATCGGCGGTAATTTTCCGGCAGGTTTTCAACAAGATGGTCGCACCCCTCAAGGTGGGTATTGCGGGCCTCGGTACCGTGGGTGCCGAGGTAGTCCGCCTGATCGAAAGTCAGGGCAGGGCCTTGTCGGCGCGGTGTGGCCGTGGCGTCCGGGTGGTCGCGGTATCCGCACGTTCAAAAGCAAAGAAGCGCAGTGTCGATCTGCGTGGGATTGAGTGGGCCAAGAACCCGCTAGCGCTGGCCAACGATCCGAAGATCGACTGCTTCGTCGAACTGATGGGCGGCTCCGGTGAGCCCGCCCTGTCGGCAATCGAAGCCGCGCTGCGGAACAGCAAATCGGTGGTCACGGCGAACAAGGCGCTGATCGCTAAACACGGTTCGCGCCTGGCTGCGCTGGCCGAGAAGCATGGCGGCGCGCTGAACTATGAGGCCGCGGTTGGCGCGGCCATTCCCGTTATCAAGACCTTGCGCGAAGGGCTTGCGGGCACCGATATCCATCGCGTTTACGGCATTCTCAACGGCACCTGCAATTACATCCTGACACGGATGGAGCGCGAGGGACTGTCGTTCGCGGAGTGTCTCAAAGACGCGCAGCGGCTCGGATATGCGGAGGCTAATCCGTCGTTCGACGTCGACGGGCACGACACCGCGCAGAAACTCGCCATTCTCGCGAGCCTTGCGTTCGGCACCAAGGTCAATCAGAGCGCGGTCTACGTCGAAGGCATTTCATCCATCGCGCCGGAAGATCTCCGCGCGGCTGAAGAGCTTGGCTATCGGGTGAAACTGCTTGGCGTTGCGGTTCGCACCGAATCCGGGATCGAGCAGCGCGTGCACCCAACCATGGTGCCGAAGTCATCCTCGATTGCGCAGGTCATGGACGTCACGAATGCTGTGACCATCGACGGCGAGGGAATTCCGCCGGTCACGCTGGTGGGCCCAGGCGCCGGTGGCGCTGCGACCGCGTCCGCTGTGCTTGCCGATATCGCGGACGTGGCGCGAGGCATTCGCGCAGCTCCGTTCGGGCGGCCGATTGCGAAGCTGAAAATCGCGACCAAGGCGCCGATGAAGCGTCACGAAGGCGGCTACTACATTCGCCTGATGGCGCGTGACCTTGCCGGAACCGCGGCGACCATCGCGACGCGTCTCGCCGAGCAGAAAATTTCCATTGAATCGATCGTGCAGCGTCATCGTGACGGCACAGTCGATCTGACAAATACGCGCGGCAAGCCATCGCCGGTGCCGGTCATCCTCATCACGTACGCAACCACCGAGGATGCAGTGCGACATGCGTTGCATGCCGTCCAGCAAGATCGGGTGATAACTGGCCGTCCACAGGTCATCCGCATCGAAAAGAACTGATAGGGTCCGGTCAGCCGGGTCCATCGCCACGTTTGTTGTCTTGGGAGTTAGCCTATGTCCGTTACGATTTCCGTTCCGCCGCAGCTTCTGCTGGAACGCATTCTCACACTCGAA